>DASZPS010000219.1:0-9454 GCA_035549955.1 Lacunisphaera sp. | reverse complement strand
TCCGCCCAAGAGTGGGAGGGGCTGACGCCCCTCCCAAACCCTCCCCGATCTTTGCCAGATCACCCAACCAATCTGTCAGCGATGTGTGGCACCTAAAGTGTCAGCGATGTGTGGCACCTAGCCCTCGCTGCGCCCATTCCGCGCGCAGCGCGGAATCCGGATCGTTTTCTGTAGGGGTCGAACTTGCTCGATGGTTCCCGGTCGCGTCCGCATGGACTGACCCAGCCCGGTCCCCACATGGCCAGAGGAATCCCGGCAAGCCGGGATTGGGCGCAGCAAGACTGCGCCCCTACGGATTGCCGCTCAATTCGCGGCGGCTGATGTAGCCGTCGTGATCGGTGTCCAAGCGGCGAAAGAACCGGGACCGCTCCGGCCGCCCTTCATTGCGGGCCAGGTCGAAGCCGCCCGTGAGCCCCACCGCGCCGGCCCGTTTTCCGTCCGCAACCCGATCCAGGGCTTCGCGCGGCGAAGCGCCGTATTCCACCGCAGAAATCCGGCCGTCGTGATCGGTGTCGATCTGCCCGAACTCGTCTTTGGCGGCGGCGTGTTCCGGCGCGGGGACGGTTGCTGAATGCGCGGCGCCGACCTTGGGTGGGCTCGGCGCGGCCGGCTCTGATCTCGATTCGGGTGGGCGCGCCTTGTCTGGCGCCGCGCCACCTTGGGCCAAAAGGCCGGCTCCAGGCACAACCGACACACATAACAGGACAAGCCAATGGGAGTAAGAAAACCGGGGTTTCATGCCTGCAAGCTACCCGTTCCGCCGGTCAACGGACATCGGGGCGGTTCCCGGCCCGCCTACCCGAGCAAAAGGGGCATCGGGCGACTGGCCGGAAGCACCCGAACGTGACGTCACTGCCGGGGCGTCTGGGCGGAGCGATTGCCGGGTACGGTAGTCAGTTCTTCGCGGCTGAGAAACCCGTCGGCATTCGCGTCGATCTGGCGGAATTGTTCGGCCGGATTCAGCGCGGCTTGGTCGCCCCCAGCGACGCCCGTGGTGGCACCGCTGCGACCACCGGTGGAATTGTCGGGATTGGCCGGGGTGGCGGCCGTTCCGCCTGCGCCGGAGGTGGCGCTCCGGGTGGATGACTGGCCTGGCACGAGCAGCAAAGACTGGCTGTACTCCGACAGGGAGATCCGTCCGTCGTGATCGGTGTCGACGCTGTCAAAGCTCAGGCCGTTTTGGGCGCCGACCTGGCTGTCGGCCGTCATCCCGGAAAAGCTGGTGCCGCCGCGCGAAGCATCCACACCGCCGCCGGAGGTCAGGGGACCACTGGTCGTTTTGCCCGGAATGCCGGCGGAGGCCGGCGGGGTGGCGCGGTTGGGATTGGACGCGGGAGTGCCCGTCGCGCTGCTGGATGAACTTTGCGCCGTCGCCATTCCGGCGAGGAGAGTGAGGCCGGCAGCGATCACCAGCCCGGTAAATGGATGTGAACGATTCATGGTAGGTGGGGGTTGGGTATTGGCAGGGAGTTTGGTTTTAACTCTAGCCGGCGTCACCTCCACCCGCCACCGGGTGGCCTGCCATGCCAGCCACCCGTGCTGGACCCGATCCCACCGTTGGCGATCAGCGCATCTCGCGGCCCAAGCCGCCTGAGGCCCGAACTATTCAATGGGCGGGCCTCGGTTTCCCCGTTCGAGAGCTCAGGATCCCGCGCCGGTCGAGGGGCACCCCGACGCCCTGTCGTCGATCTGGAAATCGACGACCACCAAAAGGTGGAACGCGCTGACCTCAGCGCGTTGCGGCGAAGCCGCTCCGAGCCAGCGCCTTGGGGTCAAGTCGCTCCACCTGCTATTTCATGGTTCGGGCTCGAGAGGGGAGCCAAACCTCCGGAAACGATGGTCCCCTCTTGAGCAGGAACAATTCAGTTGGAGGTGGAGCGACCTGCTCCCCAGGGCGCTTCTTTCGCAGCGGACGTCCTCAGCGCGTTGAGGAGCAACGCGCTCCACCATTTGGTGCAACCGGTCCCAGTCTGAAAATGAACTCAATTGCATAGTCAGTCCAATCGGCGAAACTCATTAGTCCTTCTTCAGCTCCTCTTTCGTGGCATGGTAGAACTTCTCGAACTCGTCCTCGGTCAGGACGCCGTCGCTGTTCCGGTCCGCGCGGACGAATGACTTCCGGGCGTATTCGGTGTTCTCCGCCTGGCTGATCTGGCCGTCGCCATCGGTGTCGACGAGGCGCATGTGGGTCACGGTCGCCTGTTTGTCGACCTTCTTCTTGTCCGTCGTGGCGGCGGATTCGCATTCGGCCGCGCTCACTTTGCCGTCGTAGTCCGCATCAGCCTGCTTGAACTGGTTTTCCGCGAATGTCGCGTGCTCGATCGTGGTCACCTTCTTGTCGCCGTTGCCATCCATGCGGTGGAACAGGTCCTCGGCTTCGCTGGCGAAGGCCGGGAGCGCCAGCGCGAGTGAAAGGCCGCCAACAATGACGAGGAATCGGGAGGATTGGTTTTTCATGGGAGTGAGTTGGTTTGAGATGGGCGGATGCCCATAACCTCCGACCTGTCACCCGCGGCGGCTGTTCGTCCGGCAAAACCCGACCGAGCCACCGGGCCAATCCCCGCCCCGGTCATGCGATGATTCCCGAATGGCGCGACGACGACGGCAAAATCGAAAAGGGAACGCGAAGCCTCTGGCGAGGTCAGGCCTAGGTTAGGCAATCATCAACCCCTCAACTACCATCATGAAAGCCAGTACCATCAATCGGACCCGTGGAGCCGGAAATGTCGCGGGCGGCAAGACACGTCAGGCCGTTGGCCGCGCGGTGCGCAGCCCCCGCATGCAGGCCAAAGGCGTTGCCCAGGAAGTGGGCGGCCGCATCCAGCGCGCCGTCGGCAAGAGCCAGCGGCGTCGCGGGGCGTAGGCTCCAGCCCGCTCGACTCGCAAAAAGGCGCGGCGATCAGCCGCGCCTTTTTTCACGGCCGCCTCGTTCGCAAGCCAAGGCCCTGGCACGCCCCGCGTCGCCCTCAACCGGAGCTTTCGCCCAGCGAAAAGGCGGCAAACTCGGAAGGATCGAGATAGCCATCCTTGTTGACATCAAGCTGGCGGAAGGCGTCCGGCGTGTTACGCGCGCGGGTCGCCGGCGCGGGGTCATCCGCGCGCGGGCTGCCGTTGCGACTCGACCGGGTGCCCGGGCCTGGACTCGACGACCGCATGGCGACGAATTCGTCGAGCGAGATTTTGCCGTCGAGGTCGGTATCGGCCGCGCGAAACGATTCGGACGCGTGGCTGGGTCCCGACAAGGTGGCCTTGCCGTCAGGGACCGGGTGGTCGGGCATTCCCGGCACGGCCGGTGCGGGCGTCCCTTCGGGCGGCGGCGTCGTATTCGGACTGATGGGCGGGACCTGCGGGTAGGCGACGGCCATCGCGAAGGCGAAGCCGGCGGCGAGAAGCAATGGGCGGGAAGTCTTCATGGTGACACCGTAGCGCACCGGCCGAGGTGGCGCCACCGGGCAGCAGCCTGCTCCCAGCATCCGGCGAACCGGCAGCCCGGGCGGAGGGCCGGTTGAGAACCGCCGCCGCAAGGAATGGCAAACAAAACGCCCGCCGGCAGGCGGGCGTCGATGCGCGGATGCGGGCGAACTCAGTTGGCCTTCTTCTGCATCTTGGCCATCTCGAGGTGATGGCGCAGGGTCGGCAGCGTCTTCTGGGCGAAGGCCGCGATATCGGGATCGTCGGACTTGGCCGCCTTTTCGAACAGGTCCACCGCGTCCTTGTGATCATCGACCATTTCCGCGATGTACTCGTCGTCGGTGTCCTTGGTGTTCTTGCTCCACTTGTTCATCGGCTTCGGGTCCGGCGCGGGGAGCGTCACGCCCTTCTTCATGGCCAGGGCCTTGAGCTCTTCGTTGGCCTTGGCGTGGTCCTGGGACATCGTCCGGGCGAACTCCCGGATGCCGGGGGAAGTGAGGTTGGACATGACGGCTTCGGACACGGCGACTTCCTTCATGCCGGACTTGGCGGCTTTTTCGAAGAACTGTCGGTCGCTCCGGCTCAATTCGGGACTGGCTTGGACGAGACAGGCGAGGGTTGCCGCAAGGGCAACGGAAAGGATGGATTTGGAGGTTTTCATACGAAGGTTAGTCATTCTCCCGGTCGGCCGGTTGCCCGGGGCGTTTCCCGGTGGCACCCCCGGGCCGATTGCCCGGGCGCCGAAAAAGCATCGTTGTAGCCGGGGTCGCTGCGCTTGGAGCGCAACACCTTCGGATTCGGGCAGGGTCAGCGAACCCGGCTACATGACTTCCCCGCCCGCAGGTTCGGCGACTCCCTCGGACGCGGGTGTCGCACCCGCCTCAAACGAGAGGATGTCGCCCGGCTGGCATTCGAGTGCCACGCATAGTTGCTCGAGGGTGCTGAAACGGATGGCCTTGGCGCGGCCCGTCTTGAGGACCGAGAGGTTCTGCGGCGTGATTCCGACTTTTTCCGCGAGGGTGTTCAGGCGCATCTTGCGCCGGGCGAGCATGAGATCGACGTTCACGACAATGGGCATGGCGATGATCTCCGGTTAGATGGTCAGCTCGTTTTCCTCGCGCAGGGCGGCAGCCATTTCGGCGAACCAGGAGATTCCCACGATGACTGCGCCCATGAGAATCGGATCGATCGACGTGCTGTAGACGCTCATCCGATGCACGGAGACTAAGAGCGGCAGGAACGCCCAGACGACCTTCACGACGCCCCACAACATGCAGCTGACGCCGAAGTCCCGGATCTGCCGGGCCGAATCGGTCGTGAAGATTTCGCGCCGGGTGTAGTTGCCGGCCAGGCGTCGGAGGTGAAACAACCCCTTGGCGGCGACGGCGCCGGCTGCCAGCACCGCCAGCGCGAGGATGAGGCGCGACGACAAGGGCAAGGCGGACGGGATGAAGACCTGGCCCTCGTAGCTGATGTGCGCGGACCAGCCCGCGACAACGGCGACGGTGGAGGCTACGGTGATGATTGCGACGGGGACATAGAGAGCCGAGATGGCCGTTCGGATAAGCGTACTGGCTCGCTCGATTTTGCGGAGTCGGGTTTCGTTGGATGGGTTCATGGCGGGGAAGAGTTACGGCTTTCACCATCGCGGGGGATTTATGTTAGTCAATAGTTTATTATCGCTTATCGATAATTAATTATCGAAGAGATTGTAATTTGAGCGAAACCGCGATTCCCAAATCGAGGGCGCTGGGGCCATCAAATCGCTAACCATCAAGCCCCTGGCCGAGTCAGGATTTCCCTGCCGCGGTGGTTGGGGAGTTATCCAGACCACTAGGAGGACAACGCCCACTGGCCCGGCTCGGGGGGGTGGGATATTTTTCGCCAACTCTATGCATGCATCCCAAAGTCACCCTGACCTCGATGGCCACAACCTGGCCGGCTGCATCGAAGCGTGCTCCAGCTGCCATGATATTTGCGCCCAAACCGTGTACCAACTCTGCCTGCCCATCGGGGGAAAATACGTGGGCGCGGCTCTGCTGACCCTGATGGCGGACTGCGCCCAGATCTGCCGCACGGCGGCGGATTTCATGATCCGGGGATCCGATCGCCATCTCCTGGCCTGCCGCCTATGCGCCGAAATCTGCAGCGCCTGCGCCGAAGATTGCGAACGGGTGGGCGGAATGGATGCCTGTGCCCGGGCCTGCCGGCACTGCGCCGACTGCTGCCAAACCATGTGTGACTAGGCAACGGCTCTGGCCGGCGCACCGCGGGCGCATCGCCGACGAGACTTGTTCCCGACGCATGGATCCGGCCACCGCCAATTCTCGCCGCTGTTTCGTCCGCGCCTTGGGCGGGTTGCTGCTCGCCAGCTGGCTTCCGTCCATGGCCAATGCGGCCGTCGATTCGGCCTATGCGGTGCAGGCGACTGCCACCGTCCAGTCGGCGCCACCGCAAATTACCCTGGCCTGGACGGCGGGCCCCGCGATGGCAAACGGCTATGCCATTTCTCGCAAGCAAGGGAATGCCGGCGCCTGGTCACCTCTGGTCAATTTGCCCGGCAATGCCAGCGCGTACACCGACGCGAATGTCACCGTCGGCCAGTTGTATGAATACGAGATCATCCGCCAGGGCGCGGGCTACACCGGACATGGGTACGTGGCCTCCGGCATCGACCTGCCGGTCGTCGACGGTCGCGGCCGGGTCATCCTGATTGTCGACCAGGTCTTCGCCGGTTCGCTGGCCGTGGAAATCGACCGGCTGGTGAGCGACCTGGTCGGAGATGGCTGGATGGTGTCGCGGCATGATGTCAGCCGCCAGGATCCACCGGCGGTCGTGCGCCAGGTCATCCGCAGCGACTATCAGGCGGACCCGGCCAACACCCGGGCGGTGCTCTTGCTTGGCCACGTGGCCGTGGCGTTTTCCGGTCACCTCAATCTCGACGGCCATGGCCAGCGGCCGATGCCCACCGATGCCTACTACGGGGACATGGATGGCAACTGGACCGACGTGAACAGCGACGGTGTCCTGGACCAGGACCGGATCCCGTCGGATGTGGAGTTGATGGTGGGCCGGATCGATTTCGCGGACATGCCCGGCACCCGGAGCGTCACGCCGTTCCCCACCGAAACCGAATTGCTCCGGCGCTATCTCGGCAAAGACCACGATTTCCGGCACGCCGTGCGACGCGTGGCGGCGCGAGCGCTGGTCGGCGACCGGTTTGGCGATGCCAACGGCGAAGCGTTCGGGGCGATCGCCTATCGCACGTTCCCGGCGCTCCTCGGGCCGGGGCGGATGACCTCCGCGAACGTCGAGGACAAGAGTCCCGCGACGGAGCGCTGGCTGGCGCGTTTGACTGGCGCCGACTGGCTGTGGGTTTACGGGGCCGGGGGCGGCGACAATGACCTCATCAGCAGCCTCGGCCTGCATGGGCAGTATTTTGACGTGTGGTCGGTTGATCTCGTGGACCAGAGGGCCCGGGGCACGTTCTACCTGCTTTTTGGGAGCCGGCTGGTCGACTGGTCGAAGTCGGACAACATCATGCGGGCCGCTCTCGCCGCGCCCGACTACGGACTGACCGCCGCCTGGGCGGGTCGTCCGCACCTTTTCCTGCACCACATGGCCATGGGCGAGCCGATCGGTTACGGCATCCGGCTGAGCCAGAACAATTCCACGCTCTATGGCAACCAGGTGAACCTCGAAACCCGCGGCATCCACCTTGCGCTGATGGGGGACCCGACGTTGCGCATGCAGGTGGTCGCGCCACCCGGCCCCGTGACCGTTGCCCCGGGCGCCGGACCGCCCGTGCTGTCATGGACCGCGTCCCCGGATGCGGCCGCCGGCTACCACGTGTATCGCGCCACGAGCGACGGCGGGCCGTTCTCGCGCGTCACCGACTCACCGGTGATGTCCACCAGCCATACCGACGTGACTGCGCCCGTGGGCGAATTCATCTACATGGTCCGCGCGGTGCGGCGCGAAGTGTCCGGCAGCGGCACTTATTTCAACCTCAGCCAGGGATCATTCGCGCGGGTTTCAGTTGCACAGCCGGCTCCGACGCCGCCCGCGCCGGCCACTCCTGCCCCGCCCCCGCCCTCGGATCCCACGCCACCCGTGCCTGTCACACCGACCCCGCCGCCGCCCGCGCCAACCGGGGGTAGCGGTGGATCCGCGGGTGGCGGTGGCGGCGCGCCTTCCCTGTGGTTCACGCTGGCGCTCGCCATGTTGGCGCTGGCGCGGCGGGGCAAGCCGGGAATCGTGAAAACTGAAAAGCGTGAAATCCTAAATCTTGAAATCTGAGTCCGCGCGCGGCAGGTGCGCAGCTAGACCCAGTTGCTAACTTAGGATTTCACGCTTTTCAGTTTTCACGATTCCCTGGCTTGGAGCCCGTCGCAAAAAAATCCCGCGCTCCTTCCAGATCGCGGGATGACTTCGATCCGACCTAACGCCGCCTACTTCTTCTTCAAGTCCTCGCCGGCCTCACATTCATCCTTGGAGAGGACCCCGTCGTTATTCGTGTCCATCCTGGTGAACATGGCTTCGGAGCCGGCTTCATGTTCGGCCCGGGTGAGCTGGCCGTCATGGTTGGTGTCGATCACGCTGATCTTCTCGGCCGAGGACTTCATGTCCTTGTCCTTCTTTTCCCAGAATTTCAGTTTGCTCGACTTTTGCTCGTGATGGCTGGCGTCCATCTCCTCGGCCGTGACGATGCCGTCGTTGTTGGCGTCCATCTTGCCGAACATCGTGTGCGCGCCGGCGGCGTGCTCGGCCCGGGTGATGCGACCGTCGCCGTCGCTATCCATCATCTTGAATTTGTCCGCGCCTTCATTGGCCTTGGCGGCCGGGAGGGCCAGCAGCGCGAGGCCGCAGGCCAGGGCGAGCGGAATTTTGGTCTTTGATTGGTTCATGGCATTTCGAATTTGAGGGTTGTCGTTCGTCCCATGGTCAGCCGCCGGCGAAGCGTGGTTCCCGGTGCCCGGCGAATGCCGCGGTTTTCCTTCCATCACGGTCAGTCGCCTTCCCGATGGTCCGCCGGGCAGGCAACCCGATGGCTGGGGGCCGCCGCGCCCGTTAACGTGCCGGCATGCCAACTACCCATGCGTCACCCGAAATCGAGGACCAGGCCATGCGCGACTGCATCGCCGCCTGCTCCGATTGTTACGAAATGTGCGAGAAGACGATCTTCCAGCACTGCCTGAAGATCGGCGGCAAACACGCCGACCAGGAACACCTGACGCTCATGGCGGACTGCGCCAACATCTGCCGGACCTCCGCGAACTTCATGATTCGCGGCTCTGGCCGCCATCACCTGACCTGCGGAATCTGTGCCACGATCTGCGAAGCCTGCGCCGATGACTGCGAAAAGGTCGGCCAAATGGAGGAATGCGTGAAGGCCTGCCGGCTCTGCGCCGCCGCCTGCCGCGCCATGGCCGACTAGTGCTGTGTCAAACCGTCAGAGGGATTACCACTAATGCTCCGCCTAACGGCTGCGCTTTAACCTCCCCTCCGCCTAATCGGCTCCGGATTTGGTTCCGGGGAGCGGCTAATTGCCGCTGGAAGCAGTAAGACCCGGTTGCCCGTCGGCGATTAGCCGACCCCCGCAACCCCCCGCGGAGCCAATCAGGCGGAGCTCTTAACGTAGCGTAGCCGTTAGGCGGCCTGGATGGTTCCGGATGAAGGCTAGCCCGGACATTTCACAGTCATGAACGATCCAATCACCAAAATGTCCGTCCGCCCTCGGGCGGAGCGACTTTGTCGCGGCGCGCCCCGACAAGGTCGGCCCGCCAGGGCGCATGTTTCACACCTCTGAGTGTGAAATATGCGGGCTAGAGCGGTTTCAAAACTGTCGTAGCCGGCAATGCCTGGACAAAAACAAATCCCCCGGCTCCGTCATCGGGTAGTGGGTCCATTTGGTTCTTTCGCGGTGATTTGAATGTAGGGTCGGCGCTTGCGCCCACCTCATGCGCGAGGTCGGACCAAGGTCCGACCCTACATCAGACTGCAATGGACCCACTACCCGTCATCCTGAGCAACGAGAAGGATC
>DASZPS010000218.1:0-34672 GCA_035549955.1 Lacunisphaera sp. | reverse complement strand
TTCGCCGCCGCGGTTACTTTTCCTTCTCCTTCCGCGCCGCCGGAAACAGCACCGACGCCAGGATGGAGGCGGCCAGGACCGTGCCAATGATGCCGAGCGAGACGTGGATCTCGATTTTCACCCAGCTTGAGGCGAGCATCTTGAGGCCGACGAAGCAGAGGATGAGGGCCAGGCCGATGTTCAGGTAGCGGAACAGTTGCATCACGCCCGAGACCGCGAAATAGAGCGAGCGCAGGCCGAGGATCGCGAAGATATTCGACGTGAAGACGATGAACTCGTTGCGCGTGATGGCGATCACGGCGGGAATGGAATCGAGCGCGAACATCACGTCGGTCGTCTCGACAATGAGCAGCACCAGAAACATCGGCGTGGCATGGCGCCGGCCGTCGATGGTGGTGAAGAACTTTCCGCCCTGGAAATGGTCAGTGACCGGCAGGAATTTCCGGGCGAGCTTCACGGCGGGATTGTCCTCCGGCTCGAAGTCGTCGTCCTTCTTGGGCAGCGCCAGCTTGATGCCGGTGAAGACGAGGAAGGCGCCGAACAGGTAAATGATCCAGTGGAAGGCGTTGATCAGGCTGATGCCCGCAAAGATGAAGAGCGCTCGCATCACCACGGCGCCGAGAATGCCCCAAAAGAGGACGCGATGCTGGTGTTTCGGATCGACCCGGAAGTATTGGAAGATGACGATGAAGACGAAGACGTTGTCGACGCTCAGGCACAGCTCGACGATGTAGCCGGTGAAGAACTCCAGCGCCGGCCGGCTCGTGGCCGCGTCCGGCATCTTGAGCGCGATCAGGAGGTTGAAGGCCATCGCCAGGCCGAACCAGACCGCGCACCAGGCCAGCGCCTCCTTGAGCGTGACGACATGGGCCCGGCGATTGAACACCCCCAGGTCCAGGGCCAGCATGAGCGCCACGAAGCCGAGAAAACCAGCCCAGGCCCACCATGGCATGGGGCTGAACATTGCGGCGATCGGAAGCGTCATGGCGGCGGAGTTTGGGGCGGGCCGCGCGCCCGGGGCAAGCGGGGAGTGGGTGGAAACCTCCGGGGTCGTTTGTAGGGAAGGGCCCGGCTGCGAAGACTTTGACAAGGCCCGCCGCGCTCGGTTCAGTGTCCGTTCGTATGAAACTGATCCGTTTTGTTTTTCTCCTCACGTTGGTCCGGCTGACGGGCCTGGCGGAGGACGCCACCGCCGCCGCCCCGGCGGCGGGCTCCGCGCAACAGGCCACCAACACGCAGGCGGCGGCGGCGGTCACGGTCGTGCCCGCCGGGCCCCGGCCGCCCGACCTGCTGGAGCACCTCGTCGACTCCGTCCTCGAGATGTTCGATGTCCGCAGCAGCGAAAACACCCTCACGCACTATGTGGTCGCGTTCATGTTCCTCGTCATTGCGCTCCTCCTGCGCCGGGTCGTCACCGGGATATTTTTCCACTATTTGAAGAAACTGGCGTCGAAAACCCAGACGACCTTCGACGACAAGCTGTTCCCGGCGCTCGAGGCGCCGGCGTCGGTCTTCATCATGCTGGGCGGCATTTTCGGGGCCCTGCAGGTGCTCAAGCTCCCGGAAGCAAGCGACCGCGCGGTCGCGTACGGCTCGACCGTGGCGTTTTCGCTCGCGATCTTCTGGGGCCTGTCGCGCGCCTTGGGCGCGCTGCTGGACCATGCCCAGGAAATTGCCGCGGGACGCAACCTGGGCGTCGCGGCGTTCATGCCGTGGATCAAGAAGACGCTGATCACGCTCTTTGTCGTGTTCGGCGTGCTCATGGTCGTGCAGAGCCTCGGTTACGACGTGAAGGCGCTGCTGGCCGGCCTCGGCATCGGCGGCCTGGCCTTCGCCCTCGCGGCGCAGGATACGCTGGCCAACGTCTTCGGCTCCATCGTCGTGGCCATCGACCAGCCCTTCCGGATCGGTGAGTTCGTCAAGATCGGGCCGGTGATGGGTGGCGTGGAGGATATTGGCCTGCGTTCCACCAAGCTGCGTGCCGTCGACAAGTCGCTGATTGTGATCCCGAACAAGACGGTCGCGGCGGAGATCGTCACCAATCTTTCCCGGTTCGCGGCGCGGCGGGTCGAGCAGGTTATCGGCCTCACCTATGACAGCCGCCCGGAGCAGCTGGAGGGCATTGTCGCGGACATCCGCCGGTTGATCGCGGCGGAGCCGGAAATCAACCAGCCCGACACGCACGTTTGGTTCCGCGACTTCAATGCGTCCTCGCTCGACCTCTGGATCGTCTATGTGACCAAGGATCCCGACTTCGTGAAACACATGGCGCTTCGCCAGCGACTCAATCTCGCGATCATGCGTGCCGTCGAGGCCCGGGGGCTCGCGTTTGCGTTTCCCACCCAGACCCTGCACGTCGCATCGCTGCCGACCCGCCCGGCGGCCTCGGACGGCTCCGCGCCCGCCGGCGGCAGCTGAGCCGGGACCACGCAACAGAAGGTGGAGCGACTTGACCCCAAGGCGCTGGCCCGGAGCGGCTTCGCCGCAACGCGCTGGGGTCGGCGCGTTCCACCTTGTGGTGGTCCGAGATTTCTCGCCGAAGCTTGGTCCCCACCGAATCGTCCCGGTTCACCGGTATCGGTTGTTCCTACTGCAGCGTCTTGTGGGAGCGGCCGATCGCGAAGGTCATCACGACCGTGCCGATGCAGAGCAGCGCGGCGAACTGGGTCCAGAGGGTTTCGAAGCCCACGCCCTTGAGAAAGATGCCGCGGACGATCACCAGCATGTAGCGCAGCGGGTCGAGCAGGCTCAGCCATTGGACCGCCGCCGGCATGTTCGCGATGGGAAAGATGAAACCAGAGAACAGCATGGCCGGGAAGAAGAAGAAGAACGTCGTCATCATCGCCTGCTGCTGGGTGCTGCAGACCGTGGAGATGAACAGGCCGATCCCGAGCGTACTCAGCAGGAACAGCGCGACGCCCAGCAGGAGCAGCGGGAAACTCCCGCGAAACGGGATGCCGAACCAGAGCAGTGCGATGGCCGTCACCATCGCCGTGTTGACGAAACCGATCACCGCGAACGGCGCGCATTTGCCGAGGATGAACTCCACGGGACGGATCGGGGTCACCATCACCTGCTCGATCGTGCCGGCCTCCCGCTCGCGCACGATGGCCATGCTGGTCAACATCAGGCCCACCAGCATGACCAGCATGGCAATGATGCCGGGCAGGAAGAAATTGCGGCTCTCGAGGTCCGCGTTGAACCACGCGCGGGGCTGCAGCGCGATGCGGGCCGTCACCGGCGGGCGGCCGACCTGGCGTTCCATGCGCTCCAGCAGCAGCTCGCTGTTCGCGGTGGCGGCGATCTGGCCCGCGTAGTTGACGACGAAGCGCGCGGTGTTCGAATCGGAGCCGTCCACGATGAGCTGGGCCGTGGCGGTGCGGCCGCCCTGCAGCTCGCGCTGGAATCCGGCGTTGACCTGCAGGATGGCCGCGGCCTTCGCCGCGTCGATCATCCGGCGGGCGGCGTGCTCATCCTGCAGGCGCGCCACCGCGTCAAAATAAGCCGAGCCGGTGAAGCGGGCGACGAGATCACGGCTGGCGGGCGTGTCGTCCCGGTCGATCACGACCAGTTTCACATGCCGGACGTCCAGCGAAACCGCGTAACCGAAGACCAGCGTCTGGATGATCGGGACGCCGATGATGACCAGCCGCATGCGCGGGTCGCGGAGGACCGACCGGAACTCCTTGCGCAGGATGGTGAGGATGCGTTCCCACATGGTCAGGCGAGGGTTTTGCGGGTCTTGCGGATCGACACGCCGATCACCACCAGGGCGAAGACGACGAGAAAAAGGGCGTCACCCCAGAGGATTTCCAGCCCGACGCCCCGCAGGAAGATGCCCTTTACCAGGGCGACAAAGTATCGCGCCGGCACGATGTAGGTGATGACCTGGACCGCGAGCGGCATGTTGGCGATGGCGAAGGCGAACCCGGAAAGCAGGAAGGCCGGCAGGAAGGTCGAGATCATCGCCATCTGGCTCGCGAGCAGCTGCTGGCGAGCCACGGTGCTGATGAGCACGCCTTGCGCCAGGGTGCCGACCACGAACACCAGGCCGACCCCGAACAGCAGCGGCACGCTGCCGCGCAGGGGCACGTGGAAGAGAAAAACCGCCATCAGCACCGCCAGCACCATGTTCGCCAGGCCGATGCCGGCGTAAGGCAGCAGCTTGCCGAGGATCAGCTCGGCCGGCTTCACGGGGGTGGAAATCAACTGTTCCATCGTGCCGCGTTCCCATTCCCGCGCGATGGTCAGCGAGGTCAGCAGCGCCGCGATGAGGCCCATGATCACGGCCATGATGCCGGGGACGATGAAGTTGCGGCTCTCGAGGTCGGCGTTGAACCAGATGCGCGGGCGCAGCTCGAGCGCCGGGACCGGCTCCCGCCCCGCAATGCGCCGGATCTGGTCCAGCACCACCTGTTGGTTGAAGGCGGACGTGACCGCCTGCGTATAGCCGAGGACGAGGCCGGCGGTGTTCGAATCGGTGCCGTCCACGATGGCCTGCACGGGCGCATCGCGCCGGCCCGCGATGCGGGCGCCGAAGTCCGGCGGCAGGATGATCGCCAGGATGGCCCGGCGGGTGTCGATCGCATGCTCGACGTCCGCGTAGCTGTCCACACTGCCCTGGAAGTCGAAATAGCGTGTGGCGGTGAAGTGCGCGGTGTACTCGCGGCTCTCGACGCTGCGGCCCTGGTCCCAGACCACGAACGGTACGCGGTCCACATCGAGGGTGAGGGCGTGGCCGAACATGAACAGCATCAGCATGGGGATGCCGACGGCGAGGATCAGGCTGCGGGGATCGCGGCGGATGTGCAGCCACTCCTTGCGCGCGACGGCGAAGAGGCGCCGGGCATTCATTGGCGTACCTCCTCCTGCCGCCCGGCGGCTTCGTCGTGCGCCTCGATCAGCGAGACGAACACGTCCTCGAGCGTCGGCACGATGCGCTCGAGGCGGGCGAGCCGGAAGCCGCCGCCCGCGAGGATTTCCCGAATCTGGGTTTCGGCGAGTTTGGCATCGACGGTCACCACGTGCAGGCCCCGGCCGAACAGCGCGACCTCCTTGACCGCGGGCGCGCGCTCGATCGCGAGCATCGCGTCGTTGGGCCGGTCGCAGTCGAGTTCGAGCACCGTTTCCGGCATGTGCTTCGTCTTGAGCTCGCGCGGGGTTCCCAGCGCGATGAGCGACCCGCGGTAGACAATGCCCAGGCGGTCGCAGTACTCCGACTCCTCCATGTAGTGCGTCGTCACGAGCACCGACACGCCTTCGCCCGACAGCGAATAGATGAGGTCCCAGAACAGCCGGCGGCTGTTGGGATCGACGCCGGAGGTGGGTTCGTCGAGGAACAGGACCGGCGGCTCGTGCAACACGGCGCACCCGAGGGCCAGGCGCTGTTTCCATCCGCCCGAGAGCTCGGAGGTCCGGGAGCGGCGGTGGTCGCGGAGGCCGGCCATGGCGAGCACCCATTCCTTCCGCTCGGTTTTCTTGGCGCGGGGGAGGCGATAGATGCCGCTGTAGAAATCGATGTTCTCCTCGACGGTGAGCTCGTCATAGAGCGAGAACTTCTGGCTCATGTAACCGATGCGCGTCTTGATCTGCTCCGTCTCGCGCCCGACCTCGAAGCCCGCGACGCGGCCGCGGCCCGCCGTCGGTTGGAGCAGGCCGGTGAGCATCCGGATGGTCGTCGATTTGCCGGCGCCATTGGGCCCGAGCAGGCCGAAGATCTCGCCGCGGCGCACGGCGAAGGACACGCCGGCGACGGCCTTGAACGTGCCGAAGCGCCGCTCGAGGTCCTGGACCTCGATCACGTTCTCGGCGCTGGCGGGCGGGTGGCGCATCACGGGGCGGGGGAGGGCGCGGACTGGCGCTGGGCCAGGACGGCAACGAAGACGTCCTCGAGCGAAGGCTCGATCGGGCGCAGCGAAACGAGGGTGAAGCCGGCCGACTGCACGAGCTCGCGGGCCCGGGCTTCGGCGGCGCGCGCGTCCCGCGTTGCGAGGTGCACGCGATCGCCAAACAAGCCGACGATCGCGTCGGGCAGCTGCTCCCGCAGCAGGGCGGCGGTGCGGCGCGGGGCATCGGTCCGCAGCTCGAGCAGCGTGCCCGGCATCATCGCCTTCACCTCGTCGGGCGTGCCGAGCCCGAGGAGGCGGCCCTCGTGCAGGAGCGCGAGCCGGTTGCAGCGTTCGGCTTCGTCGAGATAGGACGTGGACACGAAGAGCGTCACGCCGTCGCGCACGAGTTGGTAGAGGATGCGCCAGAAGTCGCGCCGGGAGACCGGGTCGACGCCATTGGTGGGTTCATCCAGGAACAACACCCGCGGGGTGTGGATGAGCGCGCAGGCGAGGCCGAGCTTCTGCTTCATGCCGCCCGACAGGTTCCCGGCGAGCCGGTGCTTGAAGGGCGTCAGGTTGCTGAAGGCGAGCAACTGCTCGGTGCGCTCCGCCCGCCCGGCGGACGCGACGCCGTAGATGTCGGCGTAGAAATCGATGTTCTCCGCGACCGTGAGATCGGGGTAGAGGCCGAAACGCTGGCTCATGTAGCCGATGTGCTCCTTCAGGGGTTCGCGGTCCGCGACGACGTCGAAGCCCGCCACGCGGCCGCTGCCCCGGGTCGGGGGCAGGATGCCGGTCAGCATGCGCATGGTGGTCGTCTTGCCGGCGCCGTCGGGCCCGACGAGCCCGAAGATTTCACCTTCCGTGACTGTCAGGTCGAGCGCCGCGACGGCCGTCAGCCGGCCGAAATCCCGGCCCAGGCCGGCGGCATGTATCGCGGGAGCGGGCATGGGTCGGGCGCGACGGTCACTCCGCCGCCGGGACCACAATGTCGGCGGGCATGCCCGGCTTCAGCTCGTCCTTCGGGTTCGCGACATCGACCTTGATCCGAAAAACCAGTTTCACGCGCTCTTTCGGCGTCTGCACCGTCTTGGGCGTGAACTCGGACTCGGAGGCGATGAAGCCCACCACGCCCTCAAAATCGCGCCCGGGGAAGCTGTCGGTGCGCACGACCAGCTTCTGGCCGTGGCGCACGCGGCCCAGGTCCGGTTGGTCGAGATAGGCGCGCACCCAGAGCCGCGCGGTGTCGGCGACGGTCACGACCGGCGTGCCCGGGGACACGAATTCACCCGGTTCGATGTTGTGGGAAAGCACGGTGCCGGCGAGGGGCGAATGCAGCCGGGTGTTGTCCACCTGGGTGGAGGCCAGGTTCACCGCCGCGCGGGCTTGTTCGACGCGTGCCCGGGCCTGCTGGATGGTCTCCTTTCGCGGACCCTCCCGCACGAGGGCGAGTTTTTCGGTGGCCTCGGCCACGCGGGCCTCCGCCACCTTGAGCTGGGCCTGGCCCGCTTCGAAATCCCGTTCGGAAATCACCTCCTTGCCGCGCAGTTCCTGCAGGCGGGCAAAGTCGAGGCGCACGCGGTCGCGGTCGGCCTCGGCGCTCCGGGCGGTGGCGGCGGCCGCGGCGATTTCCTGGGGGCGGGAGCCGGCCTCGAGTTCGGCGAGCGCGGCGGTGGCCGCCTTGAGCTCGGCCTGCCGCAACGCGAGCTGCGCCTGCTGCTCGGCGTCGTCGAGGCGGGCGACGAGCTGCCCGGCCGTGACACGATCGCCCTCGCGGACGGTGCGTTCGACGACCCGGCCCGCCGCCTTGAAGCCGAGCTGGGCGTCCTCCACTTCGAAGTTGCCGGACAGCACGAGTTCGCCGTGGCGGTCGTGGCCGGCGCGGTTGCAGGCGGCCAGCCCAAGGCTGGCCGCGATCAGGAGGGCGGCGGCCGGCGCCCTAGCGGACAAATAGTTTTTCATGTTCTTTGCGGCCGGCGGGGGTGAGCAATCCGCCGAAAAAGAGGCCGATGGCGCGGGGCAGGAGGTCGCGCGGCGCGAGCTGGAGGCGGTCCAGGGTGCCCGGCGAGACCATCCCCTGCATGGCGTGCAGGAAGAATTCGACGGCGAAAATCGGGTCGACGTCGGGGCGGACCTTGCCCGCCCGCTGCCCTTCCGTGATGAAACGCCCGAAGATGTACGGGATGTTCTTCTGCCGCATTTCCACCGTGAGCGCGTACAGCCCGGGCGCGAAGCGCTGGAGATCGCGGAGGGTGCGCGGGTCCAGCACGGCGAGGCGGCGGACCATGCCTTCGGCGAAGCCGTGCAGTTTCTCCGCGAAGCTGAGCGAGCGGTTGGCGAAGAGGGAGTCGGCGTCGGCCCGGACCTCGCCGCCGAGCTGCTCGATGACCGCGCGCATGATCGCCTCCTTGCTCGCGAAGTGGACGTACAGCGTCTTCTTGCTCATGCCGAGCTCGGCGGCCAGGTCGTCCATCGTGCACTGGGAGTAGCCGTGGGTGAAGAAATGCTCGCGCGCCTGGCGCACGATGCGGGCGACGGCGGGATTGTCGAGGGCGGGCGGGACGGCGGCGGCCATGGTGGAATCAGGAAACTACAAGAGTATTTTAAGTTTCCTGCGTCAAGACCAACCGTTTGGCCCGCTGTTGCCACCGGCCGGCCCGGCCCTACTTTCGCCGGATGCCCGCCGAGCCCGGCAATTTCAAGAACGAGGTGGCCGCTGCCCTCGACAACAAGGATGCGGTCCGCCTCAAGGCCTTGCTGGCGCAGGGTTTGGCGCGGGACCTGGCCCCGATGCTGGCCGAGCTGCCCGCGGGCAGGCTTGGGCAGCTGTTCCGCCATTGCCCGCCCGACCTGACCGCGGCGATCTTTTCCTACCTGGAGCAACCGGCGAAGGAGACGATCCTCCGCACGCTCCCGCAGGCCCAGACCGCCGGCCTGTTGAACGCGCTGCCGCCCGACGACCGCACCGCCTTCCTGCACCGGCTGCCGTTGGAGCTCTCGCTCCAGATCCTGGGCCTGCTTTCCCCGGAGGAACGGCGCATCTCCGAGGAACTGCTGGCGTACCCACCGCACAGCGTGGGACGGATGATGACGCTCGATTTCGTGACCGTGCGCCCGGAGTGGACGGTGCGCGAGGCGCTGGACTACATCCGCGTCCATGGCGTCGACCGCGAAACCCTGAGCATCGTATACGTGACCGACCAGGCGGGACGCCTGCTGGACGATGTGCGGGTGCGGCGCTTTTTGCTGGCGGAGCCCGAAACGCGCGTGGCCACGCTCATGGACGGCAACTTCGCGACCCTGAGCCCCGAGGACGACCGGGAAAAGGCCCTGCAGGTGTTTCGCCGTTATGACCGCAATGCGCTGCCGGTCACCGGCCCGGACCTGGAGCTGATCGGTATCGTCACCGCCGACGACATGCTCGACGTGGCGGCGGAAGAGGCGACGGAAGACATCCAGAAGATGGGCGGCACGGAGGCGCTCGACGAACCCTACACGACGATCGCGCTGGGCAGGATGGTGCGGAAGCGCGCCGGCTGGCTCGTGGTGCTGTTCCTGGGCGAGATGCTCACCGCCACGGCGATGAGTTATTTTGAGGACGAGATCGCCAAGGCCGTGGTGCTCGCGCTCTTTGTGCCTCTGATCATCAGCTCGGGCGGCAATGCCGGCTCGCAAGCCGCCACGCTGGTGATCCGGGCGATGGCGCTGGGCGAAGTCACCCTTGCCCGCTGGTGGCTGGTAATGCGCCGGGAGCTGGCCGCCGGGTTCCTGCTCGGGCTGGTGCTGGGCACGATTGGCTTCCTGCGCATCGTGATCTGGTCGCGGTTCAGCAACATTTACGGCGAGCACGCCCTGCTGGTGGCCGCGACGGTCGGCGTGGCTTTGGTCGGCATCGTTTTGTGGGGATCGCTGATGGGTTCGATGCTTCCCCTGGGATTGAAGCGGCTGGGATTTGACCCGGCGACGTCCAGTGCGCCCTTCGTGGCGACGCTGGTGGATGTGACCGGCCTGGTCATCTATTTCAGCGTGGCATACTTCATCCTGCGGGGAACCCTGCTATGAGCGATGCCGCGGCGATGCCGGTCCTGTTGTTCGACGGGGAATGCGGCTTGTGCAACGCCGTCGTGAGGCTGCTACTGCGCACGGACCAACAAGGCCGGCTGCATTTCGCCCCGTTGCAGGGACCACCGGCCCAGGCCTACCTGCGCGCGCGGGGGTTGCCGACGGCGGATTTCGATTCCCTGGTATTCGTGCCGGATTGGAAGCAACCGCAGGCTTGGCCGCCCCGGCTGCGCACCGACGGCGCGCTGGCCGCCGCGGCCGAGATTGGCGGAGCCTGGCAGGCGATCACCTGGCTGCGCGTACTGCCGCGCTGGCTGCGCGATCCGTTCTACAAGGTGGTGGCGCGGTTCCGGTATGCAGTGTTCGGGGAGTACCGGCCGAAACCGCTGCCCAACCCGGAATGGGCAAAGCGGTTTCTATAGGTCCCATCGGACCCATGGGTTTTTGAAAATCGCGCAATAGCCTTACACACCCCGTCGCTTCGCGCCACCCCTCTCGAGAGGGGAGCCACACCTCCGGAAACGATGGTCCCTCTTGAGCTGGAACCATGCAATTGAGTCCATTTTCAGACTGGGACCGGTTGCACCAAATGGTGGAGCGCGTTGCTCCCCAACGCGCTGAGGACGTCCGCTGCGAAAGAAGCGCCCTGGGGAGCAGGTCGCTTCACCTCGAACTGAATTGTTTCGGCTTGAGAGGGGTGCCCGGAGGGCGGGGTGGGGATAGGGTCCGAAGAGGCGGCGAAGGTTTCGCCGTCAGTCCGATCGGCGAAACTCAATAAAACAAAAAAGGCCGGACGAATGTCCGGCCTGAAAAAAGCGCGATCGCAACTTACTCGCGGCCGTAGCCGCCGCCGCCCTCGCCGCCGCCGCGGTAACCGCCGCCGCCGCCGCGATCACCGCGATAGCCGCCCCCGCCCCCGCGACCGCCCCGGAAGCCGCCACCACCCCCCCGGCCGCCCCGGCCACCGCCGAAGCCACCGCGGCCGCCGCCAAAGCCGCCGCCGGACGGACGCTCTTCGCGCGGGCGGGCAATGTTGACCGCCAGGGCGCGGCCTTCCAGCTCATGGCCGTGGAACTTCTCCACGGCCTTCTGGGCCTCCTCCGCGCTTGCCATGGTCACGAAGGCGAAGCCACGGGAACGACCGGTGAACTTGTCGAAGATGATCTCAACGACACTGACGGTACCGACCTGGCCAAACAGGGCCTCGAGGTCCTGCGCGGTGCTGGCGAAGGGAAGGTTCCCCACGTAGAGCTTGTTGTTTTCTGCCATGTGATGATGAGAGCTGATGCTGCTGCCTTGCCGCCCGTCTCCGGCTGTCGGATTTCAAATCATCACTGAACACTCACGCTCACCTGACAATTCTCCGTAGCGGTAGAATCTAACAAACAACCAACCCAACGCCGGCAAGGCTGGCCCGGTGGGCGTCCTTAGCAAGAATTATTCAGCCGCGGGAGGGCCGAATGGGGGTGGACGGTGCCGCCGGGGCGCGGCGGGCGCGGAGAAATTTCGTGCAGTGAAATCACTTCCGCCTACGCTGAAACCTTTATGGCCGCCGCTCGCGAACCCGCCGCCGACCCGCCCGCGGCACCCGACAACCGGGTGCTGGTCGGGCGGTTGTTTCGGCTCGCGTGGCGCTACCGCGGGCACTGCCTCCGGGTGCTGGGGATCCAACTCGTGCTGCTCACGCTCGGCATCGGCGGGTTGAGCTTCACCGGGGTCGGCATCGACTACATCCGCCACCAGGTCGACGGCACGCCGCTCGGCGCCAACCGCCTGCACCTGACGCTGCCACAGGACTGGCCGCCCCTGCACGTGCTCGGCCTCCTGGCCGGGCTGATCCTGGTCTTCGCGCTGGTGCGCGCGGTGCTCAACTACACCTACGCCGTCTCGGTGAACGTGCTGGTGCAGCAGAAGCTGGTGGTCGACCTGCGCAGCGAGGTCTACGACAAGCTGCAGCGGCTGAGCTTCCGCTTTTACGACGCCAACAACACCGGCTCGATCATCACCCGCGTGACGAGCGACGTGCAGGCGGTGCGCATGTTCGTCGACCAGGTGCTCATCCAGAGCGTCATCATGGTGATCTCGCTCACCGTTTACATCGTCTACATGGCGAGCCTGAGCCCCGGCCTGACCATCGCCTGCCTGGCGACCACGCCGGTGCTGGCGATGATGTCGACGGTCTTCTCGCGGCGCATCCAGCCGGCGTATGACCGCAATCGGACGCTGGTCGAGCGGATGGTGCAGATCCTCGCCGAAAGCGTATCGGGCGCGCAGGTGACGAAAGGTTTCGGGCGGGAGGCCGAGGCGCGGGCGCGTTTCGAGGCCGCGAACCAGGCCTGTTACGACCAGCAGCAGGGCATCTTCGTCCGGGTCAGCCTGTTCTCGCCGGCCGTCGGCTTTCTCACCCGGATCAACATGATGGTCCTGCTCGGCTACGGCGGCTGGCTGGTGGCGCAGGACCGGCTGCCCTTCGGCGCCGGCCTCGTGGTGTTCGCCGGGCTCCTCGAACAGTTCTCCGGCCAGGTGAACAATGTCGCGACGGTCGTAAACAGCGTCCAGCAGTCGCTGATCGGGGCGCGGCGGGTGTTCGGCATCCTCGACGCGCCGATCGAGGTGAAGAGCGCCCCCGATGCAGTCCGCCGCCCGAAATTGGAGGGCGCGGTGCGCTTCGAGGGGGTTTCCTTCGCCTACGACGGCGCCGAGGCGGTGGTGCGGGACATCGACCTCGCGGTGAAGCCCGGGCAGTGCGTCGCCATCCTGGGCGCCACGGGCGCCGGCAAGAGCGTGCTGATGAGCCTGGTCCCGCGCTTCTTCGACCCGACGGCCGGCCGCGTGCTGATCGACGGCCTGGACGCGCGACGGCTCGACCTCGACGACCTCCGGCGCAACATCGGCATCGTTTTCCAGGAAAGCTTCCTGTTCTCCAACACGGTCGCCGCCAACATTGCCTTCGGCCATCCCGACGCGACGCGGGCCCAGGTGGAAAAAGCCGCGAAGATCGCCGCCGCGCACGACTTCATCCTGGCGCTGCCGCAGGGCTACGACACGCTGCTGGGCGAGGGCGCCCAGACCCTCTCCGGCGGCCAGCGGCAGCGGCTCGCCATCGCGCGCGCCGTCCTGCTCGAACCGGCCATCATGTTGCTGGACGACCCGACCGCGGCCATCGACAGCGAGACCGAACACGAGATCTTCGCCGCGCTCGACCGGGCCATCGCCGGCCGCACCACGTTCATCGTGGCGCACCGCCTGAGCACGTTGCGGCGCGCGGACTTCATCATCGTGATGGACCAGGGGCGGATCGTGCAGCGTGGCACCCACGAGGAGCTGATGCGCGTCCCGGGTCCCTACCGGCACGTGGCCGAACTGCAGGTGGTGGACGCCAGGGAACTGGCGAAACCCGCGGCGTTGGGAGGTGGGGCGTGAACGCGGCGTGGTTTGGTGTCGGGTCGCCGCTTGCGGCGACCTCGCGCGTCAGGTCGGCGCCAGCGCCAACCCTGCAGGGAATGAAAGACCCGAAGGAGGACCGCGCATGAACCCGTCGCCACCCATCCGCGACATCGGGCTCGTCCGGCGCGTGCGCGACGACGATGATGAGGCGCTGCAAAAGCCGCTGGAGTGGGGCTTGATCCGCCGCCTGTTCACCTACACCGCGCCGATCAAGGGCAAGGTCACGGCGCTGGTGATCCTGTCCCTGGTCCGCGCCATCCAGCTGCCCGCGCTCGTCTGGATCATGGCGGCGACGATTTCCGGCCCGATCACGGCGCGCAATGTCGTCGCCCTCGCCCAGGCGGTGGGCGCCTATGGATTGCTCGCGATTTTCACGGAGGGCCTTTTCCACTTCCGCTATCGCTACGCCCTGCAGATCGCCGAAACGGTCGTGAACGGCCTGCGCGCGGAGATCTTCGCCCGCGTCCAGCGGCAGCCGATGAGCTTCTTCCACCGCGTGAAGATCGGCCGGATCATCGGCCGCGTGACGAGCGACGTGGAGGCGGTGCGGGCCGGGATCCAGGACGTGCTGTTTGTCAGCATGATCCAGTTCGGCTCCATGGTGTTTTCCGCGACGGTGATGCTGTGGAGCGACTGGATGCTTTTCCTCGTGGTGCTGGCCATGGCGCCGATCCTCTGGCTGCTGAACCGGCATTTCCGCGTGAAGCTCAGCCAGCACACCCGCGCCTCGCAGGAAAGCTTCAGTCGCGTCACGGCCACGCTGGCGGAGTCGGTCGGCGGCATCCGGGTGACGCAGGGCTTTGTGCGGCAGGAGACGAACGCGGGATTGTTCCGGCGCCTGCTTGCCGACCACGCCGGTTACAACATCGCGCTGGCCCGCACCTCGGCGATCCTCACCCCGCTGCTCGAATTGAACAGCCAGTTCTTCATCGCGGTGTTGCTGATGTTTGGCGGGTGGCGCGTCTTCCACGGCGACATGGCGATGGCCAGCCTCATCGCGTTCTTCTTCTTCGCGAACCAGTTTTTCGCGCCCATCGCGATCATCGGGAACCAGTACAACCAGGCGCTGGTGGCGATGGCGGGCGCCGAGCGGGTGTTCCGCCTCATCGACTTGAAACCGGACTGGGAGGATGATCCGGCGGCGGTGCCGCTGCCGGATCCGCGGGCGGGAAATGGGGGCGGTGCGCCCTCACCCGGCGGGAATCCCGTCTCGCGGGGTGAGGGCACCCCGCCTCCAGGAATGGAAACTTCCGCCGGCATGCGGGTGGAGTTCCGCCACGTCACCTTCGGCTACGACCCGGCGAAACCCGTGTTGCACGACCTGAGCTTTGTCGTCGAGCCGGGACAGACGGTCGCGCTGGTCGGCCACACCGGGAGCGGCAAGAGTTCGATCATCAACCTGGTGGCGAAGTTTTACCTGCCGAGCCGCGGCGAAGTGTTGGTGGATGGCCGCGAGATCCGGACGATCACCAGCCATTCGCTGCACCGGCAATCCGGCATGGTGCAGCAGCAGAACCTGCTGTTCAGCGGCACGGTGCTGGAAAACATCCGCCTGGGTCGGCCGGATGCGACCGAGGCCGAGGTGCGGGAGGCGGCCCGCCAGCTGGATTGCCTGGATCTGTTTGAGGCGCTGCCCCAAGGATTTGCCACGGAAGTCGGCGAGCGCGGCGCGGCGCTTTCGCTGGGACAGCGGCAGCTCGTTTGCTTCGCGCGCGCCCTCGTCGCCGATCCGCGCCTCGTCATCCTCGACGAGGCCACCAGCTCGATCGATGCGGCCACCGAAGCCCGGTTACAAAAGGCGTTGGTCACGCTCCTGCGCGGACGCACCAGCTTTGTCGTGGCGCACCGGCTCAGCACGATCCGGCACGCCGACCTGGTGCTGGTGCTGGACCAGGGCCGCGTGGTGGAGCGCGGCACCCACGCCAGCCTCCTGGCGCAACACGGACAATATGCCGCGTTGTACCGGCAGTTCGTCCAACTCGACGAGCGCGCGTGATCGCCAGAGGGATGGCGGCAAAAGGCCGCAAGACTAATTTCGCCGGTTTCCCCCTCTGAAAAAATGATTTTCCCCTCTAGAAAATCATTGCATTGGGTGCCGTCGGTTCTATGACGAATAGCACTATGGCTAAATCCTCCCGTAAACCCAACGCCGCTTTCATGAAGCCGGTCACCCCGGACGCCGCTCTCGCCCCCATCGTGGGTTCGAAGCCGCTTCCCCGCACGGAGCTCACCAAGAAGCTCTGGGCCTACATCAAGAAGAACGGTCTCCAGGACAAGAAGAACAAGCGCAACATCAACGCCGACGACGCGCTGAAGGTTGTGTTCGGTGGCAAGGCCACCGTCAGCATGTTCGACATGACCAAGCTGGTCAGCAAGCACGTGTCCTGATCCAGTCCCCGACTGAATCACACTTTGAACCGCCGCGGAGCAATCCGCGGCGGTTTTTGTTTTGGGGCCTGGAGAATTTCCGCGCGTGTCCTCCGCAGGAGAAGTCGGGCTTGGGTGTGTCTTCAAAATCCGATGGAAGGGCCGATATCGTGACCCTCGCACACCGTGCGGTGGTGCACGCCACCCCGCTTTATGCGGATCCATTCAGCCCCAACCGCAAAACGCGTTTTGCCCCGGTCAGGAGGAAACGGTGTGGTTGTAGCCGGGGTCGGTGACCCCGGACCGGCCTCAGCGAGGCCGGCTACAGCGCCGCTGTTTCCCAGGAGTAGATGGGCGTCAGCTTCTCCATTCGAAAAGCTCAGGACCCTGAGCCGGTCGTCCGCTGCGAAAGAAGCGCCCTGGGGAGCAGGTCGCTCCACCTCAACTGCATGAGTCCGGGTGAAGTGGAGCGCCCGACCGGGCGGGGTGGGTCGGGATTTTGAATACGCGCCCTTGCCCGATTCTTTCGCGAATGGCATCCCAAGGTCCGACCAAGGTCGGCCCTGCCATGCTTCCGTCCCCTTCCACCCACCGCCCGGCCATCATTGGCCTGCTGCTGGCAAATTTGTTTTGGGGACTGAGCTTTCCGTTGATCAAGGCGATGGGGCAGGTGCAGCTGCAGCTCGTGCCGGCGAGCAGCAGCTGGTTCGTCACCACGCTCACGATTGCGGCGCGGTTTGGGCTGGCGTCGGTGGTGATGGCGGGATTTGCGCGGACGCAACTGTCGGACCTCCGGCGCGGCGAACTGCGCCAGGGAATCGTGCTCGGGGTCTCGCTGGGGGCGGGTCTGTTGCTGCAGGTGGACGGCCTGCAGTTCACGCAGGCCTCCACCTCGGCCTTCCTCACCCAATTCTATGCGATCATGATCCCAGTGGTCGTCGCCTGGCGGGCCCGGCGTTCGCCGCCCGCCGTGGTCTGGGCCTGCGCCGGGCTGGTGCTGGCCGGCACGGCGATCCTGGGTCGCTTCGATTTCCGGACGCTGCACCTGGGCCGCGGGGAGTGGGAGACGCTGTTGAGCTCGGTGTTCTTCATGGTCCAGATCTTCGTGCTCGAGGACAAACGCCATGCGGGGAACCGGACGCGCGCGGTCACCGCGGTCATGTTCGCAACCGTGGCGGTGCTGTTCTGTTTTCTCGCGCTGGGCATCGCCCCTGCGCCGGCCGACTGCCTGCGTCCCTGGGGCTCGGTCCCGTGGCTCACCTTCCTGGGATTGCTCACGCTCTTTTGCACCCTCGGCTCGTTCACGCTGATGAACCGCTGGCAGCCGCACATCACGGCGACGGAAGCCGGGCTCATCTACTGCTTCGAGCCCGTGTTCGCGTCGGCGATGGCGCTTTTCCTGCCGGCGCTGTTTTCGCGCTGGGCGGGCTTCAACTATGCTAACGAGGCGTTGACCTGGCAGCTGCTCGCGGGCGGCGGGTTGATCACGCTCGCAAACGTCCTGCTCCAGCTGCGTCCTGCCCCCGCCAAGGCTGCGGAGGGCCGCCCCCCGCCGGCGTGAATGAGTCAGGCTGGCTTCCGCGGGCGCAGGCCGGTCATCGCGCGCAGCGTCACGGCGCCGAGCACGATGATCCCGCCGAGGAGGGCAAACCGACCCGGGCGTTCGCCGAAGGCGAGCAGCACCCACACGGGGTTGAGAATCGGTTCGAGTACCGGGATTAATACCGCCTCGAGCGCGGTGACGTGTTTGATGGCTTTGGCGTAGAGCAGGTAGGCGATGCCCAGTTGGACGACCCCCAGCAGCAGGAGCGCGGTCCAGCCGGCGGCGGGCAGGGATGGTGCGGTCCACAAGGCGGGTGCCCCGATGAGAAAGCCGATGAAATTGCCCAGGATGATCGATTCGAGTGGCGAGCCATCCTTTTGCTTGCGCATGAGGAGCGTCATCGCGGCGAAGGCAACCCCGCTGGCCAGGGCGACCAGGAGCCCGGCGACGTTATTGAGCTGCAGGCCCTCGTAGAAGAACAGCGCCAGGCCGCCGAAGACCGCGACGATGGTGAGCCAATCGGCGCGGGTGGCGCGTTCGCCGAGAAACCACGCGCCGAAGAGGGCGATCCAGACCGGGGCGGTGTATTGGAGCAGGATGGCATTGGCCGCGGTGGTCATCTTGTTGGCCAGCGTGAACAACACGGTGCACGCGGCGTAGGCCGCGGCGGCGCCGAGTTGCAGCGGCGACCACGTGAAGCGCAGCGAGCGCCAGCCGACCGCGGCCAGGAAAATGGCGGCGATGAGTCCGCGGCCGCCCGCCACGGCGAGGCCGGGCCACTCGATGTGCTTGAACAGCACCCCGGCCAGGCTCCAGCACAGCGCGCCCGCGAGGAGCAGGCCGACCGATTTCGGATGGGCGGGATCGCGGGAATTCACGGGAAACCTGAGGCCTGAGACCAGAAACCCGGGACGGCAAGCGAAGAGACGCGGAATACCCGCGACAACGGAAGTCGCGCTGACCCGGCGGCGGATTCCAAGTTGCTGGTTGCCCAAACCGGAGCCACCGTACCGAACTAGTTCACTCGCACCCCATGAAGCATTCCATCGTTCCCCCATGGCTGGCGCCGGCCTCGGCTGTGCTGCTGCTGGCTCAAGTCGTCCACGCTGCTCCCGCCCACACCCTCGTGGTCGGAGAAGGATTCGTCGATCCCATCGGCTATCACAGCAGCGTCCCCCTGTTTTCGTGGAAGCTGCCGGGCGACGTGAAGCACCAGCGCGCCTATGAGATCGAAGTGAGCGCGGCGGGAAAGACCCGGTGGGATTCCGGCTGGGTCGAGTCGGAACAATCGGTTTTCGTCCGCTATGGCGGCGCCCCGCTGGCCTCGCGCGAGAAGGTGAGCTGGCGCGTGCGCTTCCGCGACGAAAAGGGCAAGGACCACGAGTGGAGCAAACCCGCGCACCTCGAGACCGGTCTCCTTTCCGCCGCCGAGTGGAAGGCCGCATGGATTCGGCCGTCCCAGGTCGCGCCGGCCGGCGAACCCGTGGGTTGCCTGCGGCGGGCCTTCGACGTGCCGAAGGCCGTGGCGTCCGCCCGCCTTTACGTGACGGCGCGCGGGCTTTTCGAGCTGCAACTCAACGGCCAGCGCGTGGGGCGCGACCATTTCGCCAACGGCTTCACTTCCTACCCCAAGCGGCTCGATACGCTGACCTATGATGTCACGGCGCAGCTGAAGCCCGGCCGGAATGCGCTGGAAGGATTGCTCGGGACCGGTTGGTACGGCGGCCGCTTCCCGTTCGCGACGAAGGACACCGGCCCCTACGGCAAGGATGTCGGCCTGTTGGTGCAGCTGGAAATCACCCATGCGGATGGCACCACGAGCCTCGTGGTGAGCGACGGCCAATGGGAGGGAACGTATGCCGGCCCGATCGTTTCCTCGAGCATCTACGACGGCGAGGAATTCGATGCGCGCCGGCAGCCGTCGGGTTGGGCGCCCGTTGCCGTCACCGCGGACCTCGGCAAAGCCGCGCTTGCGCCGAAGCCCTTCGCGCCGGTGCGCGAAGCGCGCACGCTCGCCGCGCAACGCATCACCCAGCCGCAGCCCGGCCGGCACGTGTTCGACCTGGGGCAAAACATGGTGGGCTGGGCCCGCCTGAAGATTCCCGTCGAAAAGGACCAGACTGTCACCATCCGCTTTGCCGAGATGCTCCAGGACGACGGCACGCTCTACACGGAAAACTATCGTTCCGCGAAATCGACCGACCGCTACACCGCGGCGCAATCGGGGGAGATCACCTGGGAACCCCGGTTCACGTTCCATGGTTTCCGGTACGTCGAGCTTTCCGGCCTGCCGCCCGGCGCGCAGCCGCGGGCGGACTGGGTGACGGGCGTCGTGCTGCATTCGGATCTTCCGACCATCGGCACCTTCACGTCGTCGCACGCGAAGCTGAACCAACTCCAGGCCAACATCGTCTGGGGCTGGCGGGGCAATTCCCTGGACATCCCCACCGACTGCCCGCAACGCGACGAACGTGCCGGCTGGACGGGGGATGCGCAGGTCTTCTGCCCGACGGCGATGTTCAATACCGAGGCCCACGCTTTCTGGAAAAGCTGGCTCGGCTCGCTGCGCGACGAGCAGGACCCCGACGGTGTCATTCCCGAGTTCGTGCCGGCCGCCAACCGCCCGAACCGGGCCAAGAGCCCGGGCTGGATGGACGCGGCCACGATCATCCCGTGGGAGGTCTACGTTCGCAGCGGTGACACGGGCGTCCTGGCCGACAACTTCGCCATGATGGAGCGCCTGGTGGGATGGTATCGCCAGGAATCCGTGGGCGGCCTGCTGCCGAACATCAAGGGTTATGCCGACTGGCTTCAGCCCTATCCCTCGAAGCAGGATTCGCCGGAGGATCGGCAGGCTGGCCGGCGGGGCGACACGCCGCGGCCCCTCCTGGGTGCCGCCTTTTATGCCCGCAGCGCCACGCTCCTGGCGCGGGCCGCGCAGGTGCTCGGGCGGAAGGAGGAGGCGAAGCGTTACGGCGACGAGGCGGCGAGCGTGCGCGCGGCCTTCACGCGCGAGTACTTCGACGCCGATGGCAGGCTGCGTTCGGTGCCCGAGACGCAGACCGCCTATGTGCTGGCGATCGCCTTCGACCTGATCCCCGCCGAAATGAAGGCGAAAGCCGGTGATAATCTCGTGCGCCTCGTGCGCGAAGCCGACGGGCGCCTGCGTACCGGCTTTCTGGGCACGCCGTTCCTGACCGTGGCGCTCGAGCAAACGGGTCACTCCGACATCGCCGCGCAACTCCTGTTTGAAGAGGGTTACCCGTCCTGGTTCTACCCGATCGACCAGGGTGCGACGACGATGTGGGAACGATGGAACAGCTATACGAAGGACAAGGGTTTCGGCGACGTCGCCATGAATTCTTTCAACCACTACGCCTATGGCGCCATCGGCCAGTGGATGTACGAACGCGTCGCCGGCCTCGCGCCCGATCCGATACACCCTGGCTACAAGCATTTCTTCGTGCGTCCATTCATCGTCCCGCAACTGGAGTGGGCCCGGGCCGAGTTGGAGACCGCCTACGGCAAGGCGGCGAGTTCATGGCAAAAGAAGGGCGCGAAGGTCGCGTTGGAGGTCGTCGTGCCGCCCAACACCACCGCCACCGTGGAATTCCCCAATGGACGCGCTCCGCAGACGGTGGAACCCGGCGTGCATCGCTTCGAATCGTCGTTCTAGGCGATAGCTAGCATCACCCCGACCTGCCGGGTCGAACCGGCGGAAACTTGTCATACATTATATGACAAGTGATCGGGGCCTTTGGGCTGAGATCACGAGGATTTTGGCCACCCCTCTGGCGTACGCCGCACAAACGGACGAGAGGCCCAGCGTCCAGGGGAAACTTGTCATACATTATATGACAAATGGCCGGGGTACTGGGGCGGCGGCGGGGAAGTGGGCGAAGATTGGCTGTAACCTCCGCGATGCTGGGAGGACTATCTAGGAGGCATGCCTTGGTGCAGGCCGAATCCGCATGAGCGCCGTTTCCAACCTCAAAACCACCGCCCGCGCGCTGGTCGCGCCGGGCAAGGGCATCCTCGCGGCGGACGAGAGCACGGGCACCATCGAAAAGCGCTTCAAGGCGGAGGGGATCGAGTGCACGGCCGAAACGCGCCGGACCTACCGCGAGACGCTGTTCAGCACGCCGGGCCTGGGGGAATTCATCAGTGGGGTGATCCTGTACGACGAAACCATCCGGCAGAAATCGATGGAAGGCGTGCCGTTGGTGGAAGTGCTCGGGCGCCAGGGCATCATTTCCGGCATCAAGGTGGACCTGGGCAAGCAACCGCTGGCGGGATTTCCAGACGAGACCGTCACCGAGGGGCTCGACGGCTTGCGGCACCGCCTCGCCGACTACGCGCACCTCGGTGCGCGCTTCACGAAATGGCGCGCGGTGTTCACCGTGGGCGAGGAGTTTCCCACGGAGACCGGCCTCGACGCCAATGCGCAGGCGCTCGCCCGGTTCGCCGCGTTGAGCCAGGAGGCGGGCTTGGTGCCGATTGTCGAGCCCGAGGTGCTGATGGACGGAACGCACCCGATCGATCGGCACGAGGAAGTCACCGAGCAGGCGATCCGGCGGGTGTTCGTCGTGCTGGCCGCGCACCGCGTCCGGTTCGAATCGATGCTGCTCAAGCCGAACATGGTCCTGTCCGGCCAGGATTGCCCGCGCCAAGCAGGTGTGGCCGACGTGGCGAGCACGACCCTTAACAGCCTGCGCCGGACGGTGCCGGCGGCGGTGCCGGGCATCGTCTTCCTCTCGGGCGGGCAGGCCGACGTCCGGGCCACGGAGCACCTGAACGCGCTCAACCAGCTGGATCGCGCGCCGTGGGAATTGAGCTTTTCCTTCGGGCGCGCGTTGCAGGCCCCGGCGTTGCATGCGTGGGCGGGGCGCCCGGAGCGCGCGGCGGCGGCCCAGCAAGCGCTGCTGCATCGCGCCCGCTGCAACTCCGCGGCCCGTTTCGGCAGGTACTCCAGCCAGGTGGAAGAGCGCGGCGCTTGAGTTGGGATCCCGGTGGAGCCCCCAAGCCCCGGGGTCGGCGACCCCGGCTACAACTCAGAGAGACGCGCTATTTGGGCAGCGCGTCGAGTACGCGGCCGGGCGTGAGGAGCTCGGGGAGGATGATCGGGTCGGATTGTCCGGGCGCGTAGATCAGGTTGAACGGGACGGCGGAGCGACCCCATTTCGCCAGTTCGGCGGTGATGGCGGGATCCTTGCTCGTCCAATCGCCTTTCAAAAGCAGCACGTTGCGCTTCCCGAATTCGGCCAGCACGTCGCGGGAGGAGAATACCGCGGCCTTGTTCGTCTGGCAGGTGGCGCACCAGCGCGCGGTGAAATCGACATAGACGGTGCGGCCGGCGGCGCGCGCCGCCGCCAGCGCTTTGGGGCTCCAGTGCTCCCATTTCACGGCGTAGCCGGCATTGGCGGAGACCGGGGCGGGGGATTTCGGCCAGCCGAGCGCAATCCCGCCCACCAGCAGCAGCGCCGCCACGACCCGGCCGGCGGGCTTGGCAAAGCGGCCGTAGACCCACGCGGCCATGGCGACGAGCACCAGCCCGAAAATCAGGAAGAGCAGCGCGTAGTCGTCGTCCTTGGTCTGGCCCGCCAGCACCCAGAACAGCCAGCCCACGGTGGCGTAAAGGGGAAAGGCCATGAACTGCTTGAAGGTCTCCATCCATGCTCCCGGGCGGGGGAGCAGCTTGATGGCGGCCGGAAATGCCGACAGCAGCAGGTAGGGCGCCGACAGGCCCAAGCCGATCGCGGTGAACACCAGGATGGATTGCACCGCCGACAGCGCGAGGGCGGCGCCCAACGCCGGCGCGAGGAAGGGAGCGCTGCACGGCGTGGCGACGAGCGTGGCCAGGATGCCCGTGAAGAATGAACCGCCGTATCCCGACTGCATCTGCAGCTTGCCGCCGACGCCGGTGGCGGAGAGCCCGACCTCAAAAAGCCCGCTGAGGTTGAGGGCAAAAACCAGCAGGAAGGCCGCCATGCCGAAAACAAATGCCGGCGACTGCAGCTGGAAGCCCCAGCCCAGTTGCGCGCCGCCCGCGCGGAGGATCAACAACAGGCCGGCGAGCGTCCAAAACGACAGCAGCACGCCCAGCGTGAACACCAGGCCATGGGCGACGACCTTGCCGCGGTCGCTGCCGGCCTGGTTGACAAAACCCAGGACCTTGATGCCGAGCACCGGGAAGACGCACGGCATGAGGTTCAGGATCAGACCGCCGAGGAGGGCGAGGAGGAGGGTGCCGGGCAGGCCGCTGGCGGCCTGCGGAGTCTGGGGTTTGGGGTCTTGGGTCTGGGGTCCGGCTTCCGGGCCTTTGGGACCGCTGCCTGCCGCGGAAGGCTTGCCGCTTTTGAGCTCTACCTCGAACGTCGCGCCGTCGCTGCCCCACGTCGGCGACCAGCCGTTGCGGGCGGAGAGCACGCCGGTGAGATGCGCCGCGTCCGCGGGCGCATCCTTGGCGACGGGCAACCTGAGGATCACCGAGCCGTTTTCCTGCGTGACGGTTTGCGCTGCGGCGTAGTCGACCAAACCGTCGTTGTCGAAAAGGTGCACGTCCTCCGGGTGGTGGGAATTTCCGGCCGCGGGCGTGAGGCGCACGGTGATGGTGCCACCCTCGCGCGCCGCGGTGATCGTCCAACCGGCGAGAGGTTTGGGCAGATTGCCGTACGCATTGTTGAACACGCGCGCGATCGCTATGTTTTCCGCGGGCGCCTCGGCCTTGACGGGCAGGGTGAGCTCCAGGTTGGCGTCGCCCGGCATGCACACGTCCTCGCACATCAGCCAGTCGGCCTTGGCGCGGAGGGTGACCGAGTCGCCCGCCTTGAGGCTGGCCGGCGGCGTGATTTGGACGAAGAGGAAAACCTCGCCCTCGTAGCCATTGCCGGTGATGGTGCCGCGCCGGTCCTTCACGACATGGGGCGTGGGCCACTGGATGCCGCCCGCGGTGAAGCCCTCGGGGAGTTTCCACGCCAGCGAAGTCGGATAGCCGGTGCCCGGATTGATCCAGTAGGAATGCCAGTGCTCCTCGTGGATCAGCTTGAGGGCGACGACAAAGGGCTGGCCGGGCTGGATCGACGCCTTGCCGGCAACCAACTCGGCGGTGACGGCGCCTTTCTTGACCGGGCCGGGGGCAGCGAAGCTGGACAACCCAAAAGCAGACAAGCTGAGGATGAACAGGATACGAAGGCAGCGAAAAAGGGGCATCGCGAGTGAGAGTAGGTGCGCCGCCCTTTATTTCAAACGCGGAGATGTAACGGGAGCGTCAGCTGGAGACCGGGAGCTGAGAGCCGGGATTATTTGCGAGGTGCTGCCATTTCCGGTTTCACGTCTCAAGTTTCAGGTTTCGCTTTCACCCGGATCGCCTAGCCTTGGCGGATGAAATCAGTCCTTCCGCGTTTTGGCCTCATCGCCTTGTTCCTGACGGGCCTTCATGCCGAGTCCCTGGCAGCGCCGGCCGATGCATCGCCGGCGTTCACCGCCACGCCGTCCGGGCTGAAATATGCGGTCACCACTCATGGCACCGGTCCCCTGGCCACCGCAGGACAGGTGGTTTTGGTGCACTACACCGGGACCCTGCCGGATGGGACGGTGTTCGACAGCAGTCGAACCGCCAACAAGCCGTTCGCGTTCACGCTGGGCCGCAAGCAGGTCATCAAGGGGTGGGACGAGGCCTTCGCGTTGCTGCACGTGGGCGACCAGGCGACGTTGCTCATCCCGCCGGACCTTGCCTATGGCGACAAGCAGCGCGGGCCCATCCCGCCCAACTCGACGCTGCGCTTCGAAGTCGAGCTGGTGGAGCTGAAGGGCCAGGCGTTGTCCGACCTGCTGCAGGACACGATCGACACCGCGGGCCTCGAAGCCGCGCGGGCGCGCTTCGCCGAGGCGAAGGCGGCGAAGTTCGCGGGGCTTCATGTCAGCGAATCGCAGCTGAACGGCCTCGGCTATCGCTACCTCGGGAAGGCCGACAAGCTGGCCGAAGCCCGCGCCGTGCTGCAATGGAACGTGGAATTGTTTCCGGAGTCGGCCAATGTCTACGACAGCCTCGGCGAGGCCGACGTGAAGGCGGGGGATCGCGCCGCGGCGCTGGCGCACTACGCGAAGTCACTGGAACTCGATCCCAAGAACAAGAACGCTGCCAAGTTTCTCGACGAGCTGAAGGCCACGCCCGACCAGCCGGGCGCCCTGATCCAGATGCAGGCGCGGATGCAGCTCAATGACGCGATGGACGCGGCGTTCGAGACCGCCGAGTCGCGCGGTTACGATGTGCCGGCGCTGAAGGCGAAGCTCATGGCGTTCCTCGACAAGTATCCGGACGATCCGGGGGCGGCCGGCCCGGTGGGCAACTTCTTCTATTACGCCGAGTCGGCCGGCTTGGAGCAGGCGAAGGCGGAGTGGGCGGCCCTCGCCAGCCATCCGAACGCCAAGGTGCGCGAGATGGCGGCCCAGAAGATGGCGCTGGCCGAGCTCATCAAGTCACCCCTCGCGATCAAGTTCACCGCGGCTGACGGCCGGGAGGTGGACCTGGCCAGGCTGCGCGGCAAGGTGGTGCTGGTCGACTTCTGGGCGACCTGGTGCGGCCCGTGCGTCGAGGAGATCCCCAACGTCGTGGCCGCCTACGAGCAGTACCACGCGCAGGGGTTCGAGATCGTCGGCATTTCCTTCGACCAGGCGCCCGATGCGGCCCGGCCGGCGCGGCGGCAGAAGACCGCGGAACAGGTGCTGGCCTTCACCCGCGAGCACAAGATGCCGTGGCCGCAGTTTTATGACGGCAGCTACTGGGAGAATCCGTTCGGCAAGCAATACGGCGTCCGCGGCATCCCGGCGATGTTTCTCCTCGATCGCGACGGCATGGTGGTCTCGACCAACGCCCGCGGCAAGAAACTGGAGGAGGAAGTGAAGCGCTTGCTGAAGTTGTGAGGACCCGTCCAAGGCCGGAAAATTAACAGGAGGTAACTGAGAGAACGGAGGAGTTCAGGGACGATGTCTCTGTGTCCTCCGTTACCTCCTGTGAAAATCCGCCCGGTTTTGCTTGGCCGTGATGTGCGCGAAGAGCATGGACCAGAAGCAGAGCACGACGTTGAACAGCGGCATCTGCAGGGTCCGGGGCAGCGCGTACACGCAGCACACGACGGGAACCCAAAGGAACCAAACAGTCAGCAACACCGGGAGCACGCGGCGGTAGTACCAGCGCCCGGCACGCACGTCCGCGGCAACGGGGCCCCAGCGGAAGCCCGCATCCTTCCACGCGAAGCACAGGTTGCCGACCGGGGCGGCGTAAAGCGGGTTGAAGCCGAACTGGTCGGTGACGACCTTGCAGGCGATGGTCCGGGCGTCGTGGCCGCCGCCGTAAAGCCAGGCCAGCAGGCGATACCACAGGTCGATTTCGCTGCCTTTCCAGATCCAGAACCCGATGAAGAAGGCCAGGTGGGACCAGGGATGGGTGGCCCGGGTGTCACGGTGCAGCCGCAGGAACAGGAAAGGCAGCAGGCCGCCGCAGAGCGCGGAGGACGCGGCGGAAAACGCGAGGCCGCCGGCCGATTGCCAGCGGGCGAGCTGCGCGAACAGTCCCGCGGCGGCGGGCAGAAAATAGTAGGCCAGCACGAGGGCCACGGCGGCCGCCTGGAGCACGAGCGCGGGACCCAGCAGCGCGCGAATGCTGTCGCGGCCGGCAGCCCAGGGGGCGGGTTCGGTGGCGGATTGTCCGGGCATAGGCGGCCGCGAAGAGACAGTGCGAAGGGGCGGAGCGCGAGCCGGAAGTTCGGGGCGGAAAGGACGTTGGCGCGGACTGACCGCCGGACGCCCTCTCGGCAAGTGGTAGGGGCGCAGTCTTGCTGCGTCCAAGTCGAGCTCGGCTCGACTTCCTTGGGTTGGCGACCGCAGAAGGATGCCGAAAGGGCGCGGTCAAGCCACGCCCCTACGGGCAACTGTCGGCCCGGGGCTCCCAAACGTAGGGGCGAAGTCTGGCCCGTTCGGCGGGCTCAGCCGGGATCTTGCAGTTGATGGTGGAGCGACCTGTTCCCCAGGGCGCTTTGCACGCAGCGGACATCCTCAGCGCGTTGGGGAGCAACGCGCTCCACCTCGCGTTGGTTGGCTGTAGCTGGCGTCGTTGAGGTCCGGGGTCAGCGACCCCGGCTACAATCGAAGCCTGGACGTCTCAATGTAGGGTCGGCGCTTGCGCCGACCTCGCGCTTGAGGTCGGACCCCCTCGACAGGCTCGGGGCCCTGAGCCCGTCGAACGGGCAAGGTCCGACCCTGCATTTGATGAAAGGAATCCATCCGGGTAGGACCGGTCCAAGGTGGAGCGACCTGCTCCCCAGGGCGCTTTGCACGCAGCGGACATCCTCAGCGCGTTGGGGAGCAACGCGCTCCACCTTTTGGTGTGCTCGTCTTTTGCTCTGAAAAGTGGGATTCAACTGCATGCGTTCAGCTCAGGCCTTGAGCCGGTCGAAAGCTGCGTCCCATCCCGGCGCGGCGGGATTTTCTGGTCGGTGCACGTGACGGGGATTCCGCGCTGCGCGCGGAATGGGCGCAGCAAGACTGCGCCCCTACCAGGATCCCGGCCGCTCAGGTCTTGAGCGGCAGCGAATAAAAGGCGTCGTTGTAGCCGAAGACCACTTCGTTGGTCGCGATGCGGATCACCTTGACGTAATAGACCACTTCGCTGCTGGCGCGCACGGGGATCAGGTCGCCCTCCTTGTAGGTGGACGAATTTATCAGCAGGTGGGAGCGTTCGCCGCGCTGCACCAATCCGCCGATGCGGAGCCGGGCCACGCAGAAGGCCAGGATCTGGTCGTCGGTCATCGCCACGTTGGGGATGGGATCGGGCACGACGGGTTGGGCCGGGACGACCGGGCCGGAGGTGGTGGGGGTGTTCGGCGGGGCGCCGTTCACCGCGAACAGGGCGCTGGTGCCGGTGAACACGAAGGGATTGGCGGGTTTTTCCGGCAACGGCGGCGGCTTGAGGCGGTGGTTGAGCAGGGCGTCGACGCGGGCCTTGGTGCGCTCGAAACGGTCCGGCGCGGACGCCGCCCGCAGGCAGGGTACGGAGGCCAGCAGACAGAGGAACAGGAGGAGGTGGCGCGGCTTCATGGGTGTCCGAGCATTTCGACCGTGAGGTCGAGCGAGAGGCCGTCGATGGCCGCGGCGTCGCTTTGGGCGAAGCGATAGTTTTTCACCCGCAGCAGGCGCGGGCCGGTTTCCAATTGGTGGAGAAAGGCGAGGACCTGCGGGTAGGTCCCGCTGAGCCGGAGGTTGAAGGGGATGGCGCGGTAGGCCTCCTCCTCGGTCGACGGCTGGGAGCTCAATTGCGCGAGATTGGTGAGCCGGGTCTTGGTCGCCTTCTCGATCTGGTAGAAATAGTCCATGTTGCCCGCGAGGTCCGACTCGGTGATCAGGTTCTTGTTGATGTAGGCGAGGGCCTCGTCGAGCGTGGCCGCCTGCGCCACGATGCGCGCGTGGCTGTTGAGCGAAAGCAGCATGGCCTCGCCTTTCTGGCGGGTCTGCTCGTAGGCGTCGCCCAATTCCCCGCGCCGTTTCCACAGGAGATAATCGCCGACCCCCAGCAACACGAAGAGGATGAGGCTGACGACGGCCACCGGGTAGCGCCGCGCCGCGGCGAGGAATTGTCGCAGCAGGTCGCTCATGGCTGGTCGGCGGGTCTGAGCTTGAAGGTCAGCTCGAATTCAAACCGCTCGGTCGACTCCATGCGGCTGAAGGAGGTGAGGGCAATGCTGGCGAAGCGGGGACCGATGAGCGGATCGTGCAGCAGCTCCTCGCGGTAGGCATTGAGGGTGTTGCGGGCCTTGTCGGAGGATTCATGCAGGATGCCGTGCACCACCAGGCCGGTTTCAAGCGAATCGATGTTGCTGATCTGCATGCTGGCCGGGCGGCTGGCGCCCAGCGCCATGACGAGTTCGGAAACGCGGTAGGGCGCGGCCATCAGCCGGTACGCGACGTCGATCCGGTCGGAGTTGAGGTTGAGCTTGCGCGTGGCGGCGTTGAGCTCGTCCTCCTGCTTCTTGTTGTCCGCGATGCGCTGGGTCCACAGCGCGGTGTCGGCCTCCCGCGTCTGGCCGTCATAATAAAGCACGCCCGCGACGAGGGCGGCGGCGGCGGCGAGGGTGACGGAGAGGACGTTGGTGACAAAGCGCCGCCGGACGAGGTCGCTGCTGGGCAGGGCGGTGGAGATGCGGCAATCGACGCGCCAGGGCCCCTGGTAGGTGGCGTCCGCCTTGCGGCCCTTTTCGGCGATGTCGAGGGGCGTGTCGGCCAGCAGGCTGAGGGCCCCGAGCCAGTGCTGGCCCAGGGGAGCGATGCCTTCGTCGGTCGTGAGATTGACGGAGGCCTGCCACGCCTGGGCGTCCATCACCAGCGGCGTGCGGCCGATGACATGGGCCAGGGGTTCGGCGATCCAGGAGAGGGCGGGCGGCAGGTAGGCGCAGTAGATTTCGCCGACCGGCTGGCCGGTGGTCATCTCGTAGGAATCCACGAGCGGCTTGAGGTCGCGGCCGATGGCGCGGACGAACTTGGAACCGCGGAGGAGGAGTTCGTCGTCGCCGTTGTGCAGCCGGTCGCGGACCTCGCCCGCGTGGGTGAGGTTGAACTCGCGGCGCGCGGCCTGGACGATGGAGGCAAAACCGTGGCGGACCGGCGCGGGCGTGTGGACGCCCTCCTTGCCGATGATGTAGGCGACGGTGTGCTCCTGTTCGATGACGACGACGACCACGGCGCGCTTTTCGTTGAGCTTCTCCTGGTACCGCGAAATGGTGCCGAGCAGCGGCAGGATGCCCATCTCGAGGCGGTAGGGCAGCAGCCGCTGGTCGAGCAGGCGCTGCTGGGTGAGGTGGACGTCGGTGTGCGAAACGCCGCAGACGAGCACGGGGCGCTGCGTGCCTTCGGGAATGACTTCCTCGCCCTCGAGCGGGCTGAGGGGCTGCAGTTTCCAGGCCGCGGGATTCTCGATCTTGTACTGGTCGCGAATGAGGTCGGGGAGGTAGGTCGGTTCGGCGAGTTTGCGCGGCAGGATGGCCTCGCGCTGGATCAGGGCCTCCGGGGGGGAGAAACTGGCGATGGCGGGGACCCAGGCGTTCTGGCGCTCGAAATTTTCCGCGAGCCAGGAGCGCAGGCCCGCCTCGTCGTACGCCTCGAACTCCGCCGCGCAGGTGATCCGGGCCGAGGTGGCGTCGGACCGGTCGATGCCGGCCGCCAGGATCTGATAGGGATTGAGCTCTATCAGCAGGCTTTGCCGGGAATTGCGGTTCGAGAAAAGCACGGGTGAATTAGAGGCAGCTAGTATTCAGGAACTTATGCTGGCGTCAAGGGAGCGGGCGGAAGACGACCGGAGACGAGAGACCAAAAGACCAGAGACCGGTGATAACGGGTCTGCGGTGTGCGACTTGAGATGTCGTCGGTTCGCATGGATTTGAGTCTATTGGTCTTTGGTCCTGCGGTCTTTTGGTCGGACGGCAGCGTCGCGCCGTCAGGGCATCGTCGCCAGTTCCGTGCCGGCCAGTTCGCGCCATTGGTCGACGGTGTAGGGCTGGTCCACGCCGCCGAACGTCGCGTATCGGAGGGAGGTGTCGTAGTGGACATTCATGTTGTTCTGGTAGGCGACCTTTTTGGCGGAAACCGCGCCGTAGACCGTGGTGGAGTTGGTGTCGCCGTTGTTGAAGAACATCCCGTACGTCGCCGTCGTGTTGGGCATGTAGATGACGCCGTAGAATGGATTGGCGCCCTCGTTGTAGGACTGGCTCGCGCTGGTCGCCGTGTCGCAGATCAGGATGCACGTCTTGGGATCCAAGGTGTAGCTCCTGATGCCGTCGCTGCCGGAATCGATCTCGAGCGCCCCGGCGACATGGATTTCGGCGGAGCCCGTCGAGTTGATGTTGATGATGCCGTTGGGCGAGCCGGTCATGTGGAGATCGCCATTGATATAGAGGATCACCGGCCCGTTGATGTTGAGGGTTTGGATGACGGAGGAACCGCCACCCATGATCAGGTCGGCGTTGTAATAGTAGCGTGATGGCGTGGTGGCGCCCGGCGTCCCGATATTGACGGTCGTGGCCGCCGTCAACGCGGTGCCCTTGGGAAAATTGTTGGCTGCAAACGCGGCGGTCAACCCGCCCGACGGCAGGGGATCGAACTGGGGAATGAACGGGCTGCGGCTGAGGCGCGAGACGTCGACCTTGGGCGCGGGGGTGGTCGACGTGCCCTTGACCACGGTGGAGGTGCCATAGCTGAAGAGCGGCGCGTAGGGCGACGAGGAGCTGGACGGGGCGGCGACGTAGCCGTTGACCGTGACGGCGCCCGAAACCAGCACCGCGGTCGAGGCGGTGTTGCCGGCCGCCACCACCGCGGAGTACCCGGGGGAAGAGGCGGAGGGATCGGTGACGGAATCGTAGCTGTCGACGGTCCCGCCGCTGGTCGCGAAGATGGTGGAAGTGGCGCCGACCGCGTTGGGGAAGAGGGAGGCCGGGGAAATGGTGGCGCGCAGCTGCGTCCGGACCGGTGGGTTGCCAGCGATCGCGATGGTGCCCTCGGCGTAGATCACAGGCGCGCCGGTCGTCGCGCCCGAGCCCTGGGCCCACGCGGCGGTCCAGTAGGTCGTATTGTTGGGCGTCTGGTTGGCGTTGGCAGTCGTGGCGACGAGGCATTTGTACCATACGCCGCCGTAGCATTTGTAGTCGCCGACCGAATAGGCGGTGGCCGCCTCCCATTGGTAACTGGCCGTGCCGGTATTCGCCCCGATCCAATAGCTGGTGGCGGTGGCTGGATTTTGCGCGACGTTGCTGTTCTGCAGGCTGAGATACCAGACGCCGTTGTACCTCACCACATCATATTGGTTGTATTGCCGGCCAGCTTCCCACGCTTGGGATAAGCGCGGGGAGGTGGACCAGTAGGTGGCGTTGGGTGGCGCCTGATTTATGTTCGCCTTGATGCAGCGATACCAGGCGCTGCTGCGATAAACGACATCGTTAAGATTGTAGTTTTCCGTGGAACTCCAGTTCCAGGCTGCTGCGGCCGTGGTGGCCAAGGTCGAGGCCGAGTCCCAATTCGTCGTGCTGAAGCCACCCGTACCACTGTTATGAGCCGTCTTGCAGCGGTACCAAATGTTATTGTGCGAAATTATGGCCCCTACCGCGTAGTTGGTGGATTGTGCCCAATGCCATGTGAGCGTCCATCCACCAGAAGTTATTTGATCCCAGCCGCTGTTGTAGCGAAACCAATAGTCATTCCCATACGTGGTCACATAGTACCGGACGATGGAGTTGTTGGTGTAGTGCAGGTCAGCGTCCGAGGAAACATACGGAGTGGCCACCCAGTAGGTCCCCCAGCTCCCGCCGACAGATGGTTCGGTGGATGAACTTGAAGTGTGGGCGGCTTTGCAGCGATACCAGTTCCCACTCCGGAGCACCATGTTGCCGCTCAGGTAGCTGGTGCCGCTCGTCCACGTCAGCGCGGCGGAAACCAGGCAATTCTCCTGTACCCAGTAGGCGGTGGCGGAGGTGTTGGTCGCGGGGATCTTGTTGGAATTGTCCGCGATGCAGCGATACCAGTTCCCATCGGAATAGCCCACGAGGTTGTCGGGCAGATAGTTCGCCGAACTGCTCCACGTCGCGTTCAGCTGGGCGGCATCATAGTTGTCGATGCGGATCTTCACGCTCGCGGTGACGCCCTGGCCAAATTTGTTGGCGGGAAAGGTGATGGTGGCCACCGCCCGCTTGTTCGAGGCGTAGGTTGCGGTGTCCCAGGTCACGGTCGTGGTATTGGGCGCCGTGCCGCTCGTCCACCCGCTCCAGTCGTTCTTGTTGAACGCGCGCAGCGCCTCGTCGATGCCCATCTCGGCGAGCTGGCCGCTCAGGTTCGTGTGGAACGTCCGGTTGCTCATGTTCATCGCGCGGGAACAGAGCGCGAGGAAGCTGACCAGCGTGTAGCCCATGATCATGACGAAGCAGAGGGCGATGAGGGTCGTGGCGGCGCGCTGCGCGCCATGCTTTTTTGAACCCCGACGGGACACCAACGGACACGACGGGCCTGGACCGGGCGAACCCCGTCCACGCTGATCGTTTTCCGGTTGGTGGGTGTCCATGCGTGGTTCGAACCGGTTCATTGCAGCAGGGTGCCGTTGCGGATGAGCAGGCGTCCGGTGCCGGCCTGGTAGACCGCGGTTCGCGTGCCGCTCGCACTCACACCCAGTTGCGTGCTGAACTGGAGGCTCACCTGGCGGATGCTGGTGGCGTACGTCGTGATGGTCGTGTACGGCGACGAGCCGTTGTCGAAGGGATGGTTTTCCGTCGTGCCGTCATAGTACCGGATATACAGGTCGGCCGTCGTGCTGGCATTGTTGTCGGTGATGTTGCGCAGCAGGACCAGCGCGGAGCCGCCGGAAGGCGTGCGGGTGAAGGTGCCGGCGGTGCTGTCGTAGGCGTACGCCACGGTGGTGGTCGCGCCGGTCGTGGTGGGCAGGATGAAGGTAACAGCGCTGTTGCTGGGCGTGCCGGAGATGCCCGAAGCCGCTTCGACGTCCTTGGCAAAGGTGGCGAGGGTGCGGCGGCTCTCGCTCTCCAGGGTTTGCTGGTTGGTGATGCGGGCGAAGTTCCGGGCGAGGAAGATGTAACTGGAAAGCACGGCCGCGAGGATGGCCGCCGACAACGAGGCGCCGATCAGGAGCTCGACGAGGGTGAACCCCTTCGACGCGCTACGCTTGCTCAGGGCAGGCCCGTTCCACAGGCTCAGGGCAGGGCTCTTCGACGGGTTTCCACCTTCGACAAGGGCGCAGTTGACAGACCGGGCGGGCTGATCGGGCGGGCAGGTGGAACGCGTTGACCCCAACGCGTTGGCTCGATGCACGCTGGAGTCGGCACGTTCCACCCGGGAGTGATGCCATCGCGGCATAAGGCCGCTCCTGCGGTTGGAGGTCGTGCTCACGCGCTACAGCTTGAGGTTCAGGCCGTACTTGCCGAAGTACGCCGCACTTTTTCGCGTGTAAGTTCGCGCGATGGAGGCGGAGCCGGAGTAGGAAAGCTTGTTCAGCCAGCTGCCATTGACCGAGTTCGCCGCGGTGGTGGTGCCGCCCTTGGTCCAAGTGACAGTGAACGCGACTTCGTAGAGGTCGGTGGTGACCTGGGTGACGTCGCGCTCGAGGGTGAAGGAAACGCCCGAGCCCGCGATGGCGGTGTTGAGCGAGGCTTGGTCGCTGGTGTAGGTGGCGGCGGCCGAGTCGGTCAGCGCGCTGATCGTGGCCCAGCTCTCCAGCCGCAACTTGCCGATTTCGTGTTCCAGGATTTGCGCGGCGATCGTCTGGCGGCGCGCGGTGGCCATCATCTCCGAGCCGACCGTGACGATCTGGATCGTCCCAATGAGGCCGACCACCAGGATGACCGAAGCCATCATCACCTCGACGAGGGTGAACCCGTTCGAC
>DASZPS010000217.1:0-3088 GCA_035549955.1 Lacunisphaera sp. | reverse complement strand
CCTGGCGGCTACGTGCTCAAGGTCTCGGCCGGCACGGCCGCTGCGCAGAATTTTTCCGTGGACCTGACCCTCGGGGCCGTGGGCGCCACGGGTGCGGCCGGCGCCGACGGGGCCGGTTTCCTGTTTCGCAACGCCTTTCAGTCGGGGGTGGCCTATCTCACCAACGATGTCGTCACCTACGCGGGCAGCTCTTATGTCGCCACGCAGGATTTCGTGGCGACGGCCAATCCCGACGCGGATCCGGTGCACTGGGCGCTCTTTGTGGCGCAAGGGACGACGGGTCCGGCCGGCCCGGTTGGGCCCTCAGGCGTCGCCGGTGCCACAGGACCCGCAGGCCCCAGCGGCCCTGCCGGCACTCCTGGACCGGTTGGACCTCCCGGCCCTAGCGGGCCCCCGGGGCCGCAAGGAAGCCAGGGTTTGCCGGGCGCGACGGGCCCGATCGGTGCCACCGGTGCGGCTGGTCCTCAAGGCGTTCCCGGTGCAATCGGACCCGCCGGTCCCACCGGCCCGGTTGGTCCTGCGGGTGCCCCCGGCCCGCAGGGACCGCAAGGGCTTCAAGGATTGACTGGCGCGATTGGTCCCCAAGGCCCGCAAGGTGTACCGGGCCCCGCCGGGGTCGCCGGTGCGACCGGCCCGCAAGGCGTTCCCGGCCCCATTGGTCCGCAGGGCCCGGTCGGAGCGACCGGCGCCACGGGCCCCCAAGGGCCACAGGGCATTCCGGGACCTGATGCCCCGACCGGCAATATCACGCTGCATGACTCCACTTCGGCGAGTGTGGGCAATATCTTCAAGGACGGCACGCCCTTCATCCACAATTTCGGCTCCAGCAACACCTTTGTCGGCGAAAACGCGGGCAATTTCTCGGTGACTGGGTTCGGAAACTCCGCCCACGGTGTCAATGCGCTCCAACACAACACGACTGGCGGCAGCAATACCGCCAGCGGCCTCAATGCGCTCCAGGACAACACGAGCGGCTCCAACAACACCGCTAGCGGCAGAGATGCGCTTTCCAGCAACACCACCGGCTTCGGCAACACGGCCACCGGCGCCTTTGCGCTCGCGGGAAACACAAGCGGCGGGAGCAACACGGCGGTGGGAATCGGTGCGCTCCAAAGCAACACCACCGGCGACGATAACACCGCCGTGGGCTCGGGCGCGCTTCCCTTTAATTCCACCGGCGACGATAACACCGCCATGGGCAGTAGCGCGCTCAGGGGCAATGTTGGCGGGTCCGCCAACACCGCCACCGGCACCGATGCGCTTTTCAGCAACACGTCCGGTTCCAGCAATACCGCCCTCGGGGTGCGCGCGCTTAACGACAACACCACCGGAATTTCCAACACCGCCACCGGTCTCGACTCGCTCCTGAACAGCACGACCGGCGGCAGCAACACCGCGACCGGGGTCAGCTCGCTGCGGAACAACACGACCGGCTCCTCCAACACCGCCGTCGGTCGAAACGCCCTTGATACCAATACGACCGGCGGCAACAACACGGCCATCGGTTCCTTTGCGGATGTCAGTTCCGGCGACCTCACCAATGCCACCGCGATCGGCTTTGGCGCCACCGTCAACGCCAGCAACAAGATCCGCCTCGGCAACCCCGCGGTCACCGTCATCGAGGGCCAGGTGGCTTACACCTTCACGTCCGACCGGAACGCGAAGGAGGATTTCCGGGCGCTGGACCTCGAGGACATCCTGCAAAGGGTCACGCGGGTGCCCGTGACCAGCTGGAACTACATCGGCCATGATCCGAAGCTCAACCGGCACTACGGCCCGATGGCCCAGGATTTCCACGCGGCGTTTGGCCATGACGCGGTCGGCGATGTCGGCACCGACACTTCGATCAATTCCGGAGATTTCGCCGGCATCCTCCTGGCCGCGGTGCAAGCGCTCGAAAGGCGTACTGCCGACCTGACGAGCCAGAACGAGACCCTGCGCGCGCAACTGCGGGAACAGGCCGCGCTCAAGGAACGGTTGGAAAAACTCGAGCAGCTTCTCCCGGCGCCCGCCCATTGATTCCACCCTCGGTGACCTTCCCCTCATGAAATTTGCTCTTCATCCCATCGCCCCGGCTCTCCTGGTCCTGGCTGGCCTCTCCGCCGGCTCCGCCCGCGCCACGCCGCTCTTTGTCAACGCCACCGATGCCTCGGCGGGCGGCTCCAACGTGTTTGCGAACGATGGCGTTTATGTGGCCCAGGATTTTGTCCTGGCCGCCGCCTCGACGTTGGGTTCGTTCACGTTCAACGCCTACACGAACAACAGCACGCTCGCCGTGACCGCGGTCAACCTGGCGATTTATGCCGACAACGGGGGAACGGTGGGCGGCGAAGTGGTGCGCGGGACGTTCGCCCCGGCGGGCGCGCCGGTCTTCACGGAGTCGCTCTATGGCTTCGACCTCTATGATTTCAAGGTCGACCTGCCCGCATGGGAGTTGGCGGCGGGCAACTACTGGGTGGGCTTGAACGTCGCGCCCGGCCAACCCGATCTGCACTGGTCGGTCCCGGGCGACAATCTCGGTGCGGGTCAGGCCGCGAGTCCCTATCCGGGTTGGATCGGAGACGGGACAGGCGACGCGGCGAGCTATGTCAATGGTTACGACTGGGAGCATGTTTTCCGCTTCGACGGTTCGCCCGTGGCCGGTGTCCCGGATGCTGGCGCCACCGGGATTTTGCTCGGGCTTGGCGTGGCCGGTCTGGCGTTGACCCGGCGTTTCCGTTGCGCCCATTGAATTTGGCGGGGTGGGGGGCAGTCGATTAATCGACTGGATTTGCCGCCTTAGCATTGGCGAAAACGCCGGCGCTGGGTTAGCTCTTGGCTCCTTGTTTATCCTTCCACACCCCTGCCATGAATCTACCCCGCTTGGCCGGCCTGCTGGCCGGTTTGTCCGTCCTTACCCTCAACCTGTCCGCCGCTCCGGTCGGGCAGTTTGCCGACGCCGCTGACGTCGGCGCGCCGGCGATCGCCGGCGCCACGACCTACGATGCCAGCCTCCAGCATTACCGCATGAGCGCCGGCGGGATCAACATGTGGGCGACCTCCGACCAGCACCAGTTCGCCTGGAACAAGTTGAAGGGCGACTTCATCG
>DASZPS010000216.1:0-35380 GCA_035549955.1 Lacunisphaera sp. | reverse complement strand
TTGAAGCGCCGTTTCGCTCGGTAGCGAACCGACCGAAAGGTGGTCGTCGATTTCCATATCGACGACAAGGACTCACGAGGCGTGCGAACCTGGCGTCGGTGTGGAAACCGACGCCCACCAACTGCATGATCCCGGCTGAGGTCAGACCGTTCCGCCTCATTGACCGGTCACGTCATTACCTGAACGGCAAGCCGGCCGTTGCGGATCGGAACGCCGGGCCAAGGATGGCGAGGGGGAAAAAAAGAGTCACCCCGGCTTGGGGTGACTCGAGGTCTGGAAGGTCGGTGCGGACTATGCCGCGAGGCGCCGCCGGAGGGCAAACGCGCCCAGGCACGCCAATCCGAAGAGGCCGGCAACGCTGCCGGTATCGGGCGCGGCGACATACGACGTGGTCGACCAGTGCACGTCATAGAAGTGTCCGCCTCCGATGTTGAACTCCGCGTAGCTCGTGCCAGCAATCCACACGGCGTCCCCGCCGACGGTCGTAAGTGAGTCACCACCACCGCCGACCACGGTCCATACTCCGCTGATGAAACCAAAATAGGTGAAGCCGGTATCGGTCAGGACGTTGCTGGTGTTGACCACGATCGAACTGGTGGGATCGGAAAAACTAAAATCGTAGAATTGCGATGCCACCAAGGAGGTATCCCCGGCGAGCACCGCATCATCGACCACAAACCAACCGAGTTGGCCCGCGGAAGCGGAGGTGCCGGTGATTTGGATCAGGGAAGCGAATCCGATCTGGGGCAGTACCGCCAGGAGCAGGGCGATGGCCGCGGGGAACAATCTGGAGTGGGTTTTCATGGGGGAGGAGGGTGTGCGTAACGGAATGGGCGGTGCCGACTCAGCAATGATTGTGCCACGGACAATGTTGCCGATCTGAGTCGTGTAAGAAAATAAGAGCCAAAGGCCTAGGGGCACCAAGCACGGGGAGGCCGGGACGGCGTCGCGGTTGTACCGTAAGTATTCCCGACGTATTTGGGTAGAAACCGAACTTCTCACGGTACTCGACAGAAGCGAAAGGGAAGACGAATTCAGTTTGGACTGAACACGAGCAGGTAGTTTCCCCATGGCGGGAATTCGCGGTCGCGGGCATCGTATGTACCATGAACCTGAACTACCTGATCTCCATTGTCTGGTTCGTGCTCTGGCTCGCGGCCTTGGTCGATTGCCTGCAAAGCAACAATCCCAACAAGGTTGTGTGGGCGATTGTCATCATCCTCGTCCCGATCCTCGGCTCGATCCTGTATTTCCTGCTCGGCCGTTCGGTCCGGGCGTGAACATGGTCCATTGATCCATGCAGGTCGGACATCGCTCGGTCCGATCTAGTGTGCGAGTTCGTCGTAACCGTCGACCCTGCCAGTCGAGAGCCCGCCTCTTACAATGGCACGAACCGCCGCAAGTCCTGCCAGAAAACGTAGGCCAATGCGCCGCAGGTGACGCCCAGCGCCATGCCGACTTCGGGGCGGATCAACAGGTCGAGGGAAGCGAAAGAGGTAGCGTCGATAGCCGGCAGGCCGTCTCCTTGCGCGTATTGGAGCGCGGCGACCATGGCGCCAGTCACGGCCCCCAAAATGCAGGCCAGCGCGCGGCCCGGGGCGCGGCGCCGGGCGGGAGGAGGCAGGGCGGCCAGCACGCGGCGGGAAAACCCATCGTCAGCCAGCGGCGGCAGGATGGAATTGGTGCGCAGCCAGGCCTCGAGTTGCGCGTCGTCGGTCGGGGTGGGCTTCAAGTCGCTGGGTTCCATGATGCGAGGAGCGGGCGGAGCTTGTCCTTGCCGCGGTTGAGGTGGGTTTTGACGGTGCCGACGGGCCACTGCAGCACGTGGGCAATTTCACTGTGCGAAAGTCCCTGCTGGTAGCAAAGGTGGAGGGCGGTTTGCTCCTCGGCCGCCAGCGTGCCGAGCGCGCGGCCGAGGTCGTGGCGCAGGTCGCTGAGCGGGACGGACGAGGGTTCGGGCTCGAGCGCGGCCAGGTGCTCCGGCTCGACCGATACCGCGCGCTGCTGGCGGCGGGCGTTGCGCCAGTGGTTGTGGGCAATGCCGAGCAGCCAGGTGGGGAAGCTCGCGCGGCCTTCGAAGCGGGCAAGGCTCCGCCAGGCCTGGACGAAGGTCTCCTGGGCGAGATCGTCCGCGAGCGCGGCATCGCCGCGGGTGAGGTGCCGGAGGAAATGGCGCACGGCGGATTGGTGGCGTCGCACCAGTTCGCCGAATGCAGCGGGATCGTCGGAGGCGACCGCGCGGGCGATCAGCTCGGCATCGGTCACGACTGGGGCGGACGGTCGGCGGACGGGGATTTCTTGCAGCCGAAAAGGGCATTGAAGATGGCGAAAAGCAGGAGGGCGACCCCGATCAATCCCGGGATGGCGCCGACAAACGCCAGTCGCGTCCCCATGAAGTAGTAGAAGAAGAGGTAAAGCCCGGTGCCGGTGGCGATCATGATCAGGCCGGTGCGGAAATCGCTGTGCTCGTCCGGGTGCTTCTCGTGCTGCATGTCCCGCGGCAGCGGGGGCAGCGGCTGACCCTTCTCCAGGGCGAGCCGGGCGGTTTCGTGCCAGAGCTCCTGGCGGCGCTGGACGAACTTGAGGCCAAAGTAGATGAGGAGAATGGTGAACGTCAGGCCGCCGAGAATGCCGGCGATGGCGATCCAATGGCCGCCGCTGATTTCGGCGAGGAGCGGGGAAGCGAAGGAAGACATGGAAACGGGTGGGGAAGAGTTCATCGGCTGGACGCGCCCTCGGTGCGGGTCGACGTGCGTTGACGCGCGCGCGCCAGGAGCATGGCCGCGGTGGCGGTGATCGAGGCGACGCTTCCGGCCACCCAGGTGGCAATGGCGACATCATGATCTGGCATGCCGTACGCGTGGCAGCCCACGGCGACGCCGGCTGTGCTGAACATGACGGAAAGCGTGGGGACAATCAGGTTTTTCATGGGAACAAGGGTGGAAGCAAAGGCGATGGGTTGAGGGTGCAAGGGTGAGTGTCACCAGCCGGGCGTTTGGATTCAGAAATTTACGGCCTGACGCCGGGAGCCGGTCCCCGGACGCTGCCGCGTCATGCCGGATCGTGCCACGCGAAGGCGTTGCGAAAGGCCGTCCGCGCCTGATCCGGCGTCAGCTCGGTGCCATTGCGACCATAGTCTGCCAACATGAGATTCCTCGCCTGGTTATCGGGAACATGTTCCAGGCCGAAGACGTGACCAAGCTCGTGCGCGAGAATCGCGGCGTCGATCCAACGCGGAAAATGGCGGGTTTGGTCCTCCTGCACGACGAGACCCGATGCGCTGCCGAAGGCGAGAACGCTGCCCGGCAGCCGGTTGACGAAATAGACATTCACCGCGCCCGGATCGAACGTGGCAAACGTGCCGTCGCCATTGGCGCCGAGCAGTTCGGCAATGGCGTCGGACTCCTCGTCCAGGTCATCGCTCGTATCATCGTCGGTGGGAAAGTTCCTTGCCACTTCGTCTGACACGCTCACGGCGCCGATTATCGGATCGAGGCGGAGGTGGATGCCCTGCGGCAACCAGATCGTATTGACGTTGCGGTGCCCCTCGAGCAATTCGCGGATGTCATCGTCGGTCCGATCCGTGCCGCGGACGCCGTTTTCTTCGGACAGCACGCGCCAGGCCTTGATCCGGACGGACACATTGCAGCGGAAATCGATTCGCATGGGGCTGGAGGTCTGCCCATCGGGATTGACGATCATCGCATTGTGCGTGCCATCAGGAATGTCGTTCTCCTCCCGCGAGGGCAGGTCGACGCTTTCACCCTCGATGGCCAGACGCCGGCCTGCCAACAGCAGCACCGCCTCCGGCTGCACGCCCGCCATGTCCAACGCGAGCCGCACCCCGGGGACGACTTGAGCGGGCGTGATGGCATCGAGGCGTGGCAGGATGCGCAGGTTGATTTTCTGGCTGAACATGTAGCCACCGTTGCCGTCGGGTGCACGGAGCTGGATCGGTATCAGACCCGCGCCGCCGGGAGCGTTAAAATCGATGGTGCCGGCGGCGAGGTTGGGCTCCTCCACGTTCGGGCCGGCCAGGGTTGAAGCACCGTATAGTATCTGGGTGTCGGCGGTCAGATTGAGCGCGACCAGGCGGACGGTTTCGCCAGGCGCGACCTCCGGCGGGTCGAGGCGGACGATCCACAACAGGTTGAAGGCGGCGTCCCAGTCCGCTTCCGCGATGGCGACCGGCGTGGCAAATATACCGGTGGCACCCTGCGGGCCGGGAGCCCCGCGCGCGCCGGACGCGCCGGCGCTGCCGAGGCGGCCGACGCGGCTGGGTTTTGCGCTGCAGACTCCGCGGGGTTCGCCGGGCTGGCCGCCCGCGCCGCCGCTGCCGCCAAGGCCGCGGTCGCCACCCGCACCGCCCGGACCGCCCGACAGTTTCAATTCGCCCCCGCGGGCGAGTGCGGGCAGGTTGTCCTCGAGCGTGCAGACCGTCACCGATCCGCCGGTGCCGCCCTGGCCGCCACTCCCGCCCGCCCCGCCGTCTCCGCCATTGCCGCCATAGCCGCCAGTGCCGACGGAGCGCGTGCAGACGAGCACGACGGTCTTGCCCGGGCTGCCGGCCGCCCCACCGCCGCCGTGGCCGCCGTGCTGTCCCGGCCCGCCCGCGCCCCCGGGTCGCCCAGTGAGATCCATGTCCGGAAGGCCGAAGGGAGTCCGTCTGACGTAGAGGGTGATCGACGGCGCGGGACCGATGCTGTCGCCCGGCGTGCCGGCGAAGCCGGGATCGCCGTCCCCGCCGTCGCCTCCATCGGCGCCGTTGTCATCCTCATCGGGAGCGAACATCGCCGGGTTGTTGTCGGGTTGCCCCACGGGCTGCCGGCTCGGGTTGACCGCGCTCCGCGGTTCCGGCGCGAGGTCCGAATCCTCATACCGAATGCGTCGGACAAAGTTCGCATTGAGCGTGTCGGCGATGATCACCAGCGAGGTCACCTCCCGGGCGAGGACCAACTCGCCATTTTCCGCAAAACTGAGAGCCGAGCCGATGATGACCGCTTCGGTGACCGGGTTGAGGACGAACCACAGGGCGTCCGGCTGCACTTCAACACGCTTGAATCGTGCCCGGCCGCGGCGGATGAGGGCGGATTCGAGTTTGCGGGCTGCCGTGGCGGACAGCGCCGGGCCAGCGGACGGACGCGCCACATGATAACCGGGGTGAATCACGCGCGTGGTGTCGACCGAATAGGTGCCCAAGGCCGCCAGGTTCTCGATACCGGCCTCGGACATCAAACCCCGCATCCGGGCAAGGGCCTCGCCTTGGTAGACCGGGTCGAGCACGCTTGCGGGATTGACAATGGTCACCTGGGGATTGCTGGACCGGACCGCCTTGATGAGGGAAGCGGTTGCCCGCCCCACGGCCGCCGGGCTGGGTCTGGGCCCGGTCGACGTGGGATTACCACCCCGGGCGACGGCCACCCACCGGGCGGCCTGACGCGGATCGGGAACGGTGCCCTGCAGCTGGCGCACCAGCGATTCGACAGTCGCGGTGGCGAGAGCGTCCCGCGAGCGGATACCGCCCGTCGCCACCAGTGCCTTGGCCGCGGCGGCGTCGAGTCCGGGAATTTCCGCCTGCAAATGAACGGCGGCCAGGGTGTCGGCGGACAGCTTGGTGCGGCGGGCCAATACCGTGAGGTCGGCCTCCCGCAGCGCGTTCGTGGTTGCGATCCCGGCTTTGGCGAGCGCGGCGAGCACAGGACCCCGGCCTTTCACGCGTCCGGCCAGCGGGCCATCGGCAATCGCCCTGCGGGGGCGAAGGCCGGGCCTTGGTTCCGGAGAGGGCACGGTGGCTTTCTATTTCCCGACCGAGCCAGCTCAAGCGATTTAATAGAGTCGCCCTGCACACCATTGCGGTTTTGCGTGACGCCATGTCCCAGGAATCCGACGTCGCGGAGAAGGTCCCGATCGACCCGATCCGACCCGAAAAAGGCGACCCCGTCCCTCCGTCCCAATGGCAGCGGCCGTGGGCGCAATTGAAATTTGTTTCGTTCCAGCCCGCCATCTTTCCGCGCATGCTCGGCGAGGTGTCGCGTGACGCGAAACCAGGCGATTTGGTCAGCGTTTACGACAAGTTCGGCCACCGGGTCGGCATCGGGCTGTTCAATCCCCGCGCCAAGATGCCACTGCGGGTGGTGACCCACACCGACCAGCCGCTGGGGGAGGAATATTTCGAGACGGCGATCCGCCGGGCCGTCGCGCTCCGTCGCGACATGTTCAAACTCGATGCCGTGACCGACGCCTGGCGCGTGATCAATTCCGACGGCGACGGCGTCAGCGGGCTCACGATCGACCGTTATGCCGACACGCTCTATTGCGATGTGTATTCGCTGGGGATCTTCCAGCGCCTGCCGAAGTGGCTGCCGCTACTGCACGAACTCTGCGGCACGAAGCATGTGCGGGTCCACGTCGACCACGACCTGGGCAGTCTCGAAGGCATCAAGCCGTCGATGATGAAGGAGATCACTTCATCCGCCCCGGACAAGGTGCGCATCCGCGAACATGGGGTGAAATACGAGGTGGATTTCGCGGAGGGGCACAAGACGGGGTTTTTCTGCGACCAACGCGACAACCGGAAGCGCTTCGGCGAGCTGGTGAAGGGTGCGCGCGTGCTCGACCTGTGCAGTTACACCGGCGGATTCTCCATCAACGCCGCGCTCGGCGGCGCGAGCGAGATCACGGCCGTGGACCTCGACGAGAAGGTTATCGCGCTGGGCCGGCGCAACGCGAACCTCAACCAGGTTTCCCCCAACAAGCTGAAATGGGTCCACGCCGACGCCTTCGCCTACGCGAAGCAGATGCAGAAGAACGGGGAGCAGTTCGACGCCGTCCTGTGCGACCCGCCGAAATTCGTGATGACCCGCGACCCGGCCTTCGCCGCCGAGGGGATGCGGAAATACGCCGACCTGAACACCATTGCCGCCAGCCTCGTGAAACCCGGCGGCCTGTTCGTCACCTGCTCCTGCTCGGGCCTTGTGTCGCTCGAGGATTTCGAAGGCTGCGTGATCAAGGGCGTCCACCGCCTGAACCGGCGCCTGCAAATCTTCGACCGCACGGGTCCCGGCGTCGATCACCCCGTGTACTCCAACTGCCTCGAAAGCCGCTACCTCAAGCTCCTCTGGGCGCGAGTGGCCTAGCCCGGACATTTCACAGTCTGGGGCGCTCCAATCAGCAAAATGTCCGTCCGCCCTCCGGGCGGAGCGACTTTGTTGCGGCGCGCCCCGACAAGGTCGGCCCGACAGGGCGCATGTTTCACCCCTCTGGTTGTGAAATATGCGGGCTAGACGGAATCCGGAAACCTGCGTTTCGGCGCGGGGCGCAACAAGACCAGGTTTCTACACACACTGCGCGGATCCTGTGCGGCATGGGTGGCAGCTTCAGCCGAAGGATCATGGCGCATAGGTGACGGTCCGCGCTCCCGCGATCTCCGTGACGGTGATGGTCATGCCCTGGGTATAGTATTGGGGATAGTTTTCGCCGGCGACGGTGTTAAGGGCCTTGATGTAGTTGGTTGCTCCCACCAGTTCCGAATAGGCGACCCGCGTCCCGCCGTTTTCCAGATAATACTGGTCCGCCGCGGCCGACAGCTGCCGTGCATTGCTTAACACCGCCTTGTCCTGGCTGGTGCGCCTGACGGTCAGGAGTGGAAACACCATCAGGCCGCTGCAGGCAAGGGCGACCGCGGTTCCGGCGATACCCCCAACCTGCAATGCGTTGGGCGCGAATTTTCTTCGGCGCACGCCCTGCCAATAGAAGATCCACGTTAAACCCGCGGCCAGGATGGCCGGGGAGAAAACCACCGGCACCAATCCCAAATGGTCATACAGGCCGAAGCCGTCCGTTGCTATTAGCAAGACCACGGCAAGGAGCCAGGCCCCGAGCCCCACGACGATGCCTCCGCCCACGGTCCGTCCGATTCCGGAGTTTGCCTTCGTACCCGGCGGATCGTCGCCGGGTTCTGTCGAAGCCGGATCTTCCGACGCGCTTTCCGCCGGGCCCCCAACCCAGCCGTGGCTCAGCGCCAGCCATCCCAAGCCAAGCCAGGCCGATACCGCCACGGCGTTGCCGGCCAGTTGCACCCGAAACATCCACGCAATGCCGATTCCCGTCACCATGCTCGCGATCATCCAGGCCGCCTGCACGCCGCGGCCGGGCAACTGGCTGGCGACGGCGGTCAACTCGGCTCCGTCCGCACCGGCCTCCCGCCAGCGCCGGCCGACTTGCGCCGACACGAACGCCGCCATCCCGGCGAAGAATGGGAAAACCGTAATCATGACAAATGCCGCGTCCGCCTGGTTCGGGATGCGCAGTCCCATGACCTCGGCGGCGCCGACGAGCGCGTAAGGCAGTGCCATCCCAATTGCGGACCAGAATGGCCGGCGAAACCGCGCCCCGAGCAGCAATGCCACCACGGCGTGACTCATCGCGAACCTCGGCGATACGGCACAAATTATGATGAAGTTCGAATCGTACCTGGGCAGGCGTCCGATCCGCGGCTCCAATCCGAGCGCAATCGCCAGCACCAAGGCCGTGCCGACGGCACCTGCAACCATGCTTCCTGCCCAAGTAGCACCCCTTCGCTCCATGGCAGCTAACGGGCCCGCTCTGGGCCGACCGCGCCCGTGGCGCGGTGGTCACTCTCATGCGGTGCGGTGTTCACGGTTCGATGGCGTGTTTCGACGCAATCCATCGGGCGACCCCGCGATGCGTCTCCTTGCGGCCGGAGGTTATTTCGAAACCCCGGACGAAGTAAAGGCAACGGATGGGAAAGCCATCAGCGCATTGCGGATGGCTTGCCGATCGGGTGTTCGACCGGCGGGAGTTGGGGTGGGGGCGGGATCTTCCTTCCGCCGGCCGGTGATCGCGTCGCCTACAGTTTGCCTTCGTCGGCGAGTTTGGTGGCCTCGGCGAGAGGCAGCGGCTTGGCGTCCTTCATGCTCGCGATGACCTTTTGGTGGTAGTCCGAGGGGTGGGGGAGGAATTCCCGCAGCAAGCGGTCGGTCACGTCGATGCGGTCGGCGTCCGGCACGGTGGCCAAGGCGGGTTCGTCCCACCTGGACACGAGCCGGCCCACACCGAGTTCCCGCTGGAGCGCCGGCAGCCTTTCGTGGAGCGCGGCCATCGCTTCATCGGCGGGTGCCGTGCTGAACACCTGGAGATGCGAGCGCCGTTGCATCGCCACGAGCTGCACATCCAGTTTGTGAAATCGGTCCGGGTCTGCCGCGGTTTTGGCCGCGCGGGCTTGGGCGATCAGCTCGTTGCGCTCGCGGGTAGCCGGTTCGGACCAGAAATGGGCGTACGCGAGGAGGCGGGAATCGTACACCCCGATTTTCGTGGCGGTGGAGTTCGGGACGTCGGTGGCGGCGACGCGGGCGGACGCCAGGAGGAGGGCGGCGCCGAGGACGAGGAGCGTGCGGGTTTTCATAACGGCTGGGATTTGCAGCCGAAATGTACACCTGCCGGCCCGCGCGCCGTGAATTGATAGTTTCAATGCGGCATATCAATTCCGGCGTGCGCATGGATTGTCCTCGCGGCGATGTGCGAGGCCGCCCCCGTCACTTGGGTGGCGTGGGCTCGGTCTTGCCGGCGACCTGGGCGCGGGCGAGCGCGGACAGCTTCCTCACCACCTCAGCGTAACGCGGGTCGTTGACGAGATTCTTGAGTTCGGCGGGGTCGTCCGCCGGTCGCGTGAGGAAGGTGCCGGCGCCCGGGCCGAAGAATTCCGCATAACGCCATTCCTCGGTGCGGACGACGACGCCGCTGACGCCGCGGCTGCGCTCGTTCCAGACGGTGTAGGCGGGATGATCCCAGGACGCGTCTGCTTGTTGCAGCAAAGGACTGAGATCCCGACCTTCGAGCCCGGCGGGCACCGGCAGGTTGCACCGCGCCACCAGCGTCGGGTACAGGTCCAGCAGTTCGACCACGCGGGGCGAGGCATGGCCATTGGCCGTGGCGCGCGGGTCGAAAATGATCAACGGCACGCGGGCACCTTGCTCCCACAGGGAGCCGGCCTTTGACCATTTGCCCTTTTCGCCCAGTTGGTAGCCGTGGTCGCTCCAAAAGACGACGATGGTGTTGTCGCGCAGCCCGGCTTCATCCAGCGCCGCGAGCACCCGACCGACATTGGCGTCAACGTAGGAAACACAGGCGAGGTAAGCGCGGATCATCTGCCTGGCCTCGGCCGGCGAGGCCTCGCGCCGGATGAAGAGGTCGGCGTTGATGGGACGAATTGAACCGCGTGGGAATCCCTCCGGCACGGTCGGCTTCGCCGCGAAGTCCGGCGGCAGTTCGATTTTCGCCAGGTCGTATTTGTCGAAGAATTCCTTCGGGGCGATGAGCGGGCTGTGCGGCTTCCCGAGACCGAAGCCCAGGAAAAAGGGCTTGTCGCCTTGCTTGCGCGATTTGAGGAAGGCGATGGCCTTTTCCGTGTTCACGGTGTCGCCCAAGCTGGCGAGTTCGGCCGGGTCCTCGACCGCCTTCCAGCGGTCCGAACCCGGTGCCTGCCGGACATCGGCTTCGACCATGCGTTTGATCCGCGCGGCTTCCTGCTCCTCGGTGATCGGGGTGTCGGCCACGGACCTGGCCGGGCGCGGCGCATTGAAATTGTGGGGCACGCCGCCCACGTCCCACGCCGCGGCGTCGTCAATGGTGTCGCCGTGAAAGATCTTGCCGTGGCGCTCCGTGAAGTAGCCGTGTTGCCGGAAATACTTCGGCAGGCTGACGAGGGTGGGATCGAAGGCATTGAACCAGTCGCGGTTCCCGTAGAGCTCGATCGTCGTGGGGTAGCGCCCGGTGAGGAGCGATGCCCGGGAGGGGTTGCAAAGGGGATACTGGCAGTAAGCGCGGTCGAACTTCATGGCGCGGGCGGCAAAGGCGTCGATGTTGGGCGTCAGCGCCCGCGGCACGCCATAGCAGCCGATTTCGGCGCGGAGGTCATCGACGGAAAGGAACAGCACGTTCATCGGTTGCGCGATGACGGCGGGAGAAAGTAAGCTCAGAGCGAGAGCAAGCTTGAGGTAGCGCATGGCGGAAGGACCGGCGGGGTAGGGCGGGCAATCAAGCCATTCTCCAGTCGGAGGAAAGCCGGATCGGATCGAACCGTCCGGTGAAGTGGGGTCGGTCCGGGAGCGGCCCGGTCCGGTTGAAGATGTGATCTGCTACTCCCTGCCGTTTGGAACATGCCTCAGCCAGCCGGGGAATGCCGCCAGACCCACCCCGTCGCTTCGCGCCACCCCTTTCCAGCCGGAACGATGCAATGGAAGGTGGAGCGACTTGACCCCAAGGCGCTGGCTCGGAGCGGCTTCGCTGCAACGCGCTGAGGTCAGCGCGTTCCACCTTTTGGTGGTCGGCGATTTCCCAGCCGCAGCGCAGGCTGCGCGACCGGTCCCGGGTTCGCAGCAGTGAACAACAGGACACATCCGACAACGACTCACGGGGCGTGTGAAACTGGCGTCGGTGTGGAAACCGACGCCCACCTATTGAATCGTTCCGGCTCCAGAGGGGATCCAATCCCGAAGCGATCGCTCCCCTCTTGAGCTTGAGAAGGGTGCCCGTCAGGGCGGGGGTGTTGGGGATTGCACCGAGCGTCATTTGCGATGGTGGGCTTGCTTCGTGCGCCGGACTCTTATGTTCACAGATCGTGTCGATCCGACTCCATCGCCAATTGTCCCGCCTCCTGTTGCTGGCTGGAATGTCCATCACGGCATTGCCGGCGGAAACCGACGTCTTCGCCCCCACGGTCGAAAACACATCGCCCGCGCCCGAACCGGCGCCCGCCGGCATGGTTTGGGTCCCGGGCGGCGAGTTTTCGCTCGGCTGCAAGGATCCGCGCGGCGATTTGTGCGGCGGGAATGAAGCCATGGACGATGCCCGCCCCATTCATCGCGTGCAGGTCGACGGCTTTTGGATGGACCGCACGGAGGTGACCAACGCGGCATTTGCCCGTTTCGTGGCAGCGACCGCGTACGTGACGGTGGCCGAGCGTCCCTTGCGCCCCGAGGATTGGCCTGACGTGCCGCGGGAAAAGCTGCGGCCGGGCTCGGTCGTTTTTTCCCCGCCAGCCGAGGCCGTGCCGTTGGACGACGCCCTGCGCTGGTGGCGCTACGTGCCCGGGGCCAACTGGCGGCATCCCACCGGCCCGGGCAGCGACCTTGCCGGCCGCGAGCAGTATCCGGTGGTGCACATCGCCTATGAAGATGCGGAGGCTTATGCGAAGTGGGCGGGCAAGCGCCTGCCCACCGAGGCGGAGTGGGAATTCGCCGCGCGGGGCGGGCGCGCCGGCCAGGCCTATCCATGGGGTGATGATTTGACCCCCGGCGGCCGCTGGATGGCGAACATCTGGCAGGGCGAATTTCCGGTGCGGAATGCCCGGGCCGACGGGTACGCTGAGGCCGCGCCGGTCGCGTCGTTCCCGCCCAATGGCTACGGCCTGCATGACATGTCCGGCAATGTGTGGGAGTGGTGCAGCGACTGGTACCGCCCGGATGCGTACGCGCGGCAGGCGCGCAACGGCACGGTGGTGCACAATCCCTGCGGGCCCGCCCAGGCGGACAGCCTCGACCCGCAGGAACCGGGTGTGCCCAAGCGGGTGCAGCGCGGCGGGTCCTTCCTTTGCACGGACCTCTATTGCACCCGCTACATGCTCGGCACTCGCGGCAAGGGCGCAGTCGACACGGGGAGCAACCACGCAGGGTTTCGATGCGTGCGGGGGCGGTGAGGGTGGTCGCCGATTTCCACCTCGGCGACCGGCGTCGGTGTGGAGACCGACGCCCACCATGTGGTGGACCTACCCCACCGGCTGCAACTGCGCGACCGTGCGCTCGATGATGTTCAACAGGTCGGTGGGCGCGTACGGCTTGCCGAGAAAATCGACGCCCTGCCGGCCGGCGAAATCGCCGCCGGCGACCTCGGCGCTGTATCCACTGGCGTAGATCACCTTGAGGGAAGGTTTCTCCTGGAGCAGGCGCTGGGCGAGTTCGAGCCCGTTGATGCCGTCAGGCATGACCACATCGGTGAAGAGGATGTCGATTTCGTCGCGATGCCGATGCCACACGGTCAGGGCCAGCAGGCCGGAAGCGGCCTCGAGAACCCGATGGCCTTGCCGGAGCAAGGTCCGCCGGGCGTAGTTGCGCACGCCGGCATCATCCTCGACGAGAAGGATGCAGCGGCCGGCCCCGGGCATCGCGCGCCGGGCGGCTGGTTCATCGGTCAGGGTGAACGAAGATGAGGCGACCGTGCCGGGTTCGGAAGGCAGGTAAAGGCGGAAGGTGGAGCCTCGCCCAACTTCGCTGCGCACGTCGATCCAGCCTTGGTGTTGCTCGACGACCCCGAAGACCGTGGCCAAACCCAGGCCCGTGCCCTTGCCGACTTCCTTGGTGGTGAAGAAGGGATCGAAGATGCGCGGCATGATGTCCGGGCTGATGCCGGTCCCATTGTCGCTCACCGTCAGGCAGGCAAAGCGTCCTGCCCGCGCGTTGAGGATCGCCGGGACGGCGTCGGGCGCGATGTCAACGAGGGCGGTGGACAGGCCGAGCCGGCCGCCCTTGGGCATGGCATCGCGGGCATTGAGCACCAGGTTGAGCACCATTTGCTCGATCTTGGTCGCGTCCGCGCGGGTCGGGACCACGCCCTCGGCCAGATGCAGCTCCATCCGGATGTCCTCGCCGACGATGCGCTGGAGCATGGTGGTCATTTCCTTCACGACGTGGTTCAGGTCGATGCCCGTCACCTGGATCGGTTGCTTGCGGCTGAAGGCCAGCAACTGGCTCGTCAGGTGCGCGGCGCGCTTGGCGGCGCCCTTGATGCCGGTGGTCGAGTCGACCACGGCCTTCGGCAGGTTTTCGTCCAGTTCCAGCAGCGTGACGTTGCCCAGGATGACGGTGAGGAGGTTGTTGAAATCGTGGGCGATCCCGCCGGCAAGGCGGCCGATGGACTCCATCTTCTGGCCCTGGCGCAACTGCTCCTCCAGCCGCCTGCGCTCCTCCTCGGCGCGGTGCCGCTCGGTGAGGTCCGAGCAGATCACCAAGGTCCGTTCACCGACGGCGGAGGTGGTGATGACCGTGTGGCGGAGGCTCCGGTCGCGGTGGGCGAGGGTGGTCTCGACGGGTTCGATTGACCGGCCGGCGGCGGCGGCGGCCTTGAGGCGGGCGGACCAGTCGGAAGCCCAGGTGTCGCGTTTGGCGGGATCGGTGATGGCCAGGCCCCACCAGGCGCCGAGGTCGGGCAGATCGGCGGCCGTGTAGCCGAAGACCCGGCTGAAGGTCTCGTTGGCGTAGAGCACGCGGTGCCGGTTATCGAGCATGAGCATCGGCACCGGCGAGCTTTCGATCATCTGCATCTGCAACTTTTCGCGATGGCGGCTCTCGTCGAGTTCCCGGCGCCGGCTGCGGTCGCGCGCGACCCAGGCCGCGCCGACCAGGCCGAGCAAGGCGCCGGCCAGCGTGACGCGGAACCACCACCGCTCGTGCAGTTCCGGCCGGAGCACGAGGCGGTAGTTGACGCCCTCCTCGTTCCAGACTTCGTCAGCGTTGCACGCCTTGACCTGGAAGCGGTACGCGCCGGGCGGCAGGTTGGTGAAATACGCGGAACGGCGGGTACCGGCTTCGACCCATTCATCCTGGAAGCCCTCGAGCCGGTAGCGGTAGCGGATGCGTTCCGGCGCCTGGTAGTCGATGGCGCCATATTCGAACTCGAGGTTGCGGGCCCCGGCCTCGAGGTCGGGTTCCTGGTTGACCGGGTATTCGCTGCCGTTGACGCGCACTCGCAGGAGTTGGATCGGCGGGGGACGGGAGTTGATCGGCAAGTGGGCGGGGTCAATTTGGATCACGCCCTTCGCGCTGGAGAGCCAGATCTTTCCGTCGGTGCTCAGGCAGCCCGCGTACTCGCTGTTGATCTTCTCGGACGACTTGATGACGTGCGAACCGTCAAAGACGACGCAGGCGACCTGCGCGAGTTTGCCATCGGCCGCGGCATTGAGTTCGCGCTGGCTCACCCGGAAAAAGCCTTCGGGCGTGTCCATCCAGAAGTTGCCGTGGAGGTCCGGGACGATGGCGTAGATAAGGTCCGAGTGGAGCCCCTGGCGGTGGTCCACGGTGCTGACCTTGCCGTCCTTGATGCGCACCAGGCCGCTGTTGCGGGCGGCCCACACCGCGCCCGAATCGTCCTCGCACAGGTAAAAGAAGGTAGCGTCCTGGCTGGCCGCGTTGGTGAGCCAGGAACGCAGCTGGCCGCCGCGGACCTGGCCGATGCCGGGATTCGCCGCGACCCACAGCGAGCCGTCGCGGGTCACAAGCAGTTTGTTGATCCAGCCGAAGTCGGGTTCGCGGCCGTTGGCGAGGCGCAACGGCGTCATCTCATCGTTGACGAGGCGCACCAGCTTGCCGCGGTTGGTAAACACGATGCCTTCGGAATCCTCGGCGATCGCTTGCGACCAATTGCCGGGATACCACGTCTTGTCGACCCGACCGTCGCGGACGCGGCTGACATCCTGGCGGCCGCCCATGACGTACACGTCGCCATTGCGCGCCACCAGGACGCGGCGGATCCATTCCGAGACGAAACCGTCGCGCCGGCTCCGACCGTAAGTGGTGAACTGCCCGTCGACGATGTGGGTGAGCCCATTGGTGGTGCCGACCCATACGCCGCCCCGCGGGTCGGCGGCGACGCTCAGGCTGGACTCGCTCGCCAGGCCCTCGGCGGCGGAAATGATCGGAAACTTGACCTCCGACAACTGCGTCAGACCGTCCTCGGTGCCGATCCAGACGCTGCCATCGGCGGACTCGGCGAGGGCCAGCACCCGGTCGCTCGCCAGCCCGTCGCGGCGGGCGAGCGAGCTGAGCTTGCCGTCCTTGTAGCGATAAATGCCGTCGGCCTGGCTGCCGATCCAAAGCACGCCATGGCTGTCCACCAACAGTGATCCTGGCTGGCCGGGAAAGCCAATCGAGGGGCGGATGGTGAGGTCGGGGTTCAAGCTGTGCAGACCGTTGCCGGCGCCGACCCAGATCACGCCGTCGTGGTCGACGGCGATGGCGGAGATGACCTGGTCCTGCCAGAGGCGCGCGACCTCGCCGCCGATGCGCACGAGTTTGCCGTCCTCGAGGAAGACCAGCCCATGGTTTGTCGTGCCGATCCAAATTCGGCCCCGGGCGTCCTCCTGGAGGCAGAGCACATCGAACTCAGTTGACAGCACCTCCTCCTGGCCGGTGCGGGACCGTCGGCCGAGCGCGCCATGGGCGCCGATGAGAAGCGTTCCATCCTTGGTTTCCCGGAGCACGCGGATGGTGGGGGATTCGCCGCCCAGCACGGCGCCCCGCAGCGCGGTGAAACGGGCGCCATCGAAAATGCCATAACCTCCGCGTTCGGTGCCAACCAGCAGGCCTCCTTCCTGCCGGGTCGTCAGGCTGGTCACGACGCGGGAGTGCCCCTCCGCCTGGCCCGGCAAGCCGACTTCCTTGAACTCAACGCCATCGAAATCGACCAGGCCCCGCGGCGTGCCGAGCCAGAGATGCCCGTCCGCGCTTTGCATGATGGCGCTGACCATGTTGGACGGAAGCTGGTTTACCCGCCGCCACGTGCGCGTGTTGTACTGGGCCAGCGAACGACTCGGGTCCAGGGCGTCGAGGCGACTGGTTCCGAAGGCCGTGGCCAGCAGCAGAAAAACACCGACCAGCCGGCCCATTTTTCCGCGCGGCTGCCGCCAGGCCAGCGGCCCGGCACGAGTTGAGGCCGCGCTCGGTTCACTCATGGGTGACAAGTCTCTTCCATCGACACGCCAGCCCCTTTTCTTGAGGGTGAAAGCTCGGCGCCGTCCGGCCGAACGCATGATTCAAGCTGCTGGGGAGGAAAGTGATGGAAAGCCGGTATGAGCGTCGCGCGGCCGGTTTCGGCAATGCAAATGCAGGATCGCCCAAGCCTTGTAGCGACGAAATGACAGTAGGTATCAACCCCCGCATTTGGGCCTAGCCCTGCGGAAGGTATGTCGCTTAAAATAGTCTCCAGATGGAAGCCCACCTCCCCTCCCTTTCCGTTGAAAGCCGACTCGAAATCATCCGCCACCTCGATGTGTGCATCGACTTGTTGGACAATCGCGTGGGCAAGCTGACGCTCGCCGACCTGCAGATCAAATCAGCCATCAGCGTCGTGCGCAGTGAGCTGGCCTTGGCGCTGCAGCAAAGCGCGCCGCCGTTTCCTAGGGGCGCCGCGCGCCCCTCAAGTTAAGGTGACCGGCAGTACCGCGTGCCGGCTAAGGTGACGGCGTGGATTATCCTGCGAATCACTTCACTTCGAGTGCCAGGCTCGCGGAGTGGCTGTTGAATTCCGGCGCGTACATGCACTGGATCTCGGCGATGCCCGTTTGGTAGCGGCCTTTGAGCTGCACCCGCGTCGAATACTCCAACACGTACGTGCCCTTCGGCAGGTAATCGATGAAGAAGTGCGAGGCGGTGTCCCGCGTGCTCTCATAGTAGGCGAGGCCGTCCTGGAATTTGTAGCGGCTCAGCACGTTCACCGGCTCCGTGCCGCTGCCGCGCTGGTCCTTCAGGTGGACATACTCCATGTCGCGGTCGGTGCGCAGCTCGATGCGGACCACGAGTTCGTCGCCCACGCCAACGGGGCCGCTGACCGGCTTCAGCACCTGGCCTGACTTGGTCGTTTCCTTGATGAAGAGGGCCTTTTTCAAGCGCAGCGGCGTGCCTTCGTGGGGCGTGACCTTGCCCATGTCCTCGAGGTATTGCCAGTGGACGCTGCCCCAGCTCACGCCGTCGTCGACTTTCTTCACGGTGACATGGCCCATGGCGGGCTTGATTTCGCCACGGACGAATTTCTGTTCGTAGAAGCCGGTGCCCGCTTCGACTTTCTCGGGCTTGATCGTCTCGCCGGCGAGGGCGACCTCGACGAGGGCGTCGCTCGACAACAGGTTGTCGCCGCGGAGAAGCAGGCCATAGACGGCGTCGGCGGTGGCCTTCGTGGTCTTCCAATCCTGGGTCTGCTTCTGTTTCAGGAGCCAGACCTTGCAGTCCTCCACCGCCTGGGCGTCCTGCGCGACCTCGGCGAAAGCTTCGATCATCATCGCCTGCGTCTCGATCGGCGCCCGGTACCACCACCAGCTGAGTTCGGTTTCACGCCAGAACATGCCCATTTCCTCATTGGTGACGCTGCGTTCCTTCAGCGACTTCATGATGGCCTGCGGCGTGTCCTTGTCGCCAAAGCGCTGGAGGGCGAGCGCGAGGTGGGCCGTGCTCATGCGGCTGTCGACCTTCAGCCAGTGCTTGCGGGACTGGCGGAGGAAGAAGTCCACGGCCTCGCGGTTTTGCGAAGCGACCGGCCGGTCCTCGAGGAAAAAGCTGCGGCCGTAGAGATAAAACGCGTCGAGATAGCTGGGAACGTACTTGTCGGGATCGGGCAACCGGAGGATTTCGCGGTAGCGCCGGTCCATCCAGGCATCGAGGGCGTTGAGCGATTTGACGGCCGGGGCGATGTCGATGTTGGCTCCAAGATGCCGCAGGCGCCCGAAGCCGGTCGTGATGTAGAGGCTGATGTACTCGCTGGGCCGGCCGCCGGGGAACCAGGACCAGAGACCCTCATTGAGCTGCCGGTCGGCGAGTTCCTGGAGGATGCGTGAGGTTTCCTCGTCGAGGCGGTTGGCATCGAAAAGCAGCCCAACGTTGCGCCGCGACTCGCTTTCGCGGTTGGCCTGGCGGAGCCACGGCGTTTCCTCGATCATCACGGATTTAAGGTCCTGATTTTTCATCAGCGGGCTGTCGAGCGCGGGCGTGTTCTTCCAGAGGTCGAAGATGCGGCGGATCTTCGGGTCAGAATTCGCGATGTGCCGGGCGAGCGTGTTGGCGTACAGCCGGTTGAAGAGCTGCTCGCTGCACTGGTGCGGGTACTCCATCAGGTAGGGCAGCGCCATCACGGCATACCACGCGGGCTGCGAAACCATCTGGACGGTCAATGACTGGTGCTTAAGCGTGTCGGACTTTCCGGAGTCGATGAGCTTGGTGAATGCGAACTCCTTGGTCACCTTGCCGCGGATGGGCAGGGGAAGCGATTCGGTCACGAGGATGCGCCGGCTCAGCACGGGCAGGAAACCCTCCTCGCCGTCACTCGCAGTTGCGGTTGCGCCAACCGCCTTGTACGTCAGGAAATCCATCCCGTCGGGCACGGCGATGCGCCAGGAATAGCTGCGCGATTGCTTGGCCGGCACGTCGAACGCTTGTTCCGTGACGTCGTTGCCCAGAGCCGCGTCCACGGCCTGCAGCGTGGTGGCATCGGCAAAGGTCAGGCGCACCTTGCCCGACTGCGGCTGGTCGGACTGGTTGCTGACCTTCACGGTAAACTCGATTGCGTCGCCCTCGCGGACGAAGCGCGGCGGGTTCGGCTCGATCATGAGGTCCTTGGTCGTGACGACCTTGTCGGTCAGGAAACCGGCGCGGAGCTTGGCGTCGTGGGCAAAGCCGAAGAATTTCCATTCGGTCAACGCTTCGGGCATCGTGAACTGGATTTTCACGAGCCCGTCGTCGCCGGCGAGCAGGTGCGGGAAGAAGAAAGCGGTCTCATTGAGGTTTTTCCGGGCGGAAACCTTGTCGAGGTCCGGCGGGGGAGGAGTGGCTACCGTGACGGCAGGTGCGGCGTCCTCCCTTACGCCTTTTGCCATCGGCGCTGCCGCCGCCGCCATGTCCCGCAACTCGGTGCTTACGCGGGTTCCGGCCAGGGTATTGGCCTCCGCGTAGCCGCCCGCCGGCGCGGCTCTCACGGCAAAGGCCCCGAGTGCTATCACCTGGTCATTGCCGAAATAGTCCCAACCCCAGCGATCGGCGCTGATGTCCTGGGGAAAATCGCGGTAGTTCCATTCGACGATTCGTGAATCGACATTCCATCCCGAGTAGGGTCGGAAATGGGCGGGATGATTCTGGAAATCCGGCGTGCCCCAGATCCACTCGCGGCGGAACACGCCGAACTCCTTCATCCAATTGTGCGGGGCAAACTGGTCGAGCGAGGCATCGTACAGCGTCGCCACCATCTCGGCGGAGGCGCGCTTGGCGTCGGGTCCGGTGATGACCGCCGTCCAGGTCTCGTTCTGCCCGGGCAGCAACTTGGAGCGGAAGCTTTCCCATTTCACGGCGAGTTGCTTGTTTGACCAGGGGACATCGACGATCCGCTGGTTCAGATACGCCCGGTTCTCCCGGACATAGGTGACCTGCACGGTGATTCCGCCCCGCATGTCTTCGGTGATCGGCACCTCCACGATTTCCTGCGTGCGGTCGCTCGCGGTCCAGTAGCTGCGGAGGGTCTTGCCGTCCTGCCCGAGTTCCACGTAGGCCCGCCCGCGGTCGTAGCCGGTGCCCCAGAGCGCGGTGAATGTGTCACCGGGCTCGACCGACCATTTGGGGGCCGCGAAATGATTGGCCAGCTTCACGCCGTATCGTTTTGCCGCGGGGTCGACGACGTTCACGGTTTGGCGGGCGGTGACCTTCCGGCCGAAGCGATCCTTGGTCTCGAGCGAGGCGCGATAGACCCCCGGGGCCAGCTTCGCGCTGACTTCGGTCTTTCCGGTGGCATCCGTTTTGAAATCCAGTTTGGTCAAAAGGTCGCCGAGCGCCCAGGAATCGGGATTGGCGGGATCCGGCTTCGGTTCGGTGCCGGCGAATCTCCGCCACGGCCGGTAGTCGTTGGGCCGGGCAGCGCGCTGGACAGCCAGCGGCTGTTGCAGCGCATGGAGGCTCACGGTCCCCTGGGCTGACTGGGGCACGTCGTCGAGGGATTCGGTGGTGACGGTAAACTTCACCGGTTGGTCCGCCACCTGCCATTCCCCGGCCGCCACCGTGGCTTGCAGGGCCGTGTAACCGGCCCGGATGGTGTGTTCCGCCGACCGCGTCTCGCCGGTGCTGTCGGTCACGTCGGCGTGGACGATGTAGGAGAACACGGGCTCGTTCTTTTCCGGGACACTGCGATCGGGTGCGGCGACGAACTCCACCTTGAAGGTCCCATCCGGCTCGCTGACCGCGGTGCCATGGGCGATGGCCTTGGTCTCGGGAGGCTGGAACCACCAGCACCAATACGGAAACTGGACGGCGCGCGTGACGCGCCATTTCACCTTCGCCCCGCCGATCGCGGCGCCGGTGTAGGCCGTGGCGGTACCCGTGAGCTCGGCCGGCGCATCGAGCTTGGCGGCCTGCGCGGGGGGCTTCAGTTCCACCTGGAACTTGGGACGCTTGTATTCCTCGACGTTGAAGAAGGCCTGGCCATTCGGACCGCCGTCGACCCACAGGCTCATGCGGCCCATGACCCGATCACGCGGGGCGGTGAAGCTGCCGCTGAACGAGCCATAAGCGTTGGTCGTGTGCGTGGCGCGCGCGATTTCCTTTCCGTTGGCGTCACGGAAGGACACCGTGAGCTTCCGGTCCGCGAGCGTGTCATAGCTGGCGCTGGCCTGGTGGTGGCGCAGGCTGATGCCCTTGTAGCTGACGGTCTGGCCGGGCCGGTAGAGGGCGCGGTCGGTGAAGAACACCGTCTGCTCGAGGGCGGGGCGGGGATTTGCCTGGCCATAGTTGTGGAGCTGCTCGGCGGTGGCGACGGCGTGGCCCTCGAATTCCGCGAGCAGGACGCTACCGCTGTTCTGGTTGCGCGCGGAATATTGGAACCGGCCGTTTTCATCGGTACGGACGCGGTCGACCTGCCTGAACTCGCCCTGGCGATCCTGCTGCCAGATTTGCACGGTGGCGCCCTCGATCGGGTCGCCGCTGCCCGCGCGCAGGACGAACCCGCTCCCGGATGTCGCCCGGCCGTCGCGCCGCTGCATGGTGACCAGCGCGAGGTCGCTGACCCACACGGGGGCAATGCTGACCTGGTTGTTCTCCGTCGCAAAGCTGGGGTCGTGCGAGGCCACGATGAAGTAATACCCCGGCTTCAAGGTCGACGGGGCGGGAATGGACTCGGTGCGGTCCTTGAAATCCTTCGTGGCCGGCAATTCAGCCTCCCAAGCCAGGGCTGGCGCGATGCGCCGGATGGAATCCTGCATCATCTCCGGGTCGATATTGCCGTAATTCCAGCGGACCTTGGACAGGTAGTCCGTGAAGTTCATGGGCAGCGCGCGGAAATAGACCCGCGTCACATTGCGATAGGTGACGTCCAAGGTGGGCCACGGTGCATTCCACACGTGATCGGTGACGAGCTGGGCGGACTTGGCCTCGATTTGCTGGATGAGGTTGTAGCACGTCGCGCCGCCCGCGCTTTCCGGGAAGGCCTGGTAGCCGCGGGTTGCCAGCTCATGCGCTTTCGCCGGGTCGCCCTCGGCCTGGAGTTGGCCGGCCAGCGCCGCCAGCCCGCGGGCCGAGATTTCGTGTTTCGCGGTGCCGGCGACGAACTGCTCGAGGGCCGCTTTGAAACGCTCATCCTTGTTTTCGCCGACAGCCACGTTGTGGGCCCAGGTGAGGCGCGCGAGATCGACATCGAGGAAGGCCGAACGGTCGCGGTCGGCCTCGTGAAATTTCAGGAGGCTTTGGTAGAGACGGAGCGCTTTGAGGACGGGAGAGGTGGCATCCGCGGATGCCGGCTGCCAACGGGAGAATTCCTCCGCGTTGCCCAGCGCGGGGCTGCTGGCATCGAGCTCGAAGCTATCCTCGGCCCGGGTCGTGCCATGTTCGCCAGCCTGGTAGAACTCCAGTGCCTCGTGGGCGAGGAAGTCGTACAGCGTCGGCCGATAGGCGTCGGGCACATTCCCCGCCGGCAGCAGGTCATTGTACGCGGAAACGGGCGTGGCCTTGAGGATCTTGTCGCCGGCCAGGGCGGCGGTGAAGTGGACGTCGACCTCGGCCAGGATGCGGGCGAGGTCCCAGGTCTGGAAATCCTCGCCCGGCGGCGCGGCAGTCTGCGTGCGCTGCATGAACCGCCAACGGTTGTGCTGGAAGTAGTGCCAATACCAGCGCGCGAGGATCGCTTCGAGGACGGGCTTCATTTCGGCCGGCGCGCCCGCGAGCGCGGCGTTCATCCGGATGATCTGCTCCTCCGGCTTGTTGCCCTGGATGTTGCCTTCGAGCGCCAGCTTGCGGCCAAGCGCCTTGATGGCTTCCGGGTAGTTCCGGTCGGCGAGGGCGCCGGCAATGATCGGCTCCAAGGCCTCGATGGCCGACTTGGGCAGCCCGTTGTTTTGGGCTTTCTCCACCTTTTGCCATTGGGCGTCGCGCGAGGCGCCAACCAGGCCGGTGACGAGGGCGGCGACGAGGAGGAGACCGGAAAACAGGCGGTTTTTCATGGGGGAAGCGGTGAGGGCTGACTACTATGACACGCGGGACAGCCATTTCTTAGGCAGATGTCCGGCTTGGGCATCCGGGAGGCAACAATCGTCCGGAGGGTGCGGGACGGCAAGTCGTGATGGGCACAGGCGCGTTGCCATGGAGACGAGGGAGTCGATTGCCCACGATCCTATCCTATCCAGCCGCCAATGTCGTCAGGGCGATGTAAGAATTTGTCAAAAGTCGTCAGCGGGTTGTCAGAACGGCGAGCCCTTCGAGACCCGCGGCCTCGTGTTATCGCGGACGGGCAAATTGCCTTTGACGCAGACCGTGGCCCGCCGTGAAATTTCACCCTATGCCTGATGCCCCCTCCGCGGTCGAACTACGGCTCCTGCTCGAGGAGGTTTGCGCGGACTTGTGCCGGTTTGAGCAGACGATCGCGCAAGGACGGAGCGCCGATGCCATCAACATCACGCGCGAGGCCAACGTGGGGCACCCGGGGTGTTTTGCCGACATCCTGATCCAGCCCCACGGGCAGCCCGCGAAGTTCGTGGAGGTCAATTTCGGCTATACGAACGAGGCTCTGCTCAAGTCCCTGAAGCGGAAATTCCACACGCCGACGCCGGTGACGCGGTCAGCCGACGCGGTGGTGCTGGTCGTCGATGAGGCCGGCCGCACGGACTACGCCAATCTGGTCGAACAGGCGCGGGCCGCGCTGCACGGCGGCCTGGTGCTCGAGGTGTGGACGGAATCACGGCTGCGGGAAATGATCCGGCTGCACTTCAAGGTCGACGTCGACCGCTTCGACCCAGACCGGTTGCTGGATGTGCGGGCCGCAATCGAGCACGCCATGGGCCGCCACGCTTTCAAAGCGCCTGAGGGTGGGCCGTACGAGCATGATGCGTTGCGGTCCCAGTTGCTCTGGCATCTCGGGTTCTGGCGCGTGCGGGAGTTGTACGAGAAGGCTGGGCGCACCCGCCATGTGCTGCAGCCGGCGACCTACCCGGAGGTGGCGATCGTCATGGCGGACATCTGTTCGTTTTCCGGATTTGTGCGGGATACCGCGGATGCGCGGGTCGTGCGGGAACAGCTGACATCCTTCTACGCGAAAGTCCGCTCGCAGATCATCGATCGCGGCGGGCTGATGTACCAATTCGTCGGCGATGAAGCCGTCGGCATCTTCGGCCTGCCGGACCGGCGCGAAGGCTACCTGGAAGCGGCCTACGAGACGGCGCGCGCGATTTGCAGCATTGGCAAGTCGGTCGCCAGCCAGTGGCAGCGGCGCATCGACCGCCTCCAGCCGGCGCACGGCGTGCACGTGGGCATGGCCCTGGCCGAGCTCGAGTTGCTCTCGCTGCGACCGTACAGCCGGACACACATCGGCTTCGTCGGCGACGGGTTGAACGTGGCGGCGCGCCTGATGGCGCAGGCCGGTTGCGACGAGATCGTCATCAGCAACAGCCTGTATTCCCGCATCAGCCCGCGCTGGCAGTCCGAGTTTACTGAGATCGAACCCATCGAGGCCCGCAACGTCGGCCGCATCGTGGGCTGGAAGAGCCGGGTGGTGGTGTAGGTCCGGTTCGGAATGTGGGAGGGGCTTTATGCCCCGACGTTTGGACATTCGAAAGTGTTCGGTCGGGGCGTAAAGCCCCTCCTACGCTCGATCCACGAGGCATAGGTTATCATCATGGTTCAAGCCCCGGAATCTTCCAATGCTCGTTGCCGACATGCGCCGTCCGCATCAGGTCGGCGATGCGGGCGACGATCTCGGGATGCTTGTCGGCGACGTTGTGCTGCTCCGCGAGGTCGGTGGTGAGGTCAAAGAGCTGGATCGGCGCGGTGATGGTGCCGGCGCGGAGGCCTTTCCAATGGCGGTCGAGCAGCACCGCCTGGCTTACGCCGCCCTCATAAAACTCCCAATAAAGATAATCGTGCTTCGGCTGGGCGCCGCGGCCCAGCAGCGTGGGGGCGAGGCTCACGCTGTCTGTTTCCGCGGGAGCCTTCGCGCCAGCCAGTTCGGCGAAAGTCGCCATGAAATCCCCGAAGTAGCCGACGTGGGGCGAGATTTCCCCCGGGGCGATCCGGCCGGGCCAGCGCGCGATCAGCGGCACGCGGATGCCGCCTTCCGTCAGCGAGCGCTTGAGGCCGGTCAGCGGTCCGCTCACGGCAAAGAATTTCGGATCGTAGTTCGGTCCGCCCTCGTTGTGCGCGCCATTGTCGCTGGTGAAGAGAACGAGGGTGTTGTCTTCGAGCCCGAGGCGCTTGAGCTGTGCGAACAACTCGCCGATCTGCGCGTCCATGCGGGTGATCATCGCGGCGTGGCCCTTGGTGCTGTCGGGCCAGGGCTTGTCCGCGTAGGGGCCAAAGTCCGGGACTTCGTTGCCGTCGCCCAGCGCGCGGGCCCGCTCATCGTTCGCGTGCGGCGCGATTAGCGAGAGGTAGAGGAAGAATGGACGCCGCGCGTTGGCAGCCACGAAGGTCTCGGCCTCCCGGGCAAACAGGTCGCCGGCGTAAGCGACCCGCTTGGTGGCGTAGCCAACGCCTTCGACCGGCCCGACGCGGGTGATGTCATTGGGGAGCGACACCTTCTCGCCGTCGCGCCACAGAAAGTCGGGATAATGGTTGTGCGCGTGCGTCTGGCTGAGAAAGCCAAAGTAGCTGTCGAAACCCTGCCGCCGCGGCTCTCCTTCCTCATCGATCAGCCCCAAGCCCCATTTGCCGACGAGGCCGGTGCGGTAGCCGGCTTGCTGCAGCACGCGTGCGACGGTCACGTCGCCACGCCGCAGCGTCTGCGCGGCGGGACGGTCGGCACCGGCATTGCCGCGCACGCGGGTGTGTCCCATGTGCTGCCCCGTGAGCAGCACGCTGCGCGAGGGCGCGCAGACCGTGTTGCCCGCGTAGAACTGGGTGAACCGCATCCCTTCGGCGGCCATGCGGTCGAGATTCGGGGTGGCAATGAGCTTCTGCCCGTAGCAACCGAGTTCGCCGTAGCCGAGGTCATCGGCGAGGATCAGGATGATGTTGGGCGGGCGGGTTGGCGCCGATTCGGCCCGCGTTGCGAGATTGCTGGCCAACGCGACGAATGCGGCCAGCAGGGGTTGAAGCATTCGATTCATGGGGTTGACCTCACCATGGTTGCAAGGGGCAGCAAGGCCAGAGTTCCTGCTGCGATCAGTCCGAAGGCGGGCAAACGACCTGCGGCGAGGTTATTTAAACTTGTCCCGCATCGCCTGGATGCCGGGGATTTTCGCCATCAAGTGCTGGTGAGCCGGTTCGAAAAACTGGACCATCGAGCGCTGGTGCCGGCCGACGAGGATGGTGAAGATGTAGCCCTCATATCCGGGGGCACGGACGGTGGGGTGATAGCCTTGGTCGATCAGGAAGGTGTCGCCGTGGCGGGTCAGGGAGACGGTGGCCTCACCGTCCGGCGCATAGCAAAACTGCGCGCCGAAGCCCGACTCAGGCCGGTACCGGTAATGGTAGATTTCCTCGAAATCGCTCTCCTCGGGCAGGCGCTCCGTGTCGTGTTTGTGCGGCGGGTATCCCGACCAGCTGCCGTCATCGCCATACAGTTCGCTGACGAGGAGGTTGCCGGCCCGGCCGGCGGCATTCTGGCCGAGGATGTGGAAAATCCGGCGGCCGGAGTGGGTCTCGCGCGATCCGACGTCGACCTTCTCCACCTCATCCGGGGTGATGCGGAAGGGCGCGAGCGGTTGCGCGCAGAGACCGCCGGCGACGGCCACCTCCGTCCCGTCGCGATGGGCCCGCACGGTTACGCGGGGGCACGTGCCGCAGTAGACGGAATCCGCCGGACCGTCCCAGACGCTCGCGCGATGACCGACCCCCTTGAATTCCTGCGCGCAGGCCGCGATGTCGGCGCGACCGCTCAGGACCACGCACACCGTCTCGCAACCGCTTGTCTCATAGGTGTGCGATTGGCCGGCATCGAGGCGGAGTAGGTTGAAGTAACTGAGCGCGAGGATGCCACGGCCGGGTTCCACCAGCGGCGCGTTGCGGTTGTCGGAGGCGCGAAGGAGCTGTGGCATGGGGGCAGTGTGGGTGGGAGAACGCGGGATGCGGCGGAATTGCAGCGATCGGGATGGCAGAGGCGAAGTTAGCCATTCCTGCCGGTTGGACAACTGGTCAGCTGCAATTATCCAACGGTATTTCGCCAGTTTCAGGAAACAAATTGCCGCCTGCCTCGGGGAGGGGAAGCGACCGCGGCGGCGCGCAAGCCAACGGAGTCGCCCTTCACTCCTTCGCGTCGTTGATTTCGATCCAGTTGTCGTCGGGATCCTGGAAGTAGATCTGGTTCACGCCGTCGGGGCGGCGGGTGACGGCGGATTTGGCGCCGGCGAGGTCCTCGTAGGGGATCTTGTGCTCGGCGAGGCGGGCGGCGAAGGCATCGACCGAGTCGACGGTGAAGCAGAGGTGGTTGCGTTTTTCCTTGGGCAGCTTGGCGGCCGCCCCCGAAATGATGTGCAGGTGGGTTTTGGGACCGATGAGGAACCACGTGTGCTTCCCGTCATGAAACGGCTCGGGAATCGTCGGCAGCCCGATGATCTTTTCGTAGAAGTCGGTGCTGACCTTAAGGTCGAGGACGTAGAAGGCGATATGGTTGACGCGCGGGGCGTTCGGGGCGGCGCGGAGAACGACGACGGCGGCCAACAGGCCGGTCAGCACGAGGCAGCGGGGGAGTTTCATGGGACAGTGCGGTTGCTGTAGCCGGGGTCGCTGACCCCGGGGGAACGGTATTACGGAGTGCGCGAGGCGAGATAGGCGGCGATGGCGAGCATGTCCTCCGGGGTGAGGTTGGCGACCACGGGTTTCATCAGGTCCACCCGCGGGCCGCGGCGTTTGCCGGTTTGGATGTCGAAGAGTTGGCGCACGAGGTAGCTGGGCGAGCGGCCGGCCAGGCCGGGCATGGAGCCGACGTTGGCCAGGGTCATCCCATTGAGGTCGGGGCCATGGCAGGCGACGCACATGATGGTCTTGCCGCCGCCGGTCGTCACGAGTTCCTCGCCGCGCTTGATGCTGCCCACCGGGGCATAGGCGACAAAGCCGACGCGCGGGCTCCGCTGGATTTCCACGGCATTGGCGTCCTCCGGAACCTCGATGATGCGATCGCCCAGCTCTTCGTCGCCGCCCTCCGGCACCTGGAGATACATCCCGGCGGAAAGGGTGGTTTTCGGCGCGCGGTCGGTTTCGACGACGCGGATCCACGGTGTCCACTTGATCGCGCCGAAATACTCGGCGGCCGCGCGGATTTCGTCGTCGGTGATCGCCCGGGCGAAATCGGCCATCATTGGGGTGTTGGGTTTGCGCGGATCGGAGGACACCCGGTCGCCATTGCGGAAGGCGAGCATCTGTTCGACGAAATACTCGACGGCGAGGCCGGAGATGCCGGCGTTTTCCGGCCGCCCTTTGCCATTGGTGTAGTGGCAGCGCGTGCAGGCCCACACGACCGGCGCTTTGCCGTGCGCGACGATGTCCGGCATGGCCGGATGGTCCCCGGGATACCAGTCGGCGGTCGCGAAGATGTCCGTGATCTCGGCCCGGGTGAAGGTGCGATCGGTGCCAGGCAGGGCGTATTTCGTGGGATCCGTCGAGGGCGCGCCGGCCTTGCCGGAAGGGACTTGGGCGGTGCCGGGAGGCGGCGGGACCTTGAAGCCGTAGGCCCACGGTGGGGGAACTTCAGCGGCGGTGGCGGCAATCAGCGCAGGCAGGAGCAGGGCAAACAGGCGGAGCGGTCGGAGCATGGGGGTGGGCGGGAAAGCTGGCCACGGAGGAAAGCCCGAAACCGGCAAAAAGCCACCGGAGTTTCGGTCACACGGTAGTTGCCGCGGCGATCTCCAACCGCCGGCCTCGCATGACAACGCTTGCCGATCTCCGCGACCGCCGATCACCGGGCCTGCAAAAAGTCGTCGAGCCCGGTTGCCTTCGATTCGGGAATGCGCTCGAGCTTGGGATAGCGGAGGCCGCCGTCGTACTTGAGTTCGACCGTCCGGAACAGATCTCCTGTACGCACAATCAGGGAAAGTGGCTTCTTTGCCTTGATGGCGGCCTTGAGCTGGTCGTTGTCGAGGGCCCGGTTGTTCACGGCGATGATCTTGGTGCCGACCGTCAGGCCGGCTTGGAAGGCCGGGCCGCCCCACGCGACGCTGCTGATGGCACCTTCCGCGCCCAGCGCGAGACCGATGGAGTAGGTGAGATCGGTGGTCTTGCGTTTCTTTTCGACCGCTTTGGACCAGTCGGTCGGCGTGTCCCCGTACACGAGACGGTAGCCGCCGCGGGCAATCCATTCCAACGGGGCATGCTCGTTGACCAGTTCGACCCGGGACCGAAGGAAGGTCGCCCAATCGTGAGGCTGGACATCGTTGAGGGTCTTGACCAGGTCATCGAACGTGTAGGTCAGCTGGCCCCAATCGCGGTCGTTGACGCCAAAAAAGGCCCGCGCGAAGTCATCGAGGGACCGGGCGCCGCCGGAGAGTTCACGGATCATGCTGTCGGCTTCGAGCCAGAGGAGCGCGCCTTCGGAATAGTAGTCCTCGGCCCGCTGCCAGCTCAGCCACGCCTTGGGCCGGCGTGCGGCGATGATCGGGTCGTTGGTGGTGTCGAGCAGGGGCCGCCAGGTGCGGCCGGCGCGGGTTTCGTAGGCAGCGGCCACGGAGGCGAAGGCGTCGAGGACCTCCTGTTTCGTCATCAGGCCGGAACGCGCCGCGAGCACGTAGCCCCACAGCTCGGTTTGGCCCTCATAAACCCACAGCAGGCTCCCTTGCATCGGGGTGCGATAGTCCGGCGTCCAGAGGTCGGCGGGCCGGCGGTATTTGCCGTTCCAACTGTGGGTGAATTCATGCGGCAGCAGCTCGTGGTCGGTGAGGCTGCCCTTCCAGTCGGTGAAGTACGCGCCATCGACGCCGTTTTCGGAGCTGCGCTGGTGTTCGACCCCGATCCCACCCAGGCGCGCGCTGAGCGAGAAGAGGAAGTCGTAATGGTCGTAGTGCTGGGCGCCGAAGAGTTTGACCGCCTGGTCCGCCAGGTTGCGGTGCCATTGGACTTGCTCCGCGGTGGCGGCGGTTTGCTCCGGCCGGTCCGCGACGATGTTCAGGCGCACCCCGGGCGCGAGGGTTTCCGTGCGGGTGTTCGCCCCGGCGAGAACCGGACTGTCGACGAGGGTCTCGTAGCTCACCGGATGGTAGCGCACGATCGAATCCTCCTGGCCGGCGACTTCGAGCGCGGTCGCGGCCTTCCAGCCGGCCGGGTACTTCACCGTCGCGGCGACCGTGATCTGGCGGACATAATGGCCCGCGGGATAGAGCGACACCGAGAACCACTGGAGATTGAGCAGGTCGGGAGTGACGACGACGCGGCCCTGGGCGGTCTCGGTCGGGGCGAGGAATTGAAACTCGGCCTGCACGTTCGTGACGCCAGCCGGGACCTCGACATGAAGTGCGAAGATGTCCACCGGGTCGCGCCGCCACACGAGTGGCTTGCCGTCCGCGGTGAATTTCAGCCCGGCGACCTTGGACATGTCCCCGCGCGGGGCATGGTTGCCCGGGATCCATTCCGGATACAGCAGGGTGAGCCGGCCGGCGGCCGCGACGGGAATTGTTTCCGTGATGTGGAAGATGCCCTGCGTCACATCGGAGGCGTCGACATGGAGGGCGATGACCCCGGGTCGCGGGACATCGCGGGCGGGCGGGATAGTGTCGGGCAGCGGTTGCGCCCGGGGAGCGCTGTTGGCGGCGAAAAGGGTGAGGGGAGCGAGCGCGAGCAGGAACGTGACGGCGGGGGTTCGCATGATTCAATTTGTGTGATGAAACTACGGTCAGGCGGGCGGCCTAACGGCGAGCCCAAAAAGGCCGGATTCATGGGCTGCGCCGATGGCGGGGGTCGGGATTTACCCCGCCGGGTCCCGCAGCTGTCGGGCGTCATGCCCGGCCTGCTCCGGGCGCAACCAGGAGGGACGTCAGAGGAAAATCCGTTGCACAGTCCAGCACAGGCCGGTCGCGGCGATCGCCGCACAACACGGCACGACGACACGCGTCCGAAACCAGGGCTTGTGGCGAAACCAGCCGACGACGAGGAAAGCCAGCGCGATGATCAGGAGCTGGCCGAAATCCACGCCGAGGTTGAAGCCCAGCAGGGCGGTCAGGAACCGGTCGCGCGGGAATTTCACTTCGCTCAGGCTGGCGGCGAAGCCCAGGCCGTGCACGAGGCCGAAGCCGAATACCAGGGCGAGGCGCGCGGGGCCGAGTTTCGGCCGGAAGATGTTTTCGAGGGCGATGCAGGCGATGGAAAACGCGATCAGCGGCTCCACGAGGCGGCTGGACACGTGGACCACGCCATAGTGGGACAGGAAGAGGGTGGTCGCGTGCGCCACGGTGAAAACCGTCGTCTGGGCGATGAGTTTGCGCCACTCGAGGCCGAGGAAGAAGAGCGCGAGGACGAAGAGGATATGGTCGAGTCCGTCGGGCACGATATGCTTGCAGCCCAGGCGCAGGTAGCCGCCGAATTCGCGCCACCAAGGCATCGGCGCCGCCGGCACGAGGCTGGTCCAGTCGAAGGGTTCGCTCGGGCCTTCCTCGACCCAGAAGCGGGCCAGGACGCCGGCCTGCGGGGTGCGCACCGCGAACGCCACCGGGTGATTGACGGGCGCGGCGTAGGGTACGACGAGCACGAGCGGCGCGGGCTGGGCAGGCAGCGCCGCGGTGAAGCGCAGCACGGTGGACTTGTCCTGCGCCGGGTCGGTGAAGGCCTCGGCCGGGAGCGTCGGCAGGGTGAACCCCTGGAGTTCAAGCCGGAGCTGTTCGTTGCCGGCATAGAACTGGAGCGCCTCGAGAATCTGCGGCAGGAGAGCCGTCACGGTGGCCCGCTGCTTTTCGGGGCTGGCGAGCGTCAGGGCGTGATAGCTGTCGTCCGCCGGCAAAACGAGTCCCAGGTCATATTCGACCGTGATGTCGACGAATCCCGGCCGGGCGAATTCTGCCTCGACGCGCGTAAAGGTAAGGCCATGCGCCCGCGCCGTGGCCGGCGCGCAGAGGACGGAAAATAGGAGACAGAGGACGGCGGCCGGAAGCCGGCGGACAAAGGACAGAAGACGGCGGACAGTGAACGGGGACGGTTGGCCGACACGGCGGACCGGACTCAGCGGGGGCGAGGGAGGGGCTTCATGCCCCGACCGATTGCGATACTCGAAAAACCGGTCGGGGCATGATGTCCCCCCTGCACCTGGCGCAACCATGCAGGGTCCTCACCGCAGCAGCGCGTTCGCGCACCAGAGCACGGGGGCCTGGCCGTGGAAATCGCCGGCGACGCGCGGGCGGGTCAGGTAATGATTCCGGTCGTTGCGCGCGCCGGTGCCGACGCAGACCTCGCGGAGGTTGGCCTGGTCGTCGAGATAGGTGATGAGCGCGAGCCAGCCCTTGCGGGCGGCCGGGCCGTAGGTGGCGGCGTCGAGCCAGCCTTCCTTCACGCCGGTGATGAAGGCATAGGTGAACATCGCCGTGCCGGAGGTCTCGATGTAGGAGTCGGGTCCATCGATCAATTGGTGCCACATGCCGTTGGGATCCTGGTGTTGGAGGAGGGTGGCCATCATGAGCTGGTAACCCTTCATGATCCGGGGGCGGTCCGGATTGTCGGCCGGGAGCGAGCGCAAAATTTCCGGCATGCCGACAGCCATCCACCCGTTGCCGCGAGCCCAATAGAACGGCGTTTGCGGTGTATGGTAGAACAGTCCGTTGGGCTGCTGGAGCTGGTCGAGATAATAGACCACTTCCTTTGCGGCGCGCTCGAGGTAAGCCTTGTCCCCGGTGGCGCGGTAGGCCTGCGCCTGGACCATCGTGATCATGAACATGTCATCGATCCAGAGGCGGGTCTGCCAGCTCAGGCCCTTGGCGGCGTGTTCGGCGGCCCGCGGCTCGATCTTCGTGCCATACGGTTCGCCCCATTGCTTCTGCGCCATCCATTCGCCCAAGGCGAGGCAGCGCAGGTCCTTGTTCTGGATATAAATCTCGAGCGGCACGGAGCCGAAAACGGTCCAGTCGACATGCTGCGGCGTGGGAATCCAGCTTTTCTCCTCGCGGAAGAGCGGTTCGAAGCGCTGCACGAGCTTCGCGGACCGGTCGGTGTCCTTGGTCAGCTGCGTGAAGACCAGCGCACCGTACCAGGTGCAAACCTCCGCGTAATGGACGACGGGGTCCTTGCCCAGGGTCATGTGCGGTCGGGGCAGGAAATTGTCCGTCACCCGCCGGCCGATCTCGGTCGGCGAGGTGCCCGGCTCCCAGGCCCCGAAATCATAGGCAGCGCGGACGACGGGACTGAGCGACAAGGCGGCAACGAGGGCGAGGCGGGGTAGGAGGGGGCGCATGGCGGGAACCTAGGCGGGGGCTGGAGCGCGGCGCAATCCCCCGTTGGCCGGATCGTCGGATTTCCAGGTTGGACAAGTCCCGCCGCATGCCAACCATCACACTTCGCATGCAGAGCCTGAAAAAGCTGTTCGACCAGAACCAAGCCTGGGCCGATTCCATCAAGGCGCGCGACCCGGCATTTTTCCAGAAACTCGCCCGGCAGCAGAATCCGGAATACCTCTGGATTGGCTGTTCCGACAGTCGCGTGCCGGCCAACGAAATCATCGGCCTGCTGCCCGGCGAGGTGTTCGTCCACCGCAACATCGCCAATGTGGTCGTTCACGCGGATCTCAACGCCCTTTCCGTCATCCAGTTCGCCGTCGATATGCTCCGGGTGAAGCACATCATGGTGGTCGGCCATTACGGCTGCGGCGGCGTGGGGGCGGTGATGCGCTGCCAGCGGGTTGGCCTCGCCGACAACTGGCTGCGCCACGTGCAGGACGTGAAGACGAAGCATGAGAATTGCCTGGGCCAGTTGCCCGACGACTCGGCGCGGAGCGCGCGGTTGTGCGAGTTGAACGTCATCGAACAGGTCGCCAACGTCTGCGCCACCACCATCGTCCAGGACGCGTGGGCGCGGGGCCAGGAACTCACGGTCCATGGCTGGGTGTATGGCCTCCGCGACGGCCGGCTGCGCGATTTGCAGACGTCGGCCAGCAGCGTCGACGAAGCCCACGCGACGTATCGTTCGGCGGTGGCGGCGCTGTACGCGCGCGGCGGCAGCAGCGTGCCGTGGTAGCGGGGAAAATCCCAAACGCCAAACAGGTTTCAAGGGCCGCAAAAAACAAAACCAAGCGGCGGGCGGGCGGGTTCTAATTTTGGATTCGATTGGCGCTTGGAGTTTGGCCTTCGAAATTCTTCCTTCCCTAGATCCTGGCCCCCAGACCCCAGACCCCAATTCACCCCATGATCCGCCAACTCGCCCACCTCTGCCTCAGGTCCCACCAATTGCCCGCGATGATCGCGTTCTACCGCGACGGCCTCGGGCTGCCGGTCAAGTTCTCGCTCAAGCATGACGACGGCACCGCGTTCGGGCACTATTTCGAAGCCGGGCACATGAGTTTCATCGAGATCTTCGACCATGCCGGCGCGGCGAAACAGTGGGGGGGCGACGCCGGTCCGTTGAAGCCGCATGCCGGCACGCATTTCAACCACCTCTGCTTCGAGGTGCTGAACCTGGAGGAATATTGCGCCACGATCGCCGCGCGCGGCATCAAGATCGACCGCCCGATCAAGGTCGGCATGGACCACTCGAAGCAGGCGTGGATCCACGATCCCGACGGCAACGTGATCGAGTTGATGGAGTACACGCGGAAGAGCATGCAGTTTTGAGGGGGTCTTGATGGGACCAGAACCGACGCAGGCCGGGTAGGGGCGCAGTCTTGGCTGCGCCCATTCCGCGCAGAGCGCGGAATCGGGATCATTTCCTGTAGGGGTCGAGTTTGCTCGATCCTCTCCGAGTTGCCTTCGAAAGGACCGAGCGAGCTCGGCATCTACGTTGCCGGAGGAATCCCGGCGCGCCGGGATTGGGCGCAGCACGACGGCGCCCCTACATGACGGCACAAAAAAAAGCCCGCGGTGTGCACCACGGGCCCAAAACTGTCCTCGGTCTTCTGTCTTCCGTCCTCTGAATCAGGCGCGGCCCAGGTAGCTGCCGTCGGCGGTGCTGATCTTAAGCAGCTCGCCTTCCTTGATGAAGAGCGGGACCTGGACGACCAAGCCGGTTTCCATGGTGGCGGGCTT
>DASZPS010000215.1:0-44470 GCA_035549955.1 Lacunisphaera sp. | reverse complement strand
CGAGCTTTGGACGGAGGATCCATTCATCATCCAGAAGACAATATTCCCGCCAACGGAGTGCCGCCAGACGATGTCGGTTTTGCCGTCGTTGTTGAAGTCACCGGTCGTGGTGATGACCCAATCGGTGCTGACGGGCGTGATCTCGACGGCGCTGGCGGGCGAGGTGCCGTTCATGAACCAGAAGACGATATTTCCGCCGGTGTTGTGGCGCCAGACGATGTCAGTCTGGCCGTCGCCATTGAACTCGCCGGTGCCGGTGATGACCCATTCGGTGGGGACGGGCGTGACCTCGGCGACGGTTTGGGGCCTGTTGCCGTTCATGAGCCAGAAGACGACGTTGCCGCCGATCTTGTGGCGCCAGACGATGTCGGTCTGGCCGTCACCGTTGAAGTCACCGGTGCCGCTGATGACCCAGTCGGTGGATACGGGCGTGACCTCGGCGACGGTCTGTGGCCTGGTGCCGTTCATCAGCCAAAACACGACGTTGCCGCCGATCGCATGGCGCCAGAGGATGTCGGATTTGCCGTCGCCGTTGAAGTCACCCCGGGCGGCCCGTACGGTGAGCACCGCGGCGTTGCTGGTGGTGGAGCCGCCCGCATTGGAGACGACGCAACGGAACTGGATGCCGTTGAGCGCGGAGGTGGCCCAACCCGCGATCGAAAGCGCCGCGGTGTTCGTCCCGGCATATGGATCTCCTTCGGCAATGTTTTGCCAGGTCGAGCCCGTGCCCATCTGCCATTGGTAAGTCGGGGCGGGTGCCCCGGAAGCCGTCACGCTAAACTGAACGGTCTGGCCCGCCGACTTGGTTTGGCTGGCCGGGTGCGTGGTGATGACCGGCGCGGTATCGCCAGTGGCATCCCGGATGGCCACGGCATGGAACGCTCCTCCAGAAACGGCAAAAACGTTGGCCAGGTCGGCGGGAACATCCCGAATCCCGGAGAAGGTGCTGCCCCAGGTGACCACGGTCCCGTCTCCTTTGACGGCAAAGGCGGTGGAATACCCCGCCGAGATGGCGGTGACGTTGGCCAGACCGGAAGGAACGGTGGATTCGCCCGAAGTATTGCCACCCCACGCGACGACGGTGCCGTCGCCCTTGAGGGCCATCGCAAAGTTGGTGCCGGCGCTCACGCTGGTGACTCCGGACAATCCACTGGGCACGCTTCCTCCGCCCCAGGCGACAACGGTGCCGTCGGTTTTCAGGAAAAGCGCGATGGCATCTGATGCCGCGATGGCGCCGATGTTGGTGAGGTCCGAAGGAATCACGGTGGTGTGGGCGTTGAAGTTGCCCCAAAGCGCCACCGTGCCGTCGCGCTTCAGCGCCCAGGACTGGTCGCCGGTTGCGGCGATGGCCACCGCGTTGGTCAGGCCAGCCGGGACCGTGGCCTGGCCGCTGGTATTGAGCCCCCACGCCACGACCGTGCCGTCGCTCTTGAGCGCGAGCGAATGATTGCCGCCCGCCGCCACTGCCACGACATTGTCCAGGCCGGCAGGTATCGCAATCTGCTGATTCGAGTTGCTGCCCCATCCGATGACGGTGCCGTCACGCTTCAGGCCGAGGCGGTGGGCGCCGCCGATGTCCACGGCGATGACCCCGGCCAGGCCCACAAGCGCATCGAGTTCACCCGAGAAGTTGGAGCCCCAGCCGCGCACTTCGGTGGCCATTGGCGCCACCAGCACGAACATGGGGGCGCTGCGGGTGGTGCCGACGGCATTGGAGACTTCCACCAGATACCATCCGCTGTCAGCGAACTGGGTTGCGGGGATGGCGAAGCCGCTGGTGGTCGCCCCCGCAATGGGCTGGCCGTTGTGGAACCACTGGAAGCTTGCAGCTCCTGTCCCGGAAATCGTGAGGTTCAAGCTGTTGCCCGGCGCCAGCACGACGCGCGTGGGGCTCTGCCCCGTAATGACGGGCGGACCCAGGACCGTCACGACGAAATCGGAGCTATACGCCGAGGCGCTGTGGTTGGTGTCGCCGGCGAACCGCGCCTTGATCACAACGGTACCGACACTGGCGAAGCTCACCGCTCCTGAACTGGCATTGATCGCCGCGCCGCTCGCGGTGGATCCCGACCCCAGGGCCCACTCCAGGGCGCCGTAGCCGGTGTTCGCCGTCGCCGTGTAGCTGCTGCCGAAGGTGACGGACGAGGCCGAGGAAATGACCGGCGCGGCCTGGCCCGCTGGGGCGATGACCAGGGTGCCCGTGGCCGTGCCCTGGTAATTGGCATGGGTCAGGGTCGCGACCACACTGTAGCTGCCCGCCGCCGTCGGCACGGTGCTGCTGCCATCGTAGGTTACGTTGACGGCGCCGTCCCCGGAGACCTTGCGGATCGTATTGCCGAAGAAGTCCGTGACAAACAGATCGCCGGCGCCGTTGATCGCGATGCCCTCGGGATAATAGAACCGTGCATCGGTGCCAATTCCGTCGATCTCGGCGCTTTGGCTTGAACCGGCGAGGGTCGTCACCGTCCCGTTGGGGGTAATTATGCGAATCCGGCTCACCTCGTCGACTTCCGTGACGTAGAGGTAGCCGGAAGCGGACACGGCGATGCCGAAGGCCCCGGAAAAACGTGCCGCGGCGCCCACTCCATCGTCCGTCCCCCTGACGCCGCCGGCGATGGTTGTCACGGTCGCGTCGGCCAGGGCGATTTTCCGAACCCGAACTCCCCCGTCGGTCGCATACAGGTGCGTGCCGTCCGCCGCCAATCCGAGGATGCCACTGAAGCGTGCGGCACCGCCGGCGCCATCGGCGCTGCCGGGCAATCCGGCGCTGCCGGCGAAAGTCGTCACCACGCCGCCAGGGGTGATTTTGCGGAGCGTAAAGTTGGCTTGGTCCGCGACGTAGACATTGCCCGCCCCGTCCACCGCCAGCCCACCCGGATGATCGAAGCGCGCGGCGGCACCCGTGCCGTCGGCCGAACCGCTCAGCCCGGGGCTGCCGGCGAGGGTCGTGACCACGCCGGCCGCAGTGACCTTTCGGATGGTGTGATTATATTCCTCCGCCACGTAAACATTGCCGCTGCCGTCCACGGCTACGCCGGTGGGGCGTGCGAAACGGGCGGCGCCGCCGGTACCGTCGGCCGATCCAAGGGCGCCCGCGGTGCCCGCCAGGGTCGATACAATGCCGGCCGGGGTGATCTTACGGAGGGTGTTGTTGGCGTACTCAGCTATGTATAGGTTGCCGGTGGCATCGAACGCGGCGCCTGAAGGCCTGCTGAAACGCGCGTTGGCGACAGGACCGTCGGTTGAGCCCTCGCTCGGCGGCGTGCCGGCGAGGGTGGTGACCATCCCCGCGGCGGTGACCTTGCGGACCTGGTGGTTTTGGTTGTCAGCGACGAAAATATTGCCGGCGCTATCGACTTCCAAACCGCGCGGAGACCTGAAGCGGGCGGCCAGCCCGGTGCCATCGACAGAGTCCCACCACGCGTTGGGATTCCCGGCGAGCGTGGTGACCGTGCCATCGGGGGTGATTTTACGGATGCAATTGAAGTCGGCGACGTAGACATTGCCCGAGCCATCGACGGTGACGCCCGAGGGGAACTGGAAGCGGGCCGCGGTGCCGACGCCATCAGCTGAACCGGTCAGCCCAGCCTGGCCGGCAATCGTGGTCACGACGCCCGCGCTCGTGACCTTGCGGATGGTGCTGTTGAAACAATCGGCGACATACAGATTTCCCGCGGTGTCCACGGCCAGGCCCCGCGGAACGTTGAACCGGGCGGCTGAACCGGTGCCGTCCGCGGAGCCGCTGTTGCCGGGGCTGCCCGCGATGGTCGTGACCACCCCGGCGGGAGTGATCTTGCGGATCGTCTGGTTCCCGGTTTCTGACACGTAAACGTTGCCGGCCGCATCCACCGCGATGCCTTCCGGGCCGGAGAAACGCGCCGCGCCGCCGGTGCCATCGGTTGCGCCCGGCTGCTGGGCCAGACCGGCGAAGGTGGTGACGACGCCGGTGGGAGTGATTTTCCGGATCGTATGATTCCCGTCATCGGCGACGTAGAGATTTCCGTTCCCATCGATGGCGATCCCTTTCAGGTTGTAGAACCGGGCGGCGCTGCCCGTGCCATCGCTGGTGCCGGCCTGCAGCGCCGCCCCGGCAAACGTCGAGACGACGCCGGCGGAGGTGATCTTCCGGATGGTGCGGTTGTTGGAGTCCGTCACATAGATGTTGCCGGCGGGATCGACGGCGACGTCTTGAGGATAGTTGAACAACGCGGCCAGGCCCGTGCCATCGAGCGAACCGGGGCTGCCGGGCACGCCGGCGTACGTGGTCACCACGCCCAAGGGGCCGGATAGGGCCTCGTGCGCGAAACCGTCATACGTTGCCGTGAGACCGCCGAGGCTCATCGCGGCGGTAGCCTTCGCGATGCTCCAGGTGAGCGAGTTGCTGCTGCCGGTGTAGTTGCCGGTGGCGGTCGCGGTCGCGGTGTAGGTGCCCGCATTTGTCGCGCTTAACGTGCCGCCCGGGGTGAAGGTCGCGTTGCCCGGGGTCGGGACGACGCTGGGGCCTTGCGCCGAACCGTTGTAGGTGAAGCTGGTCGCGCCCAGTGCGAAGCTCACGGGCTGGGGAACGACCGTCACGGTGAAATCGGAACTGTACGCCGACGCGTTGTGGTTCGCATCGCCGGCAGAGCGCACCTTGATCACGACGGTGCCGACACTGGTGTAGCTGATCGCACCCGTGCTGGCATCGATCCCCGCGCCGCTCGCGGACGAGCCACTACCCAGCGCCCAATCCAGGGCTCCATTACCGCTGTTCGCTGCGGCCGTGTAGCTGCTGCCAAAGGTGGTCGAAGCGGGCGAGGAAATCACAGGTGCCGACGGGTTGGCCTTGCCAATCACGAGCGTCCCTGACGCCGAGCCCTGGAAGCCAGGCTCGTTCACGGTGGCGACCACCGTGTAGCTGCCCGGCGCCGTCGGCGGGGTGCTGCTGCCATCATAAGTGAACGTCACCGCCCCATTTATACCCGTGATGCGGCGGATCGTGGCATTGTTTGAATCCGCCAGATGGATGGCGCCCGTCGAATCGACCATCAGGCTGGCCGGCCCATTGAACTGCGCCTCGCTGCCAACGCCGTCTTTCGATCCGCCCACGTCCGATCCGGCGATGGTCGTGACAATTCCGGCGGTGGAAATCTTCCGGATGGCCTGCGAGTCGGAGACGAACAAATTGCCCTGGGCATCGACCGCCACATCGAATGGCGCGGTGAATCGCGCCGTTGCCACCGGTCCGTCCACCAATCCAGCCGGCACAGCAGGCGAGCCGGCGACCGTGGTCATCATGCCGTTGGGCGCCACCTTCCGGATCGCCCGGTTGGAAGTGTCGGCCACATAGACATTCCCAGCCGGATCCACCGCGAGGCCTCGCGCGCCAAAATTGATCCGGGCCGTGCCGGGCGGGCCGTCGACCCAGCCATAGGTGCCAAGGGTTCCGGCCATCGTGGTTACCACCCCCGCCAGGGTCACCTTGCGGATCAGCGCGTTGTCGCTGTCGAGGACATACATGTTCCCCGCGCCATCGAAATCGGTAAGGGCATTGGGGGAGTTGAACCGGGCGTCCATGCCCGCGCCATCCGCGTAGGTGGGCAAGGAAATCGACCCGGCCAGAGTCGTCACGGTGCCGTCGGCCGTGACCTTGCGAATGCGGCGGCTGCCGGCGTCGGCGAAGTAAACAACGCCCGATGCATCGGTCGCGAGATCGAAGCATTGACCGATGCCGGCCGCGCTCCCCACGCCGTCTGCCGAACCGGTGTTGCCTGGTCCTGGCACCCCGACGAGTGCGGTCACGTTGCCGGCAGGACTGATTTTCCGGATCGCGAAATTTCCGGTATCCGCGACGTAGAGATTGCCTGCCGCGTCCCGCGCCACGCCGGTCGGGGAGTCGAAGCGCGCCGTGTCCACCGGGCCATCCGTCGTCCCGATGCCGGCGGCGCCGGCGATCGTGGTCACCTCGGCGGCCGGCGTGACCTTGCGGATGGTATGGCCGCCCAGTTGCGCGACAAAGAGGTTGCCCGCGCCATCGATCGCCAATCCCGCGGGGCCGTGCAACCGGGCCGCGCTGCCCGTGCCATCCGTAACGCCATAATTGCCGTATCCAGCCTGGCTGACGATTGTCGTCACCTCGCCGGCGGGCGTGATTTTCCGCAGGGTGTTGTTGAAGTAATCGGCCACGTACAAATTGCCCGAGCCGTCCAACACGATACCCCGCGGTAGCCGGAAGCGGGCGGCACTGCCAACGCCATCGGTGCTGGTGCCGCCCCCGAAACCCGCCAGGCCGGCGAAGGTCGTCACGTTTCCGCCTGGGGTCACCTTCCGCACTGTATTGTTGAAGGTATCGCTCACATAGACATTCCCATCGCCATCCGCCACCAGTCCCCTCGGCTGGTAGAACCGGGCCGCGCTGCCGACACCATCGGCCGAGCCGTAGGCATCCACCACGCCCGCCAGGGTGGTCACCACCCCCGCCGGGGTGACCTTGCGGATCGCATGGAAGTCCGCGACGTAGAGATTGCCCGAGCTGTCGAGCGCCACCGCGCCCGGGGAGAGGAACCGGGCGGCGCTACCGGTGCCGTCCGCCGTACCAGGGCTGGCCGGATCCCCAGCGAGGGTCGTCACCTCGCCGGCGGGCGTGATCTTGCGGACAGCCAGGTCGCCACCCACCACGTAGAGGTTGCCGGCCCCATCGATGGTCAAGGCTCGAGGGCTCCGGAAGCGCGCGGCACTGCCGGTGCCGTCAACGACGGCGGACAGGCCGGGACTCCCGGCAAAAGTGGTGACGGTGCCATCGGTGGCGATTTTGCGAATGGTGTTGTTGCCGGAATCCGCCACGTAGAGCACGCCAGCAGCGTCCACGGCCACGTCGGAGGGTGCACGGAATTGTGCCGCGGCGCCCACGCCATCCGCGCTGCCCGTGGCAGCCTTGCCGGCGACGGTCGTGACGATGGCGCCCTGGGCGGCCCAGGCGGATTGGGGGTTGCCGTCATAGGTGGCGTCGAGGCCGCCGAGCGTGAGGCTGACCGTGGCCTTGCTGATCGTGACGGTGAAATCGGCGCAATACCCGGACGCGTCGTGGTTGGTATCGCCCGCGAAGCGCGCCTTGATCTTCACTGTGCCGGCGCCCGCATAGGTGACGACGCCGGTCGCAGCGTCGATGGCCGCGCCCGAGGCCGTCGACCCGGTGCCCAGGGCCCACTCGAGGTTTCCAATTCCGGTGTTCGCGGTCGCCGTGTAGCTGCTGTCAAAGGTAATCGAGGCGGCGGACGAGATCACTGGCGCGGCCTGGGTCGCCTTGGCGATGGTCCAGATCAGGTAATAATTGTTGCCACTGTAGCTGCCGGTGGCGGTGGCCGTCGCCAGATAGGTGCCGACATTCGTGGCACTCAACGTGCCGGCGGTGGTGTAGGTCGCGCTGCCTGGGTTCACCACGAGTGTCGGGCCCTGGGCCGAGCCGGTGTAGGTGAAACTCGTTGCGCTCAGGGCGAACGTCGTCGCCACGGTCAACGTGGCCGCGTTGCTGGTGACGGTCCCGGCACTACCGGTGACCACGACGTCATAGCTGCCGGCGTTGGCCGCCTGAAAATTCGAGATTTGCAGCCGCGACTCGTTTACCCCCGATACACCGGAGCCATTGGTCAGGTTGGCCCCTCCCTTGCGCCACTGGTAGGTCAGGGGCGGCGTGCCGCCGGCGGCGACGTAGAATCCCGTAACGGTGCCCAGCGACGCGACCTGGTCGAGTAAAGGTGTGCTAATCTCGGGAGCGAGCGTGACCGGGGCGAGGACAATGCCATGCGAATAGCCCGCAGTTATCTTCACGGTGCCGTGCAAACCGCCGGGGATTGCGTCGAATCCCGGGGCTCCCCATTGCACCACGGTACCATCGCTTTTCAGCGCCAGGTTCCAGGTATCGGCATCGATGGCGATCACGGATCCCAGGCCCGGAGGAATCGTCCCGACAGAGACATTGTAGCCCCAGCCCGCCACGGTGCCGTCTGCCTTGAGGACCAGCGATTGATAGGTGCCGGCCGATACTTGCACCACATTGGAAAGCCCGGCGGGCACGTTGGTTTGCCCATAGAAATTCCATCCCCACGCGACTACGGTCCCATCGGACTTGAGCGCAAGATTGTGGCTTCCGCTGGTCGCAATGGCCACGACATCGGACAAGCCGGCCGGCACGTCGGACTGCCCGAAGTTATTGGAGCCCCAGGCTATCACCGTGCCATCCGCCCTCAGCGCGAGCACATGACTGGAGCCCAGCTTCACCGCCACCACCTCGTTGAGGCCGGCGGGAATGTCCAGGGCACCCGTCCCGGAGCTACCCCATAGCGCGAGGGTGCCGTCGGATTTAACCGCGGCGCTTACGCCCGAACCCACCGCGATCCCCACGACGCTCGCGAGGCCGGCGGGCAGGCCGGTCTGGCCATAAAGGTTGGACCCCCACGCGACGAGGGTCCCGTCCGCCTTGAGCGCAAGGCTGCTTTGCTGCGAGGCGATGGTGACCACATCGGTCAGGTCACCCGGCGCATTCATGGAGCCGAGATAATTGCTGCCCCACGCCACCACGGACATTCCGGGAATGGCCACGTCGAGATAGAACACGGATCGGGCGTCGCCGGCCGTGCCGCTGACAATCACTTCGTAGTAGCCTCGATCCGCCGCCGTTACACTGGCGAGGTTCAGGGTCGCGCCCGTCGCGCCGGCAATGACCTGGCGGTTGCGCTTCCACGTGTAGCCGGTCGCGTGCAGGGCGCCGACCGTGAAGCTCACCGCGTCGCCTTCCCGCGCAATCCTGCTCAGGGGCCGGCTCGTGATGACGGCGACCGGCACGAAAGGACTTACGGTCACGACAAAATCGGCGCTGTAATCCGAGGCGGCGTGAGTGGCATCGGCGGCATAACGCGCCTTGATCACCACGGTGCCCACGCTTGAGGCGGTGAGGGCGCCGGTCGACGCATCGATGGCGGCGTCGCTGGCGGTCGAGCCGGTGCCGAGGGCCCATTGCAAAGCTCCGATTCCGGCGGGAGCGGTGGCCGTGTACGGATCGCCCAGCATCACCGAGTGGCCGGAGTTGACCACCGGTGCGGCCTGGCTGATCGGATTGATGACAAGGGTGCCCGAGGCCGTGCCCTGGAGATTGGGATCGTTCAAGGTTGCCACCACGGCGTAGCTGCCCGGCGCCGTCGGCGGGGTGGAACTGCCGTCGTAGGTGACCGTGATCGTTCCGCCGGTACCGGTGATCTTGCGAATCGTGTGGTTTCCCGTATCCGCCACGTAAAGCGTGCCGGCCCCATCCGCGGCAATGCCTGCGGGAGTATGAAACAGCGCGACACTGCCGGGCCCGTCGCTTGAACCGATTCCCCTCCCGCCGGCGATAGTCGTCACCATGCCGTCGGTGCTGATCTTGCGCACTGCGCGGTCAGAGCTGTCTACGACGAAACAATTCCCGGCGGCGTCGAAGGCAATTCCGTCCGGACCGGAGAACCGCGCACTGGCCAGGGGCCCGTCCACCAAGCCGGCCGGTCCCAAGGTGGAGCCGGCGAACGTGGTGACGAGTCCGTTGGGGAAGACCTTGCGGATCGTGTGGTTGGTCGTGTCGGCCACAAACACATTCCCCCCGCTGTCGACGGCAACCGCGCGGGGCGTCGCGAACCGCGCGGAGGCGCCGAGACCATCGGCCGACCCGGTGACGCCGGGGCTACCTGCCAGGGTCGTCACCACGCCGGCCGGCGTGACCTTGCGGACCACCCGGTTGGTGGTGTCGGCAACATAGATATTCCCCCCGCTGTCAAATCCGCCGAGGCCCCAGGGCAGGTAGAATTTCGCGCTGGTGCCACTCCCGTCGGCATGGCCGTAAAGGTACAACGAACCGGCGAGAGTGTCCACGACGCCGGCGGGCGAAATCCGGCGAATGAGGGCATTGCCAGCGTCGGTGACGTACACCGTTCCGGCCGAATCCACCGCGACGCCGGTGGGCAGAAGGAACCGGGCGGAGCTGCCGGTACCATCATCCGGCCCCGACACTCCGGCCAAGCCCGCCAGAGTGGTGACTTCGCCGGTTGGCTCTATCTTGCGGATGGCTTCGTTGTCCATGTCCGCAACGTATTGGTTGCCCGCGCCATCGACGGCGATGCCGCGCGGAGCCCAGAACCGGGCCGCCTCGCCCATCCCATCGGTTGCCCCGGCGCCGGCGCCGACCGCTCCGGCGACGGTGGTGACCACCCCGGCGGGCGACACCTTCCGGATTTTATGGGCAAACACTTCGGCGACGAAAATCTGGTTCGAGCCATCGATCGCCAGGCCATTCGGACCGTAGATCCGGGCGGCGGCACCGGTGCCGTCGGTGGACGCACTCGACCCCAGTGAGGCCATTCCAGCCAGCGTCGTGACGGTGCCATCGGAGGCAATCTTGCGAATCGTGCCATTCTGGTCGGCGACATAAACGTTACCCGCGCTGTCGACAGCTATATCATAGGGCTGCTCAAAGCGGGCGGCGGTGCCGACGCCATCGGCCGTGCCGCTCTGGCCGGCGGTGCCGGCCACCGTGCTGACCACGCCCGCCGCCGTGACTTTGCGCACCGTCGTGCCATCGGCGACGAAGAGATTGCCGGCGCCGTCCAATGCCAGTCCCTTCGCGTTGGAGAAGCGGGCAGCGCTGCCTGTGCCGTCGACGGAGCCGGCGGTGCCGGGGGATCCGGCGAGCGTGGTCACGACGGCAGTGGGGCTGATTTTCCGAATCGTATTGCTGTCGGTAACGAAGAGGTTTCCCGCGCCATCGATCGCAATTCCAGTCGGGAAGCCGAAACGCGCGGCGTTGCCTGTGCCATCGTTGGTGCCGGACGCGGTGGGATCCCCGACGAACGTGCTGACGGCGCCGGCAGGCGTGATTTTTCGGATCGCATGGACGCCGGTGTCGGTGACGTAGAGATTGCCGGAGGCATCGATCACGATGCCACGCGGGGCGTTGAATCGTGCGGCGCTTCCCGTGCCATCGACGACACCGGCGTTACCCGCGCTTCCGGCGAGGGTGCTGACGATCCCGTCGACGCCGATCTTGCGGATGGTGCGATTGCCGGAATCCGCCACATACAGCACGCCGCTGCCGTCGATCGCGACATCCGTCGGGTTGAAGAATCGGGCCGAGGCGACAGGTCCATCTTCGTTGCCGAGGGGCGCCCTGCCCGCGATCGTGGTCACCTCGGCTTGTTGGGTCGCCACGACTACCTGGGCCGTCCCATTGTACGTCGGGCTCAGGTTGCCCAGGGCGAGGGAGATGGTGGCCTTGTTGACCGTCACGGTGAACTCGGCGGAGTAGGCGGATGGATCGTGGCCGGCGTCGCCGGCGAAGCGGGCCTTGATCTTCACCGTGCCGACGCCCGTGTAGCTGACGATCCCGGTGGTGGCATTGATCGCCGCACCGCTGGCGGTGGAACCGGCGCCGAGAGCCCATTCGAGGGCGCCGTAGCCGGTGTTGGCGGTCGCGGTGTAGCTGGCGCCAAAGGAGATCGAGGCGGCCGAGGAAATCACCGGCGCGGGCTGGTCGGCATGCACGACAAGGACGCCTGGGGCGCTGGTGGCCGAACCGAGGTAGTTGGTCGCCACCACCGTATATGAACCGGCCGAGGCGGCTGAGACACCACTGACGGTATACGAGGAACTGGTCGCCCCGTTGATGCTAACGCCGTCCTTTTTCCACTGGTAGACGGGCGCCGGATCGCCGGTCGCGGCCACCGAGAAGGTTACGTTGGCACCGGTGGAAACCGTCTGGCTTGCCGGGTCCGCGGTGATGGCGGGCGCAACGTCTCCCGTGTCGTCGCGCAACACCAGCGAATGCGAATTGCCGGTGGCGATGGCATAGACGCGGTTGAGGACGCCGGGCATGTTGGTTTGACCCACGTTGTTGAGGCCCCAAACGCGCGCAGTTCCGTTCGTCCGCAGGGCGAGATGGTGGAGTTGCCCGTAACTGAACGCTGCCAGCGTGCCCAAGTCGTCCGGGGCGAGATACAGGGGACTGGTACCCCAGCGGACCAGCGTGCCATTCGCCTTGATGGCGGCCGATACGCCCACGCCGGCGGACAGGCTCGAGGCATCGCTCACGTCGAAGCCCACCGGCGCGGCGGCTTCGGCTTGCCCATCGCCACCCCATCCGACCACGGCGCCGTTTCCGCGCAACGCGATCACATGGTTGTAGCCCGCGGCGATCAGGACGACGTCGGAAAGGCCTGCCGGCACATCCGTCGCACCGCTCGTATTGGCTCCCCACGCCTGCACCGTGCCATCGGCTTTCAAGGCCACGCTGAATCCGCCGCCCGCGCCCACGGCGATGACATTCCGCAAACCGACCGGCGTGACGATGTTGCCGGCGGTTACCTCGCCGCCCCATTCGACGACCGTGCCATCGCTCTTCAACGCGATCGAATGTGAGCCGAGACCACCCGCAATGCTGACAATTTCCGAGAGTCCGGCGGGAGGCGAACCCGAGCCCCAGGATCGGATCGTGCCGTCTGCGCGGATGGCATAACTCGTGCCGCCCCCGGCGGCCAGGCCGACCACATCATCCGCAAGATCACCCGGCACGGTGATCTCTCCGCCCGTGTTTTGTCCGCCCCAGGCAATGACCTGGGTATGACCATAGTTGGGGATCACATGGGTGGTGACACGCGTGACCGCTCCCCGGCTGTCGGAAACTTCCAAAGTATAGGCGCCGGCATCGGCATTGGCAAAACTGGGGATCGAATACGTGGCCGACGTGGCACTGGGCAGCACGCGATTGTTCTTCTTCCACTGGTAGCTCAGGGGCGGGAAGATTGTTTCGGCCGTCACCGTCAGGGAGAGCGGCTGGCCCACGGTGCCGACGATGCGGCCGGCCGGGGCGTCGGTTACGTCCGGAGGCGAATCGGCGTGAACGGTGACAACGAAACCGGCGCTGTAATCGGAGGGCAGATGATTCGCATCGCCGGAGAATCGCGCCCGGATCACCACGGTTCCCAAGCCCGTGTAAGTGATCGTTCCCGTCGAGGCATCGATCGACGCCCCGGCGGCGGTAGAACCCGTACCCAAGGCCCATTCGACGGCTCCAAACCCGACGCTGGCCGCGGCGGTATAGCTGGAGCCCGACGCCACCGAGTCAGCCGACAATATACCCGGGGGATATTGCGGCCTGACGACGGTGAGAAGGGCCGCACCGGATGTTGTGGTTCCCTCGCTGTCGGTTACTACGCAGCGAAACTTGTCGCCGTTGTCGTCCGCATACGTCGCATGATATACCTCCAGGACGTCGGCTTGGGAACCGATGTAGTTGGTACCGTCGACGGGATCCGTTCCATCAACCACGGCTGTCCAAGCTCCGGTCCCCCCTTGCTGGATTTGCCATTGGTAGGATACCGGCGCCGTACCCGTGGCAGCCACGGTGAAGGTGACATCGGTGCCGAAATACGGGGGGAGGTATTCCGTGGCGATTTGGTCCGCCGGCTGCAGGGTTACTTGCGGAGCGGCGAAGGCGCCGATTGCGGTCAACATGAGCCATGCCGGTAAGAACGTCTTCTGCAGAAGGCGTGCGGACGCAGCCAACAGGAATGCGAAGCCTTTTGGGATGGCAATGAATCCGTCGGGATTGCCATGCAAATAGGACGACGCGCTTGTGCGACGCGCTTGTGGGTCTGGGTCGGAGGGGTACATGTGCCGTTGCGCCCCCGGTCGTGGCGGGGATTGTTTTGCAGCAAACGACATGGCAATTGGTGTTCCCTCCTGCCGGCCCGTAAATCGCTTGTTACGAAATGAGAATGCTTGGCAGTAGCAGACGCCAGCAAGGCGAATTTCCGTAAAGAAGAACCTATGACATTCGATTGCGGCCACCATTAGCGACCGTCACCGGCCGGTGACATTCCCAGCCGGGCTTTTTACATTTCGCAAAATCCGTTCCAAGACCGGCTACAGCACATCAGCGAAACTGCCGCGGAGCCGCTGGAAAAGCAGGGAGCCCAGTGCAAAAGCCACCACAGCAAAGGCATACAAGTAGCCGAGATGGCTGAAGTTCAGCGGTTGCCCCCAGAAAACAGTGCCGCGGGCCTCCTGAATCAACAGCAACATGGGGTTGAAGCGCAGGTAAGACCAAAGTGCGGCAGAAATCTGGGAAACGGGATAGAATACCGCGCTCGCGAACATGAGGGCGAGCACGCAGAACTGGGTGATTTGGATCAGGTCCCGCCAGAAGACTCCCAAGGCGGACAGGCCGAGCGCCAGCCCGAGCGCTGAAATCAAGAGCGGCAAGATCAGGACCGGCAACCACACGACCCCGGCCGTCAGCGGCACCCCGGCAATCAACGCTCCGCCGAAGACCAGGCCCAAAGTGATGAAGAAATGCACGAGGGCGGCGCCGACATTGGCGGCGGGAAGAATCTCCAGGGGGAAGACGACTTTCTTGACGAAGTTGGGATTCGCCAGGACCAGCATCGGGGCGGTGGTGAGGATTTCCGCCACGAAATGATGGATCGCGAGCCCAAGGAACATGATCAGCGTGTATTCGATCTGCGTTTCCCCCACGCCCGGCCGGAAGCGTCCGCCCAGGAATTTTCCAAAGACGAGCACATAGAGGGCGAGCATGAGCATCGGGCTCAGGAAGGACCACGCGAGTCCGAGGTGACTGCCTTTATGCCGCAGCTCGACCTGCCGCTTGGTGAACTGCCACCAAAGCTCCCGATTCTTCCACAAACTGGCTTGGACGGCCGTCATTTCGCTCGTCATGGCCAACGACTGGACCGGCGCTGGCCAACGTTCAACTCTCAACTCGCCACGCGCCGATACCTGGTCGTGACCCTGACAATCCCGCGAGGGAATTCCGCCGCGGTTTTCGAAGGGCGGGCAACAATTTACTGATTGCCAAGGCCCGGGCTTTGCGGCGGCCTGTCTCCCTCTATCCCATGAACAAACAGCGACTTTTCGCGGCGATGCCGCTCCTGCTTGCCGGACTATCTGTGATTGGATTGGCGGCGGAAAAGATCAACACGCCCGAACAGTCGATGCCCCATTTGGACGGCATTCTGAAGCAGGCCGTGGCCCAGTCACCGACCATGATCAGCCGGGCCATCGACCTGGAGCTGGCCGAACAGGATCGCATCACGGCCCGGGCGGGCCTGCTGCCGAGTTTCGTCGGCGGCGCCAGTTATTACAAGGCGAGGGATGAGCGCGAAGACCTCAAGCAGCTCGGCATGGGGCCGCTCAATGTCACCAAGATCTACTACAACTTCGCCATCAGCCAGCCGCTTTACCACTGGGGAGACCGCATGAATTATGCCCGCATGGGCGAGATCCGGCAGAGCATCACCCAAGGCAATTTCCAAGAGGCCTACCGCAAGCTGGCCCAGGAAGTCCGCAACCAGTATTTCCGTTTGATCCTGGACAAGGTGCGGTTGGAGCGGTCCCGGTTCTATGCCGATTTTGCCGCGAACCAGCTCAAGCAAGGCGAGGTTCGCCTCCAAAAGAAGGTCGTTTCGGAGGCCCAGATGTTTACCATCCGCATGGAGGCCGAACGGTCCCAGATCGCCGCGGAGCGCGGCGCGTTCGATTTCGAAAATGACAAGACCACTTTCTCCCGCTTGACCGGTTTGCCGCCGCTGCGCGACGACGAGATCCCGAACACCATTCCGCCGGTTACGGTCCAGGACCAGGCGATCCAGCAGTCGCTCAGCGAATTCCTCGCGCAAAAAGACCTGCCCTCCGCGGAGGCCGATTCCTACCGCAAGTTGATGAAGATCGAGGACGTGACCCTGGCCATCACGAAGACCCGCTTGAGGCCGAAATTCGGCGTATCGATCGGCATCAGCCAGGATGAGCAGAGCTACACGCTGAATACGGCGCAGAAATACGCGGTGCAGTCGCTCTTCGGCGGCGTTTCGATGAGCTGGTCCATTTTCGACGGCTTCAGCGCCAATGCCGCCCTGCGCACGCAATTGGCCAAGATCCGGCAGATGCGGAACGAGTATCGCGGCCTGACGGAAAGACTCGCCCAGCAAGCCCAATCCCAGGCCCGCTTGATCGGATTCGCCGGCCGCATGCTCTCCATCACCGAGCGCTACCTCGTTTCGGGGGAGGGCAACCTGCAGTCCAAGAAAGCTGAATTCAGCCGCGGGGTGATCTCAGAGGATGACCTGAGCGGCGCCCAGATCGGGCTGTACGATTCGCAAATCGCCGCCCTCGGCGCCCGCGCCGACTATTACAACCAGGTTTGCGAGTTTCTCGGGACGGTGGTCGAAGACCCCGTGCTCCGCAACCTCGGTAACAAATGAGCGCCGCACCCGCAACTGCGCGCACTTGGGGCGTTCGCCTGGCGATCGTGGCCGTGGTGGGGACCGTCATTACCTACGGTGTCAGCTATGCGCTGCGTCCCACGGCGCAGGTCGTCGCGGCCTTCACGGACAAGGCGGTCGACTTTCGCCCGGGCACGGTCGAAGTGAAGGCGGAGTTTGACCGGCCGCTGACGGGGCAGGTGCCCGGTCGCATCCTGACGAGCGAACTCGAAATCGGCCGGCGCTTCTTCAAGGGCGACCCGCTGGTGGTGCTCGATACCGGCGACATCGACCTCGACATCGAGCGCACCCAGATCGATCTCGCGTCGGCCAAGAAGAAACTCGAGATCGGCTCCACGCTCCTCACCGAGGAAATCAACCTGAGGATAAAGCTCGAGGAAGCGGAGCGCCAGATGAAGGCTGGGTTCTACCCAGCCGCCGACTACGAAAAGGACAAGCGCGTCTACGACCAGGCCGTGCAGAGGCGCAAGCTCGACGAGCTGAACCTCAAGCAGGCGGTGGAATCCCTCGAGAACAGCCTCAAGTCCAAGCTCCGCGAGAAGTCCAAGATGACCATCGTTGCCCCCGCCGACGGTATTGTGACCGCGGTGATCTCCCGGCCGGGGGACCTGATCGGCGCGAACAACCCCATCGCGACCCTCATTTCAGTCAACCGCACCATCGAGGCCAAGATCAGCGAGGACAATTTCAACGCGATCAAGGAGGGACAGAAGGCCACCGTGCGGTTCCTGACCTTCGGCGATGAGCAATATCCCGCCGTCATCTCCAAGGTGCTGCCGTCGGCTGATTTCGCGACCCAGCGCTATTCCGTCTACCTCGACGTGACCCTGCCGGAGGGCAAGGTTCTCCTCCCGGGCCTGACCGGCGAGGTCCAGATCACCATTGCCGAGCGACCCAACGCCACCGTCGTCCCGCGCCGCTCGCTGGTCGGCGATTTCGTTTATGTGGTCACCGATGGGAAGGTGGAATTGCGGAAAGTGGAGAAGGGTTACGAGAGCCTCAGCACGGTCGAGATCCTCAAGGGAATCAAGAAGGGTGAACTGGTGATCGTCGAAAAGCAGGACACTTTCCATTCGGGCGACCATGTGCGTACGCACGTGCTCGACTTCTAATCGCCCCCGGGCGCCGGCTCGCTGTGTCGACCAACCTTCGCATCGCCCTCCGCTTCCTCACGGCCCGGAAGCGCTCAATGCTCATGAGCCTGAGCGGCATCATCTTTGGCGTCGGCTTCTTCATCGTGACCCAGGCCCAGACCAGCGGTTTCGAGGAGTTTTTCGTCAAGACCATCCTCGGCACGAACGGCGCGATCCGGATCGAGGACAAGATCCAACAGACGATTTTCTACATGCAGGTGACAGGATCGCACCAGGACAGCAAAATGCAGGGGCGGACCGACCGCTCGGCCCGCAAGTACATCCAAGGGATCGAAGAGCCGGATGACATGGTGAAGATGCTGCGCGCGTACGGGAATGTATCCGGCATTTCGGTGGTGTTGGAGGGATCGGTCGTGGCCGACAGCTCCTTCAAGAATGACACCGCCAAGGTCTATGGCATCCGCCTGGATGACCATCTCGCCGTCTCCGAACTCGCGACCCAGGTGGCCCGTGGCAGTGGCAGCCTGGAGAATTTCCGGACCACGCCCCAGGGTCTGCTGATGGGCAAAGTCCTGGCGGAGCGGCTCGGGGTGGGCATCGACGACTCGGTGATCCTCCGGGCCGGCACCGAGCAGCGGCGTTACCGGGTATCCGCCATCTTCTCCACCGGGGTGCGGGATATCGACAAGGCCTATATCTTCATGCACCTCGGCGAGGCGCGCTCCCTGTTGAAGAAACCGACCGGGGCCTCCTTCATCCAAATCCAAGTCTTCGACCGGGATCGCGCCCCCCAGGATGCCGCGCAGATGGAATTGGACCTCAAGCACGGCGCGCAAAGCTGGCAGGAGCGGGAGGAGAGCTGGCTGGAGGCGTTCCATGCCCTGCAGATTTCCGCAGCCCTCACGGTTTCCACCATCATCCTGATCTCTGGCCTCGGCATGTTCAACACGCTGGCGATGATCGTCATCGAAAAGACCAAGGAGATCGCGATCCTGCGCTCCATGGGCTACACTCGGGAGGACATTGCGCGGATCTTTTTGTGGCTTGGGGCCATCGTGCTGGTGCTGGGGACGATCGGCGGCTGGATCCTCGGCGCCGGCGTCACCTACGGGGTGTCCAAATATCCCATCCGGATTCGCGGCATCTTTTCCGCCGACACCTTTCAGGTGCATTCGACGATCTGGCACTACGTGGTCGGCTCGGTGACCGCGGCGATCGTGGTCATGACGGCCGCGCTCATCCCGGCCCGGCGCGCCGCCAGGCTCGAGCCGGGTGACATCATTCGGGGGACTTCCCAATGAGCGCTGCCAATACCACCACGGGAATCGCCCTCCGGTGCGAGGACCTGCACCGGTATCTCGGCCAGGGAGAGGGAAGGGTGCACGTGCTCCGCGGGGTGTCGTTCGAGGCCCGGCGCGGCAACGTCACCGCCATCGTTGGCCCATCAGGTTGCGGCAAGAGCACCACGCTTTACCTGTTGGGACTGCTTGACCGGCCCGATGGCGGTTCGATCTGGATCCGGGACCAGTTGATGTCGAACAGCGACGATGCGGCCCGCACCTCGGCCCGCGGCGAGCACATCGGGTTCGTGTTCCAGTTCCACTTCCTGATGCAGGAGTTCTCCGCCTTGGACAACGTCATGATGCCGATGCGCAAGCTTGGCCGGCTTTCCGAGGAGGAAATGGCGGCCCGGGCGCGGACGCTGCTCAATGATGTTGGGCTGGGGGACAAGACGCACCGGCTGGCCACGCAACTTTCCGGCGGCGAGCAGCAGCGCGTCGCGATCGCCCGCGCGCTGGCCAACCAACCGGCCATCATCCTGGCCGACGAGCCGACCGGCAACCTCGACGCCCGAAATTCGGGCTTGGTTTTCGATCTCCTGACCCGCTTGGCCAAGGAAAACGGCCAGGCCGTTGTCCTCGTGACGCACAACCCCGACATCGCCAACCGGTGCGACGAGATCAAGCCGATGCGCGACGGGGAGTTCGTGAGCTGATCCTGGGGTCCGGCACGCCGACGGGAGCCCGGACGACAGGGTCGGGCGGCACGGTCGGAAGTCAAAATTTGCGGGATGGTCGCCAATGGAGGCCTTGACGGCAATAAGACGGAAATTTTCCCACCGCGACTTTGCTAATAATCTCCCGCGGGGTGGGTTGGGTGGAAATTTTGTTTTACATTGCCGGGACGACTTCTTTGCTCGTGGGGTATTTTCGCCACACACCACCCGCAAGACCGCCTTCCGCGCTCAACGTAAGGGTTCACCTGCCTGACCCTTGCCGTTAGCGAGAAATTTGACAGCCATTCCATGTCCAAGATTTTCCCGAAGTCAGCCAACGCTCTGCCCCTGCAGATCTTGATCTTCCTTGGCGTGCTCGGTGGTGTGGCGGCGGCCGGGATCACCTACTATGCGACCCCGGCTTACCTCCGGGTGGGATACGCGCCAATCCAGCCGGTTCCTTTTGAACACAGCCTGCACGCCGGCCAACTGGGCATCGATTGCCGCTATTGCCATGTCGGGGTCGAGAAATCCGCCACGTCGAGCATCCCGGCGGCCCAGACGTGCATGAACTGCCACCGCACGATCAAGGCCCAGAGCCCGCTGCTCGAGGTTGTGCGCCAGAGCGAACAGACCGGCGACCCGGTGCCGTGGATCAAGATCCACAACAATCCCGACTACGTCTATTTCAACCATTCCGTGCACGTGAACCGCGGCGTCTCCTGCGTGGAGTGCCATGGCAAGGTCAACCAGATGAAGGTCGTGCAGCAGGACAAGCCCCACAGCATGAGCTGGTGTCTCGACTGCCACCGCAATCCCGCGCCGCGCATCCGCGATCCGCAGGACGTGTTTAATCTCGATTCCCAGACCCTCGCCGAGCAGGGCCGGATCGAGGACGCCAAGAAGTACATCCATGACTGGAAGGTTCTGCCGCCCACCAGCTGCTCCGGCTGCCATCGCTGATGAAACGCAAATTTGATCACTCCGCCCCCGCGCAACGCGAGCTGACCGGCCCGAAGTACTGGCGCAGCCTCGACGAGCTGGCTGATACGCCGGGCTTTCGCGAGCACCTCGCCCGCGAGTTCCCGGAAGGCGCGTCGGAGATGAACGGCGTCGATCGGCGCCAGTTCATGCGCCTGATGGCGGCGTCCTTCGCCCTCGGCGGCCTCGGCCTCGCCGGCTGCCGGCGTCCCGAGAAGCACATCCTTCCCTACGGCAAGTCGGTCGAGTATACGATTCCGGGTTTGCCGCTCTATTTTGCCACGGCGATGCCGTTGCGCAAGGCGGCCATCCCGTTGGTGGCGGAGACTCACCAAGGGCGTCCGACCAAGGTCGAGGGCAACCCGAGCTATCAGCCGCACGGTGGCGCCAGTTCACTCCTCGCCCAGGCTTCCGTCCTCGATCTTTACGATCCCGAGCGCGCCACCTCCCACACCAAGGGCGGGATGAACATCAATGTCGCCGACGTGAATGCCCTGCTCGCGAAGGTCTCCTCGACCTACGCCGGCAACGGCGAGGGCCTGGCGTTTCTGGCGGATGAATCGTCGTCGCCGACCCGTGCCCGCCTGGTGGGGCGGCTGAAGGCGAAGTTCCCCCGGGCGATTTGGGCGGAATACGAGCCCGTGCAGGACGAGCCCCCGGTCGCCGCGGCGCAGGCCGCGTTTGGCCGCAATGTGAAACCCGTCTACCGCTTTGGCGCCGCCAAGCGCATCGTGAGCCTCGACGCCGATTTCCTGCACGCCGAGGCCGGTTCGCTCTACTATGCCCGCGAGTTTGCCAATGGCCGGCGCGTCGCCAAGGCGAGCGACTCGATGAACCGCCTCTATGTGGCGGAAAGCAATTTCACCCTGACCGGCAGCATGGCCGACCACCGCCTGCGGGTCGCCAGCAGCCATGTGCTCGCCCTCGCCGCCGCACTGGCGGGCAAGGTGCTCGGCACCGGGGCGTTCGCCACGGTTGCTGCCGGCCTGGATTTCCCGAACAAGGACAAGTGGATCGAGGAATGCGCCAAGGACTTGGCGGAGCATCGCGGCGAAAGCCTCGTGGTCGCCGGGGCGCACCAGCCCATGCAGGTCCATGTGATGGCCTACGCCATCAACGCCTTCCTCGGCAACATCGGCAAGACGATCGACTTTGTCGCATTCGAACCGTCTTCGGCCTCGACCATTACCGCCCTGGCCACCGCCATCAAGGGCAACTCGATCAAGACCCTCGTCGTCGTCAACGGCAACCCGGCCTACAACGCGCCGGCCGACCTCGATTTTGCCAAGCTGATTGGCTCCGTGCCCGAGGTGATCCGTTTCGGCTACTACGCCGACGAGACCACGGCCGCTGCCGGCGACAAAGTCACGCACCTCGCCGCCACGCATTACCTCGAATCCTGGGGCGACGCCCGGACGGTGGATGGCACGATCGTGCCGATCCAGCCGATGATCATGCCGCTCTTCAACGGCCTGTCCGAGGCCGAACTGCTGGCCCGCGTGGCCGGCGAGCAGAACCCCGACGCCTACGCGCAGGTCTTCCTGACGATCGGCCAGATCACGAGCGGCGATGGCAAGAAAGCCTTTGAGAAATTCCTGCACGACGGCCAGCTCGCGGGCTCGGCCTACCCGACGGTCAGTGTGACGCTCGCCTCGCAAAAGTGGGATTTCGCCAACATTCCCGGGTTCACGGCCCTGTCCAAGGACAACCTCGAGATCCGCTTCGCCACCGACCACAAGATGGACGACGGCCGCTTTGCCAACAACGGCTGGCTGCAGGAATGCCCGGACCCGATGACGAAGATCGCGTGGGACAACGCCATTCTCATCAGCCCGCGGCTCGCCCAGGAACTCGGCATTGTTCCGCACGGCAACCTCCTGCAGGTCGCGCGCAAGGAAGAGGCTGAATACACCATGGGCAAGGAGAACGCCCGGATTTTCGAGGTGAGCCTGAATGGCCGCACCGTGCGCGGCCCCGTCCACATCCAGCCGGGCCTGGCCAACTACACCGTAGTCCTCCCGCTCGGTTACGGACGCACGGTCACCGGCCACATCGGCACCGGCTCCGGATTCAATGCCTACGCCGTGCGCGCCAGCGACGGTCAGGCGTTCGCCACCGGCGCCAAGCTGGTGGCCACGAATGATCACCAACTCCTCGCCAACACGCAGGAGCACTGGTCGATGGAAGGCCGCGACATCGTGCGCGAGGCCAATCTCGATGAATTCGCCCGCAACCCGGCCTATGTCGACGGCATCGGCATGGAGTCGCACTCGCCGCCGGTGCTGGGCAAGGACAAGGACAAGGATCCGGCCTTCATCGCCTCGACGACGCCCCGCGGCAATTCGCTCTACGAGAATCCCAACCTCGATGGCATCCACCAGTGGGGCATGTCGATCGATCTCAATACCTGCATCGGATGCAACGCCTGCATCATCGCGTGCCAGGCGGAGAACAACATCCCCATCGTCGGTCGCGAGCAGGTGAAGCGCGGCCGCGAGATGCAGTGGATCCGCCTCGATCGCTATTATTCGGACGGCGGCGCCGACGCCGAGGCCTTCGGGGCCGAGGGCAACAAGGTCCTCCCCGAGGATCCGCAGGTCGTGATGCAGCCGATGACCTGCCAGCATTGCGAACTCGCGCCCTGCGAGACCGTGTGCCCGGTCAACGCGACCGTGCACGACGAGGAAGGCATCAACACGATGGCCTACAACCGCTGCATCGGCACCCGCTATTGCGCCAACAACTGTCCATACAAGGTCAGGCGTTTCAATTTCTTCGACTTCAACAAGCGCGCCACCGACGCCCTCTACATGGGCCCGCTCGGCCACCAGAAGGACGTGCCCGAGTTGGTGAAAATGGTGAAGAATCCCGACGTCACCGTCCGCATGCGCGGCGTCATGGAAAAGTGCACGTATTGTGTGCAGCGCATCCAGCAGGCCAAGATCGCCCAGAAGCGGAAGGCCGGCGCCAGCGGCGACGTTGAGGTCCCCGACGGCACCATCAAGACCGCCTGCCAGCAGGTGTGCCCGGTCGACGCCATCGTCTTCGGCAACATCAAGAATCCCGACAGCGCGGTTTCGAAGCTGAAGGCCCAGGAACGCGACTACGCGGTCCTCGGCTACCTCAACGTCCGCCCGCGCACGACCTACCTCGGCAAGCTTCGCAATCCGAACCCGCACATGCCGGACTATTCCGCGCTCCCGCTCAGCCGCGTCGAGTACAACAAGAAGAACGGCCACACCGAACATGGGGTTGCCCCCGCCCACGGGGAAGAACACGGCCATGAGGCGGCGAAGCCCGCCGCCGAACACGGAGGGCATAACTGATGTCCGGCCACGCTTCCGATCATCCGGCTCCGGCCATCCTCGCCGAGGTCAAACCCGCGGTCGTTCCGCGCCGCGAGCTGGTTGAGCACCACCGCGACTTCAAGTGGATCACCGACAAGATCTGCGGCATCGTCGAGGCCAAGACCCCCACCTGGTGGTGGGTGTGTTTCGGCGTCGCCGCCGTGGTGGCCTCGTTCACGGTTTCCGGCTTGATCTACCTGGTGTCCACTGGCGTCGGGGTCTGGGGTCATGCCAATCCCGTCAACTGGGCCTGGGACATCGTCAACTTCGTGTTCTGGATCGGTATCGGCCACGCGGGCACGCTCATTTCCGCGATCTTGTGCCTGCTGCGCCAGAAGTGGCGCACGTCGATCAACCGCGCGGCGGAGGCCATGACGATCTTCGCGGTCGTTTGCGCCGCGATCTTCCCGGTTTTCCACGTCGGCCGCATCTGGTTCGCCGTGTTCCCCGGTTACCTGTTCCCGTTCCCGAACTCGAACGGGATCTGGCAGAACTTCCGCTCCCCGCTGGAGTGGGACGTGTTCGCCGTTTCGACATACGGTACGGTTTCCGTGCTCTTCTGGTACGTGGGGCTGCTGCCTGACCTGGGCACGCTCCGCGACCGCTTCACCGCCGCCGGCAACATTGTCCGCGCCCGCATCTATGGCTTCTTTGCCATGGGCTGGCGCGGTTCCAACCGGCACTGGAGCAATTACGAGATGGCCTACCTGATCCTGGCCGGCGTCGCCACGCCCCTCGTGCTCTCGGTGCACACGATCGTGTCGTTCGACTTCGCCGTGTCCCTGATCCCGGGCTGGCACACAACGATCTTCCCCCCGTACTTCGTGGCGGGCGCCATCTTCTCGGGCTTTGGCATGGTGCTGACGCTGATGCTGCCGCTGCGCGCGATTTACCGCCTCGAGGACCTCATCACGCAGTACCACATCGACTGCATGTGCAAGATCACCCTGGCGACGGGCACCATGGTCGGCTACGCGTACTCGATGGAGTTCTTCATCGCGTGGTATGGCGCGAATCCGTATGAAGGCTTCGCGTTCATCAACCGCGCGTTCGGCCACTACGCCTGGGCCTACTGGATCATGATCGGCTGCAACGTCATCACGCCGCAGTTCTTCTGGTTCAAAGCCATCCGCGAGAACACCACGCTGGTCTGGATCCTGTCGATCTTCGTCAACGTCGGCATGTGGTTTGAGCGCTTCGTGATCATCGTCACGTCCCTGGCGCGCGACTTCCTGCCCTCGAGCTGGGGCTACTACTCGCCGTCGATCGTCGAGATCTTCACGTTCTTCGGCACGTTCGGTGTCTTCTCCTTCCTGTTTCTCCTCTTCATCCGCTTCGTGCCGATCATGCCGATGTCGGAGGTGAAGGCGGTCATCCCCGCGGCCGACCCGCACGCCGCGCACCAACCCTGAGGATCCCGCCATGAAGAAGAATCACGGAATCATCGCCGCCTTCGACACTGTGCCGGACCTGTTCCACGCCTGCGAAAAGGTGCGGGACGCGGGTTACTCGCGCTGGGATGCCATCACCTCGTTCCCCATCCACGGCCTGGATGCCGCCATGGGCCTGCGCCGCTCCAAGGTGCCGCGCTTTTCGCTGGCCGGGGGCATCACCGGATTCTGCACGGGAATGGGCTTCATCGCCTGGCTCGGCTGGGTGGAGTATCCGCTCGTGGTCGGCGGCAAACCGATGTTCAGCCCCATGTTCGCGTTCCCGGTCTCGTACGAACTGACCATCCTCTTTACCGCGTTCGCCACCATCTTCGGCATGTTCTTCCTTAACGGCCTGCCGATGCACTACCACCCCGTGATGAAGGCCCCGCAGTTCGTCCGCGCCCTCGACGACCGTTTCTACATCGTGATCGAGACCGCCGACCCGAAATTCAACGCTGCCGCGACCCGCGAGCTCCTCGCGAAGGCCGGGGGCAAGGACATCGTCGAAATCGAGGAATAAGATGCGCTACGCCTATTACACCCTCGCATTCCTCGTCGCCCTGCTCCTGTCGGTCATGGGCTTCCGGGGCATGTCTTCCACGCGGCCGCCGATCGAGGTGTTCCCCGACATGGACCACCAGGCCAAGTACAAGCCCCAGGCGGAATCGAAGTTCTTCGCCGATGGCCGGGCCGATCGCCCGATTCCCGCCGGCACCGTGCCATACGGGCGCGGCCTGAATGGCGCCGATGCCGGCGCGATCGTCCATGACGACGCCTTCCTGCGTGCCGACGATGCCCACTATGCCGGCAAGAACCCCGACGGCTCCTTTGTGAAAGGATTCCCGGCCGGCATTGAATTCAACGAAGCCTTTGTCCGGCGCGGGCAGAACCGCTACCAGATCTACTGCGCTCCGTGCCACGGCGCGCTGGGTGACGGCAATGGCATCACCAAGTCCTACGGCATGCTGGCCACACCCAGTTACCACGACGACCGGTTGCGCGCCATGCCGGAAGGTGAGATCTACAGCACCATCACCAACGGCAAGAATCCGGGCATGGGATCGTACGCCGACAAGCTCAGCCCTGATGAACGCTGGGCTGTGGTGGCCTACGTGCGCGCGCTGCAACGCTCGCACCACGCGACCATCGATGACGTCCCTGCCGATCAGCGTGGAGGGCTGAAGTAACATGAGCGCACCTGCTTCCACCGCTTCCCTTGCGACGAAATTCCTCGGTGCCGGCCTGGCCGGCCTGGCCCTGACTGCGGTCGGCCTCTTCGTCGGGGATGCCCATGGCGTGGCCCTCTCATACGTGGTCGGCATCGCCTATTGCAGTGCCATCGCCATCGGCATGCTGATGTTGGTGTTGATCCACCATATCTTCGACGCCGGCTGGTCCGTCGTCATCCGGCGGCAATTCGAGCACGGCCTGGCGGCTTTCCCGTGGCTGTTTGTGCTGTTCCTGCCCCTGCTGGTTTCAGCCTGGGTGAAGCCCGGCTTCATCTGGCCGTGGATGGACAAGGAATTGATCCTCCATACCGGGCATGCCGTCGGGGCCGATCCGCTCTATGTGAAGAAGGAGAGCTTCCTTAACAAGGGCATGTTCACCGGCATGACCCTTGCTTTCTTCGCCGGCTGGACCTGGTTGTCGGCCCGCTTGCGCAAGGCTTCGTTCACGCAGGACACCGACGGCGACCCGAAGTGGACGTACATGAATCGCAAGACGGCGGCCTTTGGCATTCCGTTCAACGCGCTGGCCCTGACGTTCGCGGCCATCTACTGGATGAAGAGCCTCGAGTACCACTGGTTCTCCACGATGTACGGCGTGTGGTTCTTCGCGAACTGCATGCGCGCCGCCCTGGCGATCGGTGTCGTCATCACGGTCTGGCTGTATAATCGCGGCGACTACAAGGGGATCTACAACACGAATCAATTCCACTGCCTCACGGCCCTGGCCTTTGCCTTCGTGGTGTTCTGGGCCTACGTCACCTTCTCGCAGTACTTCCTGATCTGGAACGCGAACGTGCCCGAGGAAACCTTCTGGTACAACATCCGCGAACACGGCGACTGGCTCTGGATCGGCATGCTGCTGCTCTTCGGCCACTTCTTCGTGCCGTTCCTGGCTTGGCTGAACTATCGCAACAAGGCCGAGCGCAAGCCGGCCCTGGTCATCAGCCTCTGGGTCGCCACGATCATCCTGGTGGACATTTGCTACAACGTGCTGCCGGCGCTGAAGGATGCCCACGACGAACCGCTGCCTTTCTTCTCGATCAACCTGCTTTGGGTGCTGACCTCCGTGGTCGGAATCGGCGGCATCTGCGCCTGGGCGTACCTGCGGAGCTTCGCCACCACGAAGCTCATCCCGATCCGCGATCCGCGCATCGTCGAGTGCCTCACCCACCACGCGCCGACCGCGCCCGATCCGGGACACACGATCGAAGTCGGCAGCCACTGAGCCATGAGCGAATCTTCCAACTTCTCATTCCCGCACCGCACGCCGGTTTTCACCGCCCTCGTCGTGATCGCCTGCTTCGCGGCCTTTGTGTGGCTGGGCCGCCGGATCTATACCCCCGGAGCCGGCGCCGTGCAGGCCGTGGAAGGCGTGCGCACGCCGGCCGAACGCAAGGAAATCCTGCGCAAGAACCGCGAGAAGGAGGCCGATGAATCAACCCATTACGCCTGGATCGACCAAAAGGCGGGAGTCGTCCGGGTACCCATCGACCGCGCCATCGAACTCACCGTCCGCGATCACGCGAAGAAGTAACCTTTGTCGATGAATTCCACCGAACAAAACGCGCGGGCCGAACAGCGGGAGATTGACGCTTCCGTCAAGTGGCCCGTGCTCGTCTTCCTCGGCTCGGGCCTGCTTTGGCTGCTGCTAGGCGGGGTGTTCCAGCTGGCCGCCACGATCCAGCTGCACACGCCCACGTTCCTCGCGGACTGCGCGTGGTTCACCCACGGCCGCCTGGCCCCCGCGGCGCAAAACGCATTGGTTTACGGCTGGGGCATGAACGCGGCGTTTGCCTTCGGCCTTTGGCTGATGGCCCGTCTGTCTGCCACCACGCTGCGCCACGGCGGCTGGCTTTTCGTCGCCGCCAAGTTCTGGAACCTTGGCATCACGCTCGGGATCGGCGGCATTCTCGCGGGATACTCGACTTCGTTCGAGTTGCTAGAAATGCCACGCTACGTGGGCCTGCTCCTGCTGGTGGCGTACGCCATCATCGGCGTCTGGATGGTCACCACCTTCAGCATCCGGAACACGGAGAACGTCTATGCCTCGCAGTGGTACCTTTTCGGCGCGGCCTTCTGGTTTCCCTGGCTGTACAGCATCGCGCAGATGATGCTCATCCGCACGCCCGTGCGCGGGGTGCTGCAGGCGGTCGTGAATGCCTGGTATCTCCAGGGCCTGTACGGCCTGTGGTTCGCGTCGATCGCCCTCGCCGCCATCTATTATTTCCTGCCGAAGCTGCTGGGGAAACCCATCCATAACTACTACCTCGCGCCGCTGGCGTTCTGGTGGTTCGTGGTGGCCACGGCCCTGGCGGGCGGCAGCCGCCTGATCGGTGCGCCGGTGCCGGTCTGGATTCCGACCTTCGGGATCGTGGCCAGCATGATGCTTGCCCTGCCGCTCATCATTTTCTGCCTCAATTTCCTCGGCACGCTGGCTGGACGTTATGGCGCGGTGGGCGGCAGCCTGAGCCTGCGCTTCATGGTGCTGAGTATCGCCGGGTTTCTGCTCAGCTCCGCTCTCGGGTTGCTGCTGTCGCTCCGCGGTTTCGCTGCGATCGCCCAATTCACCCTCCTCGCGGGGCTGCGCGACTGGCTCATGTTCTACGCCTGTTTCTCGACCGCGGTTTTTGGCGCCGCCTATTTCTTCCTGCCGCGCGTGACTGGCAAGCAGTGGCGTTCCACCGCGCTCATCCAGGCGCATTTCGGCGCCACGGCCCTCGGCATCGTGCTCATGATCGTCTGCCTCGGGGCGGCGGGCTGGCAGCAAGGCCACCTGTTGAATGACCCGGCGGTGAAATTCGCGGAGATCACGCGCGGCTTGGCGGGCTGGCATACCTTTACGTCCGCGGTTCTCGGCGTGCTGCTGATTGGCCATGTGGCCTTTCTCATCAACTTCATCTGGATCGCCTGCCCCATCAACTCGCAGGGCACGGCCGCCGCGCAGATCGCCCCGCCCCCGGCGCTGGGCCTGGCGGCCAAGGAGGGTCACGCATGAAAAACGGACTGATCCTCTTCCTCGGGGTTTTTGCCACCATGGTCCTTTCGTGGGCCGGTGTCGTGCTCGCCGCCAACAAGCAGATCGGCACGCTCCCGCAGTTCAAGGACCCGGTTGACGAATCGCTCAACCCGCAACCGTACTCCGGGGTCGCGAACCAGGGCCGGGCCGTCTATCAGGACCTGGGCTGTGCCACCTGCCACACCCAGCAGATTCGGTACGGCGACGATGGCGCGGACATCAAACGCGGCTGGGGTGAACGCGCCAGCTACGTCCGCGATTACCTGCGCGACGAAACCACGCACATCGGCCAGAGCCGTCTCGGGCCGGACCTGCGCAACCTGGCCAAGCGGCTCCCGTCCGGTGCGGAAGCGGAGTACCTGTACAAGCTCCTTTACGCGCCCGATTCCAAGCTGGGCGGCGAACCGCTGGCGCGCGGCATGCCCGCATACCGCTTCCTTTTTGAAGAACGCGCCATCACGGGCAACCAGCCTTCTTACAAGGCGATCAAGCTGCCCTCCAGTCATGCCGCGCCGGCGGGCTTCGAAATCGTGCCCACGCCGCGCGCCGAAGCCCTCGTCGCTTACCTGCGGAGTCTGGCCGACACTTACGACTATCCCACCGAACGCGGTTTGAACGCCCCCGCGGAGGTCCCGAAGGAAGGCGGCAAGGAAGCCCCGAAGGAAGGTGGCAAGGAAGCCCCGAAGGGAGGCGGCCATTAAGATGAGTCAGAAACCCGACAGCAATTTCCAGGTCGAGCAGGCCGCCGCCACCGACGACAGTATCCAGCAGGTTCACGCCCAGCTCCGGAGTCAAAAGCCCGAGAAGAAGGACGGCTATTCGCTCCTGCCGCTCGCGTTGCTCGGCATCATGTGCACGGCCGTGTTTTTCGGCTCGATCTACATGGCGCATAACGCCGTTCGCTTCGATCCCCTCGTGGTCAATGAGCACGCCAAGCGCGAGAAACCCGGTAAATCCACGGGCCCCGCGGTTACCCGGGCCCAGATGGGCAAGCCGATTTACTTGAACACCTGCGCCGTATGCCACACGCCCGCTGGGACGGGCGTGCCGGGCCAATTCCCACCGCTGGCTGGCTCGGAATGGGTCAAGGGCAACGAGGAGCGCATCATCCGCATCGTCCAACATGGCCTGACCGGTCCGATCACGGTGGCAGGACACGAATTCAACAATACGATGACTCCCGTCGGCGCCACTTTGAAGGATGAGCAGGTGGCAAACGTGCTTTCCTACATTCGTTCAGCTTGGGACAACAACGCTCCCGAGGTCCAGCCGGAGACGGTGGCCAAGGTGCGTGGCGAGATTGCGGATCGCAAAACCCCTTGGACGTCTGAGGAACTGCTCAAGGTCGGGGGCAACTGAGGCCAGGTCTCGGAGAAGACCCTCGGCGTCCGGCGCGCTGGCGAAGAATTTCTTCCCGGGCAATCTGTTCAAAACGAAGGCCGGGCAATGACGCCCGGCCCTTTTGTTTTGAGAGTGGAACCGGCCATGGGCGGGTTCAACACCGACTCGGATCGGTTAGTTACCCATGCCTTTGAACATATTGCCGATATTGGGCATCTGGAACTTCTGATAGCCCGGCGGGGGTTCGAACAGCGAGTCGGGCAGGGAGCCTGGTTCGATCTTCGTGGCTTCCATCCGGAAGGTCTCCTTGCTTTTGGCGTCCTGCGAGATCACGCGCAGCGGGAAGCCGCCTTTGCCCTTGAGGGCTTCTTCCCATTTCGCCGCCGCGGGCGATTGCTTGCGCCCGCCGCCGAACATCCCGCCCATCGGGCCACCGCCGCCGCCCGGGCCGCCCTGGCCGAGGCCCATGAACATACCCAAGCCTTCGGCCAGCCAGGCTTCTGTAGTCGTGTCCTTATCCTTAATGATCACCTGATTGCACTTGTAGCCTAGGATCGTCTCGGTCTTGCCCGTCACCTGGATGTCGGCGGTATGCTCGGACGTCTGCGCCTTCTCCATCGCTTTCTCCACCGGCTTCTTGATGGGCATGACCATGTACATGTTTTGCTCGGGCATGAGCATGAGCATTTCGAGCTTCTGCATGTCCATGATGCTTGCCATGGAGTGACCCTCGGCATCGATGTCCATGCGGAGCTTCTGGTCCTTGATGGAATAGTTCAGGGTCTGGGTCTTGCCCTTGGCGGCGGTGATGGCGAGGCTGACTTTGCCTTGGAAGGCGTCGGCCGCGAAACTGACAGAAGTCGTGAGCAACGCGCCCACGGCAAAAAGTCGGAGGAGGGGGTTCATGCGGGGGACACTACCAGCGACGGGCCCTGACTCAAGCCGTCGTTGAAGGGCATTGCCAATGGTGCCACAGCGCCAAGTCTGCCGGCATGCCATCCGAGAGCTTACCCTGGCGCCACAGCCTCTGGGTTGCGGGCTTGGTGGCGCTGGTCTGGCTCGCTTGTTTCCGTTTTCCAATGGTCTGGGTGGCGACGGGGATCGGCGAATCGGGAAGACCGTTCATGGACCTGCATGGCATCCTGGCGGCGTGTGACGCGTCCCGGGCCGGGGTGGATCCTTTTCTGCCCAATGACTTTGATCCCTATCACCGCCCCCACGTGTATTCCACTTGGTGGCTGGCGCTCGGCCGCCTCGGCTTGGGGCGGAGCGACACACTCTGGCTTGGTTCCGCGCTGGTGGCCGCCGTCTTGCTCATGGCCGTGATCGTGGTGCGGCCGCAGACCCGCCACGAAGGCGTTGCCTTGTTCCTGTTCCTCGCGTCGCCCGCCGTTTTGCTGGCTGTGAATCGCGCGAACAATGACCTGGTGGTATTCCTCCTCGTGGGTTGCGGGTTGCTGTGTTTCCGCCGGGAGAACCTGGCTTGGCAGTCAGGAGGCGTTGTCCTGTTCGCCGTGTCGGCGGTGCTGAAGTACTCGCCACTCGTGACGCTGGTGGTGCTGCTTGACCTGCGCACCCGGCGAGCTTTGGCGGCGGGTTTGGGCGCCGCGGTCGTCGTCCTGGCCTTGGGCTGGCCGGGCTTGGTGCCGGGTTTGCAGAGCGCGGCCCGATTCAATCCGGCGCCTGACGGTCTGTTCGCGTTTGGGGCTCCCGTGTTCCTGCGCAACCTTGGCATCCCGTCAACCTTGGGCTGGCTGGTTCCCGGCTTGCTCCTGCTGGGCTGGGTGGCTCTCCAGGCGTGGCGCAAAAAGGGCGGAGCGGAGCCCGCATCCTCGGAAATTGATCGGCAGGCGCAACGCGAATTCGTGTGCGGCGCGGCGTTGGTGGTGGGGCTTTTCTTCCTGGGGTCGTCGTTCGCGTACAAGTTGATCTTTGCGTTGTGGCTTTTGCCCTGGCTGGGCCGGCAGGCGGGCGCCGGAGGGCAGGAAAGTCGCTGGGCCCGCATCACCTGGTGCCTGCTGCTGGCTGCCGTCTGGTTCGAGGGCGGGATGGCAGTGGTCCTCAATGTCGTGGTCGGCCCCTGGTCATTGCCGACGGCCCAGGCAATGCTCAAGGCTACGCTGTTTCTGAGCCAGGTGGCCACTTGGGCCCTGGTGGCTTGCCTGCTGCGCTACCTTTTCGGTTACGCGGTGCGCCGGGGCCACGCGCTGTGGGCCAGCGGTTGAGCTTTGCCTGGGACCGATGAATTCGCGCTCGGGCGGAAACGGATTGCCAAGCCCGCCGCCGGGGAAATCCTCCGTGCATGCCCTCTGAGTTCCGCCACACCCGCATTGTCGAGTTCAGTGAAACCGACATGGCGGGCATCATGCATTTCTCCAATTTTTTCCGTTGGATGGAGGCTTGCGAGGCGGGTTTCTACCGGACCCTGGACCTGCCGCTCATTTCCTTTGTGCCCGGCACCGTCGTGGGCTGGCCGCGGGTCAGCGCCAGCTGCACCTACAAGGCCCCCCTGCGATTCAACGACACCGTGGAAGTCAGGCTCCTGGTGAAGGAGGTGCGCACCAAGGCGGTGATTTATGTCTTCCAATTCCGCCAAGTCGTCGCCGGCAAGGTCCTGCCGGCCATCATGGCCGAGGGGGAAATCGCGGCGGTGTGTGTCACGGGCGACGCGGCCGGCAAGATGGTGGCCCAGCCGATCCCGGCCGCAGTGCGCGCCAAGCTCGCCGTGGCGCCGGCGGCGGCCTACACGGAATAGGGTCGCTTGGTCTCGCCCTTCGCCGTGAGCGCGAAGATCTTCACGGCGTCGGATTTCCCCTTCACCTTCACCTCGCCGAGTTCGCGGGCGAAGGGACGCGGCGTGATGCCGGCCAGCGTGGCTTCACTGGCGATGATGAGCGTGTCGTAGGCGGGATCCTTGGTGAGCCCCTCGAGCCGGGAGGCGAGATTAACGCCGTCGCCAATGACCGTGTAGTTGAGCCGGGTCTTGGACCCCATGTTGCCGGCGACCACGCGGGCCGTGTTGATGCCGATGCCGAACGCGAGCGTCGGTTTTCCCTCGGACCGCAGCTCGGCGTTGAGGCTGTCGAGCGCCTGGGCCATGTCCCGGGCGGCGGCCACGGCCCGGGCGGGGGCGTCGGCCATGGCGACCGGCGCGCCGAACAACGCCATGATCGCGTCGCCGATGAACTTGTCGATCACCCCGCCATGCCGCTCGATGATGCCGCTCATCCGGTCGAGGTACCGGTTGAGGAGGGTCAGCACTTCCGTCGGGGCCATCTTTTCGCTGAAGGTGGTGAAGTCGCGCAGGTCGCAGAACAGGATCGTGGCCTCGCGCTCCTCGCCGCCGAGCTTGAGGTCGGATTGCAGCAGCTGGGCCGCAATCTCGGGCGACACGACCATCCCCAGGAGATTGCGCACGCGGTCGCGTTCCGCCAGGCCGGCGGTCATCTGGTTGAAGGCCGTCGCGAGTTCGCCCAGTTCGTCCGCCCGGGGCAGGGTGATCCGCTGGGAATAGTCGCCGGCCGCGACCAGCTTGGTGTGCTGGGCCAGCTGTTGCACCGGGCGGCTGACGCCGCGGGCGACCCACAACGCGGCGATGGTGGCGGTGGCCAGGGCGGCCAGGGAGATGATCAGCACGATCATCTCCAATTCCCGGGCGGGCGCCAGCTCGACATTGAGCGAGCGCTGCAGTGCGATCCGGACCGGAGCCTCGCCCAGCAGATCGAGGCGTTCGAACAAGGTCACATATGGCTCCTTCCCGAGGGAAATCATCTCGACGGGGGCGGTGCCGGTGGCCTCGAGGTTGACGCGGTGCCGCAGGACGATCGCAGCCATCCCGGGCGCGAGCGTGGTCGAAAGCACGCGCGGATCGTCCTCGTCCGCGTTGGACAGGAACGTGACATCGAGCTGGGTGGTGGCCTTGATGTCGTTGGCAAACTTCGCATCGATCGGGTAGGCAATGCCGAACCAGGCGCCGACATTGGGATAGGGGGCGTAGAGCGGCACGACCACCAGCACGTGCAGCTGCCCGTCGAGATACGAATAGCCGCTCGCCTGCTCCATGTCTTTCTCGGTCGCCTGTTCGACGAGGTACTTGAAGGGCCGGGCATTTTCCGCCCCGCGTTTTTCGTCCGTCGAGCCGAGGTATTTGCCCTCTGGGGAGAAAAGGCTGATCACGTTCGCGTTCACCCGGCCGATGTAACTTTGCAGGACCGTTTGGAGGGTGGCACGGTCGATCTGACTTTCGTCGGTCATGAGCAGCGGCTTGATGACGTAGTCGGTGCTCATGAGCTTGGCGGTGGCCGCCAGGTAATCGATGCGCTCGATCAGGTTGCGGCGGAAGATTTTCGCGCCAATGCGGAGATTCTGGTCGATGTGCTCGATGGCATTGCGCTCGTTGACCCGGGAGACCAAGAGGTAAACGGTGATTTGGACGACCGCGAACAATCCCGCCAGCAGCACCAGCAGCTGGGTGCTGAAGCGCCGGAAGCGGAAGATCCGGAAAGCCACGGGTTCAGTAGCCGCTCGACCTGCCTCCAACGGGCCGTTTTACCCGGCGGTCCGGCTTCAGCGTGAGCACCGCCGATTCCTGCGTCGCCGCGCCGTCCGCCAGGGTCAGCTCCCTGGCGGCCTGGGCGCCGCGCGGGTGCCAGACTTCCAGGCGGTACCGGCCGGCCGGGGCGCTGATCTTCGCCGTGCCGGCCGAATCGGACTTGGCAAACCAGGGCGTGGGCACGACGACCAGGTGGCAGATCATCCAATCGTGGATGTTGCAGCCCACGGTCACCAGCCCGGGCACCTCGAACACGATCGATTCCGCCTGGCCGGGATTGTAGAGCGGCAGCTCGAATTTTTTCGGCTTGGACAGCGAATAGACGTGGTGCTGCACGTTGTCGCGGTTGGGAAACACCACCTTGGTGCCCGCCTGCACGACCGTCACGTACGAGCTGAATTCCTGGCCTTGCTGGGCAATCTCGACCTGGGCGTCAGCCGCCACGGGAGGAACGGTGGCCCCCACGGGGACGAGGGACACCACCGCATCGGCGACCGGTTCACCTTTGCTGCTGGTGACGGTGCAGGAAAAATCGGCGGCCCCGGCGCTGAGCGTCGCGGCCAGGAGGAGGGGAAAAAGGACCGGTTTCATGGGAAATCAGAAACGGTGATTCACGCCGACACTCCAGCTGTCTGTCGGGTAGCGAATGCCGATGTGATTGATGACATAAGCCGATCCCTTGCGCAATTCGAGAGCCGTGTGGTCCGAGGCCTGAAACGAGAGGGCGACGGACCAGAGGTCGACGTCGGCTTCGACATTATAGGAAACCCAATCGGGACCCCAGATGTGGGTTTTCACCCAGGGGCGGGAGGTGTAGTAGGTCTGCACCGTCGGCCCAAAGCCGCCCCCGATGGCTTGGGCCCAAACCGGCCAGGCGGCATTGGCCACGATGTCACCCTCCAGCCGGGTCGCGCTGCCGGCGAGGCTCCAGCGGTCGCTGATGTCCCAACTCGCTTCGAACGAGAGGGAATGCTGGTCGAGATCGAACACGCTGCTGCGTGCGCCGTGTTCCAGCCAGGAGGCAATGGCGGCAAGTCGCACGTTGGGCAGGACGCGTTTCGCCAGCTGGAGTCCCATCTCCGCGGTCCACCCCCGGTCTCCGGCAAAATCGGCGGCCTTGTAGGCCATGCCGCCGCTGGCTTGCAGGACGGTTGCCTGCGGCCCGAGGCCAAATTTATGCTGCAGGGCCACCCGGGCGCCGGCGCGGACATGGTCTGCGGATGAAAAGTCCTGCACCCGCAGCGCACTGATTTCCTCGCTCGAGATCAGGAGGAGGTTCCGGGCCAGTTGCTTCGGTTGAGTGCCGCTCAGGGCCAGTTCGTAGGTCGTGGCATCCTTGCGGTTGGCGACGGCCGACGTGCGGCTCGCGTTGTTGACCCAGGACACCGTGCCCGTGGCGGTCAGGTGCAAATTTTCCAGCCAACCACCGGCATTTTCCTGCTGCGCAGGGGCGGTGAGCGCCAGCAGCGTGCCCAACAGCCACAGCCGGCCGGCCGGGTTCAGAGCAGGGGTTGGAGGGTGCGCCATACGGTGTCCGCGACGATTTGGTGGCCTTCAGGGGTGGGATGGATTCCGTCCGCCTGATTAAGGCTGGGCACACCGCCGACGCGGTCGAGCAGAAAGGGAATGAGGATGGCGCCATGTTCCCGGGCCACCGCGGGAAAAATGGCGGCAAACTCCCGGGTGTGTTCCGGGCCCATGTTGGTGGGCATTTGCATGCCGGCGATAACCACTTTTACGTCGGGCTGGCGCTGGCGGATGCGTTCAATCATGGCGTGGAGATTGGAGCGGGTAACGGCGGGGGCTATTCCGCGCAGGCCGTCGTTCCCTCCCAGTTCGATGACGAAGATGTCCGCGCGCTGCTTGAGGATCCAGTCCAGCCGGCGCAGGCCCCCGGCGGTGGTTTCGCCGCTGAGACCGGCATTGACGACCCGCCACGGCTGGCCCGCCTGGTCGAGTTTCCGCTGGATGAGGGCGGGGTAGGCTTCGTCGGGGTCCACCCCATAACCGGCGGTGAGGCTGTCGCCGAAAAAGACGATCGTCTTCAGCTCCGCCGCGCCCAGCCCGGTGACCAGCCACAGGCCCAGGATGACCATCCGCCATGTTTGGCTTTTGCGCTTTGGGCAGGTTTCACTCTTGTTCACGCGCATTCGGATTCCAGTTATGAGTGCGCAAACCATCCTAAATGTCCAGCGCCTGACCAAGACCTACCCGACTGCGGCCGGGCCGTTGACGGTCCTGCATGAAGTGTCCTTTGCCCTGCCGGCGGGAGGCACCTGTGCCATCGTCGGCCCCTCGGGCAGCGGCAAGACCACCCTCCTCGGCCTGTGCGCGGGACTCGACCAGCCGTCGACCGGCAGCGTCCACCTCGACGGCCGCGAGATCGGCGGGCTTTCCGAAGACCAGCGCGCGCTGGTCCGCAACGAATGCGTGGGATTCGTTTTCCAGAATTTCCAACTCATCCCCACGCTCACCGCGCGGGAGAACGTGCTTGTGCCGCTGGAATTGCGCGGCAACGGCGTGCAGGAATCGGAAGCCGCGGAACTGCTCGCCCGGGTCGGGCTCGGTGACCGCCTGGAGCATTACCCGGCGCAGCTCTCGGGTGGCGAACAGCAGCGGGTGGCGCTGGCCCGGGCCTTCATCAACCGCCCGCGCATCCTCTTTTGCGACGAGCCCACGGGCAACCTCGACGGCGACACGGCGCACGCGATGGTGGACCTCATCTTCGGACTCAACCGCGAGCGCGGCACCACGCTGGTGCTCGTGACCCACGACCTCGAGCTCGCCCGCCGCACCCAGCGCATCCTGCGCCTGCGGTCGGGCGCGGTGATTGCCGATGAAACGGTCAGTCAGGGATAATGCAGCCCCCGGAAATCGTGCCAATCAAACACCACCGTCATCCTGGGCGGAGCGCAGGATCCAAGGGAAAGGACCGACGCATGCCTCGCGCTTGGATCCTTCGTTGCACTCAGGATGACGGTTCCGGGAGTTGGTTCTTGTTCCTGCGCGTCACCGGCGACGTCTATCCGTAAGCCATGAACTTCATCCTCAAGATGGCCTGGCGCGACACCCGCGCCTCACGACGGCGACTCCTCTTGTTTTCGCTGGCCATCGTCCTCGGCGTGGCGGCCCTCGTGGCCGTGGGCTCATTCCGCGACAATCTGCGGCTCGCGATCGAGACCCAGACGAAGTCCCTGCTCGGGGCCGACCTCACGGTGATTTCGCGCAGCGAATTGCCCGAGGAGCCCGCCCGCTATTTCGCCACCCTCGGCGAGGAACGCGCGCGAGAAATTTCCTTCAATTCGATGCTGGTGGTGCCCCGGCCCGGGGGGCCGACGCGCCTCGTGCAGGTGCGGGCGATCGAGGGCAATTTTCCGTTCTACGGCGACTTCGACACCGAGCCGGACAGCGCGCGCGCCGCCCTGCGCGGCGGCATGAACGCCGTGCTCGAGGAAAGCCTCATGGTGCAGTTCGACCTCCGCCCGGGTGACAAAGTGCGGCTGGGCACCGTCGAATACACCATTGCCGGCAGCCTGCGGGCAATTCCCGGGGAATCCGCCGCCGTGGCGATGATGGCTCCACGCGTATTCGTGCCGATGGCGACGGTGGGCGGCACCGGCTTGCTCCAGCCCGGCAGCATCGCGCGGCACCGGATGCATTTCAAATTTCCTCCCGGTTTCGACGTGGAGGCACTCAATCGCACCCTTCGCGACCGTTTCCGCGAGCAGCGGCTGAACTACGACACGGTGGAGGAGCGCAAACGCGAACTCGGCCAGGCGATCAGCAACGTCAACTCGTTCCTCAGCCTGGTGGGTTTCGCCTCGCTCTTCCTCGGTGCCATTGGGGTGGGCAGCGCCGTCCACGCACACATCCGCCAGAAGATACCGACGGTCGCCATCCTGCGCTGCCTCGGAGCCTCGGCCCGAACCAGCTTCGCCATCTACCTGGTGCAAGGCGTGGGGTTGGGCCTGCTGGGCGCGTTGCTCGGCACGCTGGTCGGCTTGGTGGTGCAAGTGACGCTGCCGGGATTGCTGCGCGATTTCCTGCCGGTCAGCATCGAACTGTCGATTTCGTGGACCGCCCTTGCGAGCGGCCTGGGCGCCGGGATCGTGGTGAGCGTCCTCTTTGCCCTGCTGCCCCTGTTGGAGATCCGGCGCGTCTCGCCCTTGCTCACGCTTCGTTCCGCCTATGCCGCCGCCGGTGCCGGCCGCGATTGGTTGCAGGTCGTCGTGTTTGGCGCGATTCTCGCGATGATCGTTGCCTTCGCCGTCTGGCAGACCGGGCGATTGGCTTGGGGCGTGGGGTTCGCGGTCGCGTTGCTCGCCGGTTTCGGCGTTTTGGCCGGCGTGGCGGCGGCGGTGTCCTGGTTCGCCCGGAGATTCACGCCGCGCGGCCTGCCTTTCGCCTGGCGCCAGGGCGTGGCCAATCTTTACCGGCCGAACAACCGCACGCTCCTGCTGCTGGTTTCGCTCGGCATGGGCACGTTCCTGATGATGACGCTCTATCTTTCGCGGGACACGCTCCTCGGACAGTTGCGCGTGGTCGGCGGCGGGACCCGGCCCAATCTCATGCTTTTCGACATCCAGGACGACCAGGTCGAGCCGCTGAAAAAGCTCCTGGCTGAAAATGGCGCGCCGGTCCGCCAGCATGCGCCGATCATCACGATGCGCATCGCGTCGATCAAGGGCCGGCCGACCGCCGATCTCCTCAAGGACCGCGCTTCGCACATCCCGGGCTGGACGCTGCGGCGCGAGTATCGTTCGACCTACCGGGGCGAACTGACCGACACGGAAACGCTCACCGCCGGGCAGTACACCGGCCACCTGCCGGCCGGCGAGGAAGTCGTGCCGGTTTCGCTCGAGGAAAAGCTGGCCGCCGACCTGCAGGTCGGCCTGGGCGATGAGCTGGTCCTCGACGTCCAGGGCGTGCCGGTCACGGCAAAGGTCGGCAGCCTGCGTTCCGTCGACTGGCGCCGGATGCAGCCCAACTTCTTCATGGTTTTCCCGGAAGGCGCGCTGGAAGCGGCGCCCAAGTTCCACATCATGGCCCTGCGTGTGGACGACGCCGCGCATTCGGCACGGGTGCAGCAGGCGGTGGTGCGCGATTTTCCCAACGTCTCCGCCCTCGACCTCGCCTTGATCATCCGGACGATCGACGGCGTCTACAGCAAGGCTTCGTTTGTGGTGGAGTTCCTGGCGCTCTTCACGGTGGTGACCGGCGGCATCGTGCTGGCGGGCGCGGTGCTGATTGGCCGTTCCCAGCGGGTGCGGGAGAGCGTGCTGCTGCGCACCCTCGGGGCGACGAAGGCGCAGGTGAACCGCATCATGTTCGCGGAGTACCTGGCGCTCGGCACATTGGGCGCTGCGGTCGGCGCCGTGCTGGCGGTCGGGGCAAATTGGGCCCTGGCGTATGCGGTGTTCAAGGTGGCCTGGACGATGCCGTCGGCCGGCGTCCTGCTCGGTGGATGGGCGGTGGTGAGTGCCCTGACGATCGTTACGGGACAGCTTTCCAACCGCGGCATCTGCGACCACCCGCCCCTGGCGGTGTTGCGGGAGGAAACATAGCCCGGCCCGCACGGGACGGGAAGTCCCGGGCGCCAACAGATTATTGAGTTTCGCCGATTGGGCTGACGACGAAATCTTCGCCGCCTCTTCAGACCCTATGCACACCCCGCCCTCCGGGCACCCCTCAATGGGTGGGCGTTGGTTTCCACACCGATGCCAGGTTTGCCCGCCTCGTGAGTCCTTGTCGGCGATATGGAAATCGCCGACCACCAAAAGGTGGAACGCGCTGACCTCAGCGCGTTGCGGCGAAGCCGCTCCGAGCCAGCGCCTTGGGGTCAAGTCGCTCCACCTTCTATCGCGTGGTTCCGGCTCGAGAGGGGTGGCGCGAAGCGACGGGGCGTGTAAGGCGGTTGCGCGAAATTCAATCAGGCCGGGGTCTTTGGGCTTCTTGTTTTGGGTTTGTTTGGCGTTTGGCATTTTGGGGTTTGGCGTTTCCCTTGCGCCATGGCCGCTCCCCGCCACATCACTTTCCACTACACCTTGCGCAATCGGCAGGGCCGGATTCTCGACACCTCGCGCGGCGCCGAGCCACTGGCCTGCATCGAGGGCTTGGGCCAGATCATCGAGGGGTTGGAGGCGTCGCTGGTGCGAATGAACGAGGGCGAATCGCGCGCCATCGTGGTGCCGCCCGAACGGGCCTACGGCCGGCGCGAGGCGGAACTCGTGCAGAAGGTCCCCCGGGACCGGCTGCCCGTGGACGAAATCAATGTGGGCGACCAGTTCCAGACCGGCCCGGACCGCCAGGCGCCGGTGGTCACGGTGGTGGCGATCGAGGGCGATGACGTGTTACTCGATGCCAATCACCCGCTCGCGGGCGAGGAATTGCATTTTGACGTCGAACTCGTGGCATCGCGGGCCGCCACTCCGGCGGAGTTGCAAGCCGCGGGCCGGGCGATCTAATCTGTCGTTCCCCATGAAAGTCCTTGGCATCGATATCGGTGGGTCGGCCTTCAAAGGTGCGCCCGTGGACACGCGCACCGGCCGCCTGCTCGCCGAGCGGCATCGCGTGGAGATCAAATCGCCATGTTCCTTGCGGGAGGGCGCGGCGGCGGCACGGGAGATCGTGCGCCACTTCAAATGGAAGGGGCCGGTTGGAATTGGGTTTCCCGGCATCGTGAAGGACGGGAAGATTGGCGCCGTCGGCAACCTCGGCCGGGTCTGGGAAAACCAGAACGGCGTGGCGCTGTTTCGCCGCGCAACGGGATGTCGCGTGCGAATGCTGAACGATGCCGACGCCGCCGGGCTGGCCGAAATGGACTTCGGCGCCGCGCGCGGTCGCAAGGGCACCGTGCTCCTGCTGACATTCGGCACCGGTATCGGTTCGGCGCTGTTTTTCGACGGGCGCCTTTTCCCGAACGCGGAGCTCGGCCATGTGCCCTGGCGCGGCAAGCCGTTTGAGCGCTTCGCCGCCGCGGCCGTGCGCAAGCGGGCCCGGCTTGACTGGGCGCAGTGGGCCGCCCGGGTGAACGTCTACCTGGCCGTGATGGAGCGCCTCTTTTCGCCGGACTTGATCATTATCGGCGGTGGCGTGAGCAAGAAATCGCAGAAATTCATGCGCTACATCCGTGCGCGGGCGAAAGTCGTCCCCGCCCGGTTGCACAACGACGCGGGAATCGCGGGCGCCGCCCTGGTCTGGGCGGCCGGGCGCCACCAAGGCGGGACGGGTTGACCATCGTCATGCGGGGTGCCGGCCCGAGCCGTTGCGCCCCTTGGCCAGCTGTGCCGGGGATCGGTTGTGGGTGATGCCCGCCATTCATCCTCCCCCGGCTCCATTCATCAAAACAGGGTGCAACTTTGCCCCGGGGCCGGGTGTGATACCGGCATGACTCGCCTGACCCGCCCGCCATGCCAGCTTGTCCCGGCGGCCGGGCGTTTTACCGCTGAATCCATGCCTTTCGTCGCTCTGACGTTTCCCTGCCGCCTTGCCCGCGTATCGGTGTCCCCGTTCGTAGTTATCAGTTGTGTTGCAGAGGGGTCCGCAGGGACCCCTCTGTGTTTTACGGGATGCGATGCGGCGCTAAGCGAGCCTGCCGTTTTCCTCCCCCTCTAACGTACCAACTGATCTCATGTCTGCCCCTGCGAACCCTCCCCCTGTCCCGGCCGCGGCCGCGCCCAAGAAGAAATCCCGCAAACGCCTTTGGATCATCATCGGCATCGTGGTGGTCGTCGCTGCCGTGGTTGGCGGCGTCATCGCCAAGAACAAGCGCAAGGAAACCGGCATTCCGGTCACGACCGAAAAGGCCTTCGTCAAGACCATCACCCAGGTGGTGACCGCCACCGGCAAGGTCCAGCCGGAGAGCGAGGTCAAGATCTCCCCCGAAGTCGGCGGCGAAATCATCGCCATCCCGGTCAAGGAGGGCGCCGCGGTGAAAAAGGGCGACCTGCTGGTGAAGATCAAGCCGGACTTCTACCAGGCCCAGGTCGAGCAGATGGAGGCATCGCTGGCCGCCGCCAAGGCCGCGAGCGTCCTCAGCCAGGCCCGCCTGTTGAAGGCGCAACAGGACTTCAAGCAGTCGCAGGAACTTTACGACAAGAAGCTCGTTTCGGACGCCGACTTCATGACGGCGCAGACGAACCTGAATGTGGCGAAGGCCGACTTCGAGTCGTCGCAGGCGCAGATCCGCCGGAGCGAGGGGTCGCTGACGCAGGCCCGCGACTCGCTCGAGAAGACGACGCTGTTTGCCCCGATGGACGGCACGATCAGTTCGCTCACCAGCGAGGTGGGCGAGCGGGTCATCGGCGGCGGCCAATTCGCCGGCACCGAGATCATGCGCATCGCCGACCTTGGCAACATGGAACTCCGGGTCCTCGTGAACGAAAACGACATCGTCAACGTAAAGATCAAGGATCGCGCGATCATCAGCATCGACGCCCACCCGAACCGGAAATTTTCCGGCGAAGTGACCGAAATCAGCTCTTCAGCCCAAGGCAGCGGAGCTGGTTCAATCACCTCCCAGGCGGCGGCCCAGTCGACCGAGGTCACCAATTTCCTGGTGAAGATCCGGGTGACCGACCGGGATGTCCAGCTGCGGCCGGGCATGAGCGCGACCGCCGACATCGAGACGAAGACCGTGGAAAACGTCATCGCCGTGCCGATCCAGAGCGTCACCGTGCGGGCCGAGGGCGGCAAGACCACCGAGGAGTTGCAGGAACAAAAGGCCAAGGAGGCCAAGGAAAAGTCCGGCAACGATCTCGAGGTCGCCGACGAGAAGGCCCAGGCCCGCCGCACGCGCGATCTGCTGCAACGCGTCATCTTCATCAAGAACGGCGACAAGGTCCGCATGCAAAAGGTCGAAACCGGCATCGCCGACAACACCCACATCGAGGTCAAGAGCGGGGTGAAGGCGGGCGACGAAGTGGTATCTGGAACCTACGCCGCCATCAGCCGCCGCCTGAAGGACGGCTCCGCGGTCGTGTTGGATAAGCCGAAGCCGGCTGAGAAGAAGGAGTAGTCACCATGGTTTCGCTTGCCCCGACTCCCGCCGCACCTGCCTTCACGCGAACGTATCGCCCGCCCGGGCCGCTGGTCATCCACATTGAGGGGGTGACGAAGCTGTACCAGATGGGCGAGGAGACGATCCACGCCTTGCGCGGGGTGGCGCTGACGATCCGGCGCAACGAG
>DASZPS010000214.1:0-41072 GCA_035549955.1 Lacunisphaera sp. | reverse complement strand
GGTGTGCGGTATCGTGGGCGGGATCGGCGGGAGCGCCGACCCTCCTGCCTTCAAGCCATCTATTTCCCCAACTCCTTCAGCAGCGCGAGGGCGGCGGGGTATTCGCGTTCGTCCTTCGAATATTGCGTGTATACCTCGAGGGCCTGGCGGGCCTCGGCCTTGTTGCCGAGGCGGGCCTCGGCGAGGCCGCGCCACCAATAGAAGTGATAGTGCGTGGGATACTCGCGATTGAGCCCGGCACTGGCGGCGGCCATCGTCCGCCAGTCGTCGCGCGCGGCGGCGGCGATCAGGCGCACCTGCAGGCGCGCGAAGGGATCGGTGAGCGAGCGCCCGAGCTCGTCGGCCCACGCCTGCGGGACCAGCTCGGGCTCGTGCAGCAGCGCGGAAAGCGCGCCAATCCTCGGAATCGACCGGCCGTTCGCGTCCAGCCAGGACTGCGCGACCAGTTTGCGAAGCTCGCTCCGGGCCACCGTGCGGGCCAGCTGGGCTTCCTCGTTGCGGCCGAGCAGCGTGAGGGCGGGGAGCGTGTCCTGGACAAAGGTGGGGCTCAGCAGCAGGTCCGCACTCAGGCCATCGACCACGCGGGCAAGCGCCGGCAGGTCCTTGCGTTGGGTGAGGACCCGGAGGTTGATGGACTGCTTGAGGAAGGGGATGCCGGGATGGGTGAGCCCGGCAAAGAACGCGTCCACGTCGGTCAGCGTGCCCACGCGCCGGGCGAGTTCGACCTCGACGGTTTTTGCGCGGAGCGAGGCATCGGGATAGAGCCCGGGGTCGATCACGGCGGACAGGATATTGCGGACGGCCGCGGCGACGGGCGGGCGGTCGAGGTCGAGGTTGCCGCTGAATTCCTCCACGAGCTCGCTCTTGAGTTCATCCGTTTCCGCCGCGCCCATGGCCGCCGCCATCAGGTCGCAGGCAAACGCGTCGGTTTCGGGATTGCGCGGCAGGTTGCGGACCAACGTGCCCCAGAATTCGAAGTTCTTGCGGGAAAACTGCCGCGAGTTGATGAGGTACAGGCAGGCTTGCAAGGTCTCGGCCGGCGAGCACACGGGAAGCTGCGGGCCGATGCGGAGGTCCGCGTAAACATCGGGCAGCTTGTCCGCCAGCGCCGGATAGCGGTGCCGCATGAGTTCGACCAAGCGGTCGTGGACGCGTCCGGTCAAGCGCGCGACGCGCAACTGCCGGGCGAGCTCAAGCCGGCGGGTTTGCAGCGAGCCCTCGAAGTCGGGTGCGGTTTTTATCTCCGCCATCAGCGCGAGGAATTTCTCCGCCGCGGCCAGGTCGCCGAGGTCGATGATCGCGGCGAAGACATCGGTGAGCACGAACGCCCGGAAATTGGTCACGTCGGTCGCCGCGAACTTTGTCCCGAGGTTGAGCAGGGAATTCGCCGAGGTGGGGTCATGCTCAATCCATTGGTCCAGGACGGTGACGTTCATCTGGAGGGCCTCGTTGAAGCGCTCGTACAGCGGATGGCTGCGCCAGCGCCGGTAAACGTCCGGCCGATGCAGCGAGGCGGAGTACACGAGCGCCAGCCAGAGGGTGTTGACCCGCATCTCCAGGTCGAATGTGGGGTTGTCCACGACCGAGGCGGTGACCTGGTTGAACCGCGTCCAGGTGGGCACCGACATCAACAGGGTGCTGGCGGCGGAGCGGACGGCGGCCTGGCGCTGGGCGAGGGGCAGCAAGGGGTCCTGGGCCACGAGGAGGTAGAGTTTCACCTTCTCGGCCGGGAGAAAATGCTTGTCCGGTTGCTCGAGCACCGCGTTCAGGTTGCGCAGGCGCGGGTCGGCCAGGCTGGCCGGCTCGGCGAAGTCGTACCAGGGCACGCCCACCGCGTCGCGCCAGCGCAGGGACTCGCGGGCGAGTTCCCGCTCGCCGACGAGTTGGTCGAGCCGGGCCTGCAAACTGCGGGTGCCGGCGGCGTCCGCGACGATCACCGGGTTGGCGAGTTCGCGCTTGAGGAGGTCCCGCTCCTCGGCCTCGTGTCCCAGGCGGTGGTGGAGATCGGCGAGGATCCGGACCGCGGTGGCGCGTTGTTCGGCGAGTTGCGGATCGCTGAGCTGGCGGTCGATCGCGGCCGCGGCTTCGGCCAGTTCGATCTTCGCCTCGAGGGCCGCGAGGCCCCACAGGCGGGTCATCCCGCCGACGAGCGCCTCGCCCCCGGCGGGCGGATGCTCAAGGTAGGCGTGGATGACGCCCAAGGCCTTGGCGGGCAATCCGGCGTCGAGATAGTGCGCGGCCAGCTGGACGCACGAGGTCGCGGCGTTGGCGATGGCCGGAGGATGCGGGCCTTCGAGGATGGAGATGATGACGGAACGGAAGGCCGGGATTTGCGCGGGTGCGATGCCGGCGGTCAGGGTGAACACCGAGGTGATTTCGAAGCCGTAGGACGGGAGCCAGCGGGCGCCACTGAGCAATACGTCCAGCGTGGTGAAACAGGCCTTGGTATCCTTGTCGCGCCGGGCCTGGCCGAGCGTGGTGCCAAGCTCCTCGAGGCTCGCCACGACCGGGACGACAGCGCCCGGCGTGTCGGTCGCGCCCAAGAAAGGCGTGGCCAGCAGGCGCCATTGCGGCCACCACGCCCGGCCGTTTTGCCAGACGGCCTCAGCCTGGCCCGATTGCGCCAACTGGATGAGTTCGGCGGCCTGGTCGCGACCGGCCATGTTGCGCGTGACCTCGGCGGGAGCGAGGCGCAACAGCTCGATGCCCCGCAGGGCCTCGGCATCGCGGCCGAGATGGAGCGCAATGAAAACCTGGCGCAGCACCGTCTCCGCCGCCGACTGGTAGCTGCGGGCGAGTTGCTCCACCGAGGCGTACAGGCGCAGGGCCTCCGGGTAGTCGCCCTGGGCCTCGCGGGCGCCGGCGACCCGGCGGGTGAGGGCCAGGAGGTATTGCTCCGGCAGGCCGGGAAGGCTGAGTCCCGACTGCAGGAGCGTGATTTCCGCCGCGTAACTTTGCGCGCGATGCAGCCGCGAAGCGCGCAGGAGCAGTCCCTCGAAGTAGTATTCGTTGTCGGCGGGGAGCTGCTCGCACAAGTCCAGCATGCGATCGGCGACGTCGGGACTCAGCGGGGTGATGCCCTGGCGCTCGGCCCAGTCCGCATAGTTGGCGGCGCGCCACAGGCGGCGCGGGAAGCCATCGTCCGCATTGAGCTGGAGCAGCGCCTGGAGAGCCGCCCGGAAGCCGGCCGCGCCGTCGTTCTTCCCATCGGCTTCCGCGATGGCCTGGTCGTAATCGGACGCGCGCAACGGGGCGGCGGCGGTGGTCCAGGCGGCGAGGGGGGGCTGCGCGGCGACGGCCTTGGCCGCGGTTTTCACCTTCTGCCACAGGCGCGAGGCCTGCGACTTCGCGAGCAGCTGTTTCAGCGTGGCACCCGGCTGGGGCACGAGTTCGGCCACGAGGGAGGCGAGCCGGAGGGCCGGGCCCTCGGGTGCGGACGAGTCGGGCCATTCCTGGGCCGCGCGCAGCAGGCCGGCGAGTTCCTCCTCGGCGCTGTCGGGCCGGCTCTGCACGATTTGCTGCAGGCGGGTGGCCAACGCCGGGGCCTGGCCGGTTTCGAGCAACAACTGCGCGAGCTGGCTCTCGACCGCGGGCGTGGCGCCATCCGGCAGCGCGGCGATCTCCCGGAGCAGGGCGATGGCGGCGGCAGGGTCGGACTTGGCGAGCAGGGCGGCCGCGGGAGGGCCGGCCGTGGCGCGGCGGTCGGCGGACAACCGGCTGTCGGTGGCGAGGGCGCGCAGGTGCGCCAGGGCCTCCGCGTCGCGGCCGAGGTCGCGCAGGACGAGGCCGGCGACATTGCGGGCCCAGGCGTAGTTTTCCAGCGAGACCTTCCCGGCATAGTCCGCCAGCAATGACTCCAGGCGCTTGGCGGCGGCGGCGTTGTGCCCGGCGTCCCAGTCGAGGATGGCCAGGCGGCCATTCGCACGAAAGACGGTGTTGGGGTCGTTGGGAAAATATTGGATCGTGCGTTCGAGTGCGCGACGCCGGAGCACCGGGTCGCCATTGTACGGATAGCGCGTGTCGGCGAGGTTGATCTGTCCGTCGCCCGTGGGCATGAGCGGGAAATCGAGGGCAACGTCCCGGGACGGCTGGCTGACGCCCGAGCCCGGCTCGAGCACGAGCGGATGATCGAGCCAGGCCTGCAGGGCCTGCCGGGCCTGATAGAGCGTGCCAAATTCATCGCGGCGCACGGCGGCGGAGCGCATCTCGAGCTCGAGTTCCGCGCGGCAGGAACCGGGCGCGGCGGTCCAGCCGGCATACATCAGCGCGCTGCCGGCATTGACGCTGAATTCGGGCGGGAGCAGCGGCGCCTGGTAGCCCGAGGGCAGGAGGATCGTCGCGTCGACCTTGATGACGTCGCGATCCAGGAAGTAGGTGGTCTGGCGCTCGGGCGTGTTGCCCAGGTCGGGCAGCAGGTCCTTGCTCACCGGGAACGACAGCGCCCGCTGGTTGCCGGCGTTGCGCGCCGTGCCGGGCACCGTGAAGTAGGCTTTCACCACGTAAGGTTCGCCCCGATCGGAAGGCAGCCTTTCGGTGTCGGCCACTTCGGCGCCGGGAAAGAAACCGCGCACGACATCGCTCAACGTCGACCGGACCTCCTGCGGCTCGAGATGGCTGTAGTGCCGGCGTTCCGTGGCCCCGTAGTAGCCGTCGGCGGTGAAGGTCAGCCAACCCGAGAGTTCGCCGCTGTCGCCCAGCTTCAGGTCGAAGGCGTAGTTGAGCGTTCCCGCCGTGGCCGGGGGCGTGCGGACCCATTCCGCCTTCTTGGGGGAGATAATCAGCACGTCGCGGTCCGCGGTGCGGTTGCTGATCATGCCCGGCGGCGAATAGGCGATTGTCGGATCGCAAAACAGGTAGCCCCCGCCGACCTGCGGCACGGCGACGATGGCGTGGTTGAAGGGCTGATAGCCCGGGGAACGGCGGTTCACCAGGCCGAGATGTTCCGTGCTGACGAGCGCGATGCTCGCGTCGACGCCCTTGTATCGCAGCATTGCGACCAGCAGGTTGGCCTTGTCCTTGCAGTCGCCGTACTGGAGCGACCACACCTCGTTGCAGTCGTGGGGCTGGTGGGCCGCGGCGCCGAATTCGAGCCCGACGTAACGGACGTCGTCGGCCACATGGGTGTGCAAGGTCTGGATCATGTTGGGCGCGGCCTTGAAGTCCTTGCACCATTCGTCGACCAGCCGGGCCAGTTCGGGTTTCAGCTGGTCGCGGCCGCGCAACAAGCCCCGGTACCAGGCCGCGAAGGCGTCCCAGTCGCGAATCGTTGTGAGCTGCAGAGAAGGGCCGACCTGGCTGGCCGGGGGCCGGCCGGGCTCATACCGCTCGCCGCGCAACTGGTCGAAGAGCCACGCATGGCGCACGCGGCCCGCGGCGCCGGGGGGCTTGGTCTCGGGCGGGAGATTGGCCCCGAGCCGCTCGATCTTCAGCCGACCGTCGAGCGCCTTGGGCAGGTTGACCTCGAAACGGCTCCGCGCGGTCGCCCAGCTGCTGCCCCAGGAGAATGTCTGGCAGAGTTCACCCGGCACTTTGGTGACGAGGTCCTCGATGACGATGATGCCATGGGTGATGCTGCCCGGCCGGACGTTGGGGAAGATGAGCTTGAGCTCGGACTGGTCGTCATAGAGCGAGTATTGCGCCTGGCGCTGGGGCGACTGGAGCAGGACGGCATTGGGTTGCACCGCCTGCCGGGAGCCATCGGGCTGGATCGTTTCCGCGAGGACGAGGAAGGCCTTCTGCTCGCGCTTGTCGAAACGGTAAATGTCCTCGCTGTTGGTTTTGATCCCGGCCTCGGTGAGGGTCTTGTAGGCAAAATGCCAGGCGGTGGTCCGGCGCCCTTCCTCGTCGACCGCGACAATCCGTTCGTCCAGCAGGATCAGGCCGGAATCCCCGGCGGCCGCGGCGGTGGCCGGCAGCTTGAGGATGGTGTCCAGCGGCGTGAGGACGGGCTCGATGTGCTGGCGGTAAAGTTTCGGCGGCTTGGTCTCAACCGGCAGGCCGGCCGCCGCCAGCAGGGCAGCGGGCAACAGGCAGAGGGCGACAAGACAACGGAGGGAAAACGGAATGCCCAAAAGTGGCACGGACAACGATGGAAAGCAGCGAGTGGCTGCGGGTTAGGTTTGGAAGTGAGATCGGCAGCACGGTGCTGGCTGGCCCGGGGAGTGTCGAGGTTTGATTCATGAGCCATGATTGGCGCGGGGCCAGTTTGGGTTTCACCCGGACCACGCGAAGCGCATAGTCCGACGAACCCCATGCTCACTCGAATCCTGCTGGCTCTCGCCTTGCTCTGCTCCGCGGCTCGCGCGGCCCAAACCTACACCTTTGGCCTCGTTGCCAAGTCCCAAGGCAACCAGTTCTTCGAAGCCGCGCATTCGGGCGCCAAGGCCGCGGCGAAGGAACTCGGCGCGAAGTACGGCATCACGATCAAGCTCGATTGGCGCACGCCCAACGAGGAAGACGCGCAGAAGCAGGCGGGTTTCATCGAGCAACTGGTCCTGAACGGCGCGGACGGCATCATCGTGAGTTGTTCGGACGCCAACAAGCTGACCGACGCGATCAACCACGCGGTGGCGCAGGGGATTCCCGTGGTGACTTTTTCCGGGGACGCACCGGCCAGCCAGCGCATGGTTTCCCTGGGCATCGACGACTTCAAATGTGGCGAGCGCACCTTCGAGGAACTCGCCACGCTGTTGAAAGGGCAGGGCGTGGTGGCCGCGATCGATGGCAACCCGAATGCCGTGAACCTCCAGCAACGCGCCGCGGGCTTTAGGGCGGCCGCCAAGCGCCATCCGGGCATCCGGCTGGTGGACATCTTTTATCACAAGGAAACCCCGCTCGATGCCGTGGCGCGCATCGAGCAGGTCATGCAAGCCCACCCCGACATCACCGGCTGGGGCTTCCTGGGCGGCTGGCCGCTCTTCACGGACCACGCCCTCAAATGGCCGCCCGGCACCGTGCAATGCGTGTCAGTCGACGCACTGCCGCCGGAACTCGATTATGTCCGCAGCGGCCACGTCCAGATGCTGCTTTCGCAGGACGTCTTTGGCTATGGTTACAACGCCGTCGCGCGGCTCGTCGAGAAACTCCACCTGAAGAAAGACCCGGCAAGAGTGATCGAGGATTCCGCGCTGACCGCCGTCACCCAGGCGAACGTCGAGGCGTTCGCGAAGAATTGGGAGACGTGGCTGCCGAAATGAGGGAGAGTCCGGCTCTCCATTCGACAAGTTCAGGACCTCGAGCCGGTAGAGGGGCCGCGTCCCATCAGGAGATGGGCCCTCCACGGCAGGTTGACGGGCACACGCCGACGCTACCCGCCGCCTATAGATCGTCGATTGCCGCCTCTTCGGTCATCCACCTGAGCTCGGTGTCTTTCATGAAGCGCGTTGGCCACGCCGCGTTGGCGGCGTCATGGTCCACGCCGAGGAAAGAGAAAATCTCCCGGGTCCAGGCATCGACTCGCTCCCACGCCGGATTTGGTCCCGTCAATTCCGCGAGGGCCGCCTGCAGGTTCGGGGGCTGCCGGGGAACCGACTCCGTGACCCGCAGCAGCCATTTGTGATAGGGATAAAGCGTTTCGTTCTCGGTGAGAATGAGCCGGCAGCCGAACAGCACCACCTTCTGCAGCGCGAGGTGGACCAGGTAGGGGTTTTGTTGGCGCAAGGCCTCGCTGTAGTACCAACGCCAGGCCAGCAATTGCGCGGCAAACCGTTCGGTTCGTTCGCGCTTTTGCTCCACCGGGAAACGAACGATTTCCGCGAGCAATGCATCAAGCCCGGCCAGCCGCGAGAACAAGATGTGGCAATCCTTGAACGCATACCGCGCCGGATCGCTGCCGCGCGCCGCCACGAGCCGGAGAAAATCGGGATCGAGGTATTTGCCATCGATGTAGCCGGGATAGGTGCAGAGCGTGCGGTTGTTGTAGTGCAGCCGATTTTCCCGCTGGCGGCGCGCGTATTCGGCCGGCGCCACGACGATGGCCACGTCGATGTCGGAATCCGGCCGGGCGAAACCGTGGGCGAGCGAGCCACCGAGGAGCAGGGCGAGGATGGAGCGGTCGGGCTCGAAGGCCGCGACGAGATTCCGAATCGAGTCGGCATGGTGCGCGGCCATGGCCGGCAGACCGGGGGTGGGCATGCCGCGGGACAATGCCGCCGGCGGCGGGTGCTTCAAATGCAATTCAGGCGGGCGGTGCTCTCTCGTTTGACCAAAACTCGACTGGATTCCGGGGCGCGATGTACCACAATGCAGGTCAACTCCCTTCCCATGAGAATACCCCGTCTCTGTTTGTTGGCGTTCCTCGGCGCGGGCGTTGTCGGGATCGCGTCGCCCGCCGCCGCCAAGGACCTCGAGGTCATCAATTTTGTCAGCATGTACCGGAATCCCGACGACACCTACGAGAAGGCCTACGAGTACACCTTCGGCGACTGGCAGAACAAGAATGTGGTGCAGTTGCCCGGCAAGGGCCTGGTGGTAAACCTCGTCGGCAGCAAGGGTGGGGTGGGTGAGAATCGCGGCCTCGATTTTCGCAAGCACACGAAAGCACGCGTGACCTTCATGGTCGGCAACCGCAACAAGGCGCTGTCGTTTCAGTTTTCGCTCGTGGACAAGGACGGCACCGACCAGTCGTTCGACGTGCCGCTGGATAACCGGCCCGCCGGCGTCGAGCAGACACACACCCTGGACCTCACCAAGCCATCCCGGGAGGAAAAGCCCGGCAGCACGCCCGGGCTCAACCTCAAGAAGCTGAAATCCTGGCAGATCAAGGGCAGCTTCCAGGCCGAGCCGAGCGAGCTGCTGTTCCTGCGGGTGGACGCGGTGGAGTGAAAGATCGTGATTTTGCGTGGGTCGAATGTAGGGTCGGACCTTGGTCCGACCTCGCGCATGAGGTCGGCGCAAGCGCCGACCCTACACATTGGATGTCGTATCGCGTGAAGCCTTTTAGTTCTGACCTCATTCACCCGTGAATCGCACTGACCCATGAAATCCGCCTGCCCTTCCAAGCTGTTCCTTCTTTTGGTCTGCTTATCGTCGTTGTCACTTCGGGCCCAGGCGCCCGACGCGGCGCCAAAACCCGCGGTGCCCGACTGGGCATTGCCCGGTTCCGCCACGCACAAGCAGGTGGCGCCACCGGCGGACTTTCGCCGGGCCAGCACGCATTTCAACGCGCCCATTGGGATCTTCGAAGACCAGTCCGACATTGGCAGCGCAGTCGTGGCCGGCAGCGCCAGCTTCGACGCCGCCAGCGGGCAGTACACGATCAACTCGGCCGGCTACAACATCTGGTACACCCGCGACGAATTCCGCTTTCTTTGGAAGAAGATGTTGGGCGACGTCTCCCTCGCCGCCGACATCAGCTTTCCCGATCCCAATGGCTACGGCGATCGCAAGGCCGTTCTGGTCATCCGGCAGGACCTCGAGGATGACGCCAAGACGGCCGTCGTCGCCCTGCACGGCCTCGGCATGATTCACCTGGCGGAACGCCCGGAGCGCGGCGTGCGGATGCGCGACCTCGAGTTTCGGATCGGCGGACGCGGCAGCCGGCCCGGCGGGGCGAGTCCCGACAGCCTCGTCAACGTCATCGCCAGGCGCATCGGCATCGAGAAGCACGGCGATTCGTTCCAGCTTTGGGTGAGCCTGGAAGGCGAACCGATGTCCCGGTTCGGCCCGCCCGTCACCCTGAAAATGGACGGGCCGTTCTACGTCGGCATCGGGTTCTGTTCGCACCTGCCGGACAAGTCCGACACGGCTGTGCTGGGCAATGTCGTGCTTGAGAACGCAGCCGAGATGGTGCGCTGAACATCCGTCGAGGGCGGCCTTGTGTAGGGGCGCAGTCTTGCTGCGCCCAATCCCGGCATGCCGGGATTCCCTCGTCGATGCCAGCGATCAGGATTCCGCGCTGCGCGCGGAATGGTCGCAGCCTTTCGACCGGCTCAAGGCCCTGAGCAGAATGGCTCTCATCCGGAACGATGCAATCGGAGGTGGAGCGACCTGCTCCCCAGGGCGCTTTTCTCGCAGCGGACGTCCTTAGCGCGTTGGGGAGCAACGCGCTCCACCTTATTGGGCCGCCGATTTCCCTCTGAAAGTCGGCTCCCATTGAATTGTTTCGGCTTAGCGCCATTCGGCCCTGAGCATGTCGAACGGGCAAGACTGCGACCCTACGGTGCGAAAGGATTCTTCGATCTTGCCGCGATTTCAGGGGCCGCTAACACGGCGGCCATGGCGACGATCACCTCCTCCGCGAAGTACCCGTTCATGCTGCTGTTCCGGAATGCGGGCCCGGACACCCACAGTCATCTGAGCGCCGCGGAAAAGGCCGCCATGGCCAAAAGGTGGAATGACTGGTTCGAAGGACTTGCCGCGCAAGGCAAGGTCGAGCATGCGCGGCCGCTGGAACTGGGCGGGCGGGTCGTGTCAGGACGCGGCGGCGCGCGGATCACCGATGGTCCCTATGCCGAGGGCAAGGAAGTGGTCGGCGGGTATTTTTTCCTGACGGTGGCGGACATCGACGAAGCCACGCGGATCGCGCAGCAGTGCCCCGGCCTTGCTGTGGGCCTCACTGTCGAAGTGCGGCCGGTGGCGGAAGTCAGCCCGGTCCTGGCGGACGTGAAAGGCCGGCCGAAGGTCTAATACGCATCAGGTGGAACTGCATACCCTCCGCAGTGCGATCCAAGGCGTAGCGAAGGATCCACTCCGAGGACTGAATCTTGCGCTGACACCGTGGATCATTCGCTGCGCTTGGGATGACGAAACGATTTTGTTCGTCTTTTATGGCGCCGCCGTATCCCCCAGGCGCGCCAGGGCGGCTTGGACCGCGGCATGGCGCGGGAACAACTGCCGGCCGCGCTCCAATGCGGCGCGCTGCTCGCCGGTAGGCGTAGGCACTTGCTTCAAGGCTTCCGCCAGCAACAGGTAGACTGCCGCCAGCGACGGCTGTTGCCGTTCGGCGGCGAGGATCAGGTCGATGACCTCGGTCAGTTTTTCGGGCGGTAGTTTTCCTGACCCGCCCAGTCGGTCCGCCTCCCAGCGCAGGCGGGCGAGTTCGAAATAGGGTCGCGGCCCGGCGGCCTTTCCGGCCACGGCCTTCTCCAGGTGCGTCCTGGCTTTGGCGAGTTCGCCCTGCTCGAGGGCCAGCAGGCCGAGGCTGGCTTGCACGCGGACGTCGCTGAGCGCCGCGGGCTGGGTCAAGGTGCGGGCGGCCAGCTCGCGATATTTGGCCGCGGCCTTCGGGAAATGAGGAGCGAGGGCTGCGGCTTCCATGCGTTCCCATTCGCCTCGCACCCGCGCGATCTGGGCAGGGGTGGCGTCCGTGAGCGCGAACTTCGGCAGTGGGGCCACATCTGAGGCTGTGGCCTTGCCCTCGCCTTTGAGGGCGATCGGCAGATACCAGCTGAGTTCGATTTGCACGTCGCGGTAGGAGCGTCCGCCAAAGCACTCCTTGAACAGGGTTTCCGTCACTCCCTCGCTGCACGCGCTCCCGGCAAACCGCCAGAATTGCTCCACCTGCGTCGGGGGGCAGTCATAGGTGCCCCAACGGATGAACAGCGCCACGGTGGCGGCCCAGCGGTCCCAAGCTGTGTCATCCTTCGGCGGGGGTTGTTCGAATAGTGCGGGCAACTCCGGGATATATGCCAGCAAGGACGAACCCGACGTGGGGCGCTTGCCGCCCGCAAATTGTCTATGCGCCTGCGCGGCCATCCGAATCGCCTCCTCGCCCTCCGTGACCGAGCACCAGAGGGAAGGGTACGCGGCCTTGGCGGACCGCGATTCGTTCCAGAAGACGCCTTCGCGATAGACGCCGTAGCTGCCAAACAGCCCTTCCTCGAGCCAGGTTGGCGCCTCGGGAACGCGGCGCCGGAGCAGGGTGAACAGGTCGTAGCGGAACGAGGCGGAATAGTCGAAGGAGCCGGGCCAGAGATTGAGCGCGAAGCTCTCACGGTCCTCGAGCGTGCGTTTGATCAGGTTTTTCCAGTGGGATGTGAGCTCGTTTTTGCCTTTTTCGTTGCCAAAGGATGGGAGGTCTCCACCGGCCGAGCCGGGCTGGTTGTAAAGCACGACCGTCATCGGCAGGGAGAAGTGCGGGCGCATTGCCTCGGGCAACACGAGCTGCCGCCCGCGCCAGAGCGCCCCGACAATTGCCCGTGTCTCCCGGTCGGAGCACTGGCTGAGTACCTCAAAGCCCGGAATCTCCGCATAGCGCCAATTTGTGTCCTTCCGGTAGCCGTAAGTAACGAACGGCGGCAGTTCGTAGATGCCCTCGTCGGGAGGTGGCGGCGCGCGTTCCCCGGCACCGAGGCCGACACCCAGCGGGAGCAGGGGAACGAGCCAGCCGAGGAGACGCGGGAGTTTCATTCCGCTCCCAACAAGCTACTTCGGCATCGGGGCATTGAGGTCTTTCGCGGCGGGCAGCGGCGTCAACTCGATGTTGCGGAAATCGATGTGCGCGCCCTCGGACTGGAAGGCGATTTGCCCACCCGAAGGCATGACGCCCGTCACACGATTCACCGGCACGCCATTGACCGAGAGGTTGATCGTGTCGCCCGCGACCTCGATGTCATAGACGTTCCACTCGCCGGCCGGCTTTTCGACCTGTCCGGCTGCCGCGCTGCGGGAGAGGCGTCCGGTGCTGACCCCGGAGGGATTGCGGCTGACGATTTCCTCCTTGGCGCGGGCATCCGAAAAGAAGGCAAAATCGCCCGCGCGGCCGTTGGCCAACTGGCATTCGAAGCATTTGGGCCAGACCGCGTCCGGTCCGGTGATGTTGATCAACACGCCGCTGTTGCCCGGCTTTTCCGGCCAGCGCCATTCGAGGCGAAGATGGTAGTCGGAGTAGGCTTTCGTCGTGCGGAGGTAGCCTTTGGCCGTGCTGACGCAGCGGAGGACGCCATCCTCCACCAACCACCCCGGACCGGAGGGCTTTTCGGTGAAAATCTCAAGGCCGCCCAGATCGTGGCCGTTGAAAAGTGCGATGGGCTTGGTGTCCTTGACCAGAGGCGCGGACGGTTCAGCCGCGGGAAGGAGCGATGCGGAGAGGAGAATGACGGGAAACAAGAGTCGGCTCATGGGGTGAGACGCATTGCTCCCCAATGCGTGAAGCGGGGCGAGAAAAGCGCGTTGAGGAGCAACGCGCTCCACCTGATGACGGAGGAGGGACAGATCGGAATCCTGACGCAGCATGTTGCACCGGGTTACCCTCGCAACGGGGAATTCCAGGAAACCAGCCTGCCGTGAATGCAGCGTCGGCGCTTGCGCCGACCCCGTGCGCAAGGCCGGGCCCCCCTCGACAAGCTCGGGGCCTAAGCCCGTCGACCGGGCGAGTTCCGACCGGACACTTGATCCGGAAAACCCACTGGTGCGGGTTGCGGGCCGGGCGAATCGATGTAATCTGGCCGCGCTTCCGGCGTCTTTGCTGCAACCACCCCAGCCATGCCCCTGGTTACCCGCCGTTCATTCCTGAAAACTGCCACCGCGGCCGCCGGCGCCGCGTTTACCGCCCGCTCCTGGTCACAGGTCACGGGCGCCAACAATGACATCCGCATCGCCATTGCCGGCCTGAATGGCCGCGGCAAGGAGTTCATCCGCGCCTTCACCGCCACGCCCGGGGTCCGGATCGTCGCATTGTGCGACGTCGACACCGCGGTGCTGGATCGGGAAATGGCCGGGATTCGCGCCCGCGGCGAAGCCATGCCCGAGCGGGTGATCGATTACCGCGAACTTCTCCCGCGCACCGACATCGACGCCATCGCGATCGCGACGCCGAACCACCTTCATGCCCTGCAAAGCATCTGGGCCATGCAGGCGGGCAAGGACGTCGTCCACGAGAAGCCGGTCACCCACAATCTCTGGGAAGGGGCCCAGATCCTCGCGGCGGCCAGGAAGCACCAGCGCATTGTCCAAGTCTTCACCCAGAACCGTTCGAGCATCGCCATCGCCGAGGCCATCGCGTGGCTCAAGGAAGGGCACCTGGGAAAAGTCACGGCGGTGCGCGGCATCGTTTACAAGCGGCGGCTCAGCATCGGCAAGACCGCGGGCCCCGTGCAGCCGCCTGCCACAGTCAACTACGACATGTTCCAAGGTCCGGCGCCGCTCGTGCCGCTGCGCCGCGTCAATTTCCACTACGACTGGCATTGGCAGTGGGAAACGGGCAACGGCGACATGGTGGCGCAGGGCAACCACCAGCTCGACATCGGCCGGCGGCTGCTGGGCGACCCGGGGCATCCGGCCCGCGTGTTCACCGTCGGCGGGCGCTTTGGCTACATCGATGATGGCGAAACACCCAATACTTTCCTGGTGCATTACGACTATCCGACGCCGTTCATCTTTGAGGTCCGCGGCCTGCCGGCCAGGACGGACGAGTTGAGCGGTGGCGCGGCCATTGCCGGCGGTTTGGGTACCGCGGACCGGCTGGCGGCGAGCATGGACAAATACCTCGGCTTGAATGTCGGCAATGTGGCACACTGCGAAGGCGGATACGTCACGATCCCGTCGCGGGACTATTCGCTCGCGCAGGCTTTTGACCGCGACGGCAAGCTCATCCGCGAGTTCAAGGGCTTTGGGAATCACTACACCAACTTCCTCGACGCGATGCGCAGCCGCCGGGAGTCGGACCTCGCCGCCCCTTTGCTCCAAGGGCATCTCTCCAGCGCGTTGGTCCATTTGGCGAACCTCTCGTATCGCACCGGTCGGACCATGAAGCCGGGCGACATCCGCGACCAGTTGCAGGCCCGATCGCAGCTCGCCGAACCGTACGGCCGGTTTACGCAGCATCTGGCGGCCAACGGCGTGGATCTGGAGAAGACCCCCGCCACGCTGGGTGCGCCGCTGCAGTTCGACGCGGCCACGGAGAAATTCACCGGCGAAAACAGCGGGCCGGCCAACAAGCTCCGCAGCCGCGAATACCGCAAGCCCTGGGTCGTCCCGCAGCTGGCCTAGCCGGGACAGACAGTAGCACAGTCTTCCATGTGCAACCCACACACTCCGGCGCTGCGCACCACCCCCTTTCATCCGAAACGATGCAATCGGAGGTGGAGCGACCTGCTCCCCAGGGCGCTTTCTTCGCAGCGGGCATCCTCAGCGCGTTGAGGAGCAACGCGCTCCACCATTTGGTGGTCGGCGATTTCCCAGCCGCAGCGCAGGCTGCGCGACTGGTCCTTGGTGGCGAGCACGCCACATCAGGAAGCGAACAACAGGACATATCGACGACAAGGACTCACGAGGCGTGTGAATCTGGCGTCGGTGTGGAAACCGACGCCCACCTTCTCCTAAGAAACGGCGCCGCTGTAGCCGGCCTCGCTGAGGCCGGTCCGGGGTCACCGACCCCGGCTATAACCCCCCCCGTTCCTTCCTGACCGGAGCAAAACGCGTTTTGCGGCTTGGGGCTGCATGGTTCCGGTCGTTTCCAAGCGCGAATATTGCGGCTAGTTCCGGCTGGCCGCCGCCCCGGGTTGGATCACAGGGCGATTCTCTGGCCCCGCTTCTCGCGGGCAAAAAACTCAATCATGGTTCCTGGCGGCACCTTTTGAGCGCGCAGTGCCTGCTGCATGGCGTCGAGGCTGCGCTGTCCGTCGTAGATCAGCAGGTCGATGTAACCACGCTCGCGGCCCATGGCGCCGCCGATGCTGCGTCCTCCGGAAAACTTCCGCAAGGCGGCCTCCATGGCATCCTCGATCTGGCTGCGCCGGTCGATCTCACCGCCCTCGGGGAAATGCCCGCGGGCGATCGAAACGTAGACATAGTCCGCGCCGCTGCCGGCGAGGGGGTCTTCCAATTCACCATCGGCATCCATGTAGCCGAGAAACAGCCTCGGGACCGCCGTGGTGAGCGTGAAGATGTCGCCCCGGGGGAACGCGTCCGTCTGCTGCTTGACGGAATAGTTGGTCCACAATTCGCCCGGAGCGTGCTTTTTCCAACCATGCTGGCGGGCGGTGGCGGTAACGTGGGCCGCCAGTTCCTCCAGCGGAAATGACGCCGCCAGCTTGTCCTTGCCGTGGTTGATCTCGCCTATCCACCAGTCGGTGCCGTATTCCCCGAGCGCCTCGTCGAGGAAGAGAAACGTAACGGTGAATTTTTGCCGGTTCTCGAGTTTTTCCCACGCCGGATGCCACACGGTGAGGTCAATCTTCTCGTCCGACTCGTTCACGGAGGCACTGACCCAGATTTCCTTCGGGTCGAATCGCTGGTCGAACATGCCCATGACATGGCCCTTGATTTCGCCTGGCTGCCGGGCGGCGTAAAACGTCCAGCCTTCGATCGCCGGGGCCATTTCCAGCCAGCGCAAGGTCAACAGTTGGCGGTGAATGTTGCCTTCGCCCGTGACGGTCAGCGAATGACCCTTGCCGCCGGCGCCGGGACCGTAAACCCAGCCCAGGCCGTCGCTCAACTCGTTCACCCGGCTCGAGGTCTCCTCGGTCAACGTGCCACACTTGCCGGCTTCGATCGTCGCGTAGAAGCGGGGAGCGACCTCCTGGAACCATTTCCAGAATGCGGCCACGCGTTCGTGGTACGTAGGTGGGGACGGTGCCTAGCGCCGGAAGAACGAGAGCATCCGGCGCACAGGACAAGGACGGTTGGTTGCGATTTCAACCTCGCTTCCGCCGCAATGACGGGAAAGTCGTTCCCAACCGCGCCCGCCTGGCCCTACCCGGGTCGAGTACCCCAGGGCGCACGTCACTTTCCGGTGAATTCCCGGGCGGTCCGGCGGTAATAACCCAGGCAAAAAATGTGCGGCGACCTGTCACACGCGGGCGGCGCCGTGGTCCAAGGGTATCATGGACCCCAACCCAGTGGTGATCTCCGCTCCCGGCCTGCCCCGCCGGGCAACGCGCCAGGAAGCCGATTCCATGGGCAAGGTGACGGTGCCCGCCGATGCCTTGTGGGGCGCCTCCACCCAGCGCGCGGTATGCAATTTTCCGATCAGCGGCCGGCCGATGCCGGCGGCCTTCATCCGGGCCTTGGGACTGGTGAAGCTGGCGGCGGCGAAGGCGAATGCGGAGCTCGGACGGCTGGCCCCGGGCAAGAGTAGGCTCATCCAGCAGGCAGCGCGGGAAATTGCCAATGGCAGTCACGGCGCGCAGTTTCCGGTTGATGTGTTCCAAACGGGATCGGGCACGTCGACCAACACCAATGCCAACGAAGTGATCGCCCACCTGGCCGCGCAAATGGCGGAAGGCGCGGAGGGCGATGCGGCGCCGGTGCACCCGAACGACGAGGTGAACCTGGGGCAGTCGTCCAATGACGTGATTCCGACGGCCCTGCACGTGAGCGTCGCGCTCAGCCTGCACCGGGAACTCGCCCCGGCACTCAAGACGCTTGCGACGGCATTGGAGGCGAAGGCCGCCGAATTCGGTGGCATCGTCAAGCTGGGGCGAACCCATCTCATGGACGCCACCCCATTGACGCTCGGGCAGGAATTTTCCGGTTACGCCCGCCAGGTGCGCAAGGCGGCGGACCGTGTCCAACGCGCCATCCTCGCCTTGGGCGAACTCGCGATCGGCGGAACGGCGGTCGGCACCGGCCTGAACACCCACCGCGATTTCGCGGGGCTGGTTTGCCGCATTCTCAGCCAGGAGACCGGGCTGAGCTTCCAGGAGGCCCGCAACCATTTCGAGGCCCAGGCGGCGCGCGACGATTGCGTCGAGGTGGCGGGCGTGCTCGTGGCGGTCGCCGCCAGCCTGACGAAGATCGCCAACGATATCCGGCTGCTCGGCTCCGGCCCGCGCGCGGGGCTTGGCGAACTGCGGCTGCCCGCGGTACAGCCCGGTTCATCCATCATGCCCGGCAAGACGAACCCGGTGATGAGCGAGATGATGATCCAGGTCGGCCTCTATGCGCAGGGCCTGGCGCACACCGTGATGGCTTGCGGCCGTGAGGGACAACTCGAACTCAACGCCACGCTGCCACTCATCGCCCACTGTCTCCATGAGGCGATCCAGTGCCTGGCCAATGGCGCCCGGGTGTTTGCCGACAGCTGCGTCGCGGGTTTGGAAGCCGATGCCGGACGCTGCCGGCACTTCACGGAACAGTCGCTGATGCTGATCACCGCGCTCACCCCGCTGATCGGCTATGATGTCGCGGCGAGCGTCGCGCATGAGGCCCTGGCGACGGGGAAATCGCTGCGGGACGTTGTCTTGAAGCGAAAACTCCTCGATGCCGCCGCCCTGGACCGCGCATTGGAGCCTTTCGCGATGACCGGGCTTCCCGCCGAGAAACATCCCACGCCGGCGGAACAGGTCATGGAAAACGAGGGCGGCCATACCGTCGACGCCGGGTCGAACGGGCAGGGCTGAGTTGCGGATGGCCTTACAGCCCTGACGCAGCGGGTAGGAGGGGCCTTACGCCCCGACAGTTGGCGCCATCGAACCGGTCGGGGCATAAGGCCCCTCCTGCGCACTCGAGAATCCTCAGCAGTTCTTGTATTTCCAATGCCGGGACTTCCCCTCGGCGGTCCATTCCACCGTCGTCAGCAGGCGCTGTTCGCGGGTTTCCGGGCGCTTTGCCTCGGTAATCCACTCGATGTACTCACGGCGGCAACTGGGGCTGAAGGTCGACCAGGCGGCCGCGGCCCGGGAGTTGCGCTTGAGCGCGTCGGTCAGGTCAGCCGGTTCGGCGAGCGCGGGGCGGGGCTTCGGTTTCGGGCGGGCGGCTTCGCCTGAGTCGTGCAGCTTTTGGGCGAACTTGAGATAGCGCACCAACGTCTTGTCCGGTGGCAGGTCGTCGAGGCTGGTGAGCCGACCGAGCAGCCCCATGGCGTCGTAAGTCTTGCCGACTTCCTTGGTGGCGAGCTTCTCCATGCCCTGGTGCCAGAAGCCGAAGACGGCGTGCTCCTTGAACGCGGCGAAGCTGCAGAAGAGTTTTCCTTGGTAGAGGAAGGCGGGGCTGCTCCACTTGATCGATTCCTCCACTTCCGGGCAGGTGGCATGAACGACCTTTCGCAGGTGCTGCAGGATGGGACGGGCGAACGGGGCCGCGTCCGCAATGTAGGCGTCGACACGCTTGTCTTTGGACATGGCCGGAGCATCACGGGCGGGTGCAAATGGAGCAAGACCAAGCCTGTTCTGGCGGTGGGTTTGTTCGATGGAGCCGGGTCGCTGACCCCGGTTCGGCGCCGTCGAGGCCGGCGACAAGAATCCTCATGGTCAAAATCTGCCTTGAAACCCGACGGCCATGGTGCGGTCAACGGGGTATGAAGCGGTGCATCCTTGGTCTGGCCAGTGTCCTCGCGGCGTTGTGGGCCTCGGCCGCGGAATCCTCCCCCAATCCAGCCGCGCCGGCGGCACCGGATCCCACCGATGCCCTTTTGGCGGCGGGTCAGGAACTTTTCGACGAGCTGGCACCGCCCGAGGTGAAGGAGCAATTCGAGTTTCCCGACCGGGCGAAGTGGGATCAATTCGTTGGCCGCCTGCAGGCCGCGCTGGAAGGCGACAATCCCGCGGCGCTCGCGGAGCTTGAAACCGAGGTTCGGACGACGCTGGAGGCGCTGCGTCTTCTCCCCGGCAGCGAGGAATACCTGGACTGGCTCGATGAACGCCTCGACTACGTCGAAGCAGCGAAGGAAATGGCCGGAACCCCGCCGCCGAAGCCGCCGCGCAAACTGCCTCCAGGAATTACCGCCCAGTTCATCCCGCATTACGAACTCTGGCTGCGCCGCTTGCAGGGGCGGGCCCGGCCTGCTCAGGCGGAGAAATATGTCCGTGCCCTGCAGCCCCTGTTTGCGGCCGGAGGAGTGCCACGCGAGCTCGTGTGGCTGGCTGAAGTTGAATCGGGGTTCAATCCGGTCGCGCTCAGTCCGGCGGGTGCCCGCGGGCTTTTCCAGCTGATGCCGGCCACGGCCCGGGAATTGGGCTTGCGGACCTTGCTGCCAGACGAGCGCAAGGACCCGGCCAAATCCGCGCAGGCGGCAGCGCGCAGGCTGCGCCAACTCCACGTGAAATTCGGTGACTGGCCGTTGGCGCTCGCGGCCTACAACGCCGGCCCGGGACGGGTGCAGCGGGCCCTGGAGTCGAACCGGGCCAAAAACTTTGCCGACATCGCGGCGACCCTGCCGCTCGAAACCAGGATGTACGTGCCGAAGGTGCTGGCGGTGTTAAAGGTTCGGGCGGGGGTGATGCTGGCCGGTCCGGAAAAGGCGGGGAAATCTTGAATACCGAAGATCGTGAAAAGGGGGAAATTGAAGGTGTTGTCAGCGAAATCCCCGATTTTCACGCTCTAGGATTTCAAGTTTCCCGCCGGTGGAGCGCACTGCTCCCCAGTGCGCTGGTTTGGGCCGGCGGCGCCGCAAGCGCGTTGAGGAGCAACGCGCTCCGCTGTGGACTCACACTTTCGCCGGATCCGGGTGAACCCACGGCCCACGGTAGGGTCGCGCGAGCAGGCGGGTAGCCTCCGCATCGCCGGGAATCGTACGGGTCTTGGGGTCATAGACCAACGGCCGCCCGAGTTGGAGCGAAAGGTTGGCCAGTTCGCAGCAGGCGCTGGAGATGTGGCCCTCCTCGATGTCGGCGATCGGCCGCGATCGTTTCTCTCGCGCCGCCATGAAGTCGAGGACGTGCCGCTTCTCCGTCTCGACGTAGGCATCGCCCTCCTTGTCGAAGTCGATGTTCTCGAGGTTGCCGGTCTTGGACAGCATATGCACGCCCTCGCGGACGCCACCGCCTGTGGGCGTGAAGATGTATTCCAGCATCGTGAGATTGAGCGTGCCCTTGCTCCCGACGAGTCGCGCGCCCCACTGGTCGCTCCAGTGGCGCAGCGGGATCGGGGACTGGCCCCACGTCCGGTGCGACCAGCTGACGTCGAGGCCCGGGTAACGAAAGACACTGAGCTGCGTGTCGGTGATGTTGGAGGTGCCGGTCGGGTCCACGTAGATTCCGCCCGTCGACTGGATGGATTGCGGCCAGCCGAGACCGAGAAGCCAGCGCACTTTGTCGATCATGTGGACGCCGAGGTCGCCGATCTGCCCGTTGCCATATTCCTGGAAGGCCCGCCAGCCGCGCGATTCCTTGGCGGGTTTGAACGGCAGCATCGGGGCCGGGCCGGTCCAAAGCTCATAGTCGAGGTGGGCGGGCACGGGTCCGTCGGGAATGAGCCCGGTCGGGCGTCCGCCGAGAAAGCTGTAGGTTTCGACCAGGCCGATTTTGCCGATTCGCCCGCTGGTGACGTATTTGTCCCGCGCCTCCGCATAGAGCGGGTTGCTGCGCCGCTGGGTGTTGACCTGGACGACCCGGTTGTACTTCCGGGCCGCCGCGACGAGTGCCTCGCCCTCGATCACGTCCACACTGACCGGTTTTTCGAGGTAGAGGTCGGCGCCCGCCTTCATGGCGGCGATCGCCGGCAGCGCATGCCAATGGTCCGGGGTGCCGACGATGACGATGTCATGCGCGCCGGGCTTCAACATCTCCCGGTAATCGGAGAAAGTCTGTGGCACCGCCTGCTGGTATTTCGCCACGGTCTTCAGGGTGTCACGCAGCGAGTGTTGGTTGGGATCACAGAGCGACACGAAGTCGACCGCGGTGTTGTTGGCGAAGTTCTCGAGGTTGACGCCGCCAAACCAGCCGCATCCGATGAGACCGACCCGTGGGCGGGTCACGGCGGCGGCAAGCAGGCGGGAACGGGACGCGAGGGCGGCGCCGGCGACGGCGACGGACGATACAAAGGTGCGACGATTCATGGGGTGGGGTGGGGTGGGGCTTGCTACGACTAGCCACCCCGGGCGCGTCTTCAAATTCTCATTTTGCCGTTCGCGGGGATCGATCGGTAGGGGCCGACCTTGGGCGGCCCGGAGCACAAAGGACCTGCAAGTGCGACCCCTACCGACAATTCATCTATCCCCGCGCCGAATATTCTTCGTAGCCCATGGCCGGAGCCGGCGGGCGCGTCGCTTGCACCGGCCGTTTGGCCAGTTCGTTCACCGGGGTCTTGCCGGCCTTGCGCAGGGCCGTCCGCAGCGTGCCGAGGTAGTCACCTTTCGGGTGGGCACGCCAGATGTCCTGGCTGCGCACCGCGGTTGCCACCGAGGCCGGCATCGTCCAACCGACCACCATGCCGCAGACCACCACCTCGGCGCCATCGTCGTACGTCCAAACCTCGAAGCCGCGGGCAGCGCTCCGCAGGATGGGTTCGCCCAGCAAGGAGAGGATTTCCCCTGCATCCATGCCGACTTTGAGTTGCACCCACGGTACGGGCGCCGCGGAAGCCACCCTCACCGAGGCCAGGAGCAGGAGACCCACGAAAAAATGGCGCACGCGGTTGGACATGTAAGCATGTATCGGGCGGTCCAAGGCGAGACTCCAGCAAGCAATTGGCAAATCCGGTAATGCCAGCGTAAAACTCTCGATGACGATGACTTGCGCCGTCGATTCGGCCCGGATTTGACGGTTTTTTCCCGAAAGCGGCGAAAGTATCCACGGTGGCCCACCAACGCCGAAACTCAGGCCGACGGTTGCAGACCGCCACTGCCAGCCACACTCCTGACACAGGGCTGTCAGGTACGGATGGTAGGATGCGGTGTCATGACTACCAAAGAAATCGCCACCAAACTCGTCGCCCATTGCCGACAGGCCAAATGGGAGGCTGCGCAGCGTGAACTTTATGCCGCCAATGCCGTAAGCCGCGAACCGGTGGCCTCGCCTGGTTTTGACAAGGAAACCCAAGGTCTCGAGGCCATCGTCGCAAAGGGCCGGAAGTTCGACGCGATGATCGAGAAGCTTCATGCCCTGTCGGTGTCGGACCCGCTGGTGGCGGACAACTCCTTTGCGCTGACGATGAGCATCGATGTCACGATGAAGGGCCAGCCGCGCAAGACTTTCTCGGAGCTTTGCGTCTATGAGGTGAAGGACGGCAAGATCGCGTCCGAGCAGTTCTTCATGTGATGGCTCCCGGCACCGGCGCCGAAAGCGCGGCGCACCGTGAGCTGAAACGACTGGCATTGGAATGGGCCCGGGCCCACCGGCTCATGCTGGCTGCCTCGGAGGTCCGGCTGCCCCGTTCCGGCTACCGGGCGGACGTTGTCGCCGCCACGCCCCGCGCGCTGGCGGCCAACGCGTTCACCGCGGTGTTTGAGTGCAAGGCGTCGCGGGCGGATTTCCTGCGGGACAGCGCGCGCGAATCCGGGGCGGCCGAAACCCTGGTGCGCATGAGCGAGCGCCTCATGTCCTTGCGGGCGTTGATCGGGGGTCACCGGCCGGACCTTCGCCGCGGCGAGGAGCTGTTTCCTGAATTCGATGCGTTGGACCTGCGCGGGTTGCGGCACGCCACGCATGACCGGCTGGCCCGCGAGTACTCCAGTCGCCAGCGCAAGCTGCACGACGGCACGAAGTTCGCGCGGCTGGCCCGCTGGCGGGCGGCCAGTCTGCTTTACCTCGTGGCGGAAGAGGGGCTGTTTGCCGCACACGAGCTGCCGGATGGCTGGGGGCTGCTGGTGCGACGCGGCAGTGCCCTGGAACTGGCGATCAGGCCCTGCCTGCGCGACACGACGCCCGGGGAGCGAGTCGCCCTCATCGAGCGCATCGCGGCCGTGGCGGCCATGCGGGAGCGACAGCTGGCGATCCTTTGCGGGGCGTCGGTGCCGGACCAGGCCAAGGCCTCCGGAATTGACTAATCGCCGGCCGGAATTCTTCCTTCGCGCCATGGCTGATGCGACCGCCCCTGCACCCAAGACGCCGTGGCACCTGTGGCTGGTGGGCGTGCTTTCGCTGCTTTGGAACTCGATGGGCGCGCTCGACTTCACGATGACGCAGACGCGAAACGAAGTGTGGTTGAAGCAGATGACGCCGGCCCAGATGGACTGGGTTTACGCGTTTCCCCTGTGGGTGGTGGTAACATGGGGCACGGCCACGTGGGGAAGCTTCATTGGCTCCATCCTGCTGCTGGCGCGGCGACGACTCACGGTATCGGTCAACCTCGTTGTGCTTTTGGCCATGGTGCCGACGTTCGCTTACGAGTACATCTTGACCGATGGCCGGAAGATCATGGGGGGTGGAGCCGGGACATTGGTTTTCACCGGAGCCATCGTGCTCATCGGCGTCCTGCTTTTCCTCTACGCCCGGGCCATGGGCAAACGCGGCGTGTTGCGCTGATTCCAAACCCGATTCCCCCGATGAAGCTCAAGGAAGTCATGGCGGCCCTCAAGGCGAAGGGCTCGGCGCAAATCAAGGCCATCCTGGTCAAGCACGGGGCCAAGGAACCTTTCTTCGGGGTGCGCATCGGCGACATGAAACCCCTCGCCAAACAAATCAAGGGTGACCAGGCGCTGGCAATGGAGCTGTTCGCCACCGGCATCGGCGACGCCCAATACCTGGCGGGCATGGTCGCCGACGGCGCAAAAATGACGCGCCAGGAATTGCAGACGTGGGTCGACACGGCGTCGTGGGATATGATCTCCGGCACGACCGTGCCCTGGGTGGCGTCGGAGCATGCCGAAGGATTCGATCTCGCCCTCAAGTGGATTGATTCGAAAAACGAACAGGTGGCGCGGGCCGGCTGGGCCACGCTGGGCGCGTTGGCGGCCACGGTTCCCGACGACAAGCTGCCCGTCGCCCAATTCGGCAAGCTGCTGGACCGCGTCGCCAGGGACTTGTCCAAGGCGCCCGACGGAGCGCGCTATGCGATGAATAATTTCGTGATTAGCGTCGGCACCTACGTCGCGCCGTTGGGAGACAAGGCCATCGCCACCGCCCGGAAGCTCGGAAAAGTGGAGGTGAACATGAATGGCACGGATTGCCGGGTGCCGGACGCCGAAAGCTACATCATCAAGTCCCGGCGCGGCGCGGCGATCGCCCCCAAGCGCAAGACCATCCGCTGTTAGATGGGGTCCTGGAGGGCGCGCGTCTCTGCGAGCCGAGCCCTCACCTCGCCAGCTGCGGCAGGATGAATTTCACCACCAGCAGGCTGGCGATGATTCCGCCCTCGATCAAACCACCGATGATCAGGATCCAGCGGGGCGGACCGGCCGGGGCAAACAATCCGCACACCGCGAGGGTCAGGGAGCCGGGCGCCATGAGCCCGAGGCGGGCGTCGGCGAGCAGGGCCCAGTCCCCGGCGGCCGGGCGAAGCGGTCCGCTCACGACCAGGGCAGCGGCGCCTGTCAGCAGGTAAAGCACCGAGGCCCCGGCCAGCAGCGACCAGAATCGCGGCACGGCCCGCATCCAGTACAGGCCGAGCCCAAACGGAATGAGGGCCAGGGTACCGAAAATCGCCAGCCCCAGCAACAGGTCGCCAAAGGCATACATCCCCGACGAGGCCTGCGCGTCCGGCCCATTGGTCAATTTTTCGCGGATCCAAACCGCCAGGCAGGCGCCGAGAAAGGCTGCCAACAACCCACCCACCACGATCCCGACCTTGGTGGTGGGCCGCAGGGATGGCAGGGAGGCGCGCAAAGGCTCGTGTTCGCCCGCTTCGGCGCTGGGGGAGGCGATTCGTTCAGGTGGGCCATTGGTTTCCACGGCCGCTTGCTAAAGGAGAACCAGCCGGATGTCCGGTTGAAAATGGAGCGCTGCGAAATTGCGGAAAGGGTTGCGCACGCCGCGGCTCTCCACTCACGTTGGCGGATGCCAGAGCCGATTTCACCGCTTGGGGCCGAGGTAGCGCAGCCGGGGTCGCCGCCGCCGGTTCAACGCACGCCATGGATCACGGCGGCGTTGCTTGTCGCCAGCGTTGCCGGCACGGGTCTCGCGCAGATCGCCGAACGGGAAACGTATGCGGCGCTCTATTCCACGTCGTTCGAAATCTGGCTGACATGGAAATGGTGGGGACTGGTTTCTTCGATCTTCCTGCATGTTGGCCTCATGCACCTGGTTTTTAATTGCTACTGGACGTGGGCGCTCGGGCGCTTGCTGGAGAGTCACCTCGGGCGCATGCTCTACCTGGGATTGATCGTGCTTACGGCGTGGCTCGGCAGCGTTGCGGAACTGGCAGTGTCCGGCGAGACCGGCGTCGGCATGTCGGGCGTCGTGTACGGCATGTTTGGTTTCATGTTGGTCAGTCGGGCGCGGTTTCCGGCCTTTGCGACCATCATCAACCAAAACAACATCGTCCTGATGCTCGGCTGGCTGGTCCTGTGCTTTGTGACGACGAGCGTCGGCGTGATGCGGGTGGCCAACTTCGCGCATCTCGCCGGATTTGTGGGCGGGGCGCTGCTGGGTTTTGCGACACAGGACGGCCGGTGGCAGGTCGCGACCAGGAAGGGGCTGGTCGTCCTCGGCCTTCTTTCCCTCGTGCCTTTGCGGTGGGCCCCCTGGCACGATGGCTGGCACATCGCGGGTGCAACGCGGGCCTTGCGGCGGCACGATGATGTGGCGGCTCTCGCCTCGTTGCAGCGGGTGCGCCACAGCTATCCGACTCTCCGCTGGGCGGTACAGACCGAGTCGGGTATCCGGTTGAAACGAAAGGAATATGCCGCAGCGCGGGACGTCCTGGACATCGCGGTCGTGGGCGGTGCAGACCATCCGGATATCCTTAACTCGTTGAGCTGGCTGCTGGCGACATGCGTCGAGGATCAGATCCGCGACGGCAAGCGGGCGATCAAGCTGGCGCAACGGGCCTGTGAGATGACTGGCTGGGAGAATGCCGCCTATCTCGACACCCTCGCCGCGGCCTGCGCGGAGGCAGGGGATTTTGGCGAGGCGGTGAAATGGTCCGACCGGTCCTTGGAAAAGGAAAGCAAGCTCCGCGAGGTTCTGCGTCTCCATCGTGCAGCCTTCCTGGCCGGCCGGCCTTGGCGGGAGCCGTGAGAGTTGTCGCGCCCCCGCGCAGCCCATCCCTGGCGGCGGTCACGAGCGGAAATTCCCCGCAACCGCCGGCCTTCGATGGCGTCTCATGGACATGAAGCCCGTGGCGCTCCGGCTCGTTTCCTTGCTGGTTTTCATCCTGGTCGGCCGGATGTTGGCCGCCGAGGATCTCGCCCGAAGGACCTGGTCGGTAGATGGCGTCACGCGCGACGCGATGGTCCACTTGCCGGTAACGGCGGCGCCAGGCGGAGCTCCCATCGTTTTTGTCTTTCATGGCCACGGGGGCACGATGAAACAAGCGGCGCGGACAATGGACATCCACCGCCACTGGCCCGAGGCAATCGTGGTTTATCCCCAGGGCCTGCCCACGGCGGGACAGTTGGTCGACCGGGAGGGGCGTCAGTCCGGGTGGCAAAGCACCGCCGGTGCGGGGGAGGACCGGGATTTGAAGTTTTTCGATGCCATGTACGCCGACCTCCTCGGCAAGTGTCGCTTCGACGACAAACGGGTGTATGCGACAGGGCACTCCAACGGGGGCGTCTTCACCTACCTATTGTGGGCGCAGCGCGGCGACAAATTCGCCGCCGTCGCTCCCTCGGCCGGGGTCCTGCCGCGAGGGTTGTCTGACCTGCGCCCGAAGCCGGTGCTACACGTCGGCAGCCCGGATGACACCCTGGTCAAATTCAGCTGGCAGGAACGGATGATCGACGAAGTGCTCCGCCTCAACGGCTGCGGCCCACGCCAGCCGACGGCCATCGGCTACACCGTATATCCATCCAGCAACGGCGCGGAGACGGCCACTTTCCTGCACGCCGGCGGGCACCGGTATTCCGCCGAGGCGCCCGAGTTGATCGTGCGGTTCTTCCAGGCGCATCGGGCGCCATGATCGGTCACCGGCTGCAAAGCGGGCTTGAATTGCGCGCCCACCGGGCCCGGCCGCCGCGCCTCAAAACGGCCACAGCCCGCCCGAGACTTTCTTGCCGCCCTTCGTCGCTTTGCGGGCGGTGTCGATGGCTTCGATCATCGCTTCCTTGAAGGAACCCTCCTGCACCGTGGTCCACTCGACCTTGGTCAGTTTTTCTCCCTCGGCGTTGAGCACGAGGAGGGTGGGGTAAACCTGGATCCAGTACTTCCGCTTCAGGCGGCCCACTTCGTCCCGCACGGCCTCGGGTTGCGGGGTATTGCGCAGCCAGTCGCTTTTGAAAAAGACGAACGAGCCCGAAAAGATGCCGGCGAACTGTTCGTCGTGGGCGACCTCGGCTTCGAACTGCTGGCAGGGTGGGCACCAATCGCTGCCGGTGAACAGGGCCAGGATCAGTTTCTTCTCCCGCGCCGCGGTCGACTGTGCCTCGGCGATATCGGTGAACCAAGTGGCCGTCGGCGCGGGCCTGGCCTTGGGCGCCGGGACAGTCGTTGGGGCGGGAGACGCGGGAGTTGGTGGAGTGGCAGCGGCTGCCGCGGGGGAAGCAGGTGTACCCTGGTTGAAGGAGCCTCGGATGTCGGTCACGAGCCCATTGGTGAGCTCGATCCGTCCCGCGGGATAGGTGAGGAATTCCCGCGTTCCCGCGGCCATCTTTTTTTGCGGCGCCCCGAGTTCAGCCAACACCGACGCGCGCGAGTCGCCGACCTGCACCGCGCGGCCGGATGCGGTCCATCCGAGCATTATCACCAGCAAGATAATCCGCATGGCACAGCATGCCCGGGCCGGACAAATCCAGACAAGCTGAATTCCATGCGAACCAGTATTAGGGATATTTCGCGCCAAAAGACCACGCCGCAGGATTTAGGGCTGCTTATGTTTCGACCGTGGAAGCACGTCGGGCTTGCGCCTGGGAAGGAATGGGGATTCTGCTTTCGCCGGGCCATCGGCACTCCTCGATCAAAAACGGTGAAGACGAAATCATGAAGATCACCGTTAAGTCGGCCCGGTTTGCGCGTAGCGCCGTCCAGCGCACCAAGGCGGCCAAAGGTCTCAACCTCAAGTAATCATCACTGCCGTATTCCCGGAGCGGCCCATTCCTTCGGTCGAATCTGAAAATCCGCCCCCCATGGCTTCGCTTGGCACAACCACCACCACACCCGCCTGGTTGAAGGACAAACTGAAGAACCGGCTGGAGCTCGTCTGCATCCGGATCATCCAGGGTGAGGCGACCGCCCGAAATTCGGCCGTCTGGCTCCACCGCTACCTTGGCGTTACCTCGATCGTGACCTCATCCGCCGGAAGCTTCGGCATCATCATGACGCGCGCCACCAACGAATGGCCATTCGTTGTCTCCAGCACCACGGTCGTTATGGGCGTGTTGACCCAGATCGCCGATCACCTGGGTGTGGCGAAACAGGCCACGGACTGCGAATCGGTCTTGCAGCTGAGCCGCCAGTACAAAGTCCAACTGGAGGAGATGCTGACCGAATCCGACCCGCAGGACGCCATTGCGGGACTGGTGACAACCACGGGCAAGCTCCTCGACCGCTACCGGGTGATTCCCGACGAAACAGCGGTAATGAAGGAAACGGCGGCCAGATGGGCGAACGATCTCGTCGCGAAATACGGATCGCATTGGAAATTGACCGTCAGGAAACAGCGTCCGCGCAAGGAGGCCCCGCAGAAAGACGGGGAACCCGATCCCACGGAGTGAACCTATGAATGATCGCATTGCCTACACGGAACCTTTCCAGAATCACGTCGGCGGTCGCCTCCTCGCCCGGTTCCGCCCCGATGCCGCGGGAGAACCGCAATTCGTGATGGACGACGGCCTGAGGCACTACCTGATCGATTTGCTCCTGGACAGCCCGCGGGCGAAGGAAATCAAAAGGGTGGAGTACCTCATGAACGACCCTACCTTCGGAGATGATGCAACCGCCGTTTCCAAGGACTCCGACAACATGTTCCCTGGCGAAATCAGCAGTTATGGCGATGTCGAAGTGATCGTTACCATCTTCATGAAAGGCGCGGATGCAAAATATGAACAGCGGGCCTGGTTATCGAACCTGCTGAAGAACGGGCACCCGGGGACGGGAAATGCGGCCATACGCGACGCCATCCACCGGATCGAAGCCCGTTAGCCAAAGCCAACCGGGAAGTACGGCTACCGCGCCAAGGTGTTCGGGAACAGCGGAGGGACGAAGCTCCCTTCACCGCAACAGCTCGAGGTCGCGCAGCCAAATGGTCAACAGCGACAGCCATTGCGCGACCCCCAGTTTCCCGAAATCCGGATTGTTGCGACCGGTGGCACCCACCCCGTGCCCGCCGCGGCGGAAGACATGAAACTCGGCGGAGACCTTTGCTTTCCTCAAAGCGAGATAGTATTCGGCCGCGCCCGTGGCGAGGGGATCGTCGTCATTCACGAACATGAACGTCGGCGGCGCGTCGGTGCGCACGGTGACCGGACCCAGGCTGAAACCCGGGTACCCGAGCACCGCGAAGTCGGGGCGCGTCGCTGCATCGAAATTGTTCTCCGCCAGCGCCGCGAGATGGCCCCCCGCCGAGAATCCCATGACGCCCAGCCGGGCCGGATTCACGCCCCATTCCGCAGCGCGGCTGCGCACGACCCGGATCGCCTGCTGCAGGTCGGCCAGTGACTCAACATCGGCGTGGTACTTGGAGCCATCGGCGCGGGCCAGCCGGCTGCGTAGGACGAAGGCGGTCACACCGATCTCGTTCAGTTTTTTGGCCACCAGTTCGCCTTCGAGATCGACCACGAGGTAACGATGGCCGCCACCAGGCGCGATGATCACGGCCGTCCCGTTCGCCTTGCCCGTCGGTGGCAGGTAAATCGTGAGCGTCGGCACATGGACGTCGGTCACGCGGTGAAAGATATCCGGAGTCCCGCCCTCGATCCAGCGCTCGGGCGCGGTCTGGCCTTCCGAACCCGGCGCCACGCCCGGCCAGATCGGGATCATCGGTCCCGAAGGTTTGAACGGATTGGTGGCAGCGGACAGCGAGAGGGCGGAGAACAATAGAAGGCCGGGGATTTTCATGGGCGGGATACGGTTCGGCGCAAGGGAGGGGTGGCGAGCGTTTCGCTGCTTATGGCCGAGGCGCGCGGCTTCCTGGCCGCCAGGCGCGCCGCACGAGCCTGGTCGGGAGAATCCGGCTCAATTGGCCGAGCGCTTCCCCGTGAAGGCCCCTTCACCGGCGGAACCGAAGGTCACCTTGCCCTTCATGGCATCGCCGTCGATCGTGCCGGCGTAGGCAATGGTCAGCTCCTGGCCGTCCTGGGTCTTGACCTTGACGCTGAACGTGACGTCCGCGCCCTTGAGCGTGCCAGTGACCGGCGCCTCGCCAAAAAGGCCCTTGTATTGGCCGGTAAGGTTCTCGCCGTCCTGCTTGAACGTGAACGTCGGCGTCCCGGTGCCTTGCGAAGTCTGGATCTCGAGGTGCCAGGTGCCGGCGGCGGAAACGGCCGGGGCAGGCGCGGGTTTGGCGGCGGGAGCGGCCGGTTTGCTTTCGGAGGCGAGGGCGGTGGCGGCGAGGAGAACCGCGGAGAGGACGAGGAGGCGCGGGAGGGAATTCATGGGGAGGGGTTGACCGCTCGATTGAACACAATGGAGCGAAGATGCAAAGGAATGAATGGATGGAAAGTGGCCCGGCGCTGGCCGGCAGGCCTGACTGTTCCTTGTTCAATTCGAGGCATTAATTGGGATTACCCGCGAGCGGCTTAACTCCCGTCGGCATAGGCCGATCCAGAGCCAGCCATGCAGTCCGTCCATGTTCCCGGCTCCGGGGCGGCCGTGGACTGGACCTTTCCCATGCATCTTTCGTCCTACCACAAAATCCTCACCGGCTTTGTGCTCGTGATGGCCGCCGCCGCCGTCCTGGCGGCGACCGCGCTCGGCTGGCTCTACCACATGGATCGGGAACTGGACGCGCTGGCGGCGACCGCTCCGGCGGCGGTGCCAGCAATCCGGCTCCTGATCCGGCAAGGGTATTGGCTGGTCGTGTCCGTCGGCGCCGCCGGTACGTTGCTGTCGTGTGGCTGCATCTGGTGGGTTTGGTCAACGCTGGGACGCGTGCTGCGCGCGGTCGGCCAGAGCCTGCAGGAATCCTCCGCCAACGTCTTCGAATCCGCCCGGGCGCTTTTCTCCGGCAGCCAGGACCTGGCGGACAACGCCACCCGGGCGGCGACGACGATCGCCGAGACCGGCCAGTCGATCGGGCGGCTCGCCGGGATCGCGACGCGGAACACCGGCAATGCCGGCACCGTCAAGCAACTGGCCGGGGAGGCCCGCTTGGCGGCGGACGCCGGGGCCGGGGAGATGCAGGCGCTGGCCCGTGCCATCCAGGAGATCGAAGCCAGTGGCGTCGAAGTCGGCCGCATCACCGGGGTAATCAACGAAATTTCCTTCCAGACCAATTTGCTGGCCTTGAATGCCGCCGTGGAAGCGGCGCGCGCCGGCGAAGCCGGGCTGGGCTTCGGGGTTGTGGCCTCCGAGGTCCAGGCCCTCGCGCAACGGAGCGCATCCTCGGCCCGGGAAATGGCGGACAAGATCGACGCCGCCGCGGCGAAGACGCGACTCGGAGTGGAACTTGCCGGACGAACCACAAAACGCCTCCAGGGTATCGTGGGTTGCAACCAGGAGCTCGACCGCCTGGCGACGGAAGTGGCGGCTGACAGCCAGGAACAACACCAAGGCATCGGCGAACTGCGCAAATCATGCGATCAGCTGAAACAGCTTACCCAGGACAATGCCGTCACCGCCGACGGCGCGGCCCAATCCACGCGCTCCTTGCGGGACGGTGCCCAGAGCCTGCGCGAGGCCGTGCTCACGCTGCAGGAACTGGTCGAAGGTGGGAGCACGGTGGCATCGACTCCCGAACCCGCGCTGGCATCCCACACCCCGTCGCTTGGCGCCACCCTTCTCGGGAGGGGAGACAAACCCCCGGAAACGATGGTCCCCTCTTGGTCCGGAACGATTCAATAGGTGGGCGTCGGTTTCCACACCGACGCCAGGTTCGCCCGCTTCGTGAGTCCTTGTCGGCGATATGGAAATCGCCGACCACCAAATGGTGGAACGCGCTGACCCCAGCGCGTTGCGGCGAAGCCGCTCCGAGCCAGCGCCTTGGGGTCACTCCACCTTCCATTGCATAGCTCCGGCTCGAGAGGGGAGCCAAACCCCCGGAAACGATGGTCCCCTCTCAAGCCGGAACGATTCAATAGGTGGGCGTCGGTTTCCACACCGACGCCAGGTTTGCACGCTTCGTGAGTCCTTGTCGGCGATATGTCCTGTTGTTCGCTGCTGCGAACCCGGGACCAGTCGCGCAGCCTGCGCTGCGGCTGGGAAATCGCCGACCACAAAATGGTGGAACGCGCTGACCCCAGCGCGTTGCGGCGAAGCCGCTCCGAGCCAGCGCCTTGGGGTCAAGTCGCTCCACCTTCCTTTGCATAGTCCCGGCTCGAGAGGGGTGCCCGGAGGGCGGAGTGCGTATAGGGTCTGAATAGGCGGCGAAGATTTCGCCGTCCGCCCAAGCGGTGAAACTCAATAAGCGGCCGAGCGGCGTCACCGCCGCCCGCGATGGGACCGCCGGCGGGAGCCAGGTCCCGGCCTCGCGTGTTCCGGATCCGGCTCCTTCTCATCAGGGCTTGGCAGCCTCCGGCCCGGATTGTTTTGTGGGGTCGAGATGGAAACGGCTGTCGCTCGCGCTCGCACACCGCCCAACCTGACCTGGGAGTTGGCCGGGGCGGCTGTCGCTTCAGCCCTTGTCGTAGCCGCATCGTACCAGCACTGGTGGCCCATCACCGTCACGGAAGCCTGGGGCTTTGCGACGGGCGGCGTTTGCGTCTGGCTTGTCGTCCGGGAACACACCTGGAACTGGCCGATCGGGCTGGCGAACAACCTCGTCTTTTTCGTCCTTTTTCTCCGCGGCCGGCTGTATGCCGGCATGTGGCTGCAGGCGGTCTATTTCGGCCTCGGTCTCTATGGCTGGCTCAACTGGATCCACGGTGGAGCGGATCGGACCGCATTGAAGGTCAGTCGGACCACCCGAATCGAATGGGGGCTGCTCGCCGCGGCAGTGCCGCTGGCCACCTGGGGCCTGCGCGAAATCCTGGTTGGAGCGAATGGCGCGGCTCCATTTTGGGACTCCCTGACGACCGTCATCAGCCTCGCCGCGCAATATCTGCTCTGCCGGAAACGAATCGAAAACTGGTGGCTCTGGATTGTGGCCGACCTCATCTACGTGCCGCTTTACCTCAGCCGGTCGTTGCCGCTCACCGCGGTGCTTTATGCGGTCTTCCTGGTGATGTGCCTGTGCGGGTTGCGGGCGTGGCGCCGGAGTTTGGAGGGCGCGGCATGAAGCACGGCCTGGGCGTGGTGATCGGCAAGTTTTTGCCGCCTCATCGCGGGCACAAATTGCTCATCGATACCGCGCTGGCCCAGGCGGAGCAGGTGGCGGTCATCGTTTGCGGCAAGCCGGTCGACCCGGTGCCCGCGGAGTTGCGCGGCCGCTGGCTGCAGGAAATGCATCCCACGGCCCGGGTGATGGTGATCGACGATCGCTATGACGAGAATGACTCGCGCGTGTGGGCCGACAACACGCTGCGATGGCTCGGCCGGCCCCCGGATGCAGTGTTCACGTCCGAGGACTACGGCGCACGCTACGCCGGGCTGATGGGCGCGAAGCACGTCATGGTCGACCGCGCCCGGGCCACCGTGCCTGTTTCCGGCACCGCGGTGCGGCGCGATCCTTACGCCCACTGGGATTTCATCGAACCGCCGGTGCGAGGGTGGTTTGCCCGCCGGGTTTGCGTGCTCGGCGCGGAGTCAACCGGCACGACCACGCTGGCTCGCGCCCTGGCGGACAAATTGCAGACGGCCTGGGTCGAAGAGTACGGCCGCGAGTATTCCGTCCGAAAGCAGGCGGCGGGAGAGAATCGCTGGCGCACGGAGGAATTCGAAACCATCGCGCGGGAGCAGCTCCGCCGGGAGAATGAGGCCGCCCGCCGCGCCAATCGGATCCTGATTTGCGACACCAATGCGTTTGCAACGGTGCTCTGGCACCGCCGGTATGTGGGCGGAGCCTGCCCGCGAGTCGAGGCTGTCGCGCGCGAAAAGTCACCCGACCTTTACCTCCTGACCGGGGACGAGATTCCCTTCACCCAGGATGGCCTGCGGGATGGCGAAAATATCCGCCACGAAATGCACCGCTGGTTTGCTGGCGCGCTGGAGAAACAGTCGATCCCCTGGAAATTGTTGCGCGGCCCGCACGAGTCGCGGCTGGCGGCCGCGCTGGGACACATCCAGGAGCTCTTCCAGGCGTCCGCCTGGCGGCCAGGAGTGTCCTGAGCCGGGATCATGCAATTGAAGCGCCGTTTCGCTCGGTAGCGAACCGACCGAAAGGTGGTCGTCGATTTCGATATCGACGACAACGACTCACGAGCCGTGCGAACCTGGCGTCGGTGTGGAAACCGACGCCCACCAACTGCATGAACCCGGCTGAGATCCCAAGAGCGACGCCTGCCGCCTGAAAGCGCGGCGGTCGGTCAGCCGGCCCGTTGTCGCGCGATCTCCGCGGCGATGGCCGCGCCGAGGCGGGCGTTGTTGAGCACGAGCGCGATATTGGCGGGCAGCGATCGGCCGTTCGTCAGCTCGTAGATGCGGGCGAGGAGGAAGGGCGTGACAGCCTTGGCGGCGACGCCTTGGGCGGCGGCGTCGGCGAGCGCTTGCGCGACGATGGGCAGGACCTCCTCGCGCGGGATTTCGGCCTCGGCTGGGATCGGATTGGCCACGAGCTGGCCGCCCGGCAGACCGAGGCGCGCGCGCATCAGGTGGGACGCGGCGATCTCTTCCACGGAGTCCAGTCGCAGCGGCGCGTGCAAGCCGGAGGAGCGCGACCAGAATCCGGGAAAATCGTCCTGCCCGACGGCGATCACCGGCACGCCGAGCGTCTCGAGCACCTCGAGGGTTTTCGGAAGATCGAGAATGGCCTTGGCGCCCGCGGAAATGACCGAAACGGGCGTTTCGGCGAGTTCACGGAGGTCGGCCGAGATGTCGAAGGACAGTTCGGCTCCGCGGTGGACACCGCCGATGCCACCGGTCGCAAAAACATCGATGCCCGCCAGGCGAGCGGCGATCATCGTCGACGCCACGGTGGTCGCGCCGGTGCGGCCGGTGGCAAGGCACACCGCGAGGTCGGCCCGCGAAACCTTCATCACGCCGCGAGCCTGGCCGAGCGTGTCGAGTTCGGCCTCGGCCAGGCCGATCCGGATCCTGCCACCCATGACGGCGATCGTGGCCGGCACCGCCCCGGCAGCGCGAACCTGCGCCTCTACTTTGCGGGCGGTGTCCACGTTCTGCGGGTAAGGCATCCCGTGCGTGATGATGGTGGATTCCAAGGCCACGAGCGGCCGGCCGGCGTCGCGGGCGGCCTGGACTTCGGGAGAGAAGGCGAGTGGTGCGTTGGTCATTCAGGGGAATGAAGCAGGGGCGGCTTGGCGTCGCGATGGGAATCCAGGTCGCGGGGTAAACCCGCTCCTGCACTCGAAAGCCGATTTCGATTCATGAGCCGATTTCCCCGGCCACATGCGCGCTGGCGGCCGCCAGGGCGGTAGCAAGGGCTTCGTGGCGATTTGCGCCCCGCACCTCGGCGGCGATGTGACCCGCCAGGAAGGTGTCGCCGGCGCCGGTGACCCGGCGGATGGTCACGGCGGGAGGGCTGGCAGCGACGATGCCGTCGCCCCGGCAGGCGTCGCAACTCTCGCGCGCCCCGTTGGTCACGAGGGCGCGCGGCACGCCGCGATCGAGCAGGCCTTGGGCAGCACTGGCTGCATCGCCAAAAGGCCGGTCGCACAGCAGCCCGGCTTCCTCCAGGTTGACGTAAAAGGTGACGCGTGGGTGGTGGAGCAACGGGATCAATCGTTTCGCCTTGCCCGGGCTGGCGGGAGCCACGCGCAGGTCGGCCGCAGAAAAAAGGGGCGAGTGCGCGATGTCCTCCAGCAACGACGTCGTGAGATTCCCGTCGAGGGCAATGACGCCGCGCCACAGTTGGGTTGGCGTGCCGAGACGCCCGTCCACCATGGCTTGCAGGATTTGCGGCCCCGCGGCTTCCAAGGACTGGGCGTCGGCGATGGCGGCAACCAGACCGTTGGCGTCCTCCACCGCCATGTAACGGTCGGTGCGCAATTCGGTGGTGCGGTGCAGATGGGCCGTCTGAAGCCCAAGGCGGTGGCAGGCCTCGATGAGTTCGTCGCCCTCGGCGTCCTGGCCGATGACCGACAGCAGCGTGGGCACGAGTCCCGCCCGGCTGAGCGCGATGGCGATGTTCAGGGCCACGCCGCCGGGAGTCCGGACGATGCGCCCCGGGACATCGTTGCCGAACTTCATCGGTCGTTCGGACCGCCCAATGATGTCCCAAAGTACGGCGCCGATGCAGATGACGTCGGGCTGGGCGGACGGTTGCATGGGAGGAAGGTGGGATGGAGAGGAGGCCGCGGTCAAGCACCCCAGGGTGCCGGGTTAGCTGGGCCCTCCGTCACGCTCGACCAGGCAGCCGAGTTCGACCGGATGGGAAATCACCCGTGCGTCCCGGTCGATGCCCCGCGTGGCAAGCAGCAGCGCGGCATCCGTCAGCGCTTCAAAGAAGAAAAAGGAACCCCAAAGCAGGATCAGCAGCGAACCCGTCGCAAACGCGACCGCCAAAGGGAGCAGCCCCAGCAGGAGCCCGGGCAATAGCATCGCGGCGCGGAACGCCCGCATCCGGATCGGGGATCGCAGGACGGCCGCGATGCCCAGGCCGCGCCGGGTCCAGATCACGGTGAACGCTCGCCCTTTTGCGCCTCCCAATATCACCCAACCCGCCACATGCAGGCCTTCGTGCAGGACCGCATAGAGGACCACCACGAGCAACCCGCCGGTCACACCTCCCGGTTGGACGGCGGGCGTCCAGCCTTGTTCCCGCCAGCGCGCCAGCCAGGTCAGCACCACAATCGCGAGAAAACCCACCACCAACAGCCCGCCCGCCAGGAGGTGGACGTACCGGGCGGTCACCGGTGTCGATTCGCCAGGTGAGGACAATTGCACGCTTCAATGCTTCTTCGGGTCGTCCTCATGGGCGACATGGAAGCGCAGTTTCCAGTCTCCGCCCGGCTTCCGCGTGTAGATGTTCAGGTAGCGGGAGGACCACTTCGCCTTGAAGGCCCCATTGGCATCGAACTCGTCGAAGGTTGCGACGCCCACGCCGTAACACATGTCGCCTTCGATCTTGGAGTAGGTCTCGGTGCTGACGGAATTGCGGAATTTACCGTGCATATTCTTGAAAACGTGCGCCCGCACCTCGTCGCGGCTGAGCTCGGTCCGAAACGGGGTCTTGTACACACAGTCCGGGTCGAGGAACTCGTACATCCCAACCTCGTCTCCATTGTCCCACAACTGGTCGAACCTGCGCGTGAGCTGGAGCGAGAGGGTCTCCGTTTCCGCCGCCATGAACGCTGGAGTCAGGAGGGGGAACATCAGCAGCCAGCATGTTTTCATGTCCCGGAACTAGCGCGGCGCAGGATGAAGCCAAGCTTCCAAATGCAGCCGGGTTCGCCGACCCCCGTCGGTGGCAAAGGAACGCGCCGAACTGGGGCGTGTTTTGAAACCGTCAGAGGAATTTACCACTCATGCTCCGCCGTCCTTTAGGCACCCCTCTCAAGCCGGATCCATTCAGCCCCAAGCCGCAAAACGCGTTTTACTCCGGTCAGGAAGAAACGGTGTGGTTGTAGCCGGGGGTCGGTGACCCCGGACCGGCCTCAGCGAGGCTGGCTACAGCGCCGCTGTTTCCTAGGAGTAGGTTCGCCCGCCTCGTGAGTCCTGGTCGGCGATATGTCCTGTTGTTCGCTTCCTGATGTGGCGTGCTCGCCACCAAGGACCAGTCGTGCAGCCTGCGCTGCGGCTGGTAAATCGCCGATCACCAACAGGTGGAACGCGCTGACCTCAGCGCGTTGCGGCGAAGCCGCTCCGAGCCAGCGCCTTGGGGTCAAGTCGCGCCACCTTTTATTGCATGGTTCCGGCTAATTGAATCGGCGCGGGAATATTCGCCGCGTGGTCATGCTCCCACCCCCCACACAACCCCAACTATGAAAACCCTGACTGTCTGGCTGGCCGGCCTGCTGGCCGGCGTTGCTTCGTTTGCCGCGACTTCCTCTTATCACGCCAACCCCGGCACCCCCGATTTTCTTTCGGGCGGCGTGCGGATGATCGAGATCCAAACCCCGAAGGGAAAGTTCAAGGTCTGGACCAAACGGGTCGGACACAACCCCCGCATCAAGGTGCTGTTGCTCCATGGCGGGCCCGGTGCGACCCACGAGTACTATGAAGCCTGCGACAGCTGGTTCCCCGGGGCCGAGATCGAGTACTACTATTACGACCAGCTCGGCTCGGCCTACAGTGACCAGCCGGACGAGCCGTCGCTCTGGGACCTGCCGCGGTTTGTCGACGAGGTGGAACAGGTTCGCTTGGCGCTGGGCCTCGACTACGACAATTTCTACCTGCTCGGCCAGTCCTGGGGCGGAATGCTGGCGATGGAATATGCGCTCAAACACCAGCAGCACCTCAAGGGGCTCATCATTTCCAACATGATGTCGAGCATCCCGGCGTACAACGCCTACGCCAAGACCACGCTGATGCCCGCGATGCCGCCCGAGGTGCTCAAGCAGGTGCAGGCGTATGAGGCGGCCAAGGACTATGAGAACCCGAAGTACATGGAGCTGCTGATGGGCACTTATTACACCGAGCACATCCTGCGGATGCCGCTGGAGCAGTGGCCCGACCCGGTCAACCGCGCCTTCGGCAAACTGAACCGCAAGGTGTATGTGCCCCTCCAGGGCCCGAGTGAGATGGGGTCGATCGACTGCAAGCTGATGAACTGGGACCGGTTCGCCGACCTGAAGCAGATCAAGGTGCCCACGCTGGTGGTCGGCGCCCGCCACGACACGATGGATCCCTCCCACATGAAGGCGATGGCCGGGCAATTCCCGCGCGGCCGCTATCTCTACTGCGCCCACGGCAGCCACCTGGCGATCTACGACGACCAGCAGACGTGGTTCGAGGGCGTCATCCAATTCATCAAGGATGTGGATGCGGGGAAGTGATCGTGCAACGGGGATGGGCTCGGCAAGGGAATCACGGTCGTCTCAATGCAGGGTCGGCGCTTGCGCCGACCTCGCGCGTGAGGTCGGACCACCTCGACAGGCTTTGGGCTCTGAGCAGAATGCCGCTAAGTTCGGGAGCGTTGTCGTCTTGCCGTCGCGCGTGGCCGAGAGTGAGTCGCCGACGATCGACCGCCTTAACTTAGCTTAGCCGGAACCATGCAATAGAAGGTGGAGCGACTTGACCTCAAGGCGCTGGCTCGGAGCGGCTTCGCGGCAACGCGCTGAGGTCAGCGCCTTCCACCTTTTGGTGGTCGGCGATTTCCATATCGCCGACAAGGACTCACGAAGCGGGCAAACCTAGCATCGGTGTGGAAACCGACGCCCACCTATTGAATTGTTCCGGCTTAGCGCCATTCCGCCCTGAGCCTGTCGAACGGGCCCGGAGAGGATTGACCACTAATGCTCCGCCTACCGGCTGCGCTACAATATCCCCTCCGCCTAATCGGCTGCGGTTTTGGTTCCGGGGAGCGGCTAATCGCCGCTGAGAGCAGTAAGAATCTCGTGCTTCGTCGGCGATTAGCCGACCCCCGGAACCCTTCGTGAAGCCGATTAGGCGGAACGCTTCAAGTAGCACAGCTGGTAGGCGGAGCATTAGTGGTTAAAACCGGATCGGTGGTTGAGGATCGCTTCGGGGAGCATGGAGGTTTGAAGACGCGCCCTCGCTGCGCCCAATCCCGGCGCGCCGGGATTCCTGCGTCGCAACAATCGATGGGGATTCCGCGCCTTGCGCGGAATGGTCGCAGCCTTTCGACCGGCTCTGAGCGCGTCGAACGGGCAAGGGCCGATCCTCCATTCGAGCCACGCGTCAATCCCTGTAAACTAAACGGCCCTCCGGTCCGTGTGGATGGACCGGAGAGCCGGTTTGGATTCCGGAGCGGCGGTCGGTTTACTCCGCCGTCTTCGGGCTGATGATGGTCGACACCTTGTTGATGGTGTTGGCCGGGAAGCCACCCTGGCGGGCGTGCTCTTGCACGAGTTCGACGTTGGGCGCCACGTAAACGCAGTAGAGCTTGTCACCGGTCACGTAGCTGTGGATCCAGGTGACCTTGCCGTCGAGCTTGCCGAGCACGACGCAGGATTTCTGCGACGCAGTCTTGAGATCGGCGGGCGTCAGTTTGCCGACGCCGGGCATGTCGCGCTCGATGACGTACATGTTCATGCCGGCGGGCAGGGACTCGGGTTTCGGTTGTTCGCCAGCCAGCACGAAAGAGGTCGGAAGGACCAGCGTGAGGGC
>DASZPS010000213.1:5000-6716 GCA_035549955.1 Lacunisphaera sp. | reverse complement strand
TCGCGTAGGCCGTCGCTACCCTTCGCGACGACTTCGCGCGCGAGTTGGTCGGCATCGATTACGGCGGCGCCGAGCTCGCGCAGCACGCGCGCGACGCTGCTCTTTCCCGAGGCGATGCCGCCCGTCAGTCCGATCACGGGTTTTTGGGGTGAAGCCATCCGTCAGAACGCCTTTTCGTGGTCGATGAGTAGCGTGACCGGGCCATCGACGCGCGCGAAAACCTGCATGGTCGCGCGAAACTTCCCGGTTGCAACTCTGAGGCCGAGCGCGCGGAGCTGCTCGCAAACCTGCAGGTACAAGCGTTCCGCGAGCTCCGGCGGCGCGGCCCGATCGAACGACGGGCGGCGGCCTTTGCGAACGTCGCCGTACAGCGTGAACTGCGAGACCACGAGAACCTCGCCGCGGATGTCGATCAGCGAGCGCGACATCTTGCCCGCTTCGTCTTCGAAGATGCGAAGGGTCGCGAGCTTGTCCGCGATCCAGCGCGCATCTTCGGGGTCGTCGTCTTTGCCGACGCCGAGGTAAACGAGCATGCCGGTGGCGATTTCGCCCACGCACGCTCCATCCACGTCGACGCGCGCATCCAGCACACGTTGTGCGACAGCTCGCATGCGCGCGAGGTTAACCCCAGCGGTGGTAAACTTGTAGGAGCGCACGTGGATTACCCCATCGATATTCGCGCGGGCACGACCGAGCACTTCGACGACGTATGCGAGCTCGCGCGGCATCTGAACACGGTCAACCTGCCTGACAGCCCGCCCGCGATCCGCAAGCTGCTCGACCTGTCGGAGCGAAGCTTCAGCGGTGCCGTGCGCGATCCACTCGCGCGCGAGTACGTGTTCGTGCTCTACGACGCGCGGCGCAAGCGCGTGATCGGGACTTCGATGGTGATCGCGCAGCTCGGCAACCGCAGCGCGCCGTACATCTATTTGAGCGTCGGGCGCGAGGAGAAGTACAGCGCGACGCTCGATCGGCACTTCGTTCATCGGGTGCTCACGACTCGCTACAACTACGACGGGCCGACGGAGATCGGCGGCCTCGTAATGCATCCAGATTTTCGGCGTTCGCCCGAAAGGTTGGGTTCGCTGATCGCATACGTGCGCTTCTTGTTCATCGCGATGAATCGGAAGCTGTTTCGGGACGAGTTGCTCGCGGAGCTGCTTCCCCCGTTCGAGGCCGACGGCTCGAGTCCGCTGTGGGAGGCCTACGGCCGGCGCTTCACCGGGCTCAGCTATCGAGAAGCCGACCAGCTCAGCAAGATCAACAAGGAGTTCGTGCGCAGCCTGTTTCCGGATGAGATTTACGCCACGTTGCTGTCCGACCAGGCGCAGCGCGCAATCGGGGAAGTGGGTCCCGAAACGCGGGGGGTCGAGAAGATGCTGCGCCGGATCGGGTTCGAGTACGCCGAGCGCGTCGACCCGTTCGACGGCGGCCCGCACTTCACGTGTGCGACCGATAAAGTCACTTTGATCCAGCAAGCGCGCGAGCGGCCGGTCGCAGCCATCAGCAGCGGAGGCGGTGTGGGTGCAGCAGCCATCGGCGGCGGGGCGCGGGCGCTGCTCGGCCGGAGCTTCGAAGGCCCTCCGTTTTTCCGGGCGGTGCCCGTTTTTGGGGGCGTGTCGGAGACCGTTGGGGGCCCGGCCGGCAATTCGGGGACGGGGACAGCGCCTGCCGGGGGGTCGAAGGGGGAATCTGAGGTCCTCGTGAGCGCAGAAT
>DASZPS010000212.1:0-96113 GCA_035549955.1 Lacunisphaera sp. | reverse complement strand
CTCGCGCCCGACCGGCCGCTGAGCGGCCGCGTCGAGGCGCGCTACGATTCCGCGGCGGACGAACTGACCGGGATCTTCGCCCTGACGGCTGGAAACAAGTCCTTCGCGCTCCAAGCCAACGGCCTGCGGACGGAGACGGACGACGTGGCCATCCCCGGCTATGCGGACCCGGCCAATCCCGTCAACCGGGGGACGCTCGGGAACAGCGCCATCTCGACGAAGAGCGGGTCACTGGGCGGCACCTGGTTTTGGGCCAACGGGAATGCCGGCGTGGCCGTGAGCGAATACGACACCGTCTACGGCGTGCCGGTGGACGAACCGATCGCCATCGACATGAAGCAGCGCCGGCTGGACTTCCGGAGCGAAATCACCGAGCCATTCGAGGGCTTCAAGTCCGCGAAGATCCGTTTCGGCCTCGCCGACTACACCCACGCCGAGGTCGATGAGACCACCGGCGTGCCGAACACCACGTTCAAGAACAAGGCCTACGAAGGTCGCATCGAACTCGCCCAGCAGGACGCCGACGACCTCACCGGCAGCATGGGTCTCCAGGTTGCCCGCAGCGATTTCTCGGCGGTCGGCGAGGAGGTGGTCACGCCGCAGACGCTGACCACCAGCCAGGCGCTGTTTGTCCTCGAATCCTACAAGCTGAACCCGGAGCTCACGCTCCAGTTCGGCGCCCGGTACGAACGCCAGAGCATCCGGCTGGGCGACGTCGACCCGCTGCTGCCGGCATATCCCGACTACGCGGCCACCACCGGCGAAAAGCGCACCGACCACGGCTTCAGTCTTTCCACCGGCCTCGTCTGGTATCCGGCGAAGGACTATTCCGTCGGCTTATCGGTGGCCTGGTCGCAGCGCCTGCCCGTGGCGCAGGAGCTGTTCTCCAACGGCCCGCACGGCGGCACGGGTGCCTATGAAATCGGTACCACGGGCCTGGGCCGGGAAAAATCGCTCGGCGTGGACTTCACCGTGCGCCGGCGCGCGGGCTTCGTCACCGGCACGGTCGGAGCCTTCGTCAACCGGTTTTCGAATTTCATCTTCGAACAGCGGGATCCGGATCTCTACTTCGACGAGGAGAGCGGCGGCTTCCTGCCGTATCCGGTGCCCGACGACGACGAGTTCCTGCCAATCTACCATTTCGTGGCGCGGGATGCGGTCTTCTATGGCGGCGAGGCCGATCTGACCTTCCACCTGATGGAGGGAGAGACCGGCCACGTGCACCTCGACCTCATGTCCGATTATGTCCACGCCCAGCAGACCACGGACGACCAGCCGCTGCCGCGCATCCCGCCGCTGCGCGTCGGCGCCGGCCTGCGGTATGAGCAGGGCCCATGGACCGCCGGGCTGAACGTGCGCCATGCCTTCCGCCAGGACCGCATCACGGCCGAGGAAACGGAGACGGCCGGCTACACGCTGGTCGGCGCCGACCTCGGTTACCGGCTGTCCGCCGGGAAGGCCCAGTGGGAGTTCTTCGCCCGCGGCACCAACCTGGCCGACGAAGAGGCGCGGGTCAGCACGTCCTTCCTGAAGGACGTGGCCCCGCTGCCCGGCCGGAGCTTGACTGCCGGCGTGCGCGTCTCCTTCTGACCTGCAGGCTGTCGCTTCCCGCCCTGCCATGAACCCGCTCCTCCAGATCACGGGCCTGCGCAAGTCCTTCGTCACTCCCGAGGGACAGCGGAAGGTCATCGTCGATCTGCCCGCCTTCTCGCTCGCCGCCGGGCAGCAGCTGGCCTTGCGGGGCGAGAGCGGTTCCGGGAAGACGACTTTCCTCCACCTGGTGGCCGGCATCCTGGCCGCCGACGCGGGGACGATCCAGGTGGCGGGAACGGACATGACCGGGTTGAGCGAGCATGCGCGGGACAAGCTGCGGGCGCAGAACATCGGCTACATCTTCCAGACGTTCAACCTGCTGCAGGGCTATTCCTGCCTGGAAAACGTGCTCCTCGGCATGGCCTTCGGTGCCGGGGTGGATCGAAAGCGCGGCCAGGCGATGCTGGAACGCGTCGGCCTGGGCCACCGGCTGCGGCACTATCCGCGCCAGCTCTCCACGGGTCAGCAGCAGCGGGTCGCGGTGGCCCGGGCGCTCGCCAGCCACCCGAAACTCGTGCTGGCCGACGAGCCGACCGGCAACCTGGATCGCCGGAACGCCCGCGAGGCGCTGGCGCTGATTCGCGAGACCTGCCGGGAAAACGGCGCGGCCCTGCTTCTCGTGAGCCACGATCCCGAGGTGCTGGCGGCTTTCGACGAGGTGCACGATTTCGCCACCCTCAACCGCGCGCTGCAGGAGGCCCCGCCATGACCCTCGCCCTCATCATCCTGCGCAGCCTGCGCCAGCACCTTTTTTCCACCCTGGTCACGGCGTTCTCCATCGCGCTGGCGGGCGGCCTCCTGATGGCGGTCTGGATCGTCAAGGTCCAGTCGCAGGCGACCTTCACCCAGGTGAACACCGGGTTCGACGCCGTGCTGGGCGCGCGCGGCTCGAAGCTGCAGCTCGTGCTCAACGCCATCTTCCACCTCGAGGCCTCGCCCGGCAACGTGGCCTACAGCGACTACGAATTCATCAAGCGGCATCCCGCGGTGAAATTCGCCGTGCCCATCGCGGTGGGCGACAACCTGCGCGGGTACCGCATCGTCGGCACCATCCCGGAGTTTTTCCGCGAGGTGGAGTACGTCCCGGGGCACACCTTCACGCTCGCCGCGGGCCAGCTTTTCAATCCCGATGCCAAGGAGGCCGTCCTGGGCAGCTTCGCCGCCGAAAAACTCGGGCTCAAGGTCGGCGATGTCTTCCACCCCTTCCACGGCCTGGTCTACGACGAGAAAAACCAGCATGCGGAAACCTACACCGTCACCGGGATCCTCGCGCCCTCGAACACGCCGGTGGACAAGGTCGTCTGGATTCCGCTGCACGGCCTGCAGACCATGAGCGGCCACGATCCCAAGGCCGCGACCGACGTGAGCGCCGTGCTGATCCAGCTGCGCACCCCGACGGCGGGTTTCATGCTCGATCTGATGTATAACAAGCAGGGCAACCGCCTGACCTTCGCCTATCCCGTCGGCGCGATCATGGCGGATCTGTTCAGCAAGATCGGATGGTTTGATCGCGTGCTGACGCTGGTGGCCTACCTGGTGGCGTTCGTGTCGGCCATCGGCGTCCTCGTCGCCATCTACAACTCCATGAGCGCGCGGCGCCGCGACCTGGCGATTTTGCGCGCTTTGGGCGCGGGTCGGCTCACGCTGTTCAGTGCCGTGGTCCTGGAAGCCGCGGCGATCGGCGCTCTGGGCATGACGGCCGCTTTCGCCATCTATGGCCTCATCGTCGGCGGAGTCGCCGCGGTGATTCGGGTGCAGACTGGCATCCGGCTCGAGATTTGGGCGTGGAATCCGGTGATGCTCTGGGCGCCGATCGGCATGATCCTGCTGTGCGGCCTGTGCGGCCTGCTGCCGGCATGGAAGGGCTATCGCACGGACGTCGCCGCCAACCTGTCCCCGATCTCCTGAACCGAGTTCAACCCCCCGCTCCATGAAATCCATCCCGACAATCGCCCTGGCTGCCTTGGTTCTGATCGGGCTTGCCGCCGGTTGCGGCAAGCCGGCGGCTGAGACTTCGCGCGCCGCCCCGCCCCCGAAGCACGAGCACAAGCCGCCGCACGGTGGCACGCCAGTCGTGCTGGGCGACGAAGTTTATCACGTCGAGCTCGTGCTCGATGCGGCCTCCGGCAAATTGCAGGCCTACGTCTTTGACGGCGAGTTGGAGAACTTCATTCGCTCGTCGGTGCCGTCGATCGAAATCGACGCCACCATCGCCGGAGCCCCCCAGGCGCTCGTCTTGCACGCGGTCGCCAATCCTGCGACCGGCGAAACCGTCGGCGACACCTCGCTTTTCGAGGGCCAGGCAGAGTGGCTCAAAAACAACCGGGAATTCGATGCCACGCTGAAGAGCATCACCGTCCGCGGCACGACTTTCTCCGACGTGAAGTTCAATTTCCCGAAAGGCAACGACAAGGACTGAACCATGAAAACACCATTGCTTCCCAGACTTCCCCGGCTGCTGCTGCTCGCCGTTTGGGCCGGAATTGCGACCGCCCCCGCTTCAGCCCAGTCGTTTTACGAGCGCATGCGGAACGATGGTTGTCCCAGCTGCGCGGCACGGTTCCGTAGGGGTGCGGCCGAGTTCGGGGACGACGCAACCTCCCCGACTTACCAGAAACCCAATCCCGCCCCCGATGCCGTTCCCAATCCCGGATCGCCGGCTGCCCCGCCAGTTGCGGCGGCCCCGGCGGCGGGGCCGGCGGTGTCGACCGCCCAGGTTCTCGCCACCGCGGTGGCCAGTGCTGCCGCCAATCCCACGCTGAGCAAGGAGCAGGCGGCTGGCCTGGCGGCAAAGATCGCGACCGGCGGACCCGAGATCGATTTCCGGCCCGGTGATGACGGCTATCTCAACGTCAACTTTGGGCAGCTCGCCTCGTACCAACTGGAGGCACCGGCCCCGGGGAAGCCCGGCAAACCGGGTTCGCAGGAAAAGATTCCCGAATTGCTCCGGAAACTCGATGGCCGGCATGTCCGCATGAGCGGATTCATGCTGCCGATGAAGGTGGAGGGCGGCATGGCCACGGAGTTCCTTGTCGTCCGCAGTCCGGTCGTTTGCTGCTACGGCGTGATGCCGGCGCCCAACGAATGGGTCTGCGTGAAGGCCTCGGGAAAGGGTTTCCCCATGCAGATGGACACGCCGCTGCAATTCAGCGGGGTCCTCCATGTCGGCGAAATCTACGAGAACGAGTTCTTTGTCGGGGTTTATCGCCTCGATGCCGACAAGGTGTCGGTGAACTGAACGCGGCCAGACCCGATCGGAACCGGCCATGATAACTCCCCACGGATCCTGGTTGCGCCGCCTGCTGGCGGCCTGCTGCGCAGGCTTCGGCTCCGCGGTGGCCCTGGCCCAACCGATCTGGCTGCGCGAGCTGGGCGCGAACCATCGGGCGGGAGGCGGCTGCCCCTTCTGTGCCCAGATGTTGAGCGAACTGGACAACGAGGAACTGGCGGCCCCGGACGCCGCTTTGCGACCGGTCGCGTCACCCGAGGTGAAACCGGTGGTGGTGCCCGGAGAGCAAACCGCGCCTGCCGGCCCGACGGCACCCCCCGGCGGCGAAGCACCTCCTCCGGCCGGGCCGGCGGCCGTCCCCGTCACCCAGGCTCAGGCAACGCCGCTACCGCCGCTCGCCGGGGCCAGGACGACCCGGAGCAAAGCGCGCGCGGGCGCGGGAACTTCCTCGGCCCGGCCCCCACCGGCGCCCAAGCGAGCGCTGCCGGTGGCTGCGACCCGCCCCGCGCCACTCAAGAGCCGGCAGAGTGTCGACGGCTATCTGCCGGTGAGCTTCGAGGATCTTGCCTCGTTCGCCATCGCCGATCCCCCGCTCACCCAGCAGCCGACCCCGGGTGCGATGACCCTGGTTCCTCCGGACTTGCGGGAATTGGACGGAAGAACCGTCAGTCTGGATGGATTCATGCTGCCCACCCGGCTGGAAAAGGGACTCGTGAAGGAATTTTTGTTTCTGCGCAACCAGTCGATGTGCTGTTACGGGGTTTCGCCTGCCCTCAATGAATGGGTAATCGTCAAGATGAAGGGCGGCGGCGTGGAAGCGCATCAGGATGTTCCCACCAAGCTCTACGGGAAACTGCATGTCGGCGAAATTTACGAGGGCGGCATGCTATTCGGGATCTACGAAATCGAAGGGGACAAGTTGGCGGTGGACTAGCCATGAAGCGCCTGACGACGAGACCCGGGGTCGGCAAAATCGGCCTGATCGTCCTTGCCAGCTGCGGGCTCGGCCTGGCCGCCGATGGGGGAAATCCGCTCGAGCCGGTCGACGTTGCCGGCTCGTCTTCCGAACGATTGCTTGCTCGGAACGATCCCTTCGCTGCGCAGAAACGCGCCCTGCCCGAGCGGGATTCCGAGGGCTATTGGCACGTCGATTTCAGTTTGCTGGCGTCCTTCCCCTATGGCCATCCGCGCGGTGGTCCCGACTCCGACCTGCTCCGGCCCAAAGCGGGGCGCCTGGCCCTGCTTCGTCCCGATGAATCCGAAATCATCGATCCCCCCACCGAGCCGGGCACCGGCGGGGCGATTCCCGAAGAGGTCACCGCCTTGGACGGCAAACAAGTGCGGCTCGGCGGCTACATGTTGCCGGTCAAACTCGAGGACGGGCTGGCCACGCAATTCCTGATCCTGCGCAACCAGAGCATGTGTTGTTTCGGGCGGCCGCCGGCACCGAACGAGTGGATCGTGGCCCGAATGAAGGGGAAGGGGGTCCCCAGCCGGATGGACACGCCGCTGTATTTCTACGGGAAACTGCATGTCGGCGAGGTTTTCCAGCACCAGGTGTTCACGGGACTGTATGAACTCGAAGTCGAGAAAGTCTCCGGCTCCTGAGGTCCCGGCGCTGGTGTGGCTCGCCATCGCCTGGCTGGCGCGGCAGCGCTTTCTCCCGGCATTGGGCGTGGTCGTCATTGGCCTGCCGCTGGTCGCCATGTGGCTTGATCCCGGGCGCCCCCGCCCGCCGGAGCGCGAACTGGCGGCGGCGAAATTGCAGCACGCCCGGCAGGAGGAACGTTTGCTCGCCCAGGCTCGCGCCGAGCCGCCGACCGGCAGGCTGGACCTGAGTTTTCAGAAATTGAGTTTTTTCCTGCCGCCGGAAGTGCACCGGTCCCCGGCGGCCGACGCCGGTTTCGCCCCTTATCTTCCAGCGGGCATCAGGCAGTACGACGGCCGGGACGTCCGGCTCGCCGGCTTCATGCTGCCGACGCGAATGGAGCGGGGCATGGTGCAGGAGTGCATCATCCTCGCCAGTCCCATGGGCTGCTGCTTCGGCCAGACTCCGCGGTTTTGTGAGTTTGTCATCGCCCGGTTTGGGAAGGCGGGCGTGCCCGAGATGATGGACCAGCTCCTGTACTTCGAGGGGAAATTCCAGGTGGGTGATGTCTTCGCCGACGGCACCTGGGTCGCACTCTATGCCATGAACTGCACCGCTGTCGGCACCCCCGACCGTCTGGCCCTGAAATAATGCCATCGCGTTTTGCCTCCCATCTGCCGGATGCGCACCGGCCCTCCCATGAACCAGGACGAAGCCAAGTTGCTGCTGAGCGCCTACCGCCCGAACGGGTCGGACGCGCTGGATCCGGTTTTGCGCGAGGCCCTGCGCTGCGCCGAGCGGGATCCGGCCCTGGGCAATTGGTTCGCCGCGCAGTGCGCCTTCGATGCCGCGATGGCCCGCCGTCTCCGCCAGGTGCCGCCTCCCCCCGGATTGAGGGACCAGCTCCGGGCCGGGCTCGCGGTGCAGGCGCAGGAGCGAAGCCGGCAGGTTCGGCGCTCATGGGGGCTTGCCAGCTTTGTTATGATGGCGGCGCTCGTCTTGGCCGCCGGACTTTCCTCCGGTGCGGCGGGGTGGGCAAATGCGCTCCCGGCCCATCCGCCTCCTTACATGAACGAAACCTTCCTCTACACCCTCACGACAACCGGCTTTGGCATCGCGTTGCTCCACGCGGCCATTCCGACCCATTGGCTGCCGTTTGTCATCATCGGCCGCGCGCGCGGCTGGTCGCGCCGGCAGATCTTCGGGTCAGTCGCGCTGGCCGGCGGGGGACACATCCTCATCACGACCGTTCTGGGCGTCAGTCTCGCCTGGTTCGGCTTCGAACTGAACGAGCGCTTTGAACAAACCTTTCATTGGGTGGCTGGAGCGATTCTGGTCGCGCTCGGGGCCTGGCTGGCTTTCCGCGCTCCGCATGGGCACGCCTGCCATCATTGCCAAGGCAGTCCGAACAAATTGCTGCCCGAGGCGAGCGATCGCGCCGCGCTTTGGGGGTTGTTTCTAACCCTGACTCTTTCCCCCTGTGAACTCTTCCTGCCAATCTACCTGACCGCCGCGCCTTATGGCTGGCCCGGGGTTGCGTTTTTGAGCGCGGTGCTGGCCGTGGCGACACTCGGCGGAATGTTGATTTTGACCTGGCTCACGTTGCGCGGCGTCCAGCGCCTGCGGTGGTCCTGGTTGGAGCAGCTCGACGGACGGGCGATCGGAAGCCTGCTGTGCCTGCTCGGCGTGGTAACGGCGGTATTTGCCCATTGATCGCCGGCATGGCTTGACGTCTTTGCTATGCTCCCCTGATTCGATCACGACCAATGTCCCCCGCCGCACCCCAAGCTTCACCGCTTCACCGCCTCACCGCGGTGCTGGGCATCGCGCTGGTCTTGCTGCTCAACCTCCTGGCAGCGAGTCCGGAATTGCACGCCTGGGTGCATGGCAAAGAAAACGCCCACGAACACTCGACGCCGGGCCACGAGCCGGTCGTTGAGGGCGATCATCAGTGCGCGGTGACCCTTTTTGCCCACGGAGCGGAAGCCCTGCTGGTGTTTTGCCTGGTGATGTTGGCGCGGCTCCTGGCCCGCAGCATTATCCTGCGTGCCGGCGACGAGATCGCCCGCACCCGCCCCCGCTACTGGCTCGTGCCCTCCCACGCGCCCCCGGTGGCCTGAGTTGAACCCGTAGTGTTCCGCGCGCGATTTGCGCGCGTGTTTTAAACTGTCTGAGGGGTACTGCCCGGTCTTTGCCCACGCCCGTGACGCTCAACCCAGGTTTACCGCGTCCGCCGTCCAGCGCTCCGCATCCGCACCCTCTGCCATTCCTGACCAAACGCCTGTTTGTGTCCTTCCCGATACGACCATGAAGAACATCGCATTTTTCCCTCCACTGCATCGGCTGGCTGTTGCCATCGCCGTCACCTTCGCCTGCGGGGTATCGCAGGCCCAGACCGCACCGGACGCACCCGTGGTCAAGCTGGACAAAATCACGGTGAACGGCCGCCCCAGCGCCACGGTGCAGGGCGCGCTGAACGACGAAGTCATCAAGACCGAGTCCTTCAACGCCAAGGAAATTGAGAGGACCGGCGCCACCAATCTGACCGAATTGATGAGGGCCCGCCCTGGCATCGACGTGCAGGTCGAGTGCTCCGTCTGCAATGCCCGCAACATCACCCTCAACAACCTGCCCGGACGTTTCACGACCCTGCTGCTGGACGGCGTGCCGATCTTCTCGTCGGTCTCCAACGCCTACGGCCTCGACATGATTGGCCTCAATGGGCTGGAGCGGGTGGACGTATCGCGCGGCGCCGGGACGAGTCTCATTGCGCCAGACTCGCTCGCCGGCACGGTCAATCTGGTGGCCAAGCGACCGACCCACGATGGTGGCGAGCTGGACCTGAGCGCGGGCAATTTTGGCTTCAAGCGCGGCACCTTCTATGCTGCGAAGACCTTCCAGGGCGGGGCCATCACCGTCACTGGCACGGACCAAGTGCACGACAGTGTTGACGGCATTGGCTATGGGATTTCGCAGTATACCGGCTATGATCGCAAGCTGGCGGGTGTCGGCCTGTTCCTCGATGATGTCGCCGGCTTCAAGCTCAAGGCGCGCTATGACCACGTCGAGGAGAAGCGCATGGGCGGTCCCTTGGGCGACGACTACGACGCCGTGCGGGCAGACACCACGGGCAACCCTTTCGATTTCAGCAAAGGCCCCCATGGCTCACCCGATTCCGATAGCTGGATCAATCCGTCCGCTGGCACCCTCGGCGATCCCTATGGCGACGGAAAGTTCGGCTTGGCTCAGATCATCTTCACCAAGCGCGACCAGGTGGTCAGCACGGCCGAGCGTCAGTTCGGCGATACGCGCCTCCGTTTCGCGCTGGGCTATGCCAAGCACAAACAAGACAGCTGGTATGGCGGTGACGCGGACTACTTCGGCAAGCAGAAGCAATATTACCTCGAGAGCAGCGTGCAGACCAAACTCGGCACCGCCCTGCTGACCGCCGGCCTCAACTACCGCTTCGAGGACCTGCACAGCCAGTCGATCAGCGAGGATCCCTCGAGCTCGACCTTTGGTGTTCTGCGCGCGGACGCCGACACCTACACCTACCGCACTCCCGCCATCTTTGTGCAAGGCTACCAGACCTTCCTCGACCAGAAGCTCGAGGCCAACGCCAGCCTGCGCTACGATGACAACAACGTCTACGGCGGCATCACGACGCCGCGGTTAAACCTGCTCTGGCATCATTCGGATAGCTTCTCCAGCCGGTTTGCCGCGGGGCAGGGTTTTCGATTGCCGACTTCGTTCTTCGAGCTGGAACACGCGATTCTCTCCGCTCCCGCGGTCGATCGCTCCGGCGCCAAGGCGGAGAAATCCGACAACCTGTCTTACGCGCTCAACTACGCCAGCGACCGGCTGGCGGTCACGGCATCGATCAACCACACCCGCATCAAGAACCTGGCCCTTTTCATCGACGACACGGCCAGCTCCGGCAATTTCCTCCTCCTGCCCGCGGCCAGCGACTACACGATCGACAACATCGATGTGGTGGGCACCTGGCAGGCGACGCCGGCCGACGCCATCACCGTCGGCCTCGAGAAGTATCAGTATCGTTTCAACGTCACCGACTTTCAGGGCAGTCTTTTCGCTCGTCCCGACTGGCGGGCAACGTTAGCGATCGACCACGATGCCGGCCCATGGGATGTGAATGTGCGCGCCACGCTGACGGGGCCGCAGAATCTGGCCAAGTTCTACGACTACGCCGACACCCAACGCTACCACCTCGATGGCACCGCCAAGCCTGATCACAGCCCGACTTTCTGGGTCGTTGATTTCCATGCGTCCTACCAGTGGAACAAATCCTTCTCCACTTATGTGAACCTAGACAACGTCTTCGACTACCAGCAGGCCAGGAAGGATAGCTTCCTCTGGCTCGATGGCGACGGAGCCCTGGACGTGACGCACATTTGGGGGCCCAGTATCGGGCGCAGCCTGGTGATCGGCGGCAGGCTCACGTTCTGAGGTGACGATCGTGAGCTACCTGGAAATCCCACGCTGGCGCTGGTGGCTTTCGGCCCTCGGCGCGGCCGTCATCGTCAGTGCCTCACTTGAGGCGCGGGCGGAGAAGCACAGGGCGTGGGATTTCACTCTGCCGACACTCGCCGGCGACCGTTTCGTGCAGGTGTCGAAACTCTCCGGGCCGGTGCTGGTGAACTTCTGGGGCCGAGATTGCGCGCCGTGTGTGGCCGAGTTGCCGCTGCTGCAGACCTTCGCGCAGGCCAACGATGGCTGGACGGTCCTGCTCGTCTGCACCGACCCACCGCAGGACGCCCGGGTTTATCTCCAAAAACAGGGCATCCTGCTGCCCGCGCTCAAGTCCGGCGCCAACGTGGTGGCCTTGATGAGCGCCGCCGGCAACCGCCGCGGCGGCCTGCCGTTTACTGTGGTGCTGCGCGAGGGACGCATCTGCCAGACGCATGAGGGTGGACTCTCCGTCGCCGACCTCGAAGCGATCCGATTGGCTTGGGGAACGAAGGAGGCCCGGCGGTAGGGAAACACCGCTTGACCACTTTGCCAGGATACAAATCATCACGCACCACGCATGTTTTTTGCCGTCAACCTTCGCCCGACCTTGCTTCATCGCCTGATGGCGGGGCTGGGCGTGGCGTTGGTGCTGCTGCTGAGTGCGATGGCGGCCAGTCCGGAATTGCACGCCTGGGTGCATGGCGAGGCCGGCCCGGCGGCGGATCACGCCGCGCCGGGTCAGCCGTCCGGAGGCGAGGATGACGATGGATGCGCCGTGACGCTGTTTGCCCATGGCCTCACCGCGCTGGTGGTCTTTGTCTTGTTGATGCTGGCGCGGCCCCTGGCCCGCAGCATGACGTTGCGTGCGCCCGATTGGTTCGTGGTGGCGCGCCCGTTTTATTGGCTCGTGCCCTCGCACGCGCCGCCGGCGGCCTGAGCCGAACCCGTAGTGTTCCGCGCGCCGCGCTGTCCGCGGTGCGTGTTTTCCCGTCCTGCCAAGGCTGCGCCATGCCCGCGCGTGCCTGGCGCATTGCTCAACCCAGTCCCACCATGTCCAACCGCTCCCTTTCCCTCCTCACTTTCCTCGCACTCGCCGCCCTTGCGGCCCGCGCCCAAACCGCCGCGCCGCCTGGGGCGCCAGCCCCAGCCGGCCCCGAAGGCCCGGCCATTGCGCTGGGCAAGTATGTCGTCAAATCGTCGGACCACGGCGCGCAAACCACCGACCTCATCACCTCCGTCACCGCGATCGGCTCGGACCAGCTCGAGAATGAAAGCGTCGATTATCCGCTCGAACTGCTGAACAAGGTCCCCGGCGTCTACCTGACCGACTTCAACCAGGGCATCATCACCGCCGACGCTTCGCTGCGCGGCTTCAACGGCGAGGGCGGCATCCCGCATGTGCGCCTCGTCGTCGATGGCATCCCGCACAACCTGAACGACGGCTACAACGACCTCGGCGCGGTGTTCCCGCTGGAGATCGAGAGCATCGAGGTGGTCAAGGGCACGGCGGACCCGCGCTTCGGCCTCAACGCCGTGGCCGGCAGCCTCAACATCCACACGCACCAGATCTTCTCCGGACAGAAGCTCAAGGTGCTGGCGGGCGACTTCGGCGTCTTCGAGGCGCAGGGCTTGGCGGGGTTTCGCCGCGGTGGCTTTTCCCAAACCTATTTTGCCGGCTACCGGCACTCCGATGGTTATCGCGATCATTCGGAACTCACCAAACACTCCTTCGCCGGGAAGTGGTTCTACACCGGGGCCAACGAGCGCTGGCACCTCGGCTTGAGCGCCCGCGTGCACGAATTTGACGCCGATGCGCCCGGCTACCTCTCGCTCGCCGACGCCCATCGGACCCCGACGGCCTCGCCGGCGTTTTCCAGCACCGACGGCGGCACCATGGAGAACAACCAGTTCTCCCTCCACGGCGACGTCCAGCTCAGCCCCGACCTCAGCGCCTCCGCCAAACTCTACCGCCACGACCTGGTGCGGCACCGTTTCGTGCGTTTCACGGCCGCCGGCTCCCAGCAGGAGCGCCTGGCCGACGAGATCCACACCGGCGTGATCCTCAACACGCGTTGGAAAACCACCGCGGGTGAAGCTCCCGTGGTGATCGACGCGGGCGCTGAGTTTCACGACCAGGACGCGCTCAGCCAGCGCTACGCCACCGTGGAGCGCGTGCGCACGGCCAATACGCGCAACCAGCATTTCGATCTCGAGAACACCGGCGCCTTCGTGAGCGCCGAGGTGCGTCCGACGCCCCGGCTGCGCCTCATCGGGGCGTTGCGCGCCGACCACTTCGACGGCGAGTTCGTCAACCGCCTCAACGGCGCGCGCACGCCGATCATCGACTACGGCACGATCTGGCAGCCGAAGTTCAGCGCCTCGGTGCAGGCGCACCGCACCACCCAGTTGTACGCGAGCTACGGGCGCGCATTTCAGATTGGATCCGCCGCGGGCGCGTATGGAACCACGCCGCTCGACCCGTCGAAGAACGACGGCTATGAAGTCGGCGTTCGCACGGCGCCCACGAAGGACCTCACGTTCCGCCTCGCCGCCTGGCGGCAGACCGCGACCGACGAGGTGCGCCTCAAGTTCGACAACTCCGGCGACTCGGAAAATGTCGGCGAAACCAAGCGCGACGGCGTCGACCTCGAGGCGAACTGGCGCGCGCACGAGCGCATCGCGCTCTGGGCCGCCTGCACATTCCAAAAAGGCCGGATCGTCAACCCTGGCAACAACCCGGCCGATGCTGTGTATCGGGGCAAGCGGATCGATCACGTCCCGACTTACACCCTGAAGGCCGGCGCCGACCTGACCCTCACGTCCGCGTTCACGCTTGCCGTGTCGGTCACCGGTCAGGGCGACTACTACCTCACGACGCTCAACACCGAGGGCAAGTTCGGCGACTACCTCCTCACCAACCTCGACCTGCGCTACCGCTGGAAGCAGGCGACGTTTGGCCTGGCGGTGAAGAACGCCTTAGACCGCTACCACGAGTACGTCTGGCACGACGGCGCGCAGAGCCTGCACTCTCCCGGTGATGCCCGCGCCTTCCTGGGCAGCGTGAGCCTCGAGTTCTGATTGCGATGGCTTCGGTCCTTCCTATCGCCCTGGCGGAGTGGCGGCTGATAGCGCGTCACCGCAGCACCTGGCTGCTGTTTGCGTTGTTTGTCGTGCTCATCGCCACCGCCGCCGGGCTCAACCGCGCCCGGCAGGTGCGCGACCGGGCGCAGCAGCTCGACTACCAGCGGCTCGTCCGGGCGCAATGGGAGGGGCAGCCCGACCGCCATCCGCACCGCGTGTCGCATTACGGGACGTTTGCGTTCCGGCCGCCGGGCCCGCTGGCGGCGATCGATCCGGGGGTGGAGAGCTACACCGGGCGGGTCCAATATCTCGAGGCCCACCGGCAGAACGCCGCCAACTTCGCCGAGGCTGGCGCGCTTTCGTCCGCATTCCGCCTCGGCGAGTTGTCGCTGGCCTTTGTGCTGCAGCTCGTGCTGCCCCTTGTCACGATCGTGCTGGGGCACCGCGCGCTGGCCGGGGAGCACGAGACGGGCCGCCTGCGGTTTCTGCTCGCGCAAGGCGTTTCGCAGCGGGCCCTGGCGTTCGGCAAACTCGGGGGCCTCGCGCTTGCGCTGGCCCCGTTTGGGGCCGCCGGCGCGGTCGCGGCCGTGCTGGTCGCGCTCACGGACCTGGCGTTCGCCGCCGATGCCGCCGCGCCGGCGCGCCTGGCGGTTTTTGCCGCCGCCGTGCTGCTGCACAGCGCGGCGTGGCTGGCGCTCACGCTCTGGGTTTCCGCCCGGGCGAAGACGTCGGCCCGCGCGTGTGCCGTGCTGGTCATGCTCTGGCTCGGCAGCAGCGTGGTGGTGCCGAGGATCGCCGCGGTCGCCGCGGCGGCACGTCACCCGCTGCCGGACAAGAGCAGTTTCACCGCCGCCGTTGCGGCCGACACCCGCAAGCTCGGCGACGCCCACAACCCCGACGATCCACACTACGCGCAGTTCAAAGCGGAAACCCTCGCCCGCTACGGCGTGACCCGCGTCGAGGATCTGCCGGTCAACTACGCCGGCATCCTCATGGCGCGCGGCGAGGAGCTCTCGGCCCAGACCTTCGCCCGCCATTTCGCCGCCCTGGGCGAAACCATGCAGGCCCAGGCGGATTTTGTGAACGGCTGGGGCTTGGTCGCGCCGACGTTGGCGTTGCGCGCGCTCTCCGCAGCGGCTGCAGGCACGGACCTGCGGGCCGACCTCAAGTTCCAGCGCGAGGCGGAGGCCTACCGCTACGCCTTTGTGCAGCAACTCAACGGGCTGCACCGCGACGAGGTGCGCTACGACGACGACAAGGACCAGAAGCTGTCGGCCGATCACTGGAAACGCTTCCCCGATTTTCGCACCGCACCACCGACCCTGCGCGAAGCACTCACCGGCACCGGCGTGGCCTGGCTCGTCCTCGTCCTGTGGACCCTCGTCCCGCTGGTGGGCCTCGCGCGCACGGACCTTCGCACCGCATGAAAGCGTTCCTCCGTCTCCTCCTCTGGGAAGCGCGGCACCTGCAGCGCAGCGGCCCGGCCTGGCTGGTCTGCGGCGGGTTGCTGGCCGCGAGCCTGCTGGCGACGTGGGCGGGCGGGCGGAACCTCGCGCGCCACCGCGGCGAAGTTGCGGCCCTTGCCGCCCAATACGCGACCCAGATGGAGACCATTACCCGGGAATTCTCCCCGCAGGGAGAAGCGGGCTATGTGGCCTACTACACGTTCATCCCCACCCATTGGCCGATGTCGCCGCTGGCCGCGCTCACCACCGGCGTGCGCGACGTGGTGCCCTCCGTGATCTGGGTGCGGATGCTCGGACTCGAAGGCCAGCTCTACGAAGCCGACCTGGGCAATCCCGCCCTCCAGGCGCTCGGCGGCCTCGACCTCGCGTTCGTGTTTTGTGCGCTCGCCCCGCTCGCGTTGCTCGTGCTCGGCCACGATGCGTTCACCCGCGATCGCGACCTCGGTCGCTTCACCCTGGTGGCCGCGCAGGCCGGCGGACTGGGGCGCCTGCTCGCGGCGCGGATCGGCGCACGGGCCTTGCTGGTCGTCGGCACGGTCACGCTGGCTTTCGCCGGCGCCTGCGCCTGGCTGCACGTCTCCCCCGACGGGCGCGCCGCCCGCTGGCTCCTGGCGGTGTGGGCGTACCTGGCCTGCTGGACCAGCCTCGCGGCGTGCATCGCGGTGGTCGCCCGCAGCGTGGCGGGAAGCCTCGCCCTCGCCCTGACGACCTGGGTGGCGTCGGTCATCCTCGTGCCCGCCCTGCTCAACCTGGCGCTGACCGCCGCCTTTCCGGTGCCCGAAGGCCTCGCGCTCACGGTGCATCAGCGGCAGGAAAGCCATGCCGCATGGGACCGGCCGCGGGCCGAGACGATGGAGAAGTTCTTCGTCCACCACCCCGAATGGGCGGGCACGCCGCCGGTCGAGGGGCGTTTCGCGTGGCGCTGGTACTACGCGATGCAGGAGATGGGCGACCAGTCCGTCGCCGCCCAGTCGCAGGCCTATCGGCACAATCTCCGGTCCCGGCAGGCCGTCATGACCCGCCTCGCGTGGCTCGCCCCCGTCGCTTACGCGCAACTCGCGCTCAGTGCGCGCGCCGGCACCGATCTCGATGCCCACCTCGACTACCTCGACCGCGTGCGCGCCTTCCACGGCGAGCTGCGCCGGCGGTTCTATCCGTTGTTCTTCGCCGAGGCGTCGATCACCCCGGCCCAGTTTGACCTGTTCCCGCCGTTCCCGGCGGAGCCTCCGGCGGCGGCGGCTCCTTCGGGCCCGAGCCTCTGGCCGCTGCTCGCCATCGGTGCCCTCGCCTTCGGTGCGACCCGGCTGCTTCTCCGCCGCCGTTTCCTCTGAGCCCCTCTTCCCAATCCAAGCCCTCGTCCCATGCTCACCGCCCAAAAACTGCACAAACGCTACGGCGAAAACATCGCCCTCCACGCCCTCGACCTCGCCGTCGCCCCGGGCGAACTCTACGCCCTGCTCGGCCCCAACGGCGCCGGGAAGACGACCACGATCAACTGCTTCCTCGGCTTCCTCTCGCCCGACGGCGGCTCGGTGGCCATCGACGGCCTCGACGTCGCGGCCCACGGCCTCGAGACCAAGCGCCGCCTCGCCTACATCCCCGAGCAGGTGAACCTCTACGGCCATTTCAGCGGCGTGGAGAACCTCGCCTATTTCGCGGAACTCGGCGGGCACCGTTACGAGGACGCGCAGCTCCGCGCCTTCCTGATCGACGCCGGCCTGCAGGCCGAAGCCCACGACCGGCGCGTCAGCGGTTATTCCAAGGGCATGCGCCAGAAGGTCGGTATCGCCATCGCCCTGGCCAAGCAGGCCAAGGCCCTGCTACTCGACGAACCCACCAGCGGCCTCGACCCGAGCGCGAGCCACGAGTTCAGCCAGCTGCTGCGCAAACTGCGTGAGCGCGGCGTCGCGATCCTCATGGCCACGCACGACCTCTTCCGCGCGAAGGAAGACGCCACCCGCGTTGGCATCATGCGCCACGGGAAACTCGTCCGCGAACTCACCGCCGCCGAGATCAGCCACACCGACCTCGAGAAACTCTACCTCGAAACCATGCGCGCCTGAGCGCGCCGCCCCGTCCTTTTCAACCCAACACCCATCATGATCCCCGTTCGTCACGTCATTGTCCTCTCCCTGCTGGCGCCGCTCGCGGCGCTGGCCCAGACCGCCGCACAGCCGGCTCCAGCCAAGGAAGCACCGGTTGATCTCGAACGCTACATCGTGCAGGGCACCAAACAAGCCGCGGACCTGCAGACCGTGCCCGTATCGGTCGGCATCATGACCGGGACCGAGATCGAGGCATCCCGCATCACAAACTTCACCACCGCGACGGAATACCTGCCCAACGTGCGTTATTCCGAACTCGGCGGGCGCGGTGTCTTCGGCTTCATCACCCTGCGGGGTCAGGCCAACACCTTCACCTCCCTCGACCCGGCCGCCACCCTCTACATCGACGGGGTGCCCTACAGTGACTTCTATTCGCTCGACCAGAATCTTTTCGACATCGAGCGCATTGAGGTGCTGCGCGGCCCACAGGGGACCCTCTACGGCGGCTTCAGCGAGGCGGGCGTCATCGTGGTGCAAAGCCGCGCGCCCGACGACACGACGCGGGCGACGCTGAAAGCCAGCTATGGCTCGTCCAACCGTTACAACACGACCGTCGTCGGCAGCGGCCCGCTCGTCTCCGGCAAGCTTTTCGCCAGCGTCGCCGCCAACGTCAGCGGCGGGGATCCGCTGGTCGACAACCTCGCCGCCAAGCTCGGGCGCGAGTCGGCTTGGTCGATCCGCGCCCGCCTGCGGTGGAAGCCGACCGACCGCCTCGAACTCAATCTCATCAGCGATGTCCAGCATACCGATGACACCACGGGCTACCTGACGGTCCCGACCGATATCGCAGGCTACAATGCCGCGCTGGCCGCCGTGGGTTCCCCGCTGCGCGTCGGCAAGTTCGAGCGCGCCTCGGACTTCCAAGGCTACCGCAAGACCGACATGCGGCGGCACGCTTTCACCGCCCAATGGTCGGGTGAGGAATCGGAAATCGTGACGACGGCGGCCTGGCGCAAGAACAAGCCGGACTACGCCTTCGACCTCGACGAGACGGTCTTCCCTTTCCTGACGGCGAACGCGGAGGGAACCTACCTGACGGAATTCTACTCCGAGGCGCGGTGGCAGACGAAACCCTCCGCCAGTCGCGCGTGGGATGGCCTGATGGGCGTGAGCTACGATCGCGGCTTTCAGCAGCAAAACTCGGGCGCCGACGATCTGACCGGCGCCTTCGGCGTGCCTCCCGGCACCCACCTCATCGCGTATGAGACCACCTTGCGCAGCCCACTCGTGGGTATTTTCGGACAGGCCACCTGGCACACAAGCGACCGGAAGACCGGCATAACCGCCGGCGTGCGTTACGACAGCGCCGACCGTGAGGCTTACCAGGCGCCCGGCGGTTTTATCGGTGCCGGCTTCACGGCAAGCAAGGCCACCAGCGCCGTGCTGCCCAAGGTGGCGGTGGACTACGCGATTAGCTCCCGCCACAGCATCTATGCCAGTATCGCCGCCGGCTGGAAGCCCGGCGGAGCCAATATCTACGCGCCCGACATCTCGCTCGCCCCCTACAAGGCCGAGCGCAGCTGGACCTACGAGGTGGGCAGCAAGTGGCGCAGCGAAGACGGAAAGCTCCGGGCGAACACCGCGATCTTCTACACGGACATCCGGGACTACCAGGATTCCATTTATCTGACTCCGCTCACGCAATATCTCGGCAACGCCGATCGCGTCGGGATTACCGGCGGCGAATTGGAGATTTCCGCGACTCCGGTGCAGGGCCTCGACCTGAACCTGGCGCTGGGCTTCGCGCGCGGGCGTTTCCGCGACTATGTCCGCAACCCAAACACCGGCTATCGTTTCGATGGACGCCGCCTGACCGACATCCCCGATTGGGACCTGTCGTTCACGGCCAACTATCGTTGGGGCAAGGGCTGGGTCGCCCGCGCGGAATTTATCGCGTCCGGCGATATCGAGGCGTCCCGCTTCACCGCGGCAGATTCGGCGAGCGGCACCCCCGACCGGCTTGAGACCGCCATGCTCGATGGACAGCGCGTGATCAACCTGCGCTTCGGCTACGAGACCAATCGCTGGTCCGCCTTCGTCGGCGTGGGCAACCTGACCAACCAGGAATATTTCACCCAGACGCAGTCACGCGCGCCCGGTGGTTATTCCGGCTTCATGGGTGCCGTCGGCCCGCGCCGCCTGATCGACTGCACCCTGCAGTGGAAGCTCTGAGGCCCCGCCATGAATCTTACCATTCGCGACCTCACCAAGACCTATCCGGGCGGCGTCCGCGCGCTCGACGGCGTTTCGCTGGACATCCCGCCCGGCCTCTTCGGCCTCCTCGGCCCCAATGGCGCGGGGAAGACCACGCTCATGAACACCCTCGCCACCCTCCAGACCGCCGACGGCGGCGAGGTCCGCCTGGGTGACATCGATCTCTTGCAGCAACCCGATCGCGTGCGCGCCGTGCTGGGCTACCTGCCGCAGGAGTTTGGCGTGTATCCGGGGATGAGCGGGGAGGAGTTGCTCGACTATCTCGCCCGGCTGAAGGGCCTCGGTGATCCGGCGCGGCGCCGCGCACATGTCGGCGAACTATTGGAGATTGTGAACCTGACCGGGGCGAAGAAACGCGCCGTCGCGACCTACTCGGGCGGGATGCGCCAGCGCTTCGGCATCGCCCAGGCGCTGCTGGGGTCACCGCGCCTCGTGATCGTGGACGAGCCCACCGCCGGTCTCGATCCCGCGGAACGGCACCGCTTTCATGCGATCCTGAGCGAGATCAGCGCCCAGGTGATCGTGCTGCTGTCGACGCACATCGTCGAGGACGTGGCCAACCTCTGCCGCACCATCGCCATCATGCACCGGGGAAAGGTGGTGGCCCAGGGCACGCCCGAAAGCCTGTGCGCCGGCCTGCGCGGCCGGCTCTGGCAGCGCAGTGCCACGAGCGCCGAGATCGCCGCGCTCAATCACGGGCAGCGGGTCATATCCGCGCACCTGCACGCGGGCGCATTCCGCCTCGTGGTGGAAAGCGCATCCCCGCCCGCCGGCTTCACCACCAAGGATCCTGATTTGGAGGATGTCTACTTTCACCACGTTCCCCAGGAGGCCGTATGAGCGCGCCGACCAGCTGGGCATTGTTTCGCGAGGTGTTCCGTTTCGAGTGGCGTTTGCGGCTGCGCTCGGCGGCGACGTGGATCTGTCTCGCGGTACTGATCCTCCTGGTTTTTCGCGACATGATGAGCAGCTACTGGGACAACCTCATGGGCTCCGGCCGCGTGCCGCGCAATTCCAGCTTCGGCGCCTACATGCTGTTGATGTTTTCGACGTTCTGGGCGAGCGCCCTCGCCGCGGGTTTCATGACCGCGCCGCTGCTGCGGGACCAGCGGCTGCGGTTGGCCGGCATCCTGCAATCCACGCCGGTGAGCGACGCGACTTACTTCTGGGGCAAATATCTGGCCGGCATCGCCGGCATGCTCGTGGCGACGAGCGGCACGGTAGTCGGCTTGGCGCTGCTGCCGATCGTAGCTCCGCTCGTCGGCGGCAACCCGGCGGAGTACGGTCCGACTCTCTGGGGCCATCTCCTACATGGGTGGCTGCTCTATACCGTTCCCGGCGTCCTCGTGCACGGCACCGCCCATTTCCTGATCGCGGCGCGGACCCGTTCGCTCATCGGCTCCTACGCCTACGTCTCGCTGCACATGATCGTGTGGATCGTGCTCGAGGTGCTCTTTGCCAACGGCACCGTGCCGGTGTTGTTTCAAATTTTCGATCCGATCGGCAAATCCGCCCTCGACGGGCAGATGATCTATTGGTCGGCGACGGAACGCACCCAGGGCTGGCTCAGCCTGTCGGGCCCCGTGGCGTGGAACCGGCTGGTGCACCTCGGCGCGGCCGCCTGCTTTCTCGGTCTGGCCAGGTGGGGCTTTCGTTGGCGCGGGGCTTTTGACCGCCCGGCCAAATCCCAGCCGACGGAAGCGGCGCCCGCGACGCGGGCCGCCGGCCGGCCGGCTCCGCTTTGGACGGCGGCCCGTGACTGGCGCGGCTTTGTCTGGATGATCGCCTGGCGCGAGCTGCGGCTGTGCGTGCGCACGCCGATGTTCCGGCTGATGTTCGGGCTCGGGATCATCCCCAGCTTCTGCGCGGCGCTGAATCTCGCCGGTTATGGCGACGTAAGCGACGGCGTGCCGCTGCCGACTTTTGCCACGGCATTCATTCCCGCGGTGCAGGTGTTCTACCTGATGATGATGTTCCTCGTCGTCTTCTACGCGGGGGAGATCGCGTCGCGGGAGCGCACCCTGCGCGTGGCTCCGCTGGTGGATGCCTCGCCGGTGCCGCCGACGACCTGGTGGTCGGGCAAGGTGTTGGGCGTAATTCTGCTGGCGGCGACGATTTTCTGCTCGCCCCTGATCGGGTATCTCGCGGCGCAGACGGTGAGCGGATGGTGGGCCCCCGAGTGGGGCCGGCTGTCCCTGCTGCTGGGGTTGAACTACCTCACGCCGAACATTGGCATGGGCTGTCTCGCGGTGTTCCTCCATCGCGTGATTCCCAACCGCGGGATCGCGCATGGCGCGGCCATCGTGATCGGGATGTCCATTCCGATCATGCACGAGATCGGCGTGGTCGAGAACGCCCTCGCCCAGCCTTTTCTTCCCCTCGAAGGCCTGTTCCGCTCGGCCTTCGCCGTGCATGAGGCGGCGCTCGCCAAGGTCGTTTGGTTCAACGCCTACTGGGCGGGGCTGGGGCTAATTTGCCTCGGCCTCGGCCTGCTCCTGGGCGCCCAGGGCAGCGAGTCGGGACTGGGGGCGGTCCTCCGGAATTTCCGCACCCGGCTCCGGCCCGCGCCGCTCGGCGTGCTCGCGCTCGGCCTGCTGGTCACGACGTTCGCGGCCCGCGGCATTCATCAGCGCATGAATGTGGCCAACCACTACCAAAGCCGCGCGGCCGAAGACACCGAGCGCGCCGCTTACGAGCGCACCTATGGCTCGTGGCGCAACCAGCCCGCTCCGCGCTGGGCCGGGGGACACCTCACGGTGGAGCTTTTCCCGGGGGAACGGCGGGCGCGTTTCACGGCCGACGTGCGCCTCACCCTCGCTGCGGGCAGCGGGTCCATGGACAAGATGCTGCTCAACCTGCCGGAGAACGTCGCGCTGGCTTCCGTGGAAATCGACGGCCGGCCGGCGGTTTTGCAGGTCGATGGGGACCTGCGCACCGTGATTGTGCAGGCCGCCACCCCGTTCTCGGGGGCCCGCCCGATCCCGGCGCGGTTCGTGTGGTCTGCCACCTATTCCGGTTTCGCCAATCATGGCTGGGCCGGGCTGATCAGTCCCGGCGCCTCGCTCATCACGCCCGAGCTGCTGCCCGTGCTCGGTTACGACGCGGAGCGGGAGATCAAGCTGCGCGGCACCCGCGCCAGCCGGGGTTTGGCCGAACGCGCCTCCCGCATGCGGCACGCCGACACCCTGGCGGTTCAGACCGACGCCGCGGCCGGCCTTTGGGAAATCGAAGTGGAGAGCGATGCGGCCCTGCCGGCGCTGGCACCGGGAGACCTGATCGCCGAGACGAAAACCGGGTCGCGATTGCGCCGCACCTTCCGAATGCCCGGACCGGGCCAGCCTCCCCTGTTCGTCATCGCGGCGCCGTACGTTGCGAAAAAGTCCGAAATTGAGGGCACGAAACTCAGCCTCTTCGCCCACGCGGACCACACATTCAACCACGCGCACTGGGAGGCAGCAGCCCGGGCCGCGCTCTCGAGGCTGCGTCCGGTGTTGGGCGCGTATCCCAGTCAGGAAATCCGTCTCGTCGAGGTCCCGCAGCTTTACCTCGCGGAACCGGTGGCTTGCGGCAACCTGCTCCTCATTCCGGAAACGAAGGGATGGTTGCACGACTACCGGAAGCCCGTGGCGCTCGATTGGATCGGCTATATCACCGCCCGGGAGCTGGCCCGCGGCTGGATCGCGCAGTCATTCCCGGCCGGGGACACGGCAGGTTCCGTACTCTTGACCCAAGGGCTGCCGGCCGCCCTGGCGCTCTGGACGCTCGAAGCCACCAATCCCGAGGGTGCGAAGAAATATCGCCTGCGCCTCACCGACCGCTACCTGCGCGAATCTAATCTGGAAGATGGTCGCGAGCCGGCGCTCGTCGAAAGCGATGACGAGCAGTATCTCGCCGACAAGGCCGCCGTGATGATCGACGCCGCGCGCCGCCGGATGGGCGACGAACGATTTGCCGGCGTTCTGGCCGGGCCGCGCGAACGCGACCCCGTGCGCTTCGCCGCGGCCCTGGAGAACGCCGTCGCCGCGCCGGATCGCGCCGCCGTGCGGGAATCCCTGCAGTCCGTGGTCGTCTATGACCTGCGGGTCCGGCGCGCCGAGGCGGTGGCCGAAGGAGGCGGATGGTCCGTCCGCGCCGAACTCGCCGCGCAACGCTTTGTCGCCACCGCCCAGGACAACCGCACGCCCGAGGAAATCACCCGCCTGGGTTTCCCGGTGCGGATGACCTCCGCCGACAGCCCGCCGCTTGAAGCCACGGCGCTGTTCGCCACCGGCGAGGAAACCTGGACCACCGTCAGCACGGCGAAGCCCCAGACCCTCGCCATCGATGCCGCCCTGCTCTGGATCGACCGCGACCGGGGCAACAACGAGACCAAGGTGGTTTTCCCCGCCAAACGCTGACCCACCCCGACCTCGAAAACCATGCGCGCCTGAGCGCGACTTGCCATGTCATCGACCGCCAATCCCAATCATTTCGATGCCAAGAACGCGGCGTCCTACGACACGCGCTGGGCGCCGCTGGCGCCATTGCGCGACAGCCTGCACCTCCAGATCGGCCTGATCCTCCGGCCCCTTCCGGCCGAGGCCCGGATTCTCTGCGTGGGGGTCGGTACCGGCGCGGAGATCATCGCGCTGGCGCGGCGGTTTCCGGACTGGCGCTTTCTCGCTTCCGACCCTTCGGCGCCCATGCTCGATATCTGCCGCCAGCGCCTGGCGGCCGAGGGCATTGCCGACCGCTGCGAGTTCCACCAGGCCTACGTGCAGGAGCTCCCGACCGGCGCGGCGTTCGACGCGGCCACCGCGCTCTTGGTCTCGCACTTTATCACGCAGCGGGAGCCGCGGATCGAGTTCTTCCGCGGGATCGCCGCCCGGCTGCGCCCGCAGGGTTTGCTCATCTCCGCGGACCTCAGTCGCTCCGCCACCGGCCAGCACGAGCGGCTGCTGCTCGTATGGCAGGAGATGATGCGCCACGCCGGGGCGAGCGAGGAGCAGGTCGCCGCCATGCTCGAAAGCTATGGCCGGAGCGTGTCCATCCTCACGACCGCTGAAATCGAGGATCTGCTCACCGCGGCGGGCTTCGGCCCGCCGGTGCAATTCGCCCAATCGCTGCTGATCCACGCGTGGTTCGCGCAGCGGACCTGAATCCTCGCCCCATTTTTAACCATGAAAACCGTCCACGTCGCCATCCTCTGCTCCCTGCTGATGCCCCTCGCGGCTTCAGCCCAAACCGTCGCCCCGCCCCCGGCCGAGGCGACCGTCAACCTCGAGAAATACCTCGTCGTCGGCCAGCCCATCGAAAGCTACCGCGCGACCGATGCGCTGACCGGCACCAAGACCGGCGCCGCCCTGCGCGACGTGCCGTTCGTGCTCACCGTCGTGCCGCGCCAGCTCGTCGAGGACCGGCGTTTCACGTTCCTGGGCGAGGCGCTCGACAACGTGGCCGGCGCCCAGCGCAAGATGGGCTACGGCGGCGTGCAGAACTTCGGCGCCTTCATCCGCGGCTTCGACTCCGGGTTCGTCACCCTCCGCAATGGCTTCCGCGATTTCGGTTTCTACACCTTGCGCGACACCGCCAACGTCGAGCGCTACGAGATCCTCAAGGGGCCGGCCTCGCTGCTCTACGGCAACCTCCAGCCGGGCGGCATCACCAACACGCTCTCCAAGCAGCCGCTGGCGACGCCGTTCCGCCAAGCCACAGTCATCGCCGGCGACTTCGACTTCTATCGCGGCGAACTCGACCTCGGCGGCCCGCTGTCGGACAAGGTCTTCTACCGGCTCAACCTCGCGGCCGAGGACGCCGGCAGCTTTCGCGACCATGTCGGCAGCCGCAGCGAGTTCATCGCGCCGGTCGTCACCTGGTTTGTGAGCGAGAAGACCCGGCTGACCGTCGAGTTCGAATACAAGCACGCCGACTACACCTGGGACCTCGGGCTGCCGCGCAACCCCCTGTCCTTCACCGTGCCGATCTCGCGGTTCCTCGGCGAACCCGACGGCAAGAACAACGTCCAATCCGCTTTTGCCTCCTCGCTGCTCGAGCACCAGCTCAACGCCAATTGGAAATTCCGCCAGAACCTCTCCGCCGCCTATTCCGGCGGCGACTACAACCTCCGCTCCCCGCTCAGCATCGGCGCGGACGGCCGGACCGTCAGTCGCGTCGCCTACGCCACCGACGAACATTCGGAGAACTACGCCGTGCAGCACGAACTCGTCGGCCAGTTCGACCTCGGCGCGACGCGGCATCAGGCGATCGTTGGCGTCGACCTCAACCGGGCGCTCGACAACTACACCTTCATCTTCTCCTCGCTGGCGTCGATCGACCTGCTCGCTCCCGTCTACGGGGCGCAACCGGCCGCCGGATTTCCGCTCTTCGCCAACGACAACCAGCGGGACGACGTCGGCGTCTATTTCCAGGACCTCGTCACGGTCCGGGAGAATTTCAAGGTCCTCTTCGGCGCCCGCTACGATTCGGTCCACTACGAAAGCGTCGACCTCCTTTCCAACGCGGTCGCCCGGAAGGCCACCGACACGGCGCTGACCCCGCAGGTCGGCATGGTCTATCAGCCCAGCGCCGCCTCCAGTCTCTACGCCAGCTACAGCACCTCGTTCCTGCCGATCCCCAGCGGCCGCAAGGCTGACGGCACCTTTCTCGTCCCCGAGGAGGGAGAGCAGTTCGAGGTCGGCGCCAAGCACGAGTTCCTGGACGGCAAGGCCAGCGCGACCCTCGCGGCGTTCTGGATCACCAAGCAGAACGTTTCCACACCCGACCCGGTCACGCCGACCTTCCGCGTCCAGACCGGCGAGCAGAAGAGCCGGGGCGTCGAGGTCGAGTTTACCGGCCAGGTCCTGCCCGGCTGGGACGTGATTGCTTCCGGCGCCTACATCGACGCGTACGTGAGTCGCGACAACACCTTCCCGGTCGGCTCGCTGCTGCCCGGCGCTCCCGAGTGGAGCGGCAGCCTCTGGCAGAAGTACACCGTCCAATCCGGTTCGGCCAAGGGTCTCGCGCTCGGCGTCGGGGCGTTCTCCGCCGCCAAGCGCAAGGCCGGCCTGCCCAACGCCGCCTGGTGGCTGCCGAGCTACACCCGCTTCGACGCGATGGTCGGCTACGGCCGCGATGCCTGGCACGTGCAGCTCAACGTGAAGAACGTTACGGACGAGCGGATCTACGACCTGACCGGCACGACGATGATGCCGCAGGCGCCGCGCACGTTCCTCGTCAGCGGTACCTACACGTTCTGAGGTTCCCCGCGCCTACCCCATTGTTTCCCATGCTCTGGACCATCGCCCGCCACGAACTGCAGCAAATTCGCCGCGACGGCCGCCTCCGCGCCGTCTCGTGGCTGGGCCTGGCCCTCCTCGCGGCGCTCGCGCTGCTGGGCTGGCAGACCTACCGCCGCGAGGCGCACGAGCGGGCGCATTTCGAGGCGGCCGCGCGCGAACAGTGGGAAAACCAAGGCGACAAGCACCCGCACCGGGCGGCGCATTTCGGCTTTTACCTGACGAAGCCCGAGCTGCCCCTGACGCTCTTCGACTCGGGCATCAAGCCTGCCACCGGCCGGGTGCTGTGGCTGGAGGCGCACCAGCGCAGCGTCTTTGCCTATTCCCCGGTGGAGGACTCCGGCGCCACCGGCATCCTCGGCGTGACGAATGGCGCCGAGGTGCTGCAACTGCTGGGCGCGCTCCTCGTCATCCTCGCGGCCTATGGCAGCGTGGCGCGGGAGCGTGAGGAGGGCACGCTGCGGCTGCTGCTCGCGCAAGGGGTGTCGCCCGGACGCTGGTTCGCCGGGAAATGCCTGGGGCTGGGGTTGGGCCTCGCGCTGGTCGGCTCGCCGATCGCATTGGGGCTCGGCCTGCTCTGCTGGCGGGCCGATCCCGCCGGGTTCGGGGCCGACACCGCCCTGCGCGGGCTGGGGTTGCTCGCGGGGCACGGGATCTACTTCGCCGTGTGGCTGGTCGGCACGGTGGCGGTTTCGGCCTGGGCGCGCACCTCCCGCGGCGCCCTGGCGTTGTTGCTCGGCGTGTGGGTGGCGGGCGGCATCATCGCGCCGCGGCTGGCCTCGACACTCGCCTCCCTGCTGGCCCCTCTCCCCAGCCTCACGGAGTTCGGCCAGGCGCAGGTCGACGACTTCAACAAGGGCTTTGATGGTGAGCCGGGGTATGCGGCGCGCCTCGCCCAGCTGGAGAAAGACACGCTGGCCCGCTACAACGTCAAGACGCTCGCCGAACTGCCGGTCGGCTTCTCCGGCATTCGCATGCAGATGATGGATGAGTTCAGCGGAAGGATCAGCGACCGCCACCAAGCGCGGCTCGAGGCAATTTATGTCCGGCAGAATCGCTGGCACTGGGTGACGGCGCTGCTGGGACCTTACGTCCCGATGCGGGCGCTGTCCAGCAGCCTGGCCGGCATGGACTGGGCCCACTACCAGCACTTCGCGGAGGTGGCGGAGCAATACCGTCGCGGCGTGGTGAAATCGATGGACCAGCTGCTGGAGCGGGAGCTGCACGGGGACAAATGGGAGATCAGCATGGGTCGGGAGGTATGGGCGCAGGTGCCGGCGTTTTCCTACACCATGCCCTCGTTCCGCTGGGCGTTTCACACCGCGGTGGTGCCGCTCGCCTTGGTGACGGCCTGGCTGGCGCTGGCCGGACTCGTGGCATGGATCGGCGCGAGGAGGATTTCGCCATGAAGCCCGCGGGATTCTTCGCCCTGGCGCGTTGGGAAGCGCGCCGGCTCGTGGCGGAACGCACCGGCGTGCTGCTGATCGCGTTGTGGTGCGGCCTGCTGGCTGTCGCCGCCTGGCAGGGCCGGGCCCAGGCCCGGGACCAGCATGCGCAGATTGCCGCGGCGCAGAAAGCCGACCTCGAGAACTGGGCGCGCCGGCGCGCGCTCCTGGTCGAGATCGAGGCCGGGCGGAAGCAGCCCCCGCCCTTCGGCGATCCGCGCAGTCCGACCAACTCGGTCATGGGCCGGGGTGGGGAACGCCCGGTGGTGCTGACCCCGACGCCGCTGGCGGCCCTCTCCGGCGGATCCGGTGACCTCGCCCCGCCGGTGCTCGGCACCGGGATGATCACGAAACTGATTGGACCCGCGCAGAGCATCGAAAACCCGGCCAACCGCCTCGCCGGCCCGCTCGACCTCGCCTTCGTGGTGAGCGCGCTCCTGCCGCTCTTCGTGCTGGCGCTTTCGTTCGACGTGCTCGCGCGCGAGCGCGATGCGCGGATCTGGCCGTTGCTCGCCAGCCAGCCCACTTCCTTGCGGCGCATCGTCACCGCGCGGCTCGCCGTGCACTTCCTCGCCCTCTGGCTGCCGTTGGCGGCGGCCGCGTGGTGGGCGACCGGCTCCAGCACCGGCGGCGCGGCCTCGCTCGCCCGGCCCGCGGTCGAGTCCGGCCTGTGGCTGGCGTTCGCGGCGCTCTACCTTGTCCTGTGGCAGCTGCTCGCCGCAGTGCTCAACTTCCGGGGACGCTCCGCCGCGAGCAATGCGGTCCTGCTGGCGGGGGCCTGGCTGGCGTCCGTGCTGCTCATCCCATCGATGGTGGATGCGATGGTGCAATCCGTCGCGCCGCCGCCGGACCGGCGCGAATTTCTCCTCGAGGTGCGGGGCGTGGAAACGGACCTGTTCAAACGCGCGGACGAATTGCGCGACGCCTACTATGCCGCTCATCCCGAGCAGCGCCCCCAGGTCGAGCTGAACGAATACGACGGCTACTATGTGGGGAACATGTATCCGCGCGTCCTCGCCGCCGATGCCGCCCTGGCTCCCGCCCTGGCCCGGCTCGACGCGGAGCGCGCCGCCCAGGACCGGTGGTGGCGCGGCCTGGCGTGGCTCTCGCCGACGCTCGCCTTCCGGCTGGCGACGGAAAAGCTCGCGGGCGTCACCCCGCTGCAGCGCGAGCTGCTCGTGGAGCACGCGAAGGAGTTCCAGCGCGAGATGCGCGCCACTTATGGCGCCCAGGTCGCCAGCATGCGTCCGTTGACGGCCGCGGACTATGACCGCGCCCCCCGGCCGCCCATCGTCGCGCTGTCGCTCTCCCGCCGGTTGCGGAACGCGGCTCCCGGCCTCTCCGGCATCGCCGCCGCCACGGTGCTGCTGGGTCTCTGGTTCCGGCGCGCCCAGCGCCACGCCCACCAAGCTCTCGCGACGTCATGACCGGCGCATTCCTCCTCTGCCCGTGACCACCAACGAGGCTCTGCGCTACCGCAATGATCCGCGCCTTCGCTTTCGTCGCCTTGCGGCTGGCCGGTCACCTCGGCGCGCGCTCAAGCCCGCCGTCGCCGCCCTTCCCGCCAGCGCCGGCCGAAATCACAGCATTTCGGAAACAGCGGCGCTGTCGCCGGCCTCGCTGAGGCCGGTCCGGGGTCACCGACCCCGGCTACAACCACACCGTTTCCTCCTGACCGGAGCAAAACGTGTTTTGCGGCTTGGGGCTGCAAGAGTCCGGCCAAGTGCTCCCGGGCGCTTCGCCGTCCCTCTTGAGATCGATCCCGGCCGCGCGGTTGGTCCCGGGCGTAATTTTCCCATCGCCGCGATACACCCACGCTTCGGTTGAGCTTCCGCTCATGGGTTGGCGGGTACTACCGGCAACGCCACCGCGCTCGACGTACCACCCCCAAACCAAATGCTTTGCGTGGCCTTGCGATAGTCGCCGGGCTTGGCGTACATGATGTTGTCGACGAAGGTCTGCGGATTGCGATCGTAGAGCGGGAATAGGCTCGACTGAATCTGCACCATGATCCGATGGCCCGGCAGGAACACATGGTCAACGTTGGGCAGCGCCCAGTGATAACGCTCCACGTGGTCCGGTTTGAGCGGCGCCGGCGTGGCGAAGCTCCGCAAATAGCGTCCCCGGAATATCTCGATGCCGATCGGCAGCTCATAACCGGCCATCGAGGGCTTCCCTCCCTGCGCGGAGCCTTCCGGGACATCGTTGGGATAGACGTCGATCAACTTCACCACCCAATCGCTGTCCGTGCCGCTGGTTGCAGCGAAAAGATCGACCTCGGGAGCTCCCATGATGTGAACCGGCTTGTCGAGCGGCAGGGTTTTCCAGCTGGCGACGTCAGGACGGTCGGACACGAAACGCTGATCGCGAATCAGCCATGGCTTCCACTGCGCCGGGTCGCTCATGTCGATGGGGCGCGGAAGGAACGGGACCGGGTGGGCGGGGTCGCTGACAAAGTCATAGTGCCCGGCTGCCGTCGGTGACTGAAAACTGGCGGCGCCATTTTCCGCCAGGTAGAGCGGCGTCGCCGTGCCCATCGGCCATCGCGGTGAGCTCTCCCACCGGTTCGTGCCGGTCGCGTACGTGAGCACGGGCGGCGTGTGGGGATCGGGCGCGCCCTTCAGCCAATGATCGAAGAACGGCTTTACATAGTGTGCGCGCCACTCGCGCGCCGTGTCGCCGGTGAAGATCAGGGCGCCGAGGTCGTACCCATAGTGGTTGGCCCCTGAGTGCCGCCACGGCCCGATCACCAGCGAGACCAGGTCATTGTTGGTGTCTTTGGGCTTGAGCGCGCGATAGACCGCGAGCGCGCCGTAGCTGTCCTCCTGGTCCCACTGGCCGACCTCGAGCATGGTCGGCACGGTCAGCGGCTGCGCCGCGAGCCATTGGTCGACCGCCTGCAAAGACCAGAAGTCAGTGTAGGCGGGATTCTCGAGGAACTTGCGGACACCGGGATAGTGCTCAATGCCCAGCGTCTTCGCGAAATTCGCGACCGACCCGGCTTCCAGAAAGCGCGTGTAGTCGTCGCCCCCGCCGAGAGCGAACTCGCCTCCGCCTTCCGCCTTGTTGGTGGCCTGACCCACCGCGTACTCGAGCGAGTTGACGCGGAAGGCACCGTTGTGAAACCAATCGTCTCCCATCCAGCCGTCAACCATCGGGCTTTGGGGAACCGCCGCCTTCAGTGCCGGGTGCGGATGGATCTCCGCCATCAGGGTGGTGAAGCCGAGGTAGGAAGAACCGATGATTCCCACCTTGCCGTTCGACTCCGGGACGTTCTTCACCAGCCACTCGATCGTGTCGTAGGCATCGGTCGACTCGTCGATGCCGCTGTCGTTCAGCGGTCCTGCCAGCGGCCGGTTCATGATGTACGCGCCCTCGGAACGATGCAGGCCACGAATGTCCTGGTAGACGCGGATGTAACCGTCTTCAACGAACTCGGCGTCCATGACTTCAAGGATGTCGACGATCCGCTGGCTTGCGACGCGATGGGTTGCCTTGTGGGCGTCATAAGGAGTGCGCGACAAGAGGAGCGGCGAGCGGTCGGTCCCCTTCTTCATGACGATGACCGTGTAGAGCTTGATGCCGTCGCGCATCGGCACCATCGCTTCACGGCGGATGAAGTCGGCCGAAGGGAGCGTCTGTTCGTACTTGTCGACGACGTCAGGCGTCATTGGCGTCACGCGCGTCTGGTCCTGGCCGATGGCAACCGCAGTGGTCACCGTAAGAATGAGTCCGACCTGGATGGACAATACAGAACGAGTGCAGGACGGTTTCATGCCGATGCAGCCTACGAGCCGCATCAGCGGGCGCGCAAGCGATATGAGCCCCACGCCCACGTCGTCAGCCATTCGAGAATTCCATTTTCCCACAGCACGCGTGGCAGTCCATGACCATGGCTGGCGCTTCGTGGCGCTGGATCCCTCGGCGCCGACGCTCGAAGTATGCCGGCGCAGGGCGGCCGAGGCCGGCTTCGCGGACCGCTTTGAATTCCGCACCGGCTTCTTGCACGAGCTGCGAGCGGGGGGAGCGGTTCGACGCGGCGACGACGCGCGGGGATTGCGCCCGACGATGGCATTCGCGGCCGGATAGCGCCAAAGCTTTTGACGGGCGGGCAAAAGCGACTACGGTCGTGGGGCAACCGATCCCAGGATATTCCCTTCACCTTCAATGCGCATGCGGCCAAACCCCAACAGCTTCCTCCAGATCGGCGCCAAGGCGTTGTTTGCCAGCCTGTTGCTCGCCGGCGGTGCCGCGCTGCGCGCGGAGGATGCCGCGGTGGCGGTCGGTTTCGACAAGCTGGCGTCCTATGAATTCGTCACGCCCGAGGATCCCGCCAAGGCCGCGGCTGCCGACAAGCAAATCCCGGACCGGATTCGTGAATTCAACGACAAGAAGGTGGCGGTGACGGGGTTCATGCTGCCCGTGAAGATGGATGGCGGCCTCGTGACGGAGTTTCTTTTGGTGAAGGATCCGATGATGTGCTGCTACGGGGTCATGCCGAAGGTCAACGAATGGGTCGTCGTCCGGATGGTCGGGAAAGGCGTGGCGCCGTTGATGGACGTGCCGATCACTTTCGAGGGCAAACTGTCGGTCGGCCAGCTCTACGAAGGCGGCTACCTGACGGGCCTCTACCTGCTCAAGGGCGAACGCCGGGTGGAGTCGAAAAGCTGACCCGCAACCGGCTCGAATCGTAGGAGGGGTTTTATACCCCGACAGAAAGCGTTTTCGTGATCGGGTCGGGGCATAAAGCCCCTCCTACGGGCGCAGGCCTCACGAACTGCGATTAAGTCGGTTTTTGATCTGCGCCAGCGCCGTGATGACGCCGGTTGGCAGCGGACGCAGGAAGGCGCGGCGCAGGCGCCAGCTCAGAGGCGCGAAGCGCGGGATGGGTTTCGCCGCATCCAACCGCGTCTGCCGGACCACCTCGGGCAGAGTCCCTGCGGCCGAGTTGCGGACGTAGAGCAAGGTGTTGTAGCGGTACCAAGGTTCAACGGCTGCATCAGCGTGGAGGAGGGGGCGCACCGGATCGTACGCCTGATAGCCATGCGGTGCGAACAACTCGCGCCAAAACTCCAACGGTCGCTCGTTAATGTGGTGGTGGCCACCTTGCCCCGGTTCGGCGGCGGAGAACAGGATGTGGTCGCCATGATTCACCAGGTTTTGCACGAGGATCGAGCTTTGTGCGCCCGGGATGTGTTCGCCGACCTCGAGGCACTGGACGAGTCCCCACCGACGGCCGAGGTTGAAAGGCTGGGCGATGTCCATGCTCCCGAAGGCGGCCGAGGGAATCGCCAGCCGCGTGGTGTCGACGTAAGCGCCGTCGAGTCCAAGCACCTCCGACACGCCCAGCTCCCGCCACACGGAGAGCCAGAGGCCGCGGCCGCAGCCGACATCAAGCACGCTGGCCGGCGCGAGCGGGGTGTGAATGAGCGGCAGCAATCGCTGCGCGGAGCGCCGGGCGCCCTGTTCGATGTAGTCGTAGAAACCCGGGCTGTAGCGAAAGGTGTCTGGCGGCGTTGAACTCATTCCCGGGAAGCGACCGGTTGTTCCGACCCAGCCTGCAGCACTTCGCGAATCAGATAGGCGGGGCGCCGCTTGCTCTCGATGAAGGTGCGGCCGACGTATTCGCCGATGATCCCGAGGGAGAGCAGCTGTACGCTGCCGAGGAATAGCACCACCGAGATGAGGCTCGTCCAGCCCTGCACGGCATTGAAGTAGGCCCAGCTCACGGCCACGTAGACCATGAGCCCGAGCGAGGCCAGGAAGGTCAGGCCCGCCAGCGTCACGATCAGGCGCAGGGGCACGATGGAAAAGCTCGTGATCGCGTCGATCGCGAGCGAGGCCATCTTCCAAAATGGATAGTGGGTTTCGCCCGCCCGGCGCTGCTCGCGATCATAGGTCACGGCGGTTTGCCGGAACCCCACCCAGGCCACCATGCCGCGCACGAAGCGATGCTGCTCGGGCAGGGCATTGAGCGCCTCGACCACGGTGCGGCGCATCAGCCGGAAATCGCCCGTATCCTGGGGAATGTCCACATCGGCCAGCCGGCGCAGCAGGCGGTAAAACAGCGCGGCGGTCGCCCGTTTGAACACGCCATCCCCGTCCCGGCTGCGGCGTTGCCCGTATACCACGTCGAATCCCTCGTCCATTTTCGCCAGCATGGCGGGCAGCAATTCCGGCGGGTCCTGGAGGTCCGCATCGAGCAGCAGCACGCGTTCGCCGCGGCACAGCGCGAGGCCGGCGGTCACGGCACATTGGTGGCCGTAGTTGCGCGTCAGGTCCACGCAGCGCAGGTGCGGGTCGGCCGCGGCCAGCGCGGCCAGGCGGTTCCAGGTTCCGTCGCGCGAGCCATCGTTGACGAGCACCAGTTCGTAGTCACTCCCGACCGCCGCCTGGCAGGCGGCGGTGACGCGCCGGTGCAGTTCGGCCACCGACGCCTCCTCGTTGTAGCAGGGGACGATGACGGAAAGTTTGCACGGGGGGACCATGGGGTGGGTGAGAGGTAACAAGGGTCAAGGAATGAGTAACGGACCGTAGCTCACCGTGATCTTGCTACTTGTCACTTGATGCTTGTTGCCTCCCGGGGCCCCGACTCAGCGGGAAATGTCGCGCTGGGAAAGGATCTTGAACCCACGAGTGTTGAGGGCACTGGCCGCAAGGTCGTTGTCCTCCAAACTCAAAACCAGGGCGGAGCGGCCTTTGGGACGGACGAGAAAGGCGTACGCATAGTGGACATTGATTTCCACCGCGATCAGGGCGGCGAGCACCGCCGGCAGCTTGGACTCGTCGCTGAATTCCACCACGATGACATCGCACTCGGTGAAGAAGAAATTGTTTGCGGCCATCAGCTCGCGCGCCCGCTCGGGGTCGTCCACGATGATCCGGTCCAGCGCGGTGTCCGTCTGGTCGATGGTGGTCATGGCCATGACGCGGACGTTGTGCTTCGCCAGCAGGGAGACGAGGTCGTGCAGGCGGCCGACCCGGTTCTCGATGAAGACGGAGAACTGTTTGATCGGCTCGAGGGGAAGCGGAGTGGCGGTGTCGGACATCTGGGAGGGCGCTGCCGGTAACCGAACCTAGACGCGGTCGCGGGGCCGGTCAATGCCGCCTTGAGCCGGCTTCGGGGCCCGCGCAGGCTCGACCCATGTCCGAATCCGACGTTCATGCCCGCACCACCCAGCGGGCCCAGGAAAGCGCCCGTTTGGTGCTCCGGGGGATCGTGCTGAACGCGGTGCTGGCGGCCGTGAAATTCGCCGGCGGGGTCTTCGGCCATACCTCGGCCTTGATCGCGGACGGAGCCGAGTCATTGCTGGATATCCTGACCTCCCTCGTGGTGTGGGCGGGTTTGCAGGTGGCGGCCCAGCCGCCGGATGCCGATCATCCGTACGGACATGGCAAGGCCGAGCCGCTGGCGGCGCTGGCCGTGGCGCTGGTCGTGGTCGCCATGGCGGGGTGGATCGGCTGGCATGCGATCCATGAGATCATCACGCCGCACCGCGGACCGGCTTGGTGGACCCTGGTGTTGTTGGCCGGCGTGGTGGTGACCAAGGCGGGCTTTTCGCGCCGCGTGGGCGCCGCCGGCCAGGCCATGCGCAGCACGGCGTTGGGGGCGGAGGCGATGCACCATTGGTCGGACGCGCTCACTTCGGCCGCGGCTTTTGTCGGCATTGCCATTGCCCTCGTGGGCGGGCCCGGTTGGGAGGCCGCGGACGATTGGGCCGCGCTCTTTGCCTGCGTGATCATCGCCTTCAACGGCCTCACCATGATGGGCCGCGCGCTGGGCGATGTCATGGACACCGCCGTGCCGGCGGAGTTCGAGCGCGGAATCCGCGGCCTCGCGCTGACCGTGCCGGGCGTCCGCGCCCTCGACAAGGTCCGGGTGCGCAAGAGCGGGCTAAGTCACCTCGTCGACATCCACGTGCGCGTCGACGGCCAGCTTTCCGTGCGGGAAGGCCACGCCATCGCGCATGCGGTCAAGGATGCGCTGATGGCCTCGGCCGCCCATGCGATCAGCGATGTGAGCGTGCACATTGAGCCGATGCCGCAGGAGAGGGATTTTTCCACCTAGGGTCGGCGCGAGTGCCGACCCGACGCGCGCGGTCGCCGTCGGCGGCGGCCGCGCCTGCAGCAGGGTTTATCCGAGTTTCTGCGCGATTTTCCAGCCGACGAAGACACCGGCGATGGTGCCGACGCTGCTGACGAAAAAACAGCCGAAGAAGCTGAAACCAAGCAGCTCGCCGAGGGCCCAGCCCACGTAGCCGAGGATAAGCGTGGCCCCGAAGATGCAGAGCTTGTTCATGGGGAAGGGGACCCGGTGGCCGCGCACCGGGCCAGCGGCGCTGGGAGCGGCCCGCCAGGCCTGATGGCGCATGATGTCATGCCGTTGAGATAACGGTCGCGGTGAGCGTTGGCGAGCTTGGAGCCGGCAGGACCAGCCGGGTGCTTATCAGGGCAAGGAGTCGGCTTTATTTGACAAGCCGCGCCCTGCCTTTCCCGTTTACTACCCGGCGTGGCCCGGTAGCTTCCGCCCCATGAAAAGCACCGCGAGCAAGCCGTTGAGCAAGAACCTCCACCTGGTCCGCTGGGTGAAGAAGATGGAGACCTTGTGCAAGCCCGACGCCATCCACTGGGTCGATGGCTCAAAGCAGGAATACGACAGCCTTTGCGCCCAGTTGGTCGATGGCGGCACCTTCCTCAAGCTGAACCAAAGGAGATGGCCAGGCTGCTTCCTGGCGCGCTCCGACCCGGGCGATGTGGCGCGGGTGGAGGACCGCACGTTCATCTGCTCGCTTTCCAAGGAGGCCGCCGGGCCGACGAACAACTGGATCGACCCCTTTGAGATGCGCAAGACCCTCAAGGGCTTGTTCGACGGCTGCATGAAGGGGCGCACGATGTACGTGCTGCCCTTCAGCATGGGACCGATCGGCTCGCCCATGTCACAGATCGGCGTGCAGTTGACCGATTCGCCCTACGTGGTGGTCAACATGCGCATCATGGCGCGCATCGGCAAAAGGGTGTTCGAGCTGATCGACCGGAACTTCAAGCGCGTGGTCCCTTGCGTGCACTCGGTGGGCGCGCCGCTCGAGCCCGGCCAGGCGGACGTGGCGTGGCCGTGCAACAAGGAGAAGTACATTGTGCATTTCCCGGAATCGCGCGAGATCTGGAGCTACGGCTCGGGCTACGGCGGCAACGCGTTGCTCGGCAAGAAGTGCTTTGCCCTCCGCATCGCCAGCGCCATGGCCCGCGACGAGGGCTGGATGGCCGAGCACATGTTGATCCTGGGCGTGCAGAATCCCGAGGGGCACAAGCACTACATTGCGGCGGCGTTCCCCAGCGCCTGCGGCAAGACCAACTTCGCCATGCTGATTCCCCCGCCGCACTTCGCGAAGCAGGGGTGGAAAGTGACCACCGTCGGGGACGACATCGCGTGGATCCGGCCCGACGCCGAGGGGCGCCTGCATGCCATCAATCCCGAGGCGGGATTTTTCGGGGTCGCCCCGGGCACGAGCATGAAGACCAATCCCAACGCGATGGCTTCGCTCGCAAAGAACACGATCTTCACCAACGTGGCGCTGACCGACGACGGCGGCGTCTGGTGGGAGGGGATGACCGACGAGCCCCCGGCGCACGTGATCGACTGGCAGGGCAAGGACTGGACTCCCGCGCTGGCGAAGGAAACGGGGGCCAAGGCCGCCCACGCCAACGCCCGGTTCACCGCCCCGGCGTCGCAGTGCCCGACCATCGACCCCGATTGGGAGAAGCCGGAGGGCGTGCCGATCAGCGCGATTGTGTTCGGCGGCCGCCGCGCGTCGACCATGCCGCTGATCTACCAGGCGTTCAACTGGTCGAGTGGCGTCTATACCGGGGCCACCATGGGCTCGGAGATGACCGCGGCGGCCGCCGGCACCATCGGCAAGGTTCGCCGCGACCCGATGGCCATGCTGCCTTTCTGCGGCTACAACATGGGCGACTATTTCCGCCATTGGATCAACATGCAGCGGAAGCTCAGCGAGACCCCGCGCATTTTCCATGTGAACTGGTTCCGCAAGGGCGCGGACGGGAAATTCATGTGGCCGGGATTCGGTGAGAACATGCGCGTGCTGAAATGGATTTTTGACCGCGTGCGCGCCGGCGGCCGCGCGCAGGAAACGCCGATCGGGTGGGTGCCGCGCCATCGGGACATCGATTGGACAGGCCTCGACTTCAGTGAGGAACGCTTTGCGGAGGTGCAGGCGATCGATCGCGCCTCCTGGCGCGCCGAGGTGTTGAGCCACGAGGAATTGTTCATCGATCTGCATGCCTCCCTGCCCAAGGAAATGATGTTCGAGCGCGAACTCCTGATCTGCCGGCTGCTGTAAGGCACGATTGCAGGGGACCCCGCCGCGTGGTATTCAGTCCAGTCGCGATGCGCCTTCCGATCTTCATGCTGGCTCTGCTGGCGGCTGGGACCGCCGGGGCGGCTGAAACCCGGCCGCGAACACCGACGCCGGAGGAAATCGCGTTCTTCCAGGCGGCGCTCAGGAACAGCACCCAGGACGTCGACCGTTGGGCCTACACTGAAACCACCACCATCACGGTCCGGAAGGGCCGGCGGCGCACGACCACGATCGTGCGCTTTGATCCCTCGAAGCCCTACGCCGAACAATACACGGCATTGCCCGTGGATGGGAAGCCGCCCTCCCGCAAGGAACTCAGGAAATGTCGCGAAAAGAACGAAAAACGGGAAAAGAGTGCGAAGGCGGCATTTGCCCGGGCGGAGGCCCGGGCGAATGGACAGGCGCCGAAGCCGACCGTCATCCCGGAGCGTACCGGTGCGGACCCTGCAAAAGCCACGGTCGCCGAGGACACCGCGGAGCGCCTGACGTTTGAGGTGCCGGTCAAGTCGACTCGCGCGGATTTTCCGACGGAGAATTTCCAGTTCCTGGTTCAGCTGAACAAGCAGACCGGGCAGGTCGAAAAGGCGATGATGCGCGTCAAGAAGCCCTTCCACATGAAAATGCTGGTCCGGATGAACGCCGGCGAGGCCACCGCCGAATTTGCCGTGGTTGATCCCGCCTTTGGCCCGGTGATGAAATCGATCTCCGGCACTTTCGGGGTGTCTTTCCTGGCGATCCCGGTCGACGCCGATGCCGTGAGCACCCGGACGGATTGGAAACGCGTCAAGCCGTTCGACGAGCGGTTCAGCGTAAAAATGGCGCCGCTCCAGATGCTTGGATTCTGAGCCTGGACCATGCAGCCCCAACCGCGGAACGCGTTTTGCTCCGGGCAGGAAGAAACGGTGTGGTTGTAGCCGGGGTCGGTGACCCCGGACCGGCCTCAGCGAGGCCGGCTACAGTGCCGCTGTTTCGTACGAGTTGAGGGTGGAGCGACCAGCTTCCCAGGATGCTTTTTCCGCAGCGGACATCCTCAGCGCGTTGGGGAGCAACGCGCTCCACCTTCTGATGCGTTCGTTTTTCCACTGGAGGTCGGCTTGAACTGCATGGGTTGGCTGAGACCAGGGGGCAGCGGCTGTCGGCAGCGGTTTCGGTCGACGAAATCTCGGGGAGTGGCCCGGGCCGCAAACCGACCCGTCGTCCCGCCCTTGGTTAAGGCGGGCTTAAGGCATGGTGAATTGTGCCGATGTAACTGGCCGCCCCCCTATGAGCTTAAGTCATGACACGATTGTATCGCTCGGCAGCAAGCTGCCGCCAGCCCTCGGAATTTTCAGCCGCCTGCGGGCGATGCTGGACGACGCGGACACCGATCTCGACGACATCGTCGAGCTGCTGCGGGTCGATCCCGCGCTGACGTTCCAGATCATCCGGCTGAGCAACAGCGCGCTTTATGGCCTGCGGTCGCGCAGCCAGACCCTCGACGAGGCGGTGGCCCGCGTGGGTTTTGGCGAGATTAACCAGCTGGTTGGCTTGGTCGTGTCGCGCCAGGTCTTCCAAGGGGATCTCACGAACTACGGCATCGCCGCCGCGCGTCTCTGGCAAAATGCCGTGGCGGTCGGCTCGCTGGCCTCGGCCATCGCCGGGCAGATCGGGGGCAACAGTGGCGGCGCATACTCCGCCGGCCTGCTGCGAAACCTCGGCAAGATTCTCATGAACAATCATACCGGAGCCGTACGGTATCCGGGTGAGGCGGCCCAACCCAGTGTCTTTGCCTGGGAGAAATCCATCCATGGCACCACATCGCCCGAAGCGGCGGCCGTCCTGCTCGACCATTGGCGGTTTCCCTTCGATATCTCGGGAGCCATCTGCACGCATGTCACCCCCGAGACCGCCGGCGAATTCAGCGCCGGCGCCGCCGTGCTGCATCTGGCCTGTGCGGTGGCGGCCGAATGGCAGCAAGCGCTGCCGGGCGAGTCGACGGGCTGGCGGCGGGACGACGCCATGTGTGCGCTTGCCGGCCTGGATGCCGGCCAGCTGGAGGGCGTCATTGCGGATGCCCGCCGGCAGTTCGAGCGTTTCGCGGCGATCGAGTGGGCGCAGGCGGCGTAAGCGACCCGCCGGTACGGGCCCGCGGGTTTGCGGTCCCGGCGTGAATCGGTGAGCGCCAAGGGGGCGCGGGGACGTGAGCCCTCCGGACTTTTCCCCAAAGGGGCGCCGGGCGGCGTCCATCGTTAGGACATGACCCGCTTAACAAGGAGTTGTCAGCGTGCGGGCGATGAGCATGGTGAGGGGTTCATGGCCACCCCGAACCCCCACGACGACCGGGTGCACAGCGAGGAGTTCCTGCACACGCTGATGCGCCGCCAACTCAAACTTTCCATTGCCTGCGCCGCGACGTTCCTGGTCGCGCTGCTCGGACTCCCGTTGTTGAATTACTATGCGCCCGCCCTGATGGCGACCCGGGTGGCCGGGTTTACGCTCAGCTGGCTCATCCTCGGCGTGCTCTTCTTCCCGTTCGTGTGGATCATCTCCTGGCGCTTCATCAAGCGCTCGATCGCCCTCGAGCAGGACGAGGTCAACTCGGTCAAACGCTGACGCCATGATTTCCGCCCTCGCATTTCTCAATGGTGTCGATCCGTGGATCTTCGCCTTTTCGTTCATCACGGTGGTCGTGACCATCGGCATGGGCTTCTGGTCCGCCAAACAGTCCAGGACGGCGAGCGATTTCTTCGTGGCCGGCCGCTCGGTGTCGGTGGGTTGGAACGCGTCCGCCATCTCCGGCGAGTACCTGTCGGCGGCTTCGTTCATGGGCGTGGCCGGCATGGTGATGTCGTCCGGGTACGACGCGCTGTGGTACCCGGTGTGTTATGCCTGTGGCTATCTGTTCCTGCTGCTGTTCATCGCGGGTCCGTTGCGGCGATTCGGGGCGTACACGATTCCCGACTTTGCCGAGGGCCGGTACGATTCGCCGCTGTTCCGCAAGATCGCCGTCTGCTTCGTGCTCTTCATCGGGTTCTTCTACACCATGCCGCAGATGAAGGGTGCGGGCGTGACGCTCGCCTACATCTTTCCCGGGATGCCCTATTGGGCCGGGGTGGTGCTGGTCGGCGCCGTCATCACGCTGAACGTGGCGCTCGGCGGCATGAAGGGCATCACGCTGGTGCAGGCCTTCCAGTACTGGATGAAGATGTTCGCGATCAGCGTGCCGGTTTTCGTGCTGATGTCGGTGCTTGGCTTCTACAACGGGCACATTGGCGCCAATGCCACGAAGGAAACGCCCGCCGCGTCCGCGGTGGTGCGCAAGCCGCTGGTCGAAAAAGCGCCCAAGGACGAAGTCTGGACCGCGCCGTTCGGCCCGCTGACGACCAAGGCGGTCAACGCGGCCGCCGCCGCGCTGCCGGCCGACCAGCGCGCCGCCTACCTCGCCGAGCACCAGCGGCCGTATTCGCTCCTCTACACCTACTCGCTCATCATGGCGCTCGTGTGCGGCACGGCCGGCCTGCCGCACATCCTGGTGCGGTTCTACACCAACCCCGACGGCGTGGCCGCCAAACGCACCACCATGTGGGTGATGATCCTGATTGGTGTCTTCTATGTGTTCCCGCCGGTCTTCGGCGCGATCGGGCGCAATTTCATGCCTGAACTCTATTCGGGCATCGGCGCCAAGGGGACGGACAAGGTCGTGCTCGAGCTGCCGACGCTGGTCGCGGCCAGGTATGGGGTGCTGGGCTCGATCCTCAGCGGCATCACGTGCGCCGGCGCGTTCGCGGCCTTCATGAGCACCTTTAGCGGATTGCTCGTCTCGATGACCGGTGCGCTCGCCCACGATGTTTACGGCCGGATGCTGCGTCCGCAGTCCAATCCGCAGGAGCGCCTCGTCGCCTTCCGATTTGCCGCCGTCCTGATCGGCGGCGTCGCCATCGGCCTGGGCTGTTTCGTCGAACCGCTGGAAATCAACTTCATGGTGGGCCAGGCCTTCGCGATCGCGGCGGCCAGCTATTTCCCGCTGCTTTTCATGAGCGTGTGGTGGCGGGGGATGACGATGAAAGGCGCGGCCACGGGCATGCTCACCGGCGGCCTGTGCGCGCTCGTCGCCGCCGCGCTGACGAATTTCGCGACGCTGGCCCTCGACAAAGGCCCCATGGGGAAGGTGTTTGCCGGCTTCAAGGGCCTGAACGATTTCTTCGCCGCCCACCCCCTCCTCCGCATCCTCTGCGAGCAGCCGGCGATCTGGACCGTGCCGCTGGCGATTGCCCTGATGGTGGTGATATCGAAGGCCACCGCCGCCGCCGTGCCCGGCGACATCCGCATGAAGATGCTGGTGCTGCATGCACCCGAGCAGTTCGGGCTCAAGCAGGAGTACATCCAGGAACACCAGGCCGGCGGAGGACATTGAGTAGGGCCGGTCCTTGACCGGCCCCCGCCTCGCCCTACCCCTTGGGCCGGTCGAAGTCCGGCCCCGCTTACGCCCAAAATATGACCGCCCTCGCCCCGACCCGCGTGCCGCCACCGGCGCATTTCACCGGCGTGTTGCGGCAAATCGGACCGGGTTTGATCATCAGTGCGGTCATTGTCGGCTCCGGCGAACTGATCGTGACGCCCAAACTGGGTTCCGAGCAGGGGTTCAAGCTGCTCTGGTTCATCGTCCTGGGGTGCCTGCTGAAGGTGTTCGTCCAGATCGAACTGGGCCGGCAGGCGGTCCTGCGCGGGCAGTCGACCCTCGTGGGCCTCAACACCCTGCCGGGACCGCGCGCCATTGTCTCCTGGGTGCTGTGGTTGTGGCTGGCGATGTACCTGTCGCTGGTGTTCCAGGTCGCGGGCATGGTCGGGGGAGTGGCGCGCGTCTTTGCGCTCGGCGGCCTCACGCTGCCAATCAACGTCATCGCCGTGCTGGTGGGTGCGGCCACCGCGGGCCTGCTGGTGGTCGGCCGCTACGGATTGATCGAGTGGTTGTCGACGGCGTTTGTGGCGATCTTCACGATGGCGACGGTACTCGCCGTCGTGATGATGCAACGAACCGAATACGCCGTGACTGCGGCGCAGCTGGCCGAAGGCTTCACCTTTGGGCTGCCGGACAAACTGGTCACGGCGTTCGCGGCCTTTGGCATCATCGGCGTGGGCGCCTCGGAGTTGATCTATTACCCCTACTGGTGCCTGGAGAAGGGATACGCCAAAAGCATCGGACCGGATGACGGGACCGTCGAATGGCGGGAAAACGCGAAAGGCTGGCTGAAGATCATGCGGCTCGATGCCTGGGTCTGCTTCGCCCTCTACACGGGGACGACGCTGGCCTTCTACCTCCTCGGCGCCGCGATCCTGCATGCGAAGCACGTCATCGTGGACAACTCCCAGATGATCGAAACGCTGTCGCTGATGTATCGCGGGGTCTTTGGCGAGTGGAGCTTCTGGATGTTCCTGGTCGGGGCCTTCGCGGTGCTCTATTCGACGATCTTCGGCGCGACGGCGTCCAATGCGCGCCTGGCGGTGGATGCGCTCGATTTGTTCCAGGTGAAACATTATCGCGATCCCGCCGAACGCGGACGCTGGCTGAAATACGCCTGCATTGCGCTGCCCATTGCCTTCACGACGGTGTTCATCGTCGTCGGCGCGCCGGTGAGCCTGGTGTTTGTCGGCGCGGTGGGACAGGGCCTGATGCTGCCGTTCCTGGCGGGCGCCGCGATCTACTTCCATTTCAAGAACCCGCATCGCGAGCTGCGCGCGGGCGGCTTTTCCTTCGCTTGTTTGGTGGTCGCTTCGCTGCTCATGGCGGCGCTCGGCCTCTACCAAGTGGTCAGCGCGGTGCGGGGGTAGGAGTGCAGGCCCGGCGGCCACCGGGCCGCGGCCCATCAGGAGATGGGCCCTCCATCATTCGGTCGGCGGCGTGAAACCCCGGCGCATGACGTTTTCAACCACGACGCGTGGGAACAGGAAATTCTGGAGATATTCCTTGCCCCCGGCCTTGGTGCCGCCGCCGGACATCTTGAATCCGCCAAAGGGGTGGCGCTCGACGATGGCACCGGTGATGGCGCGGTTCAGATAGAGGTTGCCGACGAGCAGTTCCTGCTGCGCCCGCTCCAGCGCGCGGGGACTGCGCGAGAAGAGACCGCCGGTGAGCGCGTAGTCGGTGCCGTTGACGTACGCGAAGGCTTCGTCGAGGTCCCTGGCGCGCAGGATGGCGATGACGGGCCCGAAGATCTCCTCGCGCGCGATGAGGTGCGTGGGTTTGACGTTCGTGAAGACCGTGGGCGGCACAAAGTAGCCGCCGGCGGGCGCGGTGCCTTGGAAGGCGAGCGTGGCCTCCTTCTTGCCCTGTTCGATCAGGCCGAGGATCTTCTTCTGGGCGTCGGCGTCGATGACCGGTCCGACGACCGTGCCGGGCAGCGCCGGATCGCCGACCGGGAGGCTGGGACAGGCGGACAGGAAGCGCTCGACGAAGGAATCGTAGACCTCGTCCAGCACGATGAGACGCGAGAGCGCGGAGCATTTTTGGCCGCTGAACCCGAAGGCACTGTAGAGCGCGGCGGGGATGGCCTCGTCGAGGTCCGCGTCGTTGTCGATGATGAGCGCGTTCTTGCCGCCCATCTCGCAGACGACCTTCTTGAGGTTGGCCTGCCCGGGCAGGGTGCGACCGGCCGTCTCCCAAATCTTGCAGCCGACGGCCCGCGAGCCCGTGAAGGCCACGAAATCCACGTCCTTGTGCCCGGTCAGGTGGGCGCCGATGTCCTCACCATGGCCCGGGAGGAACGCCAGCACGCCGGCCGGAACGCCGGCTTCGGTGAGGACTTCCATCAAGGTGGCCCCGATGACGGATGTCTGTTCGGCAGGCTTCATGATGACGCAATTGCCGGCGACCAGCGGGGCCACGACCAGGCCGGTCAGGATCGCCAGCGGGAAATTCCATGGGGCGATCGCCACGCCGACCCCGCGCGGGGTCCACGTTTGCACACACCGTTCGCCGGGCACGGCCTGCGTGACGGCCGGCGTGCCGAGCTTGCGCATCCCCACGGCGTAGAAGCGGCAGAAGTCGATGGCCTCCGAAATGTCGCCATCAGCCTCCAGCCAGGGTTTGCCGGCTTCGAGAATCAGGAGGGAATTCAACTCCATCCGGCGCGATTCCATGAGGTCGGCCGCCTTCTCCAGGATCCGGGCCCGGTCAGCCACGGGCGTCGCCCGCCAACGGGGGAAAGCCGCCTGCGCGGCGGCAACGGCCGCATCGGCGTCAGCGACCGTGGCGCGCGCCCAATGGCCAATGACCTGCGAGGGTTTGGCGGGGTTGACCGAGGCGACATACTCCCGGTCCGCGATGCGCTTGCCGGCGATGACCAGCGGCCACTTCCTGCCAAGCTGAGAGGTGACGGCGGCGAGCGCGGCCTTCTGCTTCTCGCGATTCGGCGCCTGCGAGAAGTCGGTGTTGGCGGCGTTGGCGAAGGTGCCGGGCGCGGGTTCCGGGCGTGACAGTGGCGCCGGGGCGGAGGCGATTTGGGTGACTGGATTGGCCAGCAAGGCGTCCTTCGTGGCCTCGCCCATGTTCTTCAGGCGCAGGAAGCCCTCGTTGGAGGTGTTTTCCAACAGGCGGCGGACCAGGTAGGCCATGCCGGGAAGCAACTCCCCGATGGCGCAATACTCGCGGACCCGGTGGCCCATCTGGAGGAGCGAGAGTTTCAGTTCGTCCGCCATGCCGTAAAGCGCCTGGAACTCGTAGGCGCGGGGATCGACGCCGAGGCGCTCGGCCTGGGCGATGGCGTGCGCGCAGGAGCGAACGTTATGCGAGGCGAAGTTCGGCGTGACGATGTCGATGTTCTCGAGGAGGAAGAGCGTGAGCTTCTCGTAGTTGGCGTCGGACTCCGGTTTGCGCGACCAAACCGGTACCGGCCAGTCGCGCTGTTGGGCGAGGATGGTCTCGTAGTCCCAATAGGCGCCCTTCACGAGGCGGATGTTGAGCGGTCGGTGGTGCTGGCGGGCCCACGCCACGAGGTCACGGAGATCGCGCTCGCAGTCCCGGAGGTATGCCTGGATCGCAATGCCGATGGCGGGTTGCTGGCGAAACTCGGGCTCCTCGAAGATGGATTTGAAAAGCGCCAGCGTGAGGTCCTTCAGCTTGTAGCTTTCCATGTCGAAGTTGATCAGCGCGCCCACCTCGGCGGCGCGGCGGAGGATCGGCCGGAAGCGTTCCTTGAGGGCAACGATGGAGTTTTCCGGGTCGGCGGGGTGCACGTCGGGAGTCAGCGCCGAGATCTTGACCGAGAGGTTGAGGCGCGGGAGCGGGCCCTTGGGGCCGAGGTCGCTGAACGCGGGGGTGGGCTCCTTGGCGAAGTACTTCGAAACCGAGTCGAGCACCTCGAGGTTGCGCGCGAGAAAGGCATCGGCTTCCGCGGAGCTGACGACGGTTTCGCCCAGCAGGTCGATCGTGGTGGCGAGCCCGAGCCTGGCGTTGCGCTTGATCTGCTTGATGAGGTCTTCGCCCGATTCGCCCGCGACGAACTGGTTGGCCATGTCAACGATCTGGGCCTTCACCGGCGATGCGACCAGGCCCGGCGCGAACGAGGATGCGGCGAGGCCGGCCTTGAGGGCGGGATTCAGTTCGACCGCCTTGTCCCCGAGGTATTCCTGCAGGTGGCGGACGATTTCGCCGGAGGACCGGAGGGTGGGCAGGACGTCAACGAAACGGAAGAGCTGGGTCTTGAAAGCCGGGTCCTTCATGGACCATTCCATCAGGCGCGCGTAGGCGCCCTTTTTGGAAAACAGCGCCGGGGGCGGCTGCTGGTCCATGAGGGCGAAAAGCTGGTCGCCCTTGGCTTTGATGGCAGATTCGAGATTGGGGTCGGGAGTAAGGAAGGCGGACATGTCGGCGTTTTCAGCCAGTTTCCCGTTGTGTCATAAATACGCAAGGGTGCCCCGGGCCGGCCGGCGGGCAATACGGCCACTAATCAGGCGCTTTAGCCGCCAAATGAACGGGCCAATGGTGAACTCGACGTCAAAACAGTCCCATCCAACCGGCTTGCTTAAGTTCATGGTGCTTGGTGCGATGCCATGGTAGGAAGTTTCATGGCCGAATCCCCCGCCCTTATTCGCGAGAGGATCCTTGAGATCGCCGGCGCCATGCCGTCGACCCCGCGCGTCTTTGCGGAATTGAGCCGGATGCTGCGCGACCCGAACAGCCCGCTGGCGGGCATCGCGGAACTGATCAAGCGGGATGCCGCGTTATCGGCGCACATTCTCCGGGTGAGCAACAGCGTGGTTTACCGAAGCGAGCAACCGACGGGCTCGGTCGAGGAAGCGGTTTCGCGGCTGGGTTACCGGGAGATTTTTCAACTGACGGGTTATGTGGCTGGCGCGCAGCTGGCTGAACGAGCCTTGGAGCATTACGGCATCGAAGCCGATTGGCTGCGCGAGAACATGCTTCACACGGCATTCGTCTGCGAGCAGCTGGCCCTCGAGTGCCGGATCGATCCGCGCCTGGCCTATACGGCGGGCCTGGTGCGACCCCTGGGCTTGTTCGTTTGTGACCGGCTGGCCGATCGTTGGCCGGGGATTGAGGCCTACCACCCGGCACGCGACCGTGACTATGAAGCGTGGGAGGCCCGGATTTTCGGAATTGGAAGCTGCGAAGTGGCGGCCTTGGTTTTGCGGGAATGGCGGTTTCCGGAAGAGATAATCACGGCGATCCGGGGACACTACATGGCGGGAGGGGGCGACGCCGCCGACCGGCTCGCGTGTCTGCTCAACGTGGTGAGCGGAGTGGTCGCAAATGTGGGGCACGGCTTGCTCGGCGAAGCCAGCCATTGGGAGCAAACTCCGGAAAGATTGGAAACATTGGGCCTCACGGCCAAAAAGATGCGGGCATTGGCAACCAAGGCCAATGAGCTATTCATTGGCTTCCAACAACGTATGGAAGGAGGGCCCGAGATGGCGGACGAGGCAAAAGATCCGGCGCAGGAGGCCTCCGTGTCGCAAGATTCCTGCGACTTTCAGGGCGGGAAGGGGGTTGTTAAGGAGAACGATGACACACCCGTGCACACAACCAACGCAGACGCGGAAGTAGCCGCGGAACCGCTCGATTTCACCACCTTCATGCGCAATTACCAAGACATGGTCTACTCCACGGCGGTGCGGCTCATCGGCAACGAGACGCAGGCGGAGGACATTGCGCAGGACGTATTCATCAAGGCCCACGAACACTTCGACAACTTGCGCACAAGCCCGACGGCGGGCGGCTGGCTGAAGACCGTGGCGACCAACCTCTCGATCAACCACATCCAGCGCTACAAGAAACGCTGGAGCTTCTTCTCGGACCTGGTCCACCGCGACGACGAGGGGGCGGAGAAGGAGGTCGAATTCGCGGCACCCGACACGTTTTTCAGCGGGGTCGACTCATCCGAGCGGCGGGAATGGGTTGAGCGGGCGCTGGAGAAGCTGCCCGCGCACCAGCGCGTGCCGCTCGTGCTCTATCATTTCGAAGACATGCCCTACGAGGACATCGCCAAGAAAACCGGTGTTTCACTCAGCAAGGTCAAGACAGACATCCTGCGCGGCCGCGAGGCGCTGGCCAAGGTACTGCTGCGCAGCGGCGCCACCCACGAAAGATTCGCAACCTGAAGGTGCCCCATGGACCCTAAAATGACACCCGAGGAACTCGAGAAATTCATCCACCGCGAACTGCGCGCGCTGCCGCCACGCAAGGCCCCCGCCGGCTTCGAGGCCCGCCTGCAGGCGTCGCTCGAGGCGAAGGCAGGGGCGCGCGCGCAATCCCCCGCCCAGCTCGAGCAATTGATCCATCGCGAGCTGACCAGCCTCCCGCTGCGCCGGGCGCCCCGCACCCTCGAGGCGCGGGTATTGGCCGAGATCGAACGCCGCGCCCACATCGCCTGGTACCACAAGAGCTGGAGCTACTGGCCCGCGCCGGTGCGCGCCTCCTTCATGGCGGTTGGCACCGCGGCGGCGGCGGCAGTGGTGGCCGTGTTTTATCTGTTGAGCCAGGGAGCCGCAGTCGAGGCGGTCGGCCAGGAAGTGGTGACCGGTTTCGGCTGGGTGACGCGTCTGGTCGCGGCCGGCGGCTGGGTGATGCATTTTATCTACCAAGTCGCTGCCGGCATCCCGCCCCTCTGGCTTTATGGTGGTTTGGCTTTCATCGCCGCGATGTACGCCACCTTCCTCGGCCTGGGCACCGTCGCCTACCGTTATCTCTACCGGAACAATTGATCCCGCTTTCATGAAGACTGTCCGTCATCCAAAATCAGTATTCCTGCTGCTGTTTGCCCTGGGCCTGGCGGGGGGATATGTCCTGCGCGCCGAAGACAAGCCGGCCGAGCCGGAGAAGAATGTCGCGGCGCCCGCGGCCCCGCCTGCACCCAGCAGCCCGGCGGTCCCCGCCACTCCGCCGCCCGTCGCCGCGGCGAACGAAGAACCGGTAGAGAAGCCCATGCGCGAACTGACGGCCGACGAGGCCAGGCAAAGTCCCGCCGAAACCAGCGCGAAGCCGGAAGAGGAGTCCGCCGACGATGGCGACAATGGCCGGAGTCATGGGCGGCGCCATTTGCGGCACAACAGCGAACGTTTCAGCATCGGCGGCGACAGCACGCTCGGGGAGGGCGAAAGCGCGGAAGCCGTCATTTCAATCCTTGGTTCGTCGACTTCGGCCGGCGAGGTGAACGACGCGGTCGTTTCCATCATGGGCGGCAGCAAGGTGACGGGAGGCTCGGTGGGGGACGCGGTTGTCTCCGTGCTCGGCAACACCTATGTCAACGGTGAGGTGCACGGGGAAGTCGTCACCGTGCTCGGCAACGTCGAACTCGGCCCGAAGGCCGTGGTGCACGGCGACGTCGTGTGCGTCGGCGGCAAGTTCGAGCGCGCCGAGGGTGCGGTCCTCAAGGGGGAGATCCGGCACATCGCCGTCGCCGGTGGACGTTTCGATTTCGGCCCGCTAGCCACCTGGTTGCACGAGTGCCTGCTATACGGCCGGCCGCTGGCTTTCCACCGGGATGTGCTTTGGGCATGGTGCGTCGCGCTGGCCTTCCTGGCTTTCTACGCCGTCGTCGCCTTGATTGCGCCCGCCGGCGTGAACAAGTGCGTGGAAACTTTCGAACAGCGGCCGGGATCCTCGCTCCTCACGGCGTTGTTGGCCCTCCTGTTGACGCCCGTGGCCTACATCCTGATGGCCGTGACCATCGCGATCGCGATTGGGGTGGTCCTGATCCCGGTGTTTTCACTCGGGCTCATGTTGCTTTCCCTGTTCGGCAAGCTGGTGATGTTGGCCTGGCTGGGCCGCCGGTTCACGAAGTTGCTGGGTGACGGCCCCCTGGCTCATCCCGTGTTTGGCGTGCTCATCGGCGGATTGATCGTGATGGGACTCTACACCATCCCGATCGTTGGCTTCATCACCTACAAGTTGCTCGGTATCCTTGGGCTGGGCGTGGTGATCTATACCCTCATCAGCCAGGCCAAGGCGAATCGTCCGCCCAAGCCGGTGGTGGTGACCCCGATGGGACAAGCCACCGCCTTCGCGGGCGCCGGGGCGGGTGCGACCACCGCGCCATCATTCGCCGAGCCGGGCACGGCCGGTGCAGTGCCGCCGCCGATGGGGGGACCGATTCCGCCTGCATTCGCCGCGCCGGCGGTGATTTCCGCGGCGACCCTGCCGCGGGCGGGCTTCTGGATTCGCGTGGCCGCCGCTTTGCTCGACTTTGTCCTGGTCTTCGTGGCGCTGGCGATCCTCCTGCATGGGATACTCAATTACCATGGCGGACCAGGGATCAATTTCCTCCTCTGGGTCGCATACCACCCGATCATGTGGAAGCTGAAGGGCACGACCATCGGCGGCATAATCTGCGGCCTGAAAGTGGTGCGCTTGGACGACCGGCCGATCGATTGGGGCGTGGCCATCGTGCGGTCAATTACCTCCTTCATGTCCCTGATCATGGCGGGACTGGGTTTCATCTGGGTCGCGTTCGATGACGAGCGGCAATCCTGGCACGACAAGGTGGCCGGCACCACTATTGTCAAAGTGCCGAAGGGAATGTCGCTCCTTTGAGGCGGGGTGACAGCCGGGCGGGGCGAAATGCCCCGCCTTTTCATTTGCCGATGGCGCGGTTTTTCCCCTACAGCCTTGTAGCCTATGGCGAAAGCACTCGTTGGAATCATCATGGGCAGCTCCTCGGATTGGGAGACGATGCAGCATGCCGCGGCGACCTTGGAGGCATTGGGGGTGCCTTATGAGAAGCGGGTGGTGAGCGCCCATCGCACCCCGAAGCTGATGGTGAGTTACGCCGAATCCGCCGAGCGGCGCGGCTTGAAGGTCATCATCGCCGGGGCCGGGGGAGCCGCCCACCTCCCGGGCATGACCGCGTCGTTTACCACGCTGCCCGTGCTGGGTGTGCCGGTGGAATCCAAGGCGCTGAAAGGGCTCGATTCGTTGCTCTCCATCGCCCAGATGCCGGGCGGGGTGCCGGTGGCGACGTTTGCCATCGGCAAGGCCGGCGCGATCAACGCCGCCCTTTTCGCCGCCTCGCTGCTGGCGCAGAGCGACGCCCGCACCCAGCGGGAGTGGCGCAAGTTTCGTACCGTCCAGACCGGCAAGGTCCTGAAGATGAAACTGCCGTGAGCGGCCCATCGGCGATTCTGGCGGGACGGACGATTGGCGTGCTGGGCGGGGGCCAGCTCGGTCGCATGCTGGCCCAGGCGGTGAAGCGGCTTGGCGGACGCATCCATGTCTATGAACCGCAGGAGAGATGCCCGGCGGGAGCCGTGGCCGACCAGGAGGTCAATGCACCTTACGAGGATTTGGCCGCGCTCAGCGCCTTTGCCGGGGAGTGCGAAGTCGTCACCTATGAATTCGAGAATGTCCCTTCCGCGCCGCTGCGCGCCATTGCAGGCCTGACGAAGTTGCGCCCGCATTGGGGCGTGCTGGAAACAGCCCAGAACCGGTCGCGGGAGAAAAACTGGCTTCGGGCAAACGGCTTTCCGCATGCCCGCTTTGCCGAAGTCGCGGGCAGCGGCGACCTCGCGGTGGGAATCGAGGCGGTCGGCGTGCCCTGCGTGGTCAAAACCGCGGACTTTGGCTACGACGGCAAAGGCCAGTTGAAGGTGATGACCGCGGCCGACCTGCCCGCGGCGTTGAAGCGATTCGGCGGCCAGCCGGTCGTGATCGAGCAATTCGTGGACTTCGCCTGTGAGGTTTCCGCGGTCGTGGCGCGGACCGAGCAGGGCGAGACCGCCGTTTTCCCGGTGGCGGAGAACATCCACACGAACCACATCCTGGATTTTTCGATCGTGCCGGCCCGCGTGCCCGTCGCGGTGAGCCACGCGGCGGAAGCCATGGCGCGGAAGATCGCGGACCGGATTGGACTGGTCGGGGTGCTCGGCGTGGAGTTTTTCGTCACGAAGGCGGGCGAGGTGCTGGTCAACGAATTGGCTCCCCGCACGCACAACAGCGGACACTACACCTTGGATGCCTGTGCGACCTCCCAATTCGAGCAGCAGGCGCGGGCCATTTGCGGACTGTCGCTCGGGCCGGTCACGCTTCAATCGCCCGTGGTGATGGTGAACGTCCTGGGCGATGCCTGGTCTACCGGAGAACCCAATTGGGCGGCACTGGCGAATGATCCGAAGGTTCGTCTTCACCTCTACGGGAAGGCGGAGGCCCGGCCGGGCCGGAAGATGGGGCATTTCAACGTCCTCGCCGCGGACGCGGAGACGGCGCTTCGGGAGGCGCGACGCCTGAAGGCAGCCTTGTAGGCGGCGGTGCGCTTAGAGCGGTTCAAAATGAACTATAGCCGTTCCAAGCGCCCACACCCCATTCTCTCCACCGTCATCCTGATCCCGCAGCTGCGGGAGAAGGATCAAAGCAGTAGGCGCTGATTGCATCCCCAGCTTGGATCCTTCGCGTTGCTCAGGATGACGGGCAGTGGGTCCATCTCAGTCCGATGTAGGGTCGGACCTTGGTCCGACCTCGCGCATGAGGTCGGCGCAAGCGCCGACCCTACATTCAAATCACCGCGAAAGAACCAAATGGACCCACTACCGAATGACGGAGGCGGGAGATTTGTTTTTGTCCAGGCATTGCCGGCTACGACATTTTTGAAACCGCTCTAGGGTTGCCGTCGACAGGCAAAAAAAACTCCCGCTCTTGCGAGCGGGAGTGGGGAAGCAAACCTTCGAGTTCGGCTTAGTACTCGAAGCTGGCCGACAAGCGCATGTAGCGCGGTGTCTGCCAGGAGGAAGCCTTGCCGTAGGAGAGGTCGAGACCACCCGCGGCGTTGTTGTAGGTTTCGACAACCTCGGTGGCGGCCTTGCCGTTCAGCACGTTGAAGATGTCGAGGCTGAAGGTCATCCGATCCTTGCTCCACTTCGGGCGATAGACCAGCGACAGGTCCGTGCGGAACTGCCAGTCGGTCGTGCCGGCGGAACCACGCGGAACGAGCAGGTACGAAGCACCGTAGCTGGTACCGAGGATGCTGTCGTTGTAGGTGCCGATCTTGTTGATGGGACGACCGGAGGCCAGCAGCGCGTTGACGCCCAGGGTCAGTTCAGGATTGATCGCATAGGCGCCGAAGAACTTGAACTGGTGGCGACGATCGTTCGGCAGCTTGCCATACGTGTTGCGGGTCAGGTCGGGGGAGTCGAACAACTGGGTGATACCCGCGTCGTCCTGACCGTTGTCGGAAAGCACCCAACCCTCGTAGTTACCGTAGGATTGCGACCAGGTGTATGAGAGCTGGGCATTCCACTTGCCGTCCCACACCTTCTCGGCCGCGAGCTCAAGCGCATAGTAGCGGCGGACCGCAGTCGGATAGCCGAGTTGGTCGACCGTCAGGTGGGCCTCCTCATTGGAATCCAGTGTCCCGTTGCCGTTGAAGTCCCAGAACATGTGGATCGGGCGGCCGGGATTGGCGAGGACGTAGGCGTGCGCACCACTGAAGGTGTAGGTCGGGAAACCGTTGGCACGGGCCCAGGTCTGCAGGGCGCCGTCCACCAGCATGTCATCCATGGCGGTGCCGCTGATCGAACGCTTCGTGAAGGCGACCTTCAGGGCGAAGTCCTTGTTCACCGCGTGCTGGACGCCAGCCACCCATTCGTCCTGGTACATCGGGGAGATGTCCATGTCGACGATCTCGCGGCGGTCATGCACGCTGCCGTCGGACAGGATCGAGGTCGCACCGAGCTGGGCGCCCTTGATCGGGCCATTGGCGTCGGTGCCAGTCAGGACGAAGTACTTCTCGGTGAAGAATTCGCCGCCAGCCAGGCGGACATTGGTGTTGGAAGCGACCGGCAGGTGGTAGCGGCCCCAGTTAATGAAGAGCTTGGTCTTCTTGTCGCCATTCACGTCATAGGACATGCCGAGGCGGGGAGCCTTCTGGCCGTCGATCTTGATGAAGGTCTTGTCCTGCGCATCGAGGTTCTCGAAGGACTCGCTGCGGAGGCCCAACCGGAGGTTCATGCGGTCATTCATGAGCGACCAATTGTCTTCAACATACCAGGCATCTGATTTGACCGAGAAGCGGCCGCCGTTTTCGTAAACGCGCTCGCGGACTGCGCCGACGTTGGGCGAGGGAACCGTGACACCGTTGATCTGACCGCTGCTGGGGATCGCATAGTAGCGCCAGTAGAGGTGGCCCGAGTAGAAGGTGCTGTCGACGGAGAGGTTGTCTTCGCGGTCCAGACCGGCTTTCAGGCGGTGCGTGCCCCACAGGTCGAAGGCGTATTCGGCGTCGAAGCGCATGGCTTCGCGTTCGTCCTCCGCAGCGGAAACCGTCAGGTTGGGATTGCCTTGGACAAACACCAAGCTGCCGGAACGGCCGTCATAGATGAAGGGCTTGGCGTCCTCGGAGCCGCTGTCCGTGAGGTTCTGCGTGCTCTTGCCGTACAGGGCGCGGATGGTGAGTTTCTCGAAGAAGGTGCCGGTGTAGCTGCCGATCTTGGTGGTGCCGCCGCGATCGGTGTAGGTGATGGCCGGCGTGCCGGGGATGATCTTGCCGGTGGCAAGGTCGTAACCGAGCTGTTCGCCGGTCAGGCGGGACTTGTCACGGAAGGCGGTGAACTCAAAGCGATGGCCGTCAAAGGGCGTGATATCGAGCTTGGCACCCCAGAACGGATCGTCGGAGGTTTGGGTCAGGTGCTGCGTGCCGTTCGTGGTCACGTCTTCCTGGGAGTTGTCGCGCAGCTGATACAGGCCATAGAAGAAGATCTTGTTCTTCCAGAGCGGGCCGCTGGCGTAGATGTTTGCCGTGAATTGCTCACGTTCGTCGGCGGAGTTGTAAACGAGGGGAACCGTAGCGCCGGTCGAATTCACATAATAGGAGTTCGGGGCGTTGTCATAACCAGCCGAGGGCTGCCAGTAGACGTTGGCACCGGCATGGTATTCGTTGGAACCACTCTTGGTGGATGCGCTGATGACGCCACCGGTCGAACGGCCGAATTCGGCGGAATAAGCACCGGTCTTCACTTCGAACTGGCTGTAGAATTCGAACGGAACCGTGGCCGGATCCAAGCCGTTGCGGAAATTGCTGATATTGAATCCGTTAACGAAATAGGCGTTCTCCGCGACGGACGCGCCACCGAAGGACGCCAGGTTGCCGAAGGCGGTGTCACCGAGGGTGGTGCCGGGGGCCAGAAGGGCGACGGACGTGGGATTACGCGCGATCGGGAGCAGGTCGATCTGCTTCTCGTTGAATACCGAAACGGACTCCGTGCTGCTAAAGTCGACGGGGTTGACGGAGAGACCGCCGACCACGAACTTTTCGAGCTCGAGCACGCCGCTGCCGGTGCCGATCAGGGTGTTGCCGCCGAGGGCGACATCCGCGTCCTTGGTCTGGGTGGCGGTGCCGTCATTGTAGGTGACCTTGTAGGAACCGGGGGGGAGGGCACCGATGCGATACGAGCCGTCAGACGAGGCCGTCGCGGCGCGTTTCGCACCCGTGGCGGTATTTTCGACCGTAACCGTGGATCCGGCGGCTACCTTGCCATAAATGGAGCCGGAGGTCTGTTGACCGTATACCGCTGTGCCGACAGAGAGCACGAGCGCCATTGTAAAAACACCCGCCGATTGGCGGATGCGCGTGAGTGCATGAAGCACTCCGTTATCGCTAACGGAACGAGCGTTCATAGTTGGTTGTGTGTGTTGTGTTAGGACAGATTGCCTCCTTTCGGCGGCCAATCTGTTTGGTGTTCGGGGCAACAATGAACATGCCCGTGTCATACATTCAACCCGAATTTTTAGCGTTTCATCGCAAATCCCGCGCGGTCCAGCGCAAAGCGGATTTGTAAATATTAGAACGGTCCGCTCACCTAAAACGAGATTCCGAGTCTAAGCGGACTCGAATGCGCTGAAGGGCAGCTTTTAGAGGAAAATAGTGCTCATCAAATGGTGGGCGCGTTGCCCGTTCGACGAGATCGGGACCCCGAGTCTGCCGAGACAGCTTCCCAACGCGCTGATGACGCGCGCTGGGAAAGAAGCCCCCTGAGGAGCAGGTCGCTCCACCACGATTGCATAATCCGGGCTAAGCCCCGGTCACCGCTGCCGGTCCAAACTGAAAGCCAGCGGCAATTCGTTCCGCCGATTTGAACCAGCCAAGTCCGGCAGGCCGAGACTGGGAGCTGGGACACCGACAACTGTTCGGGGCAGGCGGCCGCGCATTTGCGGGCGCAACCTGAGAATGCCATCCGTCATGATGATGTGGCTGAACGCGACCTGACCAGTGCCTGCCACCCTCAGTCGCAGCTTTTGGTTCGGTTCGGAGATCGGGACCGTCAATTCGCGTTTCAGTTTGGCGGCGCGCCGTGCCGCATAAGCTCGGAATTCGATGGTATACCGCGAGGTGAGCACGCGCCAGGAGCCGTCCGGATCTTGCTGCTCGACGACCACTTTCTGCACGGCCGGCGCGAAATTGTGCACCGTTACCTGGAGTTGCCAGCTTCCGCAAAGGGGGGTGGCCTGCATCGCCAGGCCGGGATCCTTGCCGCCCTGTTTCAACCAGCTTTTCCAACGCTCCAACCGTTGGGCATCTGCGTCGAGGATGGCCTCATTTTGACCGCGCACCCGGCGATCGCGCGTACGATTCCACATGGCCCTGGCCGCTTGCCGACCCGCCTTCAGCGCACGGGCAAATGCGCGCACGGATTCCATGGCTAATGCCATGGCTTGAGCGACGCCGATTCGGTTGCCTTTGGCCAGCTCGCGGCGCCACTGGAAGACTTCGCGCGCCGCCTGCCGTACGAAGACATCGCGCTTTGCCAGGTAAATCCGGAATGCTACCGACGCCGCAAAGGCCGCGGGCCAGTCATATGCTCCGGCTTGGAGCCGTTCAAAAAAGGCCAGCTCTGCGAGATAGGGCTTTACCGATTCTTCCCCCGCCTGCGCATCCCATCGTTCGTTTATCTCCCAACGTGCATAACCAGCAAAGGCATGCGCGTCCGACGCCAGCAGGGCGCGGGCTTGGGCGCGGGAGGACCGAGACCGAAACACACGTTCCATGCCATGCGCCAGCATGCCGGTGGCATCGTCCTGGGCTGGTTGCAGCCAGAGGTTGGCCGCCGCCGCGTCAACCACGGTAGTGGTTTCCAATGCGAGGCGATAAGCTTCCCACGAGGTGATCAGCATGCCTTCGGCCTTGACCGCCAGACAGCGCTGCCACCAGGAGCGAATGTTGGCCAGCCGGTCGCCGAAAACGGGCATCGGCTCGTAGCGAAATGCCCCGTTCATCGGACAGCCATAATACGAAATTCCCTGTTTCCTCAGCGCGGGCTCGAGATCGCGCTCCGCAAAATTGAAAAACTCGACCTTGGGTGACCGGGAGAAGGGATAATAGTACCAATCATAGGCCGTCAGGCCGCGGGGCAGCATGGGAATGGCCTCGGGCGCGAAGTAGAGCATGTCCGCCCACATCCCCATCTGAAGTTCCATTCCGGAAACCAGACGATGTAACCGGTTTACATGGCCGGCGAAATGCCGGGCCAGCCCGATGCGCGCCACCTCCGCAGCGCATCGCGGACAGCGGCCGAGATGAAAGGACTCGTCCAGGCCCACATGGACTTTTCCCGCCGTACAATAGGGCGCCATGTCACGCACGAGCCGCGCCGCGACGTCCAAAGTGCGGGGATGGAGCGGACAGATCTGACCTGATACGAGAGGGTCGCCGCGTTCGTCGCGCAGCTCATTCAGGTCGCGCAAGTCCGGATGCTTGATGAGGTATTGGGTATGCCCGAGCAGGTTGACGATCGGGACCACCCGGATGCCGGCCTTGGCCGCCGCAAGCACGAGTTCGCCCAAGTCCTCGTACGCATAGGCGTCGGCGCGACCAACCCCCGGGAGGCTCGGGTAATTCACGGCGTCCTCGAGGTGCAGGTAGAGCTCCTGGTAGCCCCATTTTGCGTAGCGCGGAAGGAGTTTTTTGAGGAAATCCAACCGCTCCACCTGCCGGGCAAGGTCCCATTGGAAGGCTTTGATCGGCAACTGTGTCATGGTGGAGACAGGTGGAAGGCAATTCGGGCTCAAGGCTTGCGTGCAAGCAAGCTCCTACCACATGGCGATGGGCGGAATACGGAAGCGGCGGCAGGCCAAGACCGCCGAGCGGGCCGCATCAGATTTTTGGCGGCGGTCACTGCCCGCCGCGACGGCCCCATGCCAACCGACCCTAGCCGCGTTTTTGCGCCAGGAGCTGCTCGAGCTTCACAATGTCGGCGGAGAAAAGGCGGATGCCTTCGGCGGTTTTTTCCGTCGCCATGGCGTCTTCATTGAGCGCAAACCGGAAAGCCTTTTCGTCGAATGACACCTTCTTGAGGTCGGCGCCCTTTGCGGCGGACGGATCGAGCTTGCGGGGAAGGGGCTCGGAGCTGGCTTTCAGTTCGCCAAGCAACGCGGGGGCAATAGTCAGCAGGTCGCAGCCGGCGAGCTCGGTGATCTCCCCGCGGTTCCGGAAGGATGCGCCCATCACCTCCGTCGAGTAGCCAAACTTCTTGTAGTAGGTGTAGATCTGCGTGACCGACTTGACGCCCGGATCCTCGGCCGGGGCATAGTCCTTGCCGGTGCTCTTCTTGTACCAATCCAGGATGCGCCCAACGAAGGGCGAGATGAGCTTGATGCCGGATTCGGCACAAGCGACGGCTTGGGGGAACGAGAACAGGAGCGTGAGGTTGCAGTTGATCTTTTCCTTCTGCAGTTGCTCGGCTGCCTTGATGCCCTCCCAGGTCGAGGCGATCTTGATGAGGATGCGTTCGCGCGGGATTCCGGCCTTCTCATAAAGCCCGATGATCTCGCGAGCCTTGGCGAGGGTGCCCTCACGGTCAAACGACAGGCGTGCATCCACCTCCGTGGAAACGCGCCCCGGCACGATTTTCAGGATTTCCGCCCCAAACAACACCAACAGGAGGTCAATGACCTGTCCGATCGGTGCGGTCCGGCCGCTGTCCTTGATGGCCTGGTCGATGATCCAGGCGTAGTCCGGCATGCCAGCGGCCTTGAAGATCAGGCTCGGGTTCGTCGTGGCATCGCGCGGGGCGTACTGCTTCATGCTGGCGAAGTCGCCCGTGTCGGCGACGACCACGGTGAATTGCTTGAGTTGGTCGAGTTGCGTGGAGGAGCTCATGGGAAGGAAACGTTGGGTGAACTTAGGACCGGCGGATGGGCGCGCAAATAGCTTTTCAGCCACTCGATGCCGCCGGCCTCGTCGGCGAACGCGCCGTCGAGCTGGGATTCGAACGCGGCATCGAGCGCCGGCTTGAAATCCAGGCCTGGCGTCCGGCCGAGCGCGATCAAGTGCCGGCCGAGCACGATGGGTTTTGGCGCGACGTGTTCCAGGGCCAGTCGGCGGGCGGCGTCACGCAGGTGCCCGAGCCTTTTCTCGGTTTCCGCGGAAACCAGCGGCGGCCGGCCGAGGTGGTCGGCCCGCATTACGGCCATCAAGTCGTCGAGGGTGGCGGGGGCGATCTTGCGGGCGAGGCGTCGCACCGTCGTGTCGCGGTATTGCGCGGGCCCGTCGTGATGGAGCAGATGGTTGACGACGAGCGGCCGCACATGCTCGACGAGCTCGTGGGGCGCGCCGATGCGCCGGAGGAACGATTCCGCGAGCGGCCCGCCGGCGGCTTCGTGTTCCGGGCTGATCCAGCGCAATTTTCCGCGGCGCTCGGCCTGCTTGGTCGTGCCGGGCTTCCCGAAGTCATGCGCCAGCACGGCCAGCGAAAGCAGCCGGCGGGTCGCCGGTGAGCCGCCGCGCCAGGAATCGAGTTTCACCAGGGCATCGAGGCAATGGCCCGTATGGACGAACACGTCGCCCTCGGGGTGCCATTCCGGTTCCTGCGGCACGCCGTCCAGGGCGGCGAGTTCGGGGAAATGCCGCAACCAGCCGGTTTGTTTCAGGGTGCGCAAGCCCAGGGACGGTTTGGCCGATTTGGTTGCCCACTTGTCCCATTCGCCCCAAACGCGCTCGACCGGCAATTCGCCATAGGTGTCGCTGATGGAACGGCAAAGTTCGGCGGTCTCGGGCGCGACCGTGAATTCGAAGCGCGCCGCCAGTTGGAATGCCCGGAGCACGCGCAGCGGGTCCTCGGTGAACGCCGGACCCGTGTGCCGCAGGACCTTCTGCTTCAGGTCGTCGGTTCCGCGGTGGAAATCCAGGATGCGGTTCTCCAAGGGGTCGTAGGCGATCGCGTTGACCGTGAAGTCGCGCCGGGCGGCCGCCTCGGCTTCGGTCAGGGACGGATCCGGGGCGACCGCAAAGCCGCGGTGGCCCGCGCCGGTCTTCGATTCACGGCGCGGCAGGCTGAAATCGTATTCCACCCCGCCAATCCGCACCTTCAGCACCCCAAAACTGCGGCCCACGACATCGGTTGGGCCAAAGTTCGCGAGGGCCCGGCCCAAGGCCTCGTAGTCCAAGCCATACACCTCGACGTCGAAGTCCTTGGGTTGGAGGCCGAGCAGCCAGTCGCGCACCGAGCCGCCGACAATACGCGGCCGGCCCCCGGCGGAACGCAGGGCAGCAAGGGCGGCCAGAAGTGGTGGCGGGAGGTGCATCTTGGCCCGACCAAGGTGCCGTAATTTGCCCCCAGCGCAAGGCTTGCACCGCCGGGGTCCGACGCTAGTGCTGTCGGCCGGAAGAACCCGCCCCGTCCCGATGAAAATCACTGACTTCCGCCTTGTTTCCCTGGTGTTGCTCTTCGTGTTGAACGGTGCCGCGCTCATTGCCACCTGCGGTGGCGGTGGCGGCGGCGGGGCCGGTGGCGCGCTGCCGGGCGGCGGAATGATGCCGGGTGGCCAGCCCCAGGTATATCACGTGCCTTGGCGGATCGTGGGCAAGGACGCCCCGCTCGGCGTGCCTCCGGGAACGGGCTTGGTGGTGCTCTGGTTTCCCGCCTCGGCCGCGCAGACCAAGGACTCGGCCATGACCACCTCCCGCACGCTGACCCTGGCGGCGGCCCGCGGGGTCGCGGATTTTGTGGTGGCTCCCGAAGTCGCGAAGCTTCGCGCGAATTATTCGGTGGTGGCGAACCAGGAAACGGCCGTGCTCACTGGCCTCGACGGCAAGGAAATTGGCCGCGTGGTGCCCGGGGCCAAGGGGCGCTTCGACTATCGCGCCGTGGAGAAGTTGGTGAACGACGAGCTCACGGTGCGGGAAAAAACCTGCAAGACCACGCTGGAGGCCGCCGAAAAGCGTGCGAAGGCCGGCGACAAGACCGCGGCCGACGATTTGCAGCAAGTCTGGGCCCAGCGGGTGATGTTCCCCGCTTTTGGCAAACGCGCGGCCAAGGCGCTCGACAGGCTTGGCATCAAGGTAAGCTGGCAGGAACTCGAGCCGCTCGGTCCCGACACGCTCGCCGATCCGGACGTCGCCGGCGCGCATGCGGATGTCGAGCCCCTGCTCCAGGCCGGCCTCACGGCCGAACTCGAGGCGGACTATGAGGCGGCGCGTCGATTCTACGTCGAGGCCGCCGAGCGCGATCCGGCCGACCCGACGGCCTTGCGGTTCCTGGGCGAATTCTATCGTCACCATACCGGCGAGTGGAACCAGGCGGGGCAGGTCTTCCGGCGCATTGTCGCGCAGCCGGCCGATCCGATCGCGCGGGCCGTGGCGCTGCATGGCTTGGGCAAGATGACGATTCACGCCGGCAGGTTCAAAGCCGGCCTCCAGCTGTTCGAGCAGTCCCTGGCCGCCTGGCCGCTCGCCATCACAAATCGAAACCTCGCAGTCTACTGGTTCTCGGAAAAACAGCCTGAGAAGGCCGCGGGCTATATGCGCCAGGCCCTGGCGCTGGCGCCCGACGACACGTACAATCAAGTCTTCGCGGCAGTCTACCTGGCCGCGGCCGGCCACAAGGAGGAAGCGCTCGCCGTGGCGAAGGCCAACGAGAAGCTGCTGGACGCCAGTTATAACCTGGCGGCGATCTGGGCGCAGGCCGGTGATCGCGCCAAGGCGATGGAACTCCTCAAGCGCCATTTCCAGGAGTATGAGCGCTACGAGGCGGTCCGCGCCATGGAGATGAAGGAGGCGCGGGAAGACTGGATGTTTGCCAACCTCTATTCCGTGCGGGAATTCGACGAACTGACCAAGGGTGCCAAGAACGCCTGGATGATCGGCCTCGAGTGGTGTGATCCCTCCAAGCTCCAGCCCGTCGAAGGCCCGCCTGGGCCGCGGAGCATGCAGTAAGGGGTGGAGCGCGCCGACCCCAGCGCGCTTCGGATTGGAAGCGGAGGGCCCGCGTCCCTGCGGGACGGAGGCTCACGCCGCCGGCTGCTTCCACGCGCTCACGGCCAGCCACGCCCAGCCGATGAGAAACGCCACGCCGCCCAGCGGGGTGATGGGGCCGAGAAACTTCGGCCCGCCCAGGGCCAGGGCATAGAGCGACCCCGAGAAAAGGACGACGCCCGCGATCCAGCACCCGCCGATCTTGCGGGATGCCGGCTGCGGCGAGCTGGACAGGGCGAGTACCGCAACGGCATGAATCAGATGATAAAGCACGGCGGTTTTCCACGTATCGACTCCGCCCGTGGCGGCCAAAGCAGCCTTCAGGGCGTGGGCGCCGAACGCCCCCAACGCAACTCCGCTGAAACCAAGGATACCGGCGGCGACCAGGAGCGGTTTGGACAACATGAGGGCACTGTGGCGGCCCCGAAGAAGAAAACAAATCCCCTCTGCGGATTGATTGTGAATAAACCCCGACTGATCCGGGTCCGTAAAGCGGCTGATTCCAGCGTCTAAGCCATAATCGCGTTCCCCGCAGAAAATCCCAAAGCTTGGGGTTGACAGGGTTGGGCGAAATCCTTCCCTTGGGCCCCTTTCCGCATATGAAAACCTATCTGGCTAGGAACGAGACCAAGCAACCCGCCAAGTGGTATCTGATCGATGCCGAGGGCAAGGTGCTGGGCCGTCTCGCCGTCAAGGCCGCCAACATCCTCCGCGGCCGTCACAAGCCCACTTACACCCCGCACGTCGATACCGGTGATTTCGTGATCGTCATCAACGCCAGCAAGGTCGTCCTGACCGGCAAGAAGGAAGCCACCACCGAGTACATGACGTTCTCCGGCTATGTCGGCGGCGAAAAGTACCGCAAGCTGGCCGAGGTCCGCGCCCAGAAGCCCGAGTTCATCATCAAGCAGGCGGTCAAGGGCATGCTCCCGAAGAATCTGATCGCCGCCAAGATGCTGACCAAGCTCCGGGTGTTCCCGGGTGCGACCCACGATCACGAGGCGCAGAACCCCATCGTCCTTAAGTAACCATGAGCGCTGAATCCTCCGTCTTCCTCGGCACCGGCCGCCGCAAGTCCTCGACCGCCCGCGTCCGCATCTTTGCCGGTTCCGGCAAAGCCTCGGTCAATGACCGCCAGTTCGAAACCTATTTCACGCACGACAACTTCGTGCGCCGCGCCCTCGCCCCGCTCGTCACCGCCGACAGCCGCGACAAGTTCGACGTGGTGGTGAATGTCGCCGGCGGCGGCATCAGCGCCCAGTCCGGTGCCGTGGCCCACGGCATCGCGCGCGCCCTGCTGAAGTTCAATCCCGAGCTCCGCGTCACACTTAAGAAGGCCGGTCACCTCACCCGTGATCCGCGCGAAAAGGAACGCAAAAAGCCCGGCCAGCCCGGCGCCCGCAAGCGCTTCCAGTTCTCCAAGCGTTAAGCGCTTACTGGAATCCAAACTCATCTCAGCGGAGCGCCTCGCGGCCTCCGCTTTTTTGTTGTCCATCCGTCACACGAAACTGCTCGATTCCCCTCGGGGAATCCCTATCTCTACCTCCTCCATTTCATGAACGTCGGCATTGTCGGTGCGTCCGGTTACTCCGGCGAAGTTCTCGTCAAACTCCTGCTCGGTCACCCGTCGGTCAAGCTGGCCGCGGTAACCTCACGGCAGCACGCGGGGAAACCCGTCGCCCAGGTCATCCCGAGCCTGCGCGGCACGGGCGCGGACCAGCTCAAGTTCACCGAGTCCGACGCCGCCACGCTGGCGGCGCGCAGCGACATCAACCTGTGGTTCCTCGCCCTGCCGCACGGCACCGCGGCGGAATTCGCCAAGGCGCTGGTTCCGGCCGGTCGGAAAGTGGTCGACCTCAGCGCCGACTTCCGGATCGCCGACCTCGCGACCTACGAAAAGTACTACGGCCACCACCACGCGCCGGAGCTGCTGCCGTCGGCCCGTTTCGTCCTGCCCGAGCTGACCGACGCGAAGTGGAAAGCCGACATCAAGCTCGCCGCCGCTCCCGGTTGTTATCCGACCAGCACGATCCTGCCGCTGGCCCCGCTGCTGAAGGCGGGCGTGGTGGCGAAGGACCACATCGTGGTGAACTCGTTTTCCGGCGTCAGCGGAGCCGGCAAGAAGGCCGAGGAACAATACCTCTTCGTTGAACGCGCCGAGAGCGCGAAGGCCTACGGCCTCACCAAGCACCGGCATCTCGCCGAGATCGAGGAACAGCTTTCCGGCGCCGCCGGCACGAAAATCGTCCTGCAATTCAACCCGCACCTCGCGCCGATGCGGCGCGGCATCATCACCACCACCACGGTGCCGGCGGTGAAAGGCGCGACCATCGAATCACTTTACGCGGCCTGGCAGGCGGCCTACGCCGGCCGGCCCTTCGTCTCCATCCTCCCGGCCGGTGAGACGCCCGACTCCGCCCATGTCACCGGCACGAACCGGCTCGACTTGTCCGCCGTGTACGACGCGCGCACGGGCAATTTCGTGCTCACCTCGGCCCTCGACAACCTTGTCAAGGGTGCCAGCGGGCAGGCGGTGCAGATCATGAACCTGTGGCTGGGCCTGCCGGAAACGGCGGGGCTGGTTTGAATTTTCCATGAGCCATCTGACCGTTACCCCTGATAGCGCCGGCATCACCGATGTGCCCGGCTTCGATTGCGCCGGCGTGGCCTGCGACATCCGCGAGAAGAACGATCCGAAACGCCTCGACCTCGCGCTGCTCTTTTCCCTCCGCCCCTGCACCGCCGCCGGCACCTTCACGACCAACCAGGTCAAGGCGGCGCCCGTCCTGCTCTGCCAGAAACACCTCGCGCAGGGCGGCCCCTTCCATGGCATCGTGGCCAATTCCGGCAACGCCAACGCCTGCACGGGTCCCGACGGCCTGCGCGACGCGAATCTCATCGCCCACCGGATAGCCGCGTCGCTCAATTTGAAGCCGACTTCCTTTTTCGTCTGTTCGACCGGCCGCATCGGCCAGCCGCTGCCGATGGTGAAGCTGCTCAAGGGTCTCGAGCGCACGGTCACCGAAAAGGGCCGCACCGCCGACCACGGCAACCGGGCCGCGAGCGCCATCCTCACGTCGGACACGCGCCCGAAGACGGTCACCGTCAGCTTCACCTACGACGGCAAGAAGCACTTCGTCTCCGGCATCGCCAAGGGCGCGGGCATGATCCAGCCCAACATGGCCACCATGCTGGCGTTCCTCGCGACGGATTTCTCCGTGCCGCGCAGCTTCCTGCAGAAGACGCTGTCCGAGGCGGTCGCCGGCACCTTCAACTGCATCACGGTCGACGGCGACATGAGCACCAACGACACCGTGCTCATGCTGGCCAACGGCCATTCCGGCGTCAGCGTGGGAGACAAGAGCCCGCGCGAGTTGCGCGTCCTGTTCGGCGAGGCCGTGTGGAAGGCCTGCGAGGCGCTGGCGGAAAAAATCGTCTCCGATGGCGAGAAAATCACCAAGGTCGTCGAACTGAAGGTCAACGGCGCCGCGTCCACCGAGGAGGCGGAAAAGATCGCGCGCGCGATCGGCAATTCCCTCCTCGTGAAATCCTCCTGGTACGGCGAGGACCCAAATTGGGGCCGCCTGGCCGACGCCGCCGGCTACGCGGGCGCGAAGGTCGTCGAGGCCAAGCTCGACATTTTCTACAACGACACGCCCGCCATGACCGCCGGCAAGCCGCACCCCGAGCTCAAGCCGAAGTGGAAGGAGATCGTGAAGGCGAAGCGTTTCACCATCACGCTGAACCTGCATCTCGGCAAAGCCTCGTTCCGTCTGCTCGCAAGCGACCTCACCGAAGGCTACGTGAATTACAACAAGAGCGAGTAGGCACTCGTTGCCAGTAATGTTGGGTCGTCGCTGGCGACGACCTCGCGCGGCAGGTCGGCGCAAGCACCGACCCTACAGGTCAGAACCGAACGGGCCTCCGCTTTTTGCCACGCGTTCGTCACTCAATAATCGCTTGCGCTCGCCCGCGCTTGGCCCACACATTCACGAATAATTTTCCGACGCCAAGGGTGTCGGAACCAAGCAAAACCCAGTCACAAATCATGCTCAGCTTCAAAAACAAGGTCCTGTTTGTCGGTTACGGCGCGGTCGCCGAATGCACGCTGCCGATCCTCTTCAAGCACCTCAAGGTGCCGGCGAAGAACGTCACGGTGATGGATTTCGAGGACCGCAAGGCCAAGCTCGCCCCCTGGATCAAGAAGGGCGTCCGTTTCGTCCGCGACCGCGTGACCGAGCAGAACATGACGAAGCTGCTGGCGAAGCATGTCGGGCCCGGCGACATCCTGATCGACCTCGCCTGGAACATCGACGCCTGCGAGATCCTCCAGTGGTGCCACGACCATGGCGTGCGTTACATCAACACGTCGACCGAACTCTGGGATCCGTACAAGTCCGGCAGCCACCCGACCGAGAAGACCCTTTACTGGCGCCACATGAACCTGCGCCGCATGCTCAAGAAGTGGAAGACCAAGGGCCCGACCGCCGTCATCGAGCACGGCGCCAACCCCGGGCTCATCTCGCACTTCGTCAAGCAGGGCCTCATCGACATCGGCAACCGGCTGATCAAGGACGGCAAGGCGAAGGGCGCCCGCGCGAAAAGGATTTCCAGCCTCATCGCGGGCGGCCAGTTCAACCTGCTCGCGCAGGAACTCGGCGTGAAGGTCATCCACTGCTCCGAGCGCGACACCCAGATCACGGACCAGCCGAAGCGGGTCGACGAGTTCGTCAACACCTGGTCCATCGAGGGCTTCCGCGAGGAAGGCACGACCACTTCCGAGATGGGCTGGGGCACGCACGAAAAGACGCTTCCGAAGCACGCCTTCCAGCACAAGGAAGGACCGAAGAACCAGATCTGCCTCGCCCAGATGGGCATCAACGTCTGGGTCCGCTCCTTCGTGCCGAACTGGACGATCCTCGGCATGGTCGTCCGCCACGGCGAGGCGTTCACCATCTCCGACAAGCTTACGGTCTGGAAGAACGGCAAGGCCGTCTATCGTCCGACGATGCACTACGCCTACTGCCCGTGCGACGAGGCCATTGCGTCGTTGAACGAGATGCGCGGTTACAACTATCGCCTGAACGAGAACCAGCGCATCATGAACGACGAGATCACGGACGGCGCCGACGTGCTCGGCGCGCTGATCATGGGCCATGAGTACAACTCCTGGTGGGTCGGTTCCGACCTCAGCATCCAAGAGTCCCGCCGCCTGGTCCCGCACCAGAACGCCACAACCATGCAGGTCGCCATCTCCGTCGTCGCCGCCGTCATGTGGATGATCGAGAATCCCGAGCAGGGCGTCGTCGTCCCCGACGAGTTGCCGCACGACTACGTCCTCAAGATCTCGAAGCCCTACCTCGGCAAGTGGATCTCCAAGCCCTACGATTGGACCCCGCTGAAGGGTCGCGACACCACTTTCGCGAAGTACACCAAGCCCGACCTGGACACGAAGGATCCGTGGCAGTTCAAGAACTTCCTGGTGACGGATGCCGGGTGACCCCGTTGCCGTCGTCCTGAACGCAGTGAAGGATCCACGAATATCCTCCTGACGAGCGCCCAACCACCCGCGTGGATTCTTCGCTTCGCTCGGAATGACGCTTCGCGGGAAAACGAACATCTGACATGATCTCCAAGGCCCGCCTCCAGCAACTCGCGAAGAAACACGGCACGCCGCTGTTCATCATCGACCACGATGCGCTGCGGGCGGCCTACCGGCAGTTCCGCAAGCACCTGCCGCGCATCCAGGTCTACTACGCCGTCAAGGCCAACCCGGATCCGATGATCGTGCGCACCCTTTTCAAGGAAGGCGCGAGCTTCGACGTCGCCTCGATGCCGGAGTTCAAGATCGTTTACGAGAACATCAGGAAGATGCCGGCGAGGCAGCGGCAGGACTGGATCTGGGACAAGATCATCTACGCCAACCCGACGAAACCCACGGACACGCTGGAGGAGCTGAACCAGTACAAGCCGCTCGTCACCTTCGACAACCTCGAGGAGATCCATAAGATCAAGCGGCACGCGCCGAACGCCGGCCTGTGCCTTCGCCTCAAGGTCCCCAACACCGGGGCGATGGTGGAGCTCTCGTCCAAGTTCGGCGCGCTGCCGGGCGAGGCCGTCGACCTCATCCTTGCCGCCGACAGGCTCGGCCTGACCGTCGAGGGCATCAGTTTCCACGTCGGCAGCCAGACGACCAACTTCGAAAACTACGTCCAGGCGCTCAACCTCACGGCCAACATCTTCAGGGAAGCCAGCGATCGCGGCTACTCGAAGATGAACCTGCTCGACATCGGCGGCGGCTTCCCGGCGCCCTATGATTCGTCGGTCCGGCCATTTGCCGAGCTCGCCAAGGTCATCAACACCGAGCTCGACCGCCTCTTCCCGCAGAACATCCAGGTGCTCGCCGAGCCCGGGCGCTTCCTCGCCGCCGTCTGCGGCACGAGCGTGTCGTCGGTCATCGGCAAGGTCGTCCGCGAGGGCAAGGCCAGCTACTACATCAACGATGGCGTCTACCACACCTACTCGGGTGTCATTTTCGACCACTGCAAGTATCCGGTCCACGCTTTCAAGAAGGGGCCGACGAGTCTTTCCTCTGTGTTTGGCCCGACGTGCGATGCGCTCGACGTCGTCTCCATGGCCGAGAACTTGCCGAACCTCGAGCGGGGCGACCTCGTCTACAGCGTTAACATCGGCGCGTACAGCCATGCGTCGGCGACCTACTTCAACGGCTTCCCGCCGGCGAAGGTCGTGCACGAAAATCTCTAAGTTGAAACGGTCCCCGGAAATTGCCCCAAGGTGGTCGCCGGTTTCAACACCGGTGACAGGCGTCGAGGTGGAAAGCGACGCCCACCTGTTGGGGATCATTAACCTGTGAGCGCGATCGATCTCACCGAACTCATCGCCAAGGCGCGGATCCTCCACGAGGCCCTGCCGTACATCCAGGATTTCCGCGGCTCGATCTTCGTGGTGAAGTATGGCGGCAGCTTCATGGACGACCCCGACCCCACGATGCGGCGCCGCGTCGCCACCGACATCGCTTTCCTGGCCGCGGTGGGCATCAATGTCGTCGTGGTGCATGGCGGCGGGAAGGCCATCAGCCGCGTGATGGAAGGTTCCGGCCTGAAGGCAAATTTCATCAACGGGCTGCGCGTCACCGACGAGGCGACGATCGCCATCGTGAAAAAGACGCTCGACGAGGTCGTGAACAAGGACGTGTGCGACACGCTGGCGGCAGTCCGGGCGAATCCCCGGGGGATGGCCGGCGATAGCGTGCTGGTTTGCGAAAAGCTGACGGTTGACGACGACGGCAAGCCCGTGGATCTCGGCTACGTCGGCGATGTCACCGAGGTGAAGGTGAAGATGATCAAGAAGGAAATCGCCGACGGCTTCATGCCCGTGATTTCACCCGTGGCGGAAGGCCTCGACGGCAAGCCCTACAACGTCAATGCCGATGTCGCCGCGGGCCGCGTGGCCAGCGCGCTGCGCGCCCGCCGGCTCGTCTACATGAGCGACGTCCCCGGGTTGCTCGAGGATTTCAAGAACCCCGATTCGCTCATTTCCACCGTCAAGGTGGGCGACGTCGAGGGACTCAAGAAGCGCGGCATCATCGACAAGGGCATGCGTCCGAAGGTGGCCAGCGCGGTCCGCGCGCTCCAGGAGGGCGTGCAACGCGTGCACTTTATCGACGGCCGCATGCCGCACAGCCTGCTCCTCGAGATCTTCACCGACAAAGGTGTGGGCACGGAAATTGTGCACGGCTGACATCATTTACGATTTACGATTGATGATTAACGATTGAAGGCGCCATTCGCGCCCCGGAGCATCGATTTTTCCCCGACCCCAAAATCATAGATCGTAAATCATAAATCGTAAATATGCCCCCTCCTTCCATCGTTCGCACGAACACCGCCGAGCTCTATGACGCCTACGTCATGAAGAACTACGCGCGCGCGCCGCTGACGCTGGTGCGCGGGCAGGGGGTTTCGGTCTGGGATGACACCGGTAAGGAGTACCTCGATTTCACCTCGGGCGTGGCCGTCGCCGCGCTGGGACATTGCCATCCGACCTGGGTCGAGGCGATCCGGCGCCAGGCCGGCGAACTGATCCACGTCAGCAATCTTTTCCGGCACCCGAACCAGGGCGAGCTGGCGCGGCGGATCGTGCAGCACGCCGGTCCCGGGCGGGTGTTCTTCTGCAACAGCGGCACCGAAGCCAACGAGGGCCTGATCAAGCTCGCGCGGCTGCACGGCGTGAAGAAGGCCGGAGCGGAGGGGAAGTGCATCAAGATCATCTGCGCGAAGCACGCGTTCCACGGCCGCACCTACGGCGGGATGAGCGCCACGCCGCAGGAAAAAATCCAGAAGGGTTTCCGGCCGCTCGTGCCCGGTTTTGCCTTTGGCGAGATCAACAACCTGCAGAGCTTCGCGGACCTCGTGGACCAGGACACCGCCGCGATCTTCGTCGAGACCGTGCAGGGCGAGGGCGGCGTGAATCCTTGCACCGACGAATTCCTCTGGGGCCTGCGCAAGTTGTGCGACCAGCACAACCTGCTGCTGATGCTCGATGAGGTCCAATGCGGCGTGGGCCGCACCGGGACGTTCTACGCCTTCCAGGCTTCGGGCATTCGCGCGGACGCGGTGGGCATGGCCAAGGGCATCGCCGGCGGCTACCCGATGGGCGCGCTGTGGGCGGCGGAGAAATATGCCGAGCTTTTCACGCCCGGTTCGCACGGATCCACCTTTGGCGGCACCCCGCTGGCGTGTGCGGCAGCGCTGGCGGTGCTCGACGTGATGGAACGGGACAACTTGCTCGAGAAAGTCCGCACCCACGGCGCCGCCTGGAAGGCGGAGCTGGAAAAGCTGGTGAAGGATTTCCCTTCCCACGTGAAGGCCGTCACCGGCCGCGGCTACATGCTGGGCCTGGCCATGCACAGCGACCCGGCGCCCTATGTCGCCGCGCTGCGTGATGCCGGCCTGCTGGCGCCCACGGCGGGCGGCAACACGATTCGTCTCCTGCCACCGCTCATCGCGACGAAGGCCGACCTCGACCGGGCCACGGCCTTCATTCGCACGGTGCTGGCGTCCCGGACGTGAGGATCAATCGATGAGGCATTTCCTCAAGGAAACCGATTTTTCCCGCGCCGAAGTGGCGCGGATCTTCGCCTTGGCGCGCAGGTTGAAACGCACGCGCGGCCGCCACGCCCGTCCGCTGGCCGGCCAGACGTGGGCGATGATCTTCGCCAAGTCGAGCACGCGCACGCGCGTGTCCTTCGAGGTCGCGATCCACGAACTCGGCGGCAAACCGCTTTTCCTCAACACCAACGACATCCAGATCGGTCGCGGGGAAACGATTCACGACACCGCGAAGGTCCTGTCCCGTTTCGTGCACGGCCTGGTGGTACGCACCTACGCGCAGTCGGACCTCGAACAGCTGGCGGAACACGGCGGCCTGCCGGTCATCAACGCGCTGACCGACTACCTGCATCCGTGCCAGATCTACACCGACGCCTTCACGGCGGCCGAGCAATGGGCGGGTCCGAAAGGCGACCTGCTGGCCGCATTGCGCGGGCGCAAGATCGCCTTCCTCGGCGACACCCGGTTCAACATGGCCAATTCCTGGATCCTCGGCGCGCACCTCTTTGGCATGAAGATCGCGCTGGCGGGGCCCCGGGACTACGAGCCGGGAGCGACGATTCTCGACGAAGCCATGAAGACGGGGGCGGAGTTCGATTTCACGACGGATCCCTTCGCGGCGGTCGACGGCGCCGACATCGTCTACACGGATGTCTGGACGAGCATGGGCCAGGAGAAGGAGAAGGCGAAGCGGCAGAAGAGACTGCTGCCCTATCAGGTGAATGGTAAGCTTTTCGCCGCGGCGAAGCCCGGCGCGTTTTTCATGCACTGCCTGCCTGCCCACGCCGGCGAGGAGGTCACGCAGGAGGTCCTCGACAACCCGCGCTGCATCATCTTCGACGAGGCCGAGAACCGGCTGCACGTCCAGAAGGCGATCCTGGCCACGCTCGCCGGCAGGGAGTAGGGAAGGTGGAACGCGCTGACCCCAGCGCGTTCGTTGCAATCGCCTGTTTCGGCGATGGGCGTCACCGGCACCGGCGTGTTCGAGGCGAAGAAAAAGCGTCCTGAGGTCAGGACGCTCCAGCTTTGGCTAAAACATCTGCCGCCCTTACTGCTCGAGAATGTAGCTGACGCGGGTCGGGCCGATCTTCTGGAAGAAGCCGGTGCTGAGGTTGCCGTCGTCGAGCTTGGTGTCGATTTCCAGCAACTGGGCGTCGGTGACCGTGAAATTGGAGACGGACACGCCCGCCTTGAATTCCGGCCGGTTGTAGTCCCAATTCCACTGGCCGCCGATCGTGGTCTTGTGCGTCCAGGTGTCTTCCTTGAAGTTGCCGCTCATGCCGGTCGGCACCACGCCGGCGCCGGAATTGGGCGGCCACGAGCCGTTCTGCGTGTTGTAGACCTCGAAGGATTGGACGAAGATGCGAAAATCATTCACCGCCCGCGCATTTTGGGAGGCGCGTTGGTTGCGTTGAAACGCGGGAATCGCCAGCGCGGCGAGCAGGCCGATGATCACCACGACGACCATGATTTCCACCAGCGTGAAACCGCGGCGGACGGAGAACGGTCGTTGGGAGTTGTCGCTCATGGGAGACGTATGCACCTATCCTCCTCGGAACGGCGAAAAGCAATCCCGCTGAATTCGGGCGCACGTGTAATACGCCATTTTTACTTTGCGCCACCCGGAGCAGCGCCAAGACTGCTAAATCACTATGAAGATCGTCCTCGCATACTCGGGTGGCCTCGACACCTCGGTCATCGTAAAATGGCTCAAGGAAACGCACGACGCGGAAATCGTCACGTTTGCCGCCGACATCGGCCAGGAGGAGGAGCTGAGGGGTTTGCCCGCCAAGGCGAAGAAGACGGGCGCCACCACGCACTACACGCTCGATCTGGTTGAGGAGTTTGCGCGCGACTTCATCTACCCGATGGTCCGCGCCAATGCGATCTACGAGGGCCAGTATTACCTCGGCACATCGATCGCCCGACCGCTCATCGCCAAGGCGCAGGTCGACATCGCGCGGCGCGAAAAGGCCGACACCGTCGCGCACGGCGCCACGGGCAAGGGCAACGACCAGTGCCGCTTCGAGCTGACCTACATGGCGCTCAATCCGCGGCTCGCGATCCTCGCGCCGTGGAAGATCGAGAAATTCCGCGACCAGTTTCCCGGTCGCGCCGAGATGATCGAATATTGCCGCGCCAACCGGATCCCGGTCGAGGCCTCGCTCAAGAAACCGTATTCGATGGACCGCAACCTCCTGCACATCTCGTACGAGGCCGGGATCCTCGAGGACCCGTGGTTTGACCCGACGACGAAGGCCAACAAGGGCATGTTCAAGCTCTCGGTCTCGCCGGAGGACGCCCCGAACAAGCCGGAATACGTCGAAATCGATTTCGTGAAGGGCAACTGCGTCGCCGTCAACGGCCGCAAGCTCACCCCCGCGGGCGTGCTCAAGGTATTGAACAAGCTCGGCGGCAGGCACGGCATCGGCCGCGTCGACCTCGTGGAGAACCGTTTCGTCGGCATGAAGTCGCGCGGCGTGTACGAGACGCCCGGCGGCACCATCCTCATGCAGGCTCATCGCCAGGTGGAGTCGCTGACGATGGACCGCGAGGTCATGCACCTGCGCGACTCGCTCATCCCGAAGTATGCCGAGCTGGTTTACTACGGGTTCTGGTTCGCCCCCGAGCGCGAGGCACTGCAGGCGCTGGTCGACGAGTCGCAGCGGCACGTCACCGGCACCGTCCGCCTCAAGCTCTACAAGGGCAACATCATCACCTGCGGCCGGAAGTCGAAGTACTCGCTCTACGACATGAACATCGCGTCCATGGAGGGCGTGAAGTCGTGGTACAACCAGAGCGACTCCGCCGGCTTCATCCGCCTGAACGGCCTGCGCCTCCGCGCCCGCTACTTCGCCCAAGGCGGCCCGAAGGCGTAGTTGTAGCGGCGCTCTGCGCGCGCCGTTTCGGAATACGCAGTCATCAACTGTCGCGTAGCCGACAGTCGATACACCGTTACCTTCATCATCTGACCCGATCGCACTCGGGCAGGATATTTGCGACAGAGCCACGCGCGCGGCGTTTTACGCAACGATTACGTGTCATCCGGCAGGATACACTTGCCACGGAAAATTTCCGCGACGATTCGTTTCCGCGTGCACTGGGCGCGGGCCAGCTTTCAGGAGCACGTGTTAGTCCAACTCCTAGCCCGCAGCGCATGTCTGCAGTTCGTTTCTCCCGCCCGCCCTTTGCCGCGTCACCCGATGCGACTACAGCCCGCCTTCCATCCGCACGCCCATGAAATTCCGTATTCGTCTTTTCCGTCCTGTCGCCTTGTTTGTCACGATTCTGCTGGGGCTGGCGCTCCGTGCCCGCGCCCAGCCTGCGCCACCCAGCACCGGGGCGATTGCCATCAGCGGTACGCATGTGACGGCCGTGAAAAGCGATGGGTCGGTCTGGGCTTGGGGAGTGTATGGCGGTGGGCCGCCGAAAATCGGAACCCGTTCTGTTCCGCTGCCGGTGACCGGCTTAACTGGCGTAGCCACGATCAGTACCAACGGCAACTACCAGGTAGTGTTGAAAACCGATGGCACCGTGTGGGGATGGCAGACCACCGACGAGGCAGGCGACCCCGGCGCGGCGCCGGTTCAGGTGAGTGGCTTGTCCAATGTAACCATGGCGGTGGCGGGTTCATACTATGGGGATTTCAATTACGGGTTTGCCCTGAAGAATGATGGCACGGTTTGGAGCTGGGGCGGGGCCGATTTGCCGTATTGGGGTGCGGGCCCCAACCCCTATGGCGGTTCGAGCGGCGAACCAATCCAGTTAAGCGGTTTGAGCAATGTGGTCGGCATTGCCGCCAGCGCCTATGTGGACGTGGCGTTGAAAGGCGACGGGACCGTCTGGAACTTGTGGAAGTATCACTACAATGAACAAACCGATGACGGCTATAACGCCTTGGAGCCGACCCAGGTGGACGGCCTGAGCGATATCACTTCCGTGGTGGCCGGGATCGGCTATTTCCTCGCGTTGAAAAGCGATGGCACCGTTTGGATCTGGGGTTGGGCCGATGGCTTGGTGGATACCGCTCCCAGCGAAAACGGGGATTGGCCCCCGACTCAGATCGCAGGCCTCAGTGGCATCGTCTCCCTGGCCACTTGGAATGGCGTCGTGGCTGCCGTTAAGGACGACGGGACCGTTTGGGCTTGGGGAAACAACTCCTCGAAACAACTGGGCAACTTTACCGATGTTTCCCGCACCACACCGGTGCAGGTGAATGGAGCGAGCAATGTCATCGCCGTTGCGGTTGGTACCCAAGTCGTCGTAGCCCTGCAATCGGATGGGGCGGTGCGGGTATGGGGTCAGGGCAATGCAGGCGAATGGGGCAATGGGATCACGTCGGCGCCTTACCTTCCGGTCCAGGTGGGCGCGTTCTCCGACGTCGTCGCCATGGCTGGCACGACGCACACGGTCCTGCTGCGGAGCAATGGGACGGTCTGGACCGCTGGCCGCAACGGCTTCGGCGAGCTTGGCATCGGCACCGATGTGGACTGCCCGGAGTTCACCCAGGTGGCGGGGCTGACGGGGGTGACCGCCGTGGCGGCACGCGGCGGAGCCAGCTTGGCTCTAAAGTCCGACGGAACCGTCTGGGCTTGGGGCGCCGGGTGGTTCGAACACCCGGGTGAAGAACCCGGATTACGGTCCTTGGTACCCGTGCAACTCGATGGGTTGGCGAACGTGGTCGCAATCGCCACCGGCGGAAGCCATAGCCTGGCTTTGGATGTCAATGGCGATGTCTGGGGGTGGGGTGACAATTGGTTTGGCCAGGTAGGCGTCGGCAGTCCGTCAGGTTACGGGGCTCAAGTGACGCAACCGCAAAAGCTCACGGATCTATCGGATGTCATCGCCATCTCCGCATATGGCTACCTTTCCGTGGCGTTGAAATCGGACGGGACAGTCTGGGCATGGGGCGCGAATTGGGTTGGCCAGCTGGGCGACGGCAGCACCGCGGAGTTTCAGGACAGACCCGTGCAGGTATTGGGATTGGCCGACATTACCGCGATCGACGCCGGCTCTTCCGTAGTGGCGCTGAAAAACGATGGCACCGTGTGGGCCACGAACGCGCCTGGCGCCACCACGTCCCTGGCGACGCCGATCGATGGAATTTCGGGCGTGACCGCAATAGGCGCGGCGGGATTTCAGACGGCGGTTTTGAAAGATGATGGCACGGTGTGGGTATGGGGAATTCTGGGTGAACACGTGCCGTATGATGTTCCCCCGCAACAGATCTTTGCCGGCTATTCCGGAATTACGCGGGTGATGTCCGGTGGTTTCTACACGCTCGCGCTCTTGAATGACGGAACCGTGCGAGGGCTGGGCGAAAACTGGTACGGTCTGCTCGGGATTCCGTTTCGGATTGAGGCTAGCGCCATTCGCCTGACCTCCTCGGCCAGCGACACCGACCAGGATGGCATGGCCGATGCCTGGGAGATCGATCACTTCGGGAATCTCTCCCACGATGGCGGGGATGACAACGACGCCGACGGACTGACGGACATCCAGGAATTCTACTTGGGTTGGAATCCAAACGACGCTGATACGGACGACGATCACTTGACCGACCTCGTCGATCCGCATCTGGACAACCAGGTCAACCATGCGCCCAGCGCCACTGCTCAATCCGTCACCGCCACTGAAGACACGCCCAGGAACATCACCCTGGCAGGGACCGACCCGGACAGCGACTCGTTAACCTACACGGTTGCTTCGGCTCCCACCCATGGCACCCTCAGCGGCACGGCGCCCAATCTGATCTACACCCCGGCGGCCAATTTTCACGGAACAGATTCCTTCACTTTTACCGCGAGCGATGCGGAGCATACTTCGGCGGCGGCCACGATTTCCCTGACGGTTGACAGCGTCAACGACGCGCCCGTGGCAGCGGGCCAATCGGTGGCCACCGACGAGGACACGGCGCAGGCCATCCTGCTTTCGGCCAGCGATGTGGAGGGCAGCGCCCTTACCTATGCCATCGCAACGCAGCCGCTCCACGGCACGTTGAACGGCACCGCGCCGCACCTCACCTATGTGCCGGCGGGCGGTTATCACGGGACGGATTCCTTCACCTTCACGGCCCGCGACGGCACGGACTCGTCTGCGGCCGCCACCGTCACGATCACCATCGGCGACGTCGGTGATGCGCCCACGGCCTTCAGCCAGGCGGCGACCACGGCCGAGGACACCTCGGTGGCAATCACCTTGTCCGGCCACGATGCGGATGGCGGGACTCTCAGCTACCAGATTCTCAGCGCGCCAGAACATGGATCCCTAAGTGGATCGGGGTCCAGTTGGACTTACGCGCCTGCCGCCAATTTCCACGGGACTGACAGTTTCAGCTTCCGCGTCAGCAATGGTACCCTCAGTTCCGCTTCCGCGCAGGTTGGAATCACGGTGACACCGGTGAACGATGCGCCCGTCGCTTTGCCCGCGTCTTACTCGTTCGATACCGGAGTTCCCCGCACGATCCAGCTGGTTGGCACCGATGTGGACGGCGACGCGCTGACCTATGCCGTCGTGGACTCCCCGGCCCATGGCACCCTGACCGGCACGCCTCCGGGCCTGACCTATACCCCGGCACCTGGTTTCAACGGCCTCGATTCCTTTACCTTCCAAGTCAGCGACGGCCGGATCACCTCGGCCGCGGCAACCGTCAGCCTCGCCGATTCCTCGACCAATCTCCCGCCCGCGGTCAATGCCGGCCCGGACCAGACAATAGGCGTTTCATTGAGTGACGGCAGGAACCAGGTCCTGCTTGAAGGCTCGGCTTCGGACGATGGCCATCCGGTATCCCCGGGTGCCTTGGCCTACCAATGGACCCAGGTGGGCGGACCGGGCCCGGTCGCGATCGATTCGCCGACAGCGCTGGCGACGGCGGTGCGTTTCGGGGTGTCCAATCCGGGCCATGCCCTGCATTTCGCCAACAGCGCGGACTCGGTGTCGCTGCCTTCGACGCAATCATTCCACTCGAGCAATAATTTCTCGTGGGAGATGTGGTTCCGGTGCGACAATGCGCCCACGAGCGAGGGCCACGACCTTGGTGCCGGGCAGACGATGCTGTGTTCCGCGGACACGGTTCCCGGCCAGGATATTTATCTCGGCTTGGGTAGTCCTTACAGCCCGGCGCGGGCGCTGGCGTTCGTTGTGGACGGCGGCGGCCAGGACAACAGCCCGGTCACCTACTATCCCGACGGTGGTTTCGTGAATGGCACCTGGTACCATGTGGTCGCCACGCACGACTACACCAACCAGCGGACGCGCCTCTACGTGAACGGCGCCTTGCGGGCGAGCAAGGTCTGGGCCATGGGCCCGATCGAACGACCCTTGAACATGACTTTGGGGCGCTGGTGGGATGGTGAGAATCTCTACAATCACTTCGAAGGCAGCCTCGACGAGGTGCGCTTCTACGATCGCGAACTCACGGCCGAGGAGGTCAGCGAACATTATGCGGACGGGGCCGGCGAATTTGGCGTGGCGGAATCGAATCTTTTTGCGGGATGGCATTTTGACGAAGGAGTGGGATCGACCCCGCAGGATTATTCCGGCGGCGCCCGCCAGGCGGTCATCACGGGCACGCCCACCTGGGTGCCGGGTCATGTGGCGGGAGGCGGGGCAATTGAAACCCCTGGCGTTTATACTTTCCGCCTCACTGCGGATGACGGCGCCTTGACGACGTCGGACGACGTGGTTGTCACCGTCAACACCGTGCCGCGGGTTTTCGCGGGCCCGGATCAAAATATCCCCAACGTGGCACAGGTGGTAAACCTGGGCGGAATTGTGGCCGACGACAATGTGCCGCTGGGGCTGCCTGAAATCCTTTGGAGCAAGATCAGCGGGCCGGGGACGGTTCAATTCGCCGATGACGCTTCCGCGAACACGACTGCCACCTTCAGCGCGCCGGGCATCTATCTTCTCAGCCTGACCGCTGACGATGGATTGGTCGCGGTCTCCGATGTGATTGAAGTGCGCATCGGCATCACCCAGGCCGTGGAACCGGCAACGAATCTCGCGCTGTGGTGGCCCGGCGACGGGCACCCCCGGGAGATCGTGAAGGGCAACCATGACATCGAGTTGGTCAACGGAGCCGGCTATGCCGCGGGCAAGGTTTCACAGGCGCTCTACCTGGACGGGGTGGATGATTTTGCCCGGGTGGCCGGCCATGCGGACCTGGACATCGGCGCGGCCAGCGTGACGGCGGGATTGACCATCGAACTGTGGGTGCGGACGGATCAGTTCAGTGGCGGTCCGACCCTCCTGGGTTGGTATTCAACCGCCAATACGGGGGTGGAACTGACCCTCGAAACCAACGGGCAGCGACCCTACCTGAAACTGGTGGATCTGGCGGGTGGGGTGCATTTGATCGATATGGGAGTCGTGCTTGCCGGGGGTGACTTGGGCAACTGGGTGCACCTGGCGTTTACTTACGACAAGGTCACGGGCGTCGGTCGCGGCTACAAAAATGGGACCTTGGTCGTCGATACAAACCTGGGAACGAACCAGGTCTTCCGCACCGGATCCGCCTACACGCTGTGGTTTGGCAGCCGGCCAGGCAGCCTCCCCTTCAAGGGCGCGCTGGACGAGGTGACGCTCTACACCCGCCCGCTGAGCCAGACCGAAATCCAGGCCATTGTCGCGGCCGACATCTATGGCAAGACCCCGCCGGATGATAACCTGCCGCCGGAGGTCAGCGCCGGGCCCGATGTCGTGGCGGCGAGCGGCACCGTTGCGCTCAACGGCACGGTGACTGACGACAACAAACCCTTCGGCCCGCCGAGCATCCAGTGGAGCCAGGTGGGCGGTCCCGGCACGGTGAACTTCACCAATGGCACCTCGGCAACGGCGAGCGCGACCTTCAGTGCCCCCGGCATCTACCTGCTCAAGCTCACCGCCACCGACAACTACACCCAGCCGGTTTCCGACCTGATGCAGGTGCGCATCGGCCTCACCCAGGCCGCTGAGCCTGCGACGGACCTCGCCGCATGGTGGCCGGTGGACGGCCACCCCCGGGAAATCGTGAAAGGCAGCCACGACATCGAACTGGTGAACGGGGCTGCTTATACGGCGGGTAAAGTCTCCCATGCCTTGTACTTTGACGGGATCGACGATTTTGCCCGGGTGGCCGGCCATGCGGACCTGGACATCGGTGGCGCCAGCGTAACGGCGGGATTGACGATCGAACTCTGGCTGCGACCGGATCAGCTCGGAGGAGGCAATCCGACCATCCTGGGTTGGTACTCGCCTGCCAATTCCGGCGTGGAATTGACGGGCGAAAGCAACATGCAACGACCCTACCTGCGGTTGCGGGACCTGGCGGGCTCGGAGTATGTGATCGACCTGGGTTTTGCACTCGGCGGCGGCGACGTGGGCAACTGGGTGCACCTGGCCTTCACGTACGACAAAATCACGGGGGTGGGCCGTGGCTACAAGAACGGCGCCTTGGGCGTCGAAACGAACTTGGGTGCGAACCGGGTCTTCCGCACCGGGCCGGCTTACAACCTGTGGTTGGGCAGTCGGTCGGACAACAAGGCCTTCAAGGGCGCGGTGGATGAGGTGACCCTTTACACGCGACCGCTGAGCCAGGCGGAAATCCTGGCCATCATCACTGCCGGAACCCAGGGTAAGACCCCGCCGGACGATAACCTGCCGCCCGTGGTCAACGCCGGCCCCGACGTCGCGGTGGCGAGTGGCACCGTGACGCTCAATGGCACCGTGACCGACGACAACAAACCCTTCGGCCCGCCGAGCATCCAATGGAGCCAGGTCGATGGTCCCGGCACGGTAAACTTCACGAACGGAACCTCGGCAACGGCGAGCGCAACGTTCAGTGCGAACGGCATCTATCTCCTCCGGCTGACGGCGACCGACAACTACACGCAGCCGGTCTCGGACCTGATGCAGGTGCGCATTGGCATCACGGGGGCGGTTCAGCCGCCGGCGGACCTCGCGCTGTGGTGGCCCGCCGACGCTCACCCCCGCGAGATCGTGAAGGGCAACCATGACATCGAGCTGTTGCACGGCGCCAGCTACACGCCAGGCAAAGTGTCGCAGGCGCTGTCCTTTGACGGGGTGGATGACGGTGCGCGGGTGGCCGGACACGCGGATCTGGACATCGGGGCCGCGAGCGTGACCGCGGGGCTGACAATGGAATTGTGGCTGCGGGTGGACCAGTTCGGCGGCGTCGCCCCGACGATCCTCGGTTGGTATTCGCCCGCCAACAACGGGGTGGAACTGACCCTCGAAACCAACCGGCAGCGGCCCTATCTGAAATTGCGGGACCTGTCGGGCACGGAGCATTTGGTTGACATGGGGATAGCGCTCGTGGGCGGCGATCTGGGCAACTGGGTGCACCTGGCCTTCACCTACGACAAACAGACGGGCGCGGCCCGAGCCTACAAGAACGGCTCTCCGATTTTGAGTGCCGACGTGAATTTGGGGTTGGGCCTGACTTTCCGCACCGGGCCGGCTTACACGCTGTGGCTGGGTAGCCGGCCGGATGACACCACGTTCAAAGGCGCGCTCGACGAGGTGACATTCTACAACCGGGCGCTGAGCGAGAACGAAATCCATGATATCTTCGAGGCTGATGCTGGTGGCAAGAGCCCGATGCCGAATAACCTGGCCCCGACCGTGCGGCTGGATGCCCCGTTGGCCGGCGACACGTTCGTCGAACACGTGCCGATCACCCTTTCTGCGGTTGCCACCGACGACGACGGCACCATCGCCAAGGTCGAATTCTACGACGGGACGACGAAGATTGGCGAAACCATAACCGCTGAGAGCGGCGAGCCCGCACGCTTCAACGTCGCGCTGTCGAGCGGCCTGGGCCTCGGGCAACACGTCCTGTCGGCCCGCGCCATCGACAACGTGGGGGCCGTGACCTCCTCCTCGTCGTCGACGATTTCCGTGGTTCCCGTCCTTCCGGTGGTATCCCTGACGGCCCCGACCGGGGGGACGACGCTGGTCACCGGTGCGCCGCTGAACCTGTCGGCCATCGCCACCTATACCGAAGGGTCGATCACCAAGGTCGAGTTCTTCGATGGACCGGACAAGCTCGGCGAAGCGACGACGCCATCGTCGGCCGATACCTTCACCTACACAGTGTCCGCAGGCCTTTCCAGCGGCGCGCATGCCCTCACGGCCAAGGTCACGGCGGGCAGCCTTTCAGCCACGTCCGCCCCGGTCAACGTGACCGCGCAGCTTGTCGTGCCTATGGTCACGCTGAACAGCCCGACGAACGGCAGCAATGTGGCCGCCGGCGTGTCCATGACGCTCCAGGCCACCGCCACGACCACGCAGGGAACGATTGCGAAGGTCGAGTTCTTCGATGGGGTGACGAAGCTCGGTGAGCGCACCACGCCCGATTCCGGTTCAACCTCGGTCTTCACCTACGTTCTCTCCGCCGGCCTCCAGGCTGGAACCCACAGCATTGCCGCGCGGGCAACGTCCTCGACCGGTGCCATCGCGACCTCGTCTTCGGCCCTGGTCACGGTAGGTGGTTATACCGGGTCCCCGGTCATCGACATCCTCGCCCCGGCGGAAGATCTGCGAATCAGCGCACCCGTCAGCGTCACCGGCGTCATCGCCATCCCGTATCTGACCACTTGGAATCTCGAATACCGCCTCAAGGCGGCCGAGGGCGAGGTGCCTGCGGCATGGACCTCCCTTGCCACGGGCAGCAACCTCGTCGGCACTCCTGCGGTCGGGGCCACCCCCGCCGTCCCGGGCAATCTCGGAACGTTCGATCCGACCCTGCTGCTCAACGGCATCTACGAACTTCGCCTCCGCGCCACCAACTCCAGCCTGTCGACCTACACTGCCGGCCCCGTCACGGTCGTGGTCGAGGGCAACATGAAGGTCGGGGCTTTCACGCTGGCCTTCGAGGATCTCAAGGTTCCGCTGGCCGGCATCCCAATCACGGTCACCCGCACCTATGACAGCCGCGACACGCGGATGGGTGATTTTGGCCCGGGCTGGCACGTCGCTGTCGCCAACGTACGGGTGCAGAAAAACCGCAATCTCGGCGCCAACTGGTATCAGACACTCCAGGAAGGTTCGGGCATCCAGTTCTACTACGTCGATCCGATCTCTCAGCCGATTGTCACGGTCACGATGCCTGACGGCGAAATGCACAGCTTTCGCGGCGGCGCCGATGTCAAGGTCCGCCCCGGCGATGACGACCACGCCTCCTTCGCCGTCGTGGCGGATGACGGGACCTACAGGTTCTATCCGTTGGGGGACACCACCTCGACCCTTGAGCCGGTCGACGCGGCCGGCGCGCCCGACGCGCATTTCTACATCCACGGCACCGGCGAGCAGGACCTGCGAACGGACGATGACTCCGACCCGTTCGCTCCGACCTACAATCCCACCCGCTTCCGCCTGACGACGAAGGACGGCACCCGCTACCTCCTGGACGAGCGCCTGGGCCTGCTGGAAATGGAGGACCTCAACGGCAACACGCTCGTCATCAACCGCGACGGGCAGGACCGGGTCACGACGCTGGTCTCGACCCAGGCCGCGGCGGCCGGTCCGATCGTCACGACGGTGACCATCCATCGCGATGCCACCGGTCGCGTGGAATATATCACCGACCCGGCCGGCAAGGACGTCGACTATCTCTACGATACGCAGGGACGCCTCTCGGCCTTCGTCAACCGCGAGGGGGACATCACGCAGTTCCGGTACGAGAACGCCACGTTCCCGTACTACCTGACCAAGATCGTCGACCCGCGCGGCATCGCCGCCCTGCGTTCGGAGTTCGATGCCAGCGGCAAGCTGGTGAAACAGATCGACGCCGACGGCAACGAGACGGTCTTCAACCGCGGCATCGATACCACCGGTCGCTTCGAGAAGGTGAAGGACCGCCTCAACCACGAGACGACTTACTACTACGACGATCGCGGCAACGTGACGTCGAAGATCGATCCGCTCGGGGCCCAGACGACTTACAGCTACTACCCGGACAGCGACCGCGTGAAGTTCGAGACCGATCACTATGGCAACGTCAAGGCTATGGCCTACGACGCGCGCGGCAACGTCACCGTGGAGATTGCCGGCGCCAGCGCCGCGGAGGATCCAGCCACTGCCACCACCGGTCACATCACCCGCACCAGCTACAACGCCCTCAGTGCGCCGACCCAGATCACCGATCCCGACGGCCGGGTGCAGACCTTCAGTTACGACACGGTGACCAACAACCTCTTGACGCACACGATGGGCGCTGGCGGTTCCGCTCCCGCGACTACCACCTACACGTACAATTCGGACGGCACGCTCAACACGATCACCGACGCCCTCGGCAACGTCACCAGCCATGTCTACGATTACGCCTATTCCAACTCCGCCTATCCGGGCGCAGTGAAGCAGGTCACGGTTACCGTGACCGACCCGGCTGGCACCGCCGGCTCGGATGCCGGCAACGCCTCGGCCACCGTGCTGCGTTCGACCCGGACGCTCTCCGATGCCCAGGAGAACACGGTCGCCACCATCGCCACGCGCACGGTGCCCGGCGTGGGCACCGAGGATGTCGTCACCCGCTACTTCTATGACACCGAGAACCGTGTAACGGTAACCATCGCGCCCGACGGCAAGGTGAGCGAAACCCGGTACACTACCTTCGGCCAGACAGACAAATCACTGCTTTGGCAATCGATCGCCGACTTCCAGGCCGGCAACGACTCCCTGGCGCGCGTCACCAGCTACGGCTACGACAACCGGGGCATCCAGGTTTCCACCCTCGAAGCTGACGGCAGCAGCGAGAGCAGCAGCTTCGACCTCGAGGGCCGACGCGAGTGGTCGCAGGACAAGCTCGGCCGGAAGACCTACTTCCAATACGACGCCATGGGCCGGCTCCTGAAGACGATCCTGCCCGATGCCACCCCGGGCAATCTCACCGACAATCCCTACACCGAAACCGTCTACGATCTCGCCGGCCGCGTCACCGATTCCTACGACGAACTCCGCCACCGTACCACGGTGGTGTATTTCCCCGAGGGCACGCCTGACGGCGGCCGCCGCAAGCAGAGCGTCCAAGTGCTCAGCACCGGCAACCTGATCACTACTTACGCTTACAATGCTTCGGGCCAGGTTCGGTTTGTCACCGATCCGCGCAGCAACGTGGTTGAGACCCAATACGACGACCAAGGCCGTCCCACCACCGTCATTTACCCGGCCACCGACGAGCATCCGGCCACGCAGGCAGTGACGAAGTACAACGTTCTCGGCCAGCGCACGGAAATCGTGGACCAGGAAGGCAAGGTCACGCGCTACCGTTACGACGGCCTCGGTCGCTTGGGCGAAGTCCGGCAATACCTGGATGCAACCACGGCGGCCTCGGACACCGACTTGGCTCTGGCGGCAACGCATGCCTCGGTCGTTTCCACGCGCTACACCTACGACGAACTGGGCAACCAGCTCACCCAGACCGATGCCCGCGGCAATGCCACGGCCTATCGTTACGACCAGGTCGGCCGTCGCACCACGCGCATCCTGCCGGACAGTGCCACCGAATCGCTCCAATATGACGGGTGGGGCAATCTCTGGAAGCGCACGGACTTCAAGGGCTACACCACCACCTTCCTCTACGACACGCTCAACCGCCTGACCGAAAAGCGCGCCGACCCGGCGCACCCGTCGCTCAGCCAGCCGCATGCGCCCGACAAGATCACCTACGGCTATGACGCCGCGGGCAATCGCACCGATGCGACAGTGGAGAAGGGCAGTACCGTCCTTTACGTCGAGGACACCCCGGTGGACGAGCGCGGCCGCCGCCAGTTCAAGGACACCGCCCTGGGCCGGCTCACCTACGATTACCACGCCAACGGCCTCCTCAAAGGGATCGTTTCGTCGAATGCGGACGGGGTGGACCTCGGTTACCGCTACGACGACGCCAACCGTCTGGCGTTCGTGGACGACAGTTCGTCCGACACCGTCAAGACGACCAGCTACACCTACAATGCGAACGGTTCGCTCGCAACGGTCACGACGCCGAACACGGTCGTCCACACCTACACCTACGACACACTCAACCGGCTGCGCACCCTGAATGTCACCCAAGGGGTCACGTCGCTGCACAGCTATGAATACAAGCTGACGGCCTCCGGCCACCGTTGGCAGGTCGTCGAGGGTGCGCGGACCACGACCTACACTTACGACGAGCTCCATCGCCTGACCAACGAGGCCATCGCCGGCGACACGCACGGCAACAACGGCTCGGTCGCCTACGGCTTGGACAAGGTCGGCAACCGGGAATCCCGGACATCCTCCGTGTCCTCGGTGCCCTCCGCGTTGAACAGCTTCAATGCTCGCGACTGGCTGAGCGGCGACACCTTTGACGCGAACGGCAACACGCTCACGTCGCTGCTGCCGGCGGTCAGCGTGCCGGATGTCTACGATTTCGAGGACCGGTTGATCGTCCGGCACCAGGCCGACGGTTCCTCCGTGAACCTCGGCTACGATGCCGACGGCATCCTCCGGCAGAAGACCGTGATCGATGCTTCCGCGATCGTGGTCAGCGCAATCGGCTACCTCACCGACACGCAGAACCCAACCGGCTATGCCCAAGTCATGGAGGAGCGCATCAACACCTCCGCCGGCATCGCGGTGAAGCGCTACGCTTATGGCAGCGACCTCATCAGCCAGGCCGTCAAAGGACCTTCAACTTCGACTTGGACCTTAAACTACTTCGCGTACGACGGCCTCGCCTCCGTTCGTGAACTCACGGATGCGTCCGGCGCCATCACCGAAAACTACGACTACGACGCCTTCGGTATCCTGACCTACGCTTCAACTTCCAACCTAAACACGGAGCATCTCTACCGCGGCGAACGCTTCGACACCGACATCGGCCAGTACTCCCTCCGCGCTCGCTTCTACAACCAGGCCACCGGCCGGTTCTGGAATCAGGATTGCTATGAGGGTTCGGCGAGCGACCCGATGTCCTTGCACAAATACCTCTATGCAAACGCCAACCCGGTCTCATTCCTTGACCCGAGTGGATATGCTTCGACACCGCTATTTGGACGGATAGTTCACCGGGTAATTGGACTACATTTTACGAAAGCTGACACCGACCCGACCCGACTGCGAGATCGCTCTGTTGGCAAAGTCGTTGGCTTGAAAGCCCGTGGCATTCTGCGGAGCCGTCCAGACCTCATAGATCTTCCCGCCGCGGAAATCTATGAAATCAAGACAGTCGATGAATATGCCGAGGGTGTCGCTGACATATCATTTTATTGTGCAACACTAAATGCCTTGAGCCCTCCAAAGCAGTGGACGCCTGGTGTGTCATATGTTTTTACTCCCGGCGTGATTCCATTGGTAGGCATGTGGGTTTACGCCGTGGTGAATCCGCCGGTATTGGGTGTTATCACCTACGACATTCATGTGCGGGGGAAAAAAGTAGCAGAGGCAGCGACGGTTATCGCAGTTACGACTGCAGCCATTCACCGACTCGCGAACTTAAACAGCGCACTCAAGCTTCGTGAGATTGCGACAGCCGACATTCCATTGGCTGCTTATGCTCGGCAGTAGTATCATGGACGCCGAATATCTTGAGGAGGCCTGCCAGAATTTTCCCGGCTTTCGGAAAATACCAAGCACAGACGCAGCGTTCTTTTGCGACTATGCATCCAAATTGGGGTCGGATGCGCTGGTGCTGTTGTGGGAGTACGCATATGCATCCGCGCATCCATTTCATGCCCGCGAAGCGGGAATAGTCATCGGTTCACGACATCGGGAAGAGTTCGATAGATTCCAGTTTGCGTCAGTTGCGAAAACGGGAACCTGGCAATACATTGGGGCGAAGCCTCGGCAGCGATACATCGCGGAATGGCGACAAAATCCCACTGGGCTAACGTCCGGTTTCGAATCAGCTTTGGGCTCAGCAAACTGGCGTATTGAAATAGCCAGGCCCTTTCTGGAGCGATCTTCCTTGGAGAGCGCAACATGCGAGTTCATGTATTCGGCGGATTTCAAAATGGTACATGAGCGATCCGGCAAATGCACCTTTGTCCGACGGGCTAGCTCGAAGCTCGGGAAAATTGAAATAGCTTTTGACCGCAATGATGTGCAGGTGCAGCACGCCATTCTTGGTGATAACCTGCCACGATCCCTCGAAGCGTCGCTATGTATACTCGCGCCGGCAGACTGGGACTTGATATCGACAGAAGCTCAACTCAAAGACGGGCTGAAAATGCTGGTCGACCGCTTCGAAAGAATAACCTCAATCGATCGAAGAGGGCGATCAAAGATGACATGAAAACACCGAAAGAACACCGAAAAGGGGTCATGCTGCGAATATTTGGGTCAGGGCTTTCCCCGCATGGTCGGTGGCCTGAACATCCCCGGCGACAGCGATGCGGTTACACGAAGCCGGATGATCGAGGGCAAGGTGCCAGCTCAACCAGCCTTTAGGCGTCTGGGTGTTCGCTTTCGGCCACTGCGCGCTGGCGAGTTACCACGACGATGACTTGGGGGAGGCCGCGACGTCCGATTCGGTTATGCCGGCCACCTGGGAGACTGCCGCGTCCCGGTTTGTCGCCCCGAGCGAACCGAGGCCGCGTTCCTCGGTTGCCGGGGCGGAACCTGCGCGCGCACGCTTGGGATGATTTGAAACGCACCCAAAAATGGGACGGCCCCTTCCGGGCGGGAGGCTGGTTGGCTTATGACCCGACGACCCTGATTTCGACCGTTCGGCGCTATTTTTTGGCGGTTCGTCGCAATTAACCCGCCGCTTGGTCACCACGGGCAGATACATTGCGTTAGGTTCCCGCGAGGGCAGCCTCCAACGCAACCGTATGACTACCCCTCCTCCACGGACACTCTGGTGGATCGCCTCGGCCATGGCCGCCGGGGGAGCGTTGATGCTCGCGGCGTTTCTCGGGCCCAAGCGCGGGCTGCCCGTCGCGGCTCGGCCGCCGGGGGAGGAAAACGTCCTGCGCATCGCCTACGTCCAGTGGCTGCTGCCCGACCCGCACACGCGGTCCCAGCCCCTGCCGGCGCAAAACCAGTTCATCCTCGCGCTGTGGGAACCGCTCATCGAGTGCGACCCGAAGACCGGCGAGCCGCGGCCGGCGGCCGCCGAAAGCTGGGAATGGTCCGATGACCGCCGCAGCCTGACGGTGAAGCTCCGGCCGAATGGCCGCTGGAGCAACGGCGACCCGGTCACGTCACGGGATTTTGTCCGCGGCTGGCGGCGCCTGTTGCACATGCCCATGGAATGCGCCTCCGCCCTTTTCCCGGTGAAAAACGCCGAGGCGCTCACGCGGGGCAAGATGAAGGGCGACGACAACCTCGGCGTGGTCGCCATCGATGATTTGACCCTGCGCATCACCCTCATGGGCGTGCGCTCGACGTTCCTCGCGGAGCTGGCCGACCCGCTGCTTTCGCCGGTGCACGAAACCACGCCCGGCGTGCTCGAACACGGGGACTTCTGGCAGCGTCCCGAAAAACTGGTGACCAATGGTGCCTTCCAGCTCGAGGAAGCGCGGGCCGACGGCTACCGGCTGAAGTTGTCGCCGTATTATCGCGACCGGGAGTGGATCCAGCTGAGCGGGGTCAAGTTTGTCCGCGTCGGCAGCATGGGGATGGCGCAGCTGTTGGCCGCGGCCGGGCAGGTCGACGTCCTGTCCCCGATCCCGGGCACCGATCCGGCGAAGTTTCCCACCACGCGGTGCCTCACCGAGGAAAGCGAACTGGCGCTTGTCGTCAGCGCGCTGGATTTGAATGTCACCCGGGGGCCCCTGCGCGATGTGCGGGTGCGCCGCGCGCTGTCGATGGCGCTCGACCGGGCCGGCTCGATCCAGCCGCAGGATCGCGAAAGCATGGTGCCGGCCTTCTCGTGGGTCCCGGACATGCCCGGCCGGCCCTGTCTGAACCTGCTCAAGGAGGATGCCAACGAAGCGCGCCGCCTGCTGGCGGAAGCCGGTTACCCGGGCGGTCAGGGCTTTCCGGTGCTGGTCCTGCCGGTCGAACCATCCTGGCGCGGCTACAGCTATTTGCAGGCCTGGACCGAACAGTGGTACCGCGAACTCGGCATCCGCACCTATCTGGCCTACGAGCGAGGCGAACAGCGGAAGCTGCGGATGAAGACCGGCGACTTCGACGTCTATTACAACGGGCTGCTGGCCACGGTGCCGGACGCCGGCGACATGCTCGGCACGTTTGCGTTGCCCGGCGTCTACAACGCCACCTATTGGGAAAACCCCTCGGTCACGCGATTGCTGCAGCAGGCGGATTGCCAGGAAGGAAGGGAACGCCTGGCCTTGCTGGAACAGGCCGAGCGCATGGTCATGGCCGAGGTGCCCACGATCCCGACGATGTTCGAGCAGCGGCGCACCTTGCTCGCGATCGAAGTCGGCGGGTGGTACGCCGACCCGCTCGGCCGCCAGTTGCTGCGCCATTTGTCGATCCGGTCGCTCCCGACCGAGGCATCCCCCATGATCGGGAGGGCTTCGTTGTGAACCGCGGCTGGCTGCGCGACTGGCGTTTTTGGGGGGTGTTATGGCTGATCGGCTCGGCGGTGCTGATTGGCGTCCTGCTTTGGGACGCGCGCTGGTGGTTGACGGGCGCGCCCGAAGCCACGTTTCGCAACACGGCGCTGCGTTCCTGGCCGGTCAGCCTGATGTGGTGGTTCCTCGCGCCGTTGATCCTGTGGTTGCAGCACCAGCTGACCTTGCCGGGCCGACGCTGGCCGGTGGCCCTGGCGCTGCACGCCTTGATGGCGGTGCTGATCACGGGAGGATTCATCGTCATCGAGGCGGTGCGGCTCCAGGTGGCGAACCACCTCCCATGGGCGTTCCTGCCGGTCATCATCCAGGACCTGCGGTCCGTGGGTCGCTGGGACTACACGCCGTTGCTCATCTACTGCATGGCGATTTTCGCGTTGTATGCCGTGGGCTTTTATCGCCAATGGCGGGCCGGGCAGTCCCTGACCAGCGAGTTGCGCGTTGCCAACGCCCGGCTCGAAACGCGCCTCGTGCGCGCCAGCCTCGATGCGCTGAAGATGCAGCTGCACCCGCATTTCCTGTTCAACACGCTCAATTCCATCACCAGCCTGATCCGCAACAACCGCACCCGCGAGGCCGAGGACGTGGTCGCCGGGCTGGGGGAGCTGCTGCGCCGGGCGCTCGAGCACCGCCAGGAGGCCATGGACACGCTGGAGCGCGAATTGGATTTCCTCCGGCGCTACTTCGAGATCGAGCGGGTCCGTTTCCAGGACCGGCTGCAGGTGGAGTACGACATCGCGCCGGAGTGCCTCCCGGCGCTGGTCCCCTGCCTGATGCTGCAACCGCTGGCGGAGAACGCCATGAAGCACGGGATTTCGCGCGACCCCGCGGCCCGGTTGCTGCGCTTGAGCGCCCGCCAGGACAAAGACCAGCTCGTGCTGACCGTTTATAACGACGGCCCGCCGTTGCCCCAGGACGAACTGGTCAGCGGCTCCGGCATCGGCGTACAAAACACCCGCGCGCGTCTCCACATGCTCTACGAGAACGAAGCGAAGTTCGAACTGCGCGACCAGCCCCCGCGCGGTGTCATCGCCCGCATCACCCTCCCTTTCACCCTCCGACCCACATGACTGCGACCACCGCCATCATCCGCACCATGATCATCGACGACGAGGTCCTGGCCCGACAAAACGTCGAGGCCCTCCTGCGGCCCGATCCCGACATCCAGATCATCGCCCAGTGTTCCAACGGCCCGCAGGCCCTCGAAGCCATCAAGCAGCAGCAGCCCGACCTGATCTTCCTCGACGTGCAGATGCCCGGCATCTCCGGCTTCGAGGTGCTCGCGAAACTCCCCCTGTCCTCGCTGCCGCAGGTGGTGTTCGTCACCGCCCACGACCAGTTCGCGCTGCAGGCGTTCGAAGTCCACGCGGTCGATTACGTCCTCAAACCCTTCAATCGCGCCCGTTTCACCGACGCGCTGAGCCGCGCCAAGGCCGCGGTGCGCAACCGCGACCAGCACGACCTCAGCAAGCGCCTTGACGACATCATGGGCGCGCTCCAGCGGCTGAAAGCCCGCGGCGCCACCGGCGACGGCATTGCCGCGGCGCGCCCGCACGAGGACGACCGGCGGCTTTTCATCCGCTGCGACGGCGAAATCCACATGCTCTCGCCGGACGACATCCTCTGGATCGAATCCGATGGCGACTACGTGCGGCTGCATTCCACCGACAAGTCACGCTTCGTGCGCATGTCGCTGCAGAAGATGATGGAGAAACTGGATCCCAAGCACTTCGTGCGAATCCATCGCTCGACCATCGTCAACCTCCGCCACATGAAGAAGACCGGGCCGGCGCTGTATGGGGAATACAGCGTCGAGCTGACCAACGGGACGAAACTGCGCGTGAGCCGGACATTTGTCCACGAGCTCAAGGCGCATTTGTGACGTTTGCCGTTCTGGAAGGCCCGCGTCTCTGCGGGCCGGCTCGCAGGGACGCGAGCCCTCCAACCAATCAGGAGTGATTTCCGTGAGAGCCGAGATCGGTCGGAACAGTTGTTGTGGTGGGGCGCAGTCTTGCCCGTTCGACAAGTTCAGGGCCGAATGGCGCTAAGTTAAGGCGGTAGCTCGTTTCGACCCACCCCGCCCTGCGGGCACCCCTCTTGATCCGGAACTATGCAATTCGAGGTGGAGCGACCTGCTCCCCAGGGCGCTTTCTTCGCAGCGGACGTCCTCAGCGCGTTGGGGAGCAACGCGCTCCACCAGGTGAGCGTCGATTTCCAGATCGACGACAGAGCGTCGGTGTGGAAACCGACGCCCACCTATTGCATAGCTCCGGATCAAGCGGGGTGGCGCGAAGCGACGGGGTGTGTCGGGCTTTCGCACACACCAAGGCAAGTTGGCGAACGAAGAATGACTTTAACTTGGCGCCATTCAGTTCAGGGCCTTGAGCCGGCTGCGCCCATTCCGCGCGGAGGGTGGAATCCGGATCGCTCGCAGGGCTGAAGGAATCCCGGCGCGCCGGGATTGGGCGCAGCAAGACTGCGCCCCTACGGGTTGCCTGGAGCGGTCCGAGCGACCCTGCGCCGGATTGATTACTGAATCAGCTGATCAGCAGTAGGATAGGGGTGGTGAAACTTCCTCTGGGTTTTTCGAGATATAGGTATGGAGCGTCCTCGATCCGCTCATCCACCACCCCGACCCAAGTCCACGAATCCATGAAATCCAAACTCCTCCTCCTTCTTGCACTGGCCAGCTTCAGTGCGCCCGCTTTCGCCACGCCGGTACTGATCAATGGCACCTTTTCCGACACCTCGGGAACGCCTTGGTACACGACGGGCGGCGTCTCCCTTGACACGTACACGCTCAGCAGCACGGCGCTGGTGGGCTTTACCTCGGTTTTCGGGGCGACATCAGGCACGGTGGAGCAGGCTTTCGTCACGGCCGCCGCGGGGACTCTCGACTATTCCCTTTCGCTTTCCCGCTCCGAAGCGTTCGGGCCGTTCAATGATGTCGGCCTCGCTTTCGCCCTGGTCATCGATGGCATCTTGGTCGACGACACGTTGCCCAACTGGGGCAATCCCTCGGGCATCCATCCCACGGCGGTGACCACATGGACGGACTATTCCGGTTCCGTCGCGCTCGACGCCGGGGCGCATGTGTTCTCACTGCACTTCGCGCGGGCTGACACGCTCTTTGGGCGCGCTCCCTTTTTCGAGATCCAGCGGGTGACGGGAGAATTCACCTCATCCGTGGCGGGAGTTCCCGAAGCTGGATCGACCATCGTGTTTGCTGGCATGGGTTGTGTCCTGCTGGGGATGTTCCGCGCCGCGCGGTTGCGGTTGGCGCCTCGCGCTGGCAGGTAGGACAAGACCTCGCCCAAAGGACGCGCATGGTTCTGGGGTGGGTATCTTGTCGGGACCGAGGTTGGGCGAGTCTTCAAAAAATCCGCTGGGAGGGCGAAATCGCGAATCTTCTACACTCCTCGTCGCTGCGCGCCAGCCCACTTCAGCCGGAACGATTCAGCCCCAAGCTGCAAAACACGTTTTGTTCCGGCCAGGAAGAAACGGTGTGGTGGTAGCCGGGGTCGGTGACCCCGGACCGGCCTCAGCGAGGCCGGCTACAGCGACGCTGTTTCCCGGGAGTGGGTGGACGTCGGTTTCCACCCCGACGCCAGGTTCGCCCGCCTCGTGTGTCCTGGTCGGCGATAGGTCCTGTTGTTCGCTTCCTGCTGTGGCGTGCTCGCCACCAAGGATCAGTTGCGCAGCCTGCGCTGTGGCTGGGAAATCGCCGACTCCCAAAAGGTGGAACGCGCTGACCGCAGCGCGTTGCGGCGAAGCCGCTCCGAGCCAGCGCCCTGGGGCGCGGGTCGCTCCACCTTCGATTGCATGGTTCCGGCTTCATGGAGGGAAGCCCGGACCTGCGCAGCCAAAGTTCCCTCGATGAGGAGGGGTGCCCGATCGGAAGGGGGTGGGGAGCTTATTGTGAAGACACGCCCTTGCTCGGCCCCGACGAAGACCTGCCGATGCCGGTGGGCGGA
>DASZPS010000211.1:0-56859 GCA_035549955.1 Lacunisphaera sp. | reverse complement strand
CGCATATTTCACACCCAGAGGTGTGAAACATGCGCCCTGACGGGCCGACCTTGTCGGGGCGCGCCGCGACAAAGTCGCTCCGCCCGGAGGGCGGACGGACATTTTGCTGATTGGATCGCCCAAGACTGTGAAATGTCCGGGTTAGGTCTCAACCAGCCCCAGTTTGCGCAGTTGGGCCTCGAGCGACTCGGCCGAATCCCAGGGCAGGATCGGCGAGTTGCGGCGTTCGTCCGGGGGATTCTGCTCCAGTTGGTCCGACCAACCGCCGCAGCCGGTGAGCGGCAGGAGCGGGCGACGGTGCAGCCAGGCGAGGCAGACTTCGGAAATCGTTCCGGCGCGGCCGCCGATAACCAGGCAGGCGTCGCCCGCGAGCGCCATGAGCAGGTTGCGGGCATCGCCCATGCCGCAGGGGATGAGCACGGTGCAGGGCCAGTCCCTCAGCCCGATGTCGTCGGAGGGCACGATGCTGACCACGGTCCCGCCGACGGCGAGCGCACGCTCGGCGGCGACGCGCGTGGCCGGGCTGCCGCAGCCGCTGACCAGCGTCAGGCCGAGGCGGGCGATGAGTTCACCGGCGGCGCCGGCGAGGGCGAAGGCGGGCGAGTCGGGCTCGGCACTGCCAAGCACGCAGATTTGTCGCGGACGGGAGGCAGGGAGAGGGGTAGGCATGACGGCAGCAAGGCGCGCCGGGCCGTTCCTGCCAAACGCAAAGGAGGATCTGGCCGAACCGTTTGGACCACTCATGGGTTCGCCAAGGACGAAACCTTGAGGAAACTTTCCGACAGATCGTCTCCCGCTTTGGATTTGGGGCCTGCTCATCGGAGGCTGACTCGGGCTGCTAACGGCAAGTCCGCGATCAGCGGACCCATTGAACCTCCTCCGGAGGCGATGGACCGAAGGGGACTTTGAAAGTTTTGCCGTTGGCGAAACCCATTGGCGGTTGAAGCCCTTCCGGCCTCAGTACTTGTCCATCACGCCGTACATCGTCCAGAGCAGGCCAAAGGTGAACAGGGCGGAGCAACCGATGCCGAAGACCATGCTCATGGTGCTCTGCATCGCGATGGCCGCACCGAGGATGACCGCGTTCACGACGATGATCAGGAACCAGAAATCCAGGCTGCGCCGGGAAAGCTTGAAGCGGCTGGTCTTGGGGACATCGAGGAATGCGGCCTTCTCGGTCTCGCGGATTTCATCGAGCATCTCGTACACGTCGACCTTCTTGGTCGGTGATTTCGCGTTGATGTTCTCGAACTTGGCCTCGGCGGTGCGGAAACGCTTCCGGTTGATCTCGGCCGGGTCGTTTTCCTTGCCGGGCCGGCTCCAATCCTGGGGCGTGTTGCTGGCGGGCTTGTTCATCAGCCCCGGGAAAAGCTTCGCCTTGAGAATGGTCTCCCGGATCGGCGCAAAGTCGGCGGATCCTTCCACCGCGACGAGGGTCTCCGGGTTGATCTTCTTCAGGTAGACGAGGGATTCGAGGCCCTCCATCGAGTAGGGCCCGCCGACCTGGTCGCCGATCTTGGTGACGTAGCGGACGCTGAAATCCTCAGACAGTTTCATTGGATGCGCGGAGGTTTAGATCGCGAGAAAGCGCGAACCGCGCCGATGCGTCAAGCGCAGGTCACTGATGCACGCGATGAGCGGTCACGGCAGGCGCGTATCGACCAATTGGACGCCGTCCAGAACCCCGGGCTTGCTCGCGGAGAAGCAGAAGACAACCCCCGCATCCGGCACTTCGAAGCTTCCGCCCAGCGAGTCTTCGTGCGGCCGGACCCGACGGCCGGTCTGTTCCAGCCATTGGCGCAGGCTAGAGGCCGCATCGGGCGGCCGCTGTGCGACCGTGAAGGGATCGTGGCCCCACAGTTCAACCCGGGATTCTCCCTGCCTGACGGCGATGAAGGTCAGCCGGTCGCCGGCATCAAAACCGAAGGTGAGGAAGCCCCGGTCGAAGCTGACGGAGGTTTGCTGGCGTTGTTCGGGATGCGACCGCCAGACCTCGGGCGGACCGAACAGTTCGAGGGCTCTTTCCGTCGGATCGCCGAAGCGAAGTTGGTCGATGCCCTGCAGGGGAAGGAGTTTCATGCGGATTGGCTGGGGTCGGCTACGATGTCACGCGCGGGCTCGAGCCCGGCGCCGGCCCGGCAGCGCCAAGGGCGGGCGGTCCGCCTTCATCGCTGCGGCGCAGGGCGTCGACCTTGTCCCAATCGGTGACCGCTTCGGTCACGGGCCACGCCATGGCGGAGAAGCGGGCGTTGGCGAAAATCCTCAGCGCCGCCCCCACGGTCATGCCGACGAGAAACATGCCCCAATACGGATCCACGAAGAGGCAGAAGCACACGCTGACCCCGCAGATGGCCAGGATGGGAAGCCAGCTGAGCGGGCGATAGGTGGCGATGGACCAGACGCCGGGGGCCTTGCCCCGGAGACAAACCATCGCGTCGAGGTGCCGGCGTTGATAGCGGGTGAGTCTCATGGTTTTGATGACGAATGAGGGGCGGAGGATTGCATGAACCGGCCGATCAACCACCAGGCGAAAAGCGGCCCAAGCAGGAGAAACAAACCGATTCCAAGCGGATTTGTCTCCTCCTGCAGGAACACCTCCCGGGCAGGGTCGCCGGAGTAATAGAATGTCACCCGCTCCGGCAGGTCGTTGATCGCGTTGCTCGCGAGGCTCGCTTGCACGGACTGATCGGTGCCGTCGATGCGCACGCTCAGCAGCGGCCGCTTGATGCCCAGGGCAGTCTTGGCCATTTCCCGCCGGGTCACGCGGCCCGATTTCAGCTGCCAGCCGGCCTGCGGGCGGTGCACGGCGAAGTCTTGAAAGAACAGGACCGCCAGCGGCAGCGCAAAGAGCATCACGAAACACAGCTTGAGCCGCTGGCTGCGAAACCAGCCAGGTTGCGCCCGGGTATCGACCAGGGAAATTGTCTCACCCATGCCGCGGAGCTAGGCAGCGACGCGCACCGGCTTCAAGCGAACACGCCGAAGCCGGTGCCGCGTGGTGCCAAGCGACAGTTCGTGCTTTTTAAAAATGAGTGCGGAGAACGGCAGCCTGAGCCCAGGGCAAGGAAGATGGCGCAGGCCAGGTGGAGGCAATAGTTCATCTGACGAGCATCAACGCCTGCCATTTTCCCGGACGCTGCGCGCGAGGGAGCATTTCGCGAACCCACAGTGATGCGCGAGGGAGGCGCGGGGAACCGACATAGGCTCGAGCCGCCGGTTGGAATTCTGCCGGTTCATGGCTTCTCTGCCCTCGTTCGTTCCCGGTTGTTCTTCGGCTGGGAGAGGAAAAAGGCGATCACCGCCGCGACCACGCCGACCGGAAACAGGGCTTCTCCCGCCGCTTCCGGATTCTTCGGATGAAACAGCGGAATCATTAGTGCCCCCACGAGGCCGATGGCAATGAAAGTGCCCAGGGCGATGACGATTCTTCGTGCCATTTGGCATGGTCAGGCGTCGGCCTGGTCTGGATCGGTTCTCTTCGCGGTCATTGCTTGCGAAAATCATCCAGATCAAACGGCTTCCGGCCCGGAGACGACTCCGATGGATCCGCCTTGTCGAGGGCCACGATGAGCAGTGTGGCAACGGGACCGAGGAAAAGGCTGGCGAGGAACCAGGCGAGACCGCTGCGGTTCTTGGCCTGCGCGAGGCCCGCATTGATCAAGGCCAGCGTACCCCAGCCAACCGCGAATTCCGGAACTTGATCTTTCATCGGATTCATTCGCCGATCCTTTGCGGACTGTTGGCTCGGTGCGCAGCACCGAAATCGACCCTGGCAAGCTCGACGACTTTCGTCATGGGGCATCAACTACGGCCACACCTTCCCGGCGGCGAGTCCGAAAGCTGGGGCGATCGGAATAAGACAGGTAGACCGACAGGTTGAAGCATTACACTCCGCCTGTCGGCCTACCTGCCATCTTACCGCCCGCCCGTGAAACGAAGCGGTAATCAGATCAGAACCGCCTGCCCCAGAACAGCACGCCGAGTGGGGTGGGCGTCGGTTTCATTTCGCCGCCCTGTCGCCGGTGTGGAAACCGGCGACCACCTTTCGGGCCGCTCTGATACAGGACAATAGCGAAAACCTACGCGGGCGGACAAACCCCGGAATACACAGAACACCCGGAAGAAATGCCTGCTGCAGGAGGCAGCAGGGAGCGCAGGGGGCTGATTTCCCCGAAACTCTGTTATCTCCGTTGCCTCCTGTGAGGATGGATTGGTCCGGGCCGTGTGCCTTGACGACTGATCGGGGCAGAACCCGGAGGGCCAAGTTCAGGCGAACACTCCTCCACCGAGCAGCTGCTCGCCGTCGTAGAGGGCGAGGATCTGGCCGGGGGCGAGGGCGCGCTGGGGGTGATCGAAGCGAATGCGGGCGGTTGTAACCGGGCTCGGTGACCTCCCGCCGGGCTCAACGAGCCCGGCTACAAGTTCCGGCGCAAAGTCGATGGCGACCCGGGGGTCGCGGTAGCGGACGCGGCATTCGAGGCGGCGGGGCGCGGTGATGGGCTCGCCGATGAAACTCAGGCTGTGCACGCGGGCCTCGCTGGTCCACAGGCCGGGGGCGTCGGGGGTGTCGAAGGCGACGAGCAGGGCGTGGTCGGCGGCGCGCTTGCCGGTGACGACGTAAGCCTGGTGGTCGGTGTTGGAGGGGATGCGGATGCCGCGGCGCTGGCCGATGGTGTAGTAGTGCAGCCCGCGATGCTCGCCCAGCACCTTGCCGTCCGTGGCGCGGACGATTGGGCCGGGATGCTCAGGCACATAGGCGGTGAGGAAGTCGGCCATCTTCACTTCGCCGATGAAGCAGATCCCCTGGCTATCCTTCTTGCGCGCGGTGGGCAGCCTGGCTTCGGCGGCGAGCTCGCGGAGTTCCGGTTTCTTCAGGTGGCCGATGGGGAAAAGCGCGTCGCGGACCTGCGCCTGCGAGAGCAGCGCGAGGAAGTAGGACTGGTCCTTGTTTTTGTCGGAGCCCTCGAGGAGGGCGAAGGTGGAACGCGTTGACCCCAACGCGTTGGTTTGGGGAAGCGCGTTGCGGTCAACGCGCTCCACCGCGGGGTGAGGGCGCCCCGCCTCCACCTTCCGGGCATAGTGTCCCGTCGCCACGGCTTCGAACCCCTCGGACTTCGCGTACTTTGCAAACACGCCGAATTTCATCTCGCGGTTGCACATGACGTCGGGATTGGGCGTGAGGCCGCGCTGGTAGCCGTCGAGGAGGTAGTCCACCACCAGCCGGCGGTAGTCCTGGATGAGGTTGACGACGCGGAACTCGATGCCGATCGCCTCCGCCACGGCGCGGGCGTCGTCGATGTCCTGCATCCACGGGCAATTCCCGATGACGTTGTCCTCGTTGATCCAGTTCTTCATGTACGCGCCGACGAGGTCGTGCCCCTGCTGCTTGAGCAGGAGGGCGGCGACGGAGCTGTCGACTCCACCGGAAAGCGCGACGAGGATGCGGGCCATGGAACGGCAGAGAAACCACGAATGGACGCGAATGAACACAAATTTTCAGAAAGGTATCGGATGCGGCCTGGAGTCCGAATTCCAGTAGGGGCGCAGTCTTGCTGCGACCACCGCGCCCTCCCGGGCGCGGTCCTCGTTTTCTCGTGCACGAAGGAAGTCGAGCGATGCTCGACTTGGGCGCAGCAAGACTGCGCCCCTACATATTCCTGGATATATCTTGTGCTTGTCGCTGATTCCTTCGCCCGAAAGCGCGCACTTGCGGTGGCGCGGCAACTGCTTGAGTATCACCGGTCACCGTCCCTCCTTTGTGAGCTCCCGCACCCCATTCTTTGCCGACCACGCCCAGCGAATTTCCCGCGCCTGGCTGATCTCGGCCTCGGCCGGGATCATCGAGATGGGGGCGGACTGGACGGCGGAGTCACTGCCGCTGCTCGCGCCGGGGGACAAGGCCTTTGCCTTCACCGACCTGAGTCCCGCCGAGCCGTCGCTCTATGCGGAGGAATCAGCCTATTACGTCGACAACATCGGCATGCTGGTGTTCGTGCTCGACCCGGCGGAGTACAGCTGGGTGGACTTCAGCACGATGCCGGTCTATGTCGCCGGCGATTTCAACGGCTGGCAGGCGGCGGTCGGCCAGCTCGAATGGATGATGGTGCACGGCGAACTCAACGGGCGGCCGGTGCTGCTGCTCAAAAAGCCCGCGGCCGCGCTGCTCACCGAACCGCCCCAGCAATTCAAATTCGTGACGGCGGACAACCGCTGGCTGGACCTGCCGCGGGACGCGACGAACCTCATGGCCGACGCGCAAGGCCGCCTCAACCGCGCCATCCACCGGCATCGCACCGGGCGCAACCTCTTCCGTTTCACGACCACCGAGCCGGTGCTGCTCAATCAGACCTACACGGTCGTGCATGTGCGCGACGGGCACGAGGCGCCGCGGGTGCGGGTGCGGCTGGGCAAGTTCTTCCACGCGCTGTACAGCGACCTCCCGCTCGGCGCCATCGTGGGGCGGGGGGAGACGACGTTCCGGTTGTTCGCGCCGCGGGCCAAGCACGTGCGGCTGTTCCTCTGTGAGAAGCTGGAGGATGTTCCCCAGGCGTTCGGCTATGAGTTGGACCGCCGGACCGAGGGCGATGGCTGGCTCGGCGTATGGGAAGCCCACCTCAACCGCAATCTCCACGGGTGGTTCTACTGGTACTCCGTGAGCGGCCCGCAGGACGTGTTCGGTCATTTCCGCCCGGCGCAAAGGATCCTCGATCCCTACGCCCAGGCGACGGTCGGACGCGAAGGCCCCGGCATCGTCCTCGATCCGGCGTGGGTGGGGCGGGGGGATCGATCCTTCGTGACGCCGCCCTGGCAGGACCTCGTGATGGTCGAGGCGCACGTGCGCGACCTGGTGGCGCACGCGCCGCTGCCACTCAGCGCGGACGACCGGCTGGGCTTCACGGGCCTGCGGAAATGGGTCGAAAGCCCGGATTTCTACCTGAAGAAGCTCGGGGTGAATTGCGTGGAGCTGCAGCCCGTTCACCAGGCGGATGACAAGAGCCGCGACGAGTACCATTGGGGTTATATGTCCACGAGTTTCTTCGCGCCCGCCAGCGCCTACGGCCTCGACGCCGCGCACGGTTCGGCGGTGCGCGAGCTGCAGGAACTTGTCGCGGCGTTTCACCGGCAGGGCATGGCGGTCGTGATCGACGTCGTCTACAACCACGTCGGCGAGCCGGCCCACCTGATGTTCATCGACAAGCTGTATTACTTCGAACTCGGCGACGACGGCGCGCTGGCGAACTGGAGCGGATGCGGCAACGACCTGCGCTGCCGCTCGGCCATGGCCAAGCGCCTGATCGTCGACAGCCTGTTGCACCTCATTGAGGTCTATGGCGTGGACGGCTTTCGTTTCGACCTGGCGGAACTGATCGGGATCGACGTGCTCCGCGAGATCGAGGCGGCGGTGAAGCTGGTGAAGCCCGACGTGATCCTCATCGCCGAGCCGTGGAGCTTTCGCGGGCACATCGCCGCCCAGCTCCGCCCCACCGGCTATGCGTCGTGGAATGACAACTTCCGGAATTTCCTGCGGGATTACGTGCATGGCCGCGGCGGCGCCGATTCGCTCGAGTATTTCCTCAAAGGGTCCCCCTGGCACTTCGCCTACTGGCCGGCCCAGACCGTCAATTACACCGAGTCGCACGACGACCGCACCTGGCTTGACAACATCACGGAGAATCCCGGGCACAACGGCCATCATCCGACGCTGAACGACCGCCGGCGCACGCACTTGATGGCGGCGATCCTGCTGGCGTCGGTTGGCATCCCGCTGCTGGCCGAGGGGCAGGATTTCCTGCGGGCGAAGCACGGGCTGAACAACACGTACCAGCGGGGCGACGTCAACGCGCTCGATTACCGGCGGCTGGCGCGCTTCCCGGGGACGCACCGGTATTTTGCCGATTGGATCGCGTTCCGGCGGTCGGCCCGCGGCCAGCTGCTGCGGCAGTGGTCACGCCCGTCCGAGGGCTTTTTCCAATGTTTCTCCGCGCCGGGCCAGCCGGCCATGGTGGCGATCTACAACGCCGACGGCAGCCAGGGGACGCAGCGGCTGATGTTCGCGGTCAATCCCCATGTCGATGACACGACCATCCCGATCGGCGACCAGCTGGGCCGCCCTTGGGAATTGCTGGCGGATCATGAATGTTTCTACGGCGACAGCCGGCCCGCCCCCGTGCTGCTCTCATCGGGCGGAGTTTTCATCCCGGGACTAGGCTGCAGCCTCTGGATCGCGGGCTGAGGGCCCGCAGGACGGTCCCGATGGACTTCACGCGATGGGTGCGGGAATCGTGAAAACTGAAAATCGTGGAGTCCCAAATGGTGAAATCCGCCAGATTCGCTGACCGCATTTTGAAACTCATGGATTTCACGATTTTCAGTGTTCCAGATTCCGTGGATTGCTTGACGGCAACCGTGTCACCTCACGCATGAGTTCGGAACCAAATCCCCGGCCTGACGAAACCCCCGCTCCTCGACTGGGCCACCAGCCGGCCCTGGATGGCATCCGGGGTCTCGCGGTGTTGGTGGTGCTCTGCCACAACCTGCACTGGCCGGGGTTCAAGGGCGGGTTTTTCGGCGTGGACATGTTTTTTGCGCTGAGCGGATTCCTGATCACAACACTGCTGCTCGAAGATCACGCCCGGTCGGGCCGGATTTCGCTCCGGCGGTTTTTCCTCCGGCGTTTCTTCCGTTTGTATCCCGCCCTGGTCGTACTGATGGCGTTCTCCGCCATTTCGGTGTGGTTCGATCCGCGGGCGGTGTCCGCCGGGCGCGTCGCCACCGTGACGGCGTCGGTGTTGGCCTACTGGTCCAACTACCTCGTGATTGCCAATCCGGCGGGATGGCTGGGAGGCCTCAATCACACCTGGTCGCTGGCGGTGGAGGTGCATTTCTACCTCATTTGGGCGATCCTGATGGGCTGGATCACGGCGCGGTGGGGACGCGACTGTCGTATCCTGGGCCTGATTGCCGCGGGCTTCGCGGCGGGCTCGGTCCTGTGGCGTCTGTTCCAGTGGAGCCGAGGCGCCGGCGAGACCTGGTTGTACGCCGGCACCGATATGCGGCTGGACGCGATATTCCTGGGCGCGCTGGCCGGATTGCTGCGCTGGGCGCATCTGGCCCGGTCCGAAGGCCCGGTGGCGCCGGATATGGACCCCCGGCTGATACGGACGGCCGAAGGCGTGGCGATTGGCGTCCTCGTTTTCCTGATCACCACCGTGCCGCAGAAATCGCCGCTGCCCTCGCTCGGGGCTTTTGCCGCGGCGGGCGCGGCAACGAGCCTGCTGATCCTGACGGTCTTGCTCCATCGCGGTTCCCTCCTGGCGGCGGTCGTTTCCTGGCCGGTATTGGCCTGGTTTGGCCAGATTTCGTACTCGCTCTACCTGTGGCATGTCCCCGTGGGCAAACTGTTCTCCCTGGAGCGTCTGGCCGCGCACGGCGTGCCTCTGGTTGCGGCGCAGCTGGTTCGGGTGGGGGTCAGCGTCGCCATCGCCGCAGGATCCTATTATTGCATTGAGCGCTATTTTCTCCGCCTGAAGGACCGGTGGGCGAGGGCGAAGTAGTAGGCACCACTTGCCGAGCAGCAAGAAAGGCGGGCCGCGGATGGTGGCGTTCGGCGATGGATTGTCCCTCCCCCCGTGAAGGCGGCCGAATACGCCGCCGGCACGCGCCAGAGCACTGTTTATTACGCAAAAAATGGCCACTGCTGCGCGTATTCCGGCACAAATCGAGCATCACTCTTGCCAAAGCTCGGGGCCCGCCCTTGATTGGCGGCTCTTAACGTCCACCAACCCATACCCAACATGGCTGTCAAAGTAGCAATCAATGGTTTCGGCCGCATCGGCCGCCTCGTTTTCCGCGCGCTGGTCGAGCAAGGTCTGCTCGGCTCCAAGCTCGATGTCGTCGCCGTCGGCGATATCGTCCCGGCCGACAACCTGGCTTACCTGCTCAAATATGACTCCACCCAGGGTCGCTTCAACGGCACGGTGGACTCCAAGAAGTCGGCCCCCGACAAGGCCGACGACGACGTCCTCGTGGTCAACGGCAAGGACATCCTCGTCGTCAGCGCCAAGACCCCCGCCGAGCTCCCCTGGGCCAAGCTGGGCGTCCAGCTGGTGATCGAGTCCACCGGCCTGTTTACCGAGGCCGAGAAGGCCAAGGGCCACATCACCGCCGGCGCCAAGAAGGTGATCATCTCCGCCCCGGCCAAGGGCGAGGACATCACCGTCGTCCTCGGCGTGAACGACGACAAGCTCGACCTCGCCAAGCACAACATCATCTCCAACGCGTCCTGCACGACGAACTGCCTCGCGCCCGTCGTGAAGGTGCTCCTGCAGGAAGGCTTCGGCGTCGAGGAAGGCCTCATGACGACCGTCCACGCCTACACCGCCACGCAGAAGACCGTGGACGGCCCCTCCAAGAAGGACTGGAAGGGCGGCCGCACCGCCGCGCAGAACATCATCCCGTCCACCACGGGCGCCGCGAAAGCCACCGCGCTGGTGCTGCCGGAGGTCAAGGGCAAGCTGACAGGCATGTCCCTCCGCGTGCCGGTTCCGACCGTCTCAGTCGTCGACCTCACGGTCAAGACCACCAAGGAGACCTCCTACAAGGACATCTGCGCCGCGATGAAGAAGGCCAGCGAGACCTACCTGAAGGGCATTCTCGCCTATACGGAGGACGAGGTCGTCTCCACCGACTTCATTCACGACAAGCACTCCTCGATCTTCGACGCCGGCGCCGGCATCGAGCTCAACTCCAAGTTCTTCAAGCTCGTCAGCTGGTACGACAACGAGTGGGGCTATTCCAACCGCGTCGTCGAGCTGACCCAAAAGATCGCCGCGAAGCTGTAAGCAATTAAAACGACCAAACCACAGAATACACGGAACACACGGAAGGACATGAGTCGCTTCTGTGTATTCTGAGTGTTCTGTGGTTTTTCTTTTTCCCTTCCTCCCATGGCCAAATTCAAATCCATCCGCGACCTCAGTCTCGCCGGCAAACGCGTCTTCATCCGCGTGGACTTCAACGTCCCGCAGGACAAGGCCACCGGTGCGATCACCAACAACCAGCGCATTGTCGCCGCGCTCCCGACGATCAAGTACGCCCTCGAGAAGGGGGCGGCGGTCGTCCTCGCCAGCCACCTGGGCCGGCCGGACGGAAAGAAGATTGCCAAGTTCTCCCTCAAACCCGTCGCCGACGAGCTCGCCAAGCTGCTGGGCAAGCCGGTGAAGTTTCTCGACGACTGCGTCGGTCCTGCGGTCGAAGCCGCCTGCGCCGCCGGCACGCTCAAGGCTGGGGACGTCGTGTTGCTTGAGAACCTCCGCTTCCACATCGAGGAGGAGGGCAAGGTGAAGGAAAAGCAGGCCGACGGCACGGAGAAGTCGATCAAGGCAGACCCGAAAAACATCGAGGCCTTTCGCGCCTCGCTGTCGAAGCTCGCCGACGTCTACGTCAATGACGCGTTCGGCACGGCGCACCGCGCGCACAGCTCGATGGTGGGGGTGTTGCTCAAGGACAAGGCGGCCGGTTTCCTCATGGAGGCCGAGCTGAACGCCTTCGCCAAGGTCATCGACCACCCGGCGCGGCCGCTGCTCGCCATCCTCGGCGGTGCGAAGATCGCGGACAAGATCCCCCTCATCAACAACCTGCTCGAGAAGTCCAACGAGATCATCATCGGTGGCGGCATGTCCTTCACGTTCAAGAAGGTCCTCGAGAACATGGAGATTGGCACCAGCCTGTTCGACCCCGAGGGGGCCAAGATTGCCAGGGAGCTTTTCGACAAGGCGAAGGCCAAGGGCGTGAAGATCACGCTGCCTGTGGATTTTGTCACCGCGGACCGCTTCCCGGGTTCGCCGGAGGACATCGCCGCGGTGAAGACCGGCATCGCCGACGACAAGGCCGGCATCCCCGCCGGCTGGATGGGCCTCGATGCCGGCCCGAAGTCGCGCGAGCTATTCGCCCAGGCCATCGGCCGGGCCAAGACCATCATCTGGAACGGCCCCCCGGGCGTGTTCGAGGTGGAAAAGTTCGCGGAGGGCACCAAGGCCATGGCAGCCGCGTTCGCTGCGGCAACGGCCAAGGGCGCCATCACCGTGGTCGGCGGCGGCGACACCGCCACGGCCGCCAAGAAGAACAAGATTGTCGACAAGGTCACCCATTGCTCCACCGGCGGCGGCGCCAGCCTCGAGCTCCTCGAAGGCAAAGTCCTCCCCGGCGTGGCGTTCCTGGAAAACTAGTTCCCACGGAAGGTAACGGAGTTAACTGAGAGCAATTTCTCTTTCCTCTGTCACCTTTGTTTCCTTCTGTTAAAACCCATTCCCATGATCCGCAGAAAACTCATCGCTGGTAACTGGAAGATGAACAAGACCGCCGCCGATGGCGTCGCGCTCACCAAGGAAATCGCGGCCGAGGTCGGTCGCGAGGGCTCGGTCGACATCGTGCTTTGCCCGCCGTTCACCGCGCTCGAGAGCGTCGGTCGCGCCCTCGAGGGCCTGAGCCTCAAGCTCGGCGCCCAGAACATGCATCCCGAGAAGGGCGGCGCCTACACCGGCGAGATCTCCGCCGAGATGCTGCGCGGGCTTTTTGTCACCCACGTCATCCTGGGCCACAGCGAAAGGCGGACGTATTTCGGCGAGACCGATGCCTTCATCAACAAGAAGGTGCTCGCGACCCTGACCAACCAGATGAAGCCCATCCTGTGCGTCGGCGAGACACTCGCCGAACGTGAAGCCGGTTCGACCCTGGTGGTCGTGCAGCGGCACGTCGAGGAAGGCCTCAAGGGTGTCACCGCCGAACAGGCGACCAGCGTCATCATCGCCTATGAGCCCGTGTGGGCGATCGGCACCGGCAAGGTGGCCACCACGGCCCAGGCCCAGGAAGTCCACGCGTTCATCCGCGACCTCCTCACAAAGCTCTACGGCGCCCCGCTGGCCCAGAAGATCCGCATCCTTTACGGTGGCTCGATGAAGCCGGCCAACGCCCCCGAGTTGCTGGCGCAGAAGGATATTGACGGCGGCCTGATTGGCGGCGCGGCGCTCGAGGCCCGTTCGTTCATCGACCTCGTCAAGGCCGCCGACGCCGCAGGTTGAGTTTCAAGCCTGCAGGGTCGTCGCTTGCGGCGACCTCGCGCGTCAGGTCGGCGCAAGCGCCGACCCTACACCGAAGCAAATTCCCCGCCGGAACACGCGCGGGTCGCTTGCGTGACGCAATGCCGGGCGCAATGGTCCGTTCATGTACACGCCAGCCCATTTTAAGGCCGGAGACCACGCTCAACTCGCCGCGCTCATGCGCGAGCATAGTTTCGCCACGCTCGTGACCCATGGCGAACGCGGCCTGTTTGCGACCCACCTGCCGTTTTTGTATGATGCCGAACCGGGCCCACACGGCACGTTGCGCACCCACCTCGCCCGCGCCAATCCACAGTGGCAGGACTTCGCGAGCGGACGGGAGGTCATGGTCATCTTCCAGGGCGAGCACGGCTACATTTCGCCGACGTGGTACGTCTCTGCCGGGCCCAGCGTGCCGACCTGGAATTACGCGGCCGTCCACGCGTACGGCGTGCCGCAGGTGCTCGACGAGCGGCGGGCGGCGGAGTTGCTGCTCCGGACCGTCGCCCGGTACGAGCAGCCGGGGTCAGGTTACGCGGTGGCGCCCGATTTCCTGGAGAAAAGCGTGAAGGCCATCGTCGCCCTCGAGATCGCGATCACCCGCGTGGAGGGAAAATTCAAGCTCAGCCAGAACCGGACGCCGGAGGATGCCCTCGGCGCCATCCGCGCCCTCGAGGACATCCGCGAGCCGGGCTCCGTGCGCCTCGCCGCCGCCATGCGGCGGGCGAATGGATTGGACGCCTCTGCAAGGTAGGGTCTCCGCTGGCGGCGACCTCACGCGCCAGGTCTGCGCAACGGTCGGCCCACGTTTCTGCGTGAGGTTTAATTCGCGCCAGGATCGTCCGGCCAGGGACCGGAGCTACTGGGACGCCTCGAACCGTTCCAGCAGCTCCCAGGTGGGTGGCGGCAGGTCAGCCCCATCGAGGAGGTGCAGCAGTTCTTGGACGAGGCGGGCCACCGCAGCCGGATCAGCCGCGTGATCGAGCGCGATCGCCAAGGCGACATGCAGGGCCAGCTGGCGCGCGCCCAGGGCGTGGTCGGATTTGCCGCGAAACGCATATAGTTCGGCCGTGTCGCGCAGGAGGGACACATACGTGAGGCAGCGCTCGTCTCCCGCGGCTCGGGTTTCGCCCTGACGCAGCGTGGCGATCTGTTCGGCTGCCGGCAGGGCCAGGAATTGGGCCGCGGGCATGCCGAAATTTTTTTCCTGCAGGTGCAGTGCGAGCAGGAGCGCTTCGTTGACTTCCGCCACGTCCTCTTCGCCGAGCTTTTTCCCTTTGCGGCGGAGCCGCGCGATCAGCTGGCTGATGGTCTGGATGTGCCGGAGAATGTAGTCCTGCTGTTGCGCGGGCATGGGAAGTTCAGCGTTGGAGTTTGGCGGGCTCGCGTCCCTGCGAGCTGCGGTCCGCCGGGACGCAGCCTCCACATTGGCAGGCTTGGCGCAGGCTTCAACTGGCGCGACCAGCCATCGATTCAATCAACGTGGAGAGGAAATCCTTCTCGGCGGTGAGCGAAACGAGGCCGGCGAGGGCTTCGTCGGTGTGCTGGCGCGCGAGTTTTTGGGAGGCCGCGATGCCGTGGAGCTTGACGTAGGTGGTTTTGTCGGCGCGGGCGTCCTTGCCGGCGGTCTTGCCCAGCGTCGCCGTGTCGGCGGTGGCATCGAGGATGTCGTCGACGATCTGGAAGGCCAGGCCCAGGTGTTGGCCCGCGGTGCGCAGCGCGACGAGTTCGTCCTCGGTGGCGCCGCCGCAGTGGCCGCCGGCCGCCAGGGCGGCCGAAATCATTGCGGCGGTTTTGTTCAGGTGGATAAACTCCAGATCCTCCCGGTTCGCATCGGCCTTCTTCTCGGCGAGAAGGTCCTCCATCTGGCCGCCGATGAGGCGTTCGCTGCCCGCGGCGTCTGCCAGTTCCCGGGTCAGCGCGGCGGCGAGCGCCGGGGTGGCGGCGTAGTGGCGGGGAATTAACTGGAAGGCGAGGGTGAGCAGCGCATCTCCCGCCAGGAGGGCGGTGGACTCGTCAAATTGCTTGTGGGTGGTGGGCCGGCCGCGCCGCAGGTCGTCGTTGTCCATGCACGGGAGGTCGTCGTGGACGAGCGAGTAGGTGTGGACGCACTCGAGCGCGACGGCGGCGACCAGCGGATCGCCGACCTGCACCGGGCTGACGGGTGGTTTCGAACCGGTCGCGGGCGCGCCGAAAAGGTCGGCGGTGGCAAGGGTCAGGACGGGGCGCAGGCGCTTGCCTCCACCCAGCACGGCATAGCGCATCGCCTCGTGCAGTCGCGCCGGCCGGGTGGCTGCGGACGGAATGAAGCGATCGAGGCCCTGCTCGACCCGGTCGCGGTAGGCTTGGAATTGAGCGGCGAATTCCATCGTGCGGCGGGTTGACCTCAACGCGCCAAGCGGCCTGGGGTCAAGCCGGGCGCGGCAACATTCTCACCGCGATTGGCAAATCGATTGTTAACCGGGAGTTGCGCGCGAGAAGAGGCTCGCCTTGCGGAGGTGGCCCGGCTTCACTCCGGGGCCATATCCGATGCCCACCTACGAATATGTCTGCACCAAATGCGGCCACGAAATGGAAGCGTTTCAGTCGATGAAGGATGCACCGCTGACGAAATGCCCGGCCTGCCGCAAGGCCGGCCTGAAGCGCAAGGTCGGAGGCGGAGCGGGATTGATTTTCAAGGGCAGCGGCTTCTATATCACCGATTACAAGAAGAAGCCTGAGAAGTCCGGCGCCAAGCCAGCCGCTCCCGCCAAGTCCCCCGAAACCAAGCCCGCAGCCACGCCCGCAGCGAAATAAACCCCTCCATGGCCGACAAAAAAATCGAAAAAGCCCTTTATGGCCCGAGCCTGCTCGAAGTGGCGCTGGGCGCCATCTTGGGCCTGTTCGCGGGCGTGCTAGCCGCCTGCGTTTACCTGGTCTTGTTCAAGCCCGTCATGACGGTGAAGGAGCTGCCCAAGGAGCCGGTGCGCGGCGTGATTTACTACGTCCCGGGTGCCGAATCCAACGCGAAGGGGCGCACGTGGCAGGCGAAACAGAAGAGCTTCATCGCCGGCAGCAACGTCACCCTCGTCGAGGAGGAACTGAATGCGTGGGCGGCGTCGGCTTTTGCCGCCGCCCCCGCGAAGCCGGCGCCTGGCGCCAAGGCCGGCGACAAGCCCGCGGCCCCGTCCGGACCGGCGCTCGACGGCATTTTCAATCCCGGCAACCCCAACTTCAGGATTATCGACGGCAAACTCCAGATCGGCACCAAGTGCATCCTGAACTGGTATGGCCTGACCAAGGAAGTGATGCTCGTCACCAGAGGCGACATCGTGCGGTCGGGCGACAAGTTCAAGTTTTCCGCCAACCAACTGTACCTCGGTTCCTGCCCGGTGCATCTCCTGCCGGCGGCGGCAGGCCCGCTCATGTCGACGCTGATCGACAAGAAGAAGGCGCCGGATGACATCAATTCGGCCTGGGCCAAGCTGAACGACGTTTCCATCGAAGGGAACACGCTCAAGCTGACGGTGCAGTGAGGTGACGCTAGATCCCGCCAAGCCATTTTCCGCGGATAACGCAGATGGACGCGGATCGTAGCGGCTGGAATCATCCGCGCATATCCGCCTCATTCGCGGGGAATGCCTGGGACCTCCGGGGTTCCGGCAAAACTGAGCAATGTCGAAAAACCTGAAAAACATCGGCACGGTGGCCACGGCCACGGTGTTCTCCCGCGTGCTGGGCTTGGTGCGGGAAATGTTCATCGCCGCGGCCTTCGGCACCAGCGCGTTGAACTCGGCGTTCACGTCCGCCTTCACGCTGCCGAATTTGTTCCGCCGCCTGCTGGGGGAAGGCGCGCTGACGGCGGCATTTGTACCGACCCTCGCGCACGAGCTGGAGCACCGGCAGCGCGTCGCCGCCTTCGCCCTCGTGAGCAAGGTCGCGAGCTGGATCGCGGTCGTGACCACCCTGCTCGTGGCGGTCGGCATGGCAATTTGCATCAACAGCGGCGCGCTGCTGCGGCTGGGCGGGGGATTTGGGTTGGGCCCCGACGCGACCGACCGCCTTGAGCTGGGCGGCTACCTTGCCGTGGTCCTGTTCCCGTACCTTGTATTTGTCTGCCTCGCGGCGGTTTTCAGCGCCGCCTGCCAGGTGCTGGGACGATATGGCGAGCCGGCGATGTCCCCGGTCTGGCTGAACCTCACGATCATTTCCGCGCTCGCCGGTGGCGCCTGGTGGGCGTGGGACGACGTGGCGCGCATGAACCTCCTTTGCGTGAGCGTGCTGGTGGGCGGGTTCCTGCAGATGGCCGTGCCCGCGGGTGTGCTCTGGCAGGAAGGATGGCGGCCCCGCTTCGACCTGCGGTCCGACGATCGCCTGCGCGAAATCATCCGGCTGATGGGGCCGACGCTGATCGGCTCGGCGATCTATTTCATCAACATCTCCGTGTCCCGTTTCATCGGGCTTTCGCTCAATGACCATGCGGCCTCGGTCCTCAACCTGGCCACCCGCGTCATGGAACTGCCGATCGGCGTGTTCACCGTGGCGATCGCAACGGTAATATTTCCGCTGTTCGCGCGCCATGCCGCCAAGGGTGACTGGGCCAGCCTGACGGATGACTACCACAAGGGCCTGCGCCTCGTGCAGATCATCAATGTGCCCGCGGCGGTCGGCCTCGCGCTGTTGAGCGAGCCCATCACTCGCCTGCTGTTCGAGCGGAGGGCGTTCACCGCGGCCGACACCGCGTTGATGACCCCAATCCTCGCGATCTATGCCCTGGGGTTGCCGGTGCTGTCGTTCACGACGGTGGCATTGCGTGGCTTTTACGCGTTGAAGGACACGGCGACCCCGGTGTGGGCCGCGGCGCTCAGTTTCGTGTTCAACGTGCTGCTCAGCCTGGTGCTGATGCAATCCATGTCGACGGCCGGGCTGGCGCTGGCCAGTACGCTTGCCGTCGGCGTGCAGGCCTGGTTCCTGCAGAGCCGCCTGTCGCGCAAACTGCCCGGCTTTCACTTTGCCCCGCAGCTGCCCAATCTCGGGAAGATCGCCTTGGCGAGCGCCGGCATGGGCGGATTGGTCTTTGGCGGGCTCAAGCTCATCGGTGTGCTTGGGCTCGCACCCAAGGTGCACGACCTGGTGGTGATTGGCGGACTGATCCCGCTGGCGGTCGCGCTGTATGCGGCTATGCTCTGGCTCATGAAGATCGAGGGCCGGGAGGAAGTTGCCCAGATGTTTGCCAAGCTCCGCGGCAAGACGGTTGCGAAAACATGACCGGCGACATTCCCGTCCAGCACAATCCCGGCGCCAACCGCTACGAGGCGGTCGTCGATGGCCACCTGTCGGTTTGCGAATACGTGCTGGACGGGTCCCGGATGATCTTCACCCACACGTTTGTGCCGCCGGAACTCCGTGGCCGCGGCGTCGCCGAGGCGCTGGTGCGAGCGGCACTGGCCGAAGCCCGGGCGGCCCGGCGGCAGGTGGTGCCCGCGTGTTCCTACGTCGCGAAGTTCATCGAGCGGCACCAGGAGTTTGTCGACCTGACCTAACCCGCATATTTCACACCCAGAGGTGTGAAACATGCGCCCTGTCGGGCCGACCTTGTCGGGGCGCGCCGCGACAAAGTCGCTCCGCCCGGAGGGCGGACGGGCATTTTGCTGATTGAATCGCCCAAGACTGTGAAATGTCCGGGCTAAGGCGGGATCTTGCAGTTGGTGGAGCGGCCTGCTCCCCAGGGCGCTTTGCACGCAGCGGACGTCCTCAGCGCGTAGGGGAGCCGTCTCGGCCGGTTCGAGGCCCTGAGCTCGTCGCTGAAGGTCGGTTTCAACTCCCAGGAAACAGCGGCGCTGTCGCCGGCCTCGCTGAGGCCGGTCCGGGGTCACCGACCCCGGCTACAACCCAGCCGGGCGTCACCCGCGCGGGAACACGCAGGACAGGGTGAAAGGCAGGGGCGTCAGGATCAGCCGGTGATCATCGGCGCCGCCGTCCGGTCCTGCAGGGCCTTCACGACGAGCAGGGCGGCGGCCGCCGGCGGGATGCGATCGGTGTTGATCACCAGGTCATAGGTATGCGGGTCGTTGAGATCCTCGTGGAAATTGGTCCGCACATGGCGTTCCCGCGCGCGGTCGCTTTCCCGGATGAAATTTTCCGCCTGGGTCCGATCACAATGATTCATCGCCCGGGCTCGCTCGATCCGGGTTTCCAGCGAGGCCACCAGCCGGATGTGGAATCCGCCGGGGAGATCCCGGGTGATCAGGTTGGCCGCCCGCCCGGCGAGGATGACCAGGCCCAGCTGGGCGAATTTCAGGATGGCTTCGGCGACCCGTTGCTCGAGTTCCCAGAGTGGGGGATGCAGCCCCACCATTTCGCCGATCAGCCCCTTTATTTCCTGGATCCGATCCTCCGGCAGGAACGTGGCGAGCTGTTCCGGCAGATGGTTCAGCGTGAGGGCTTGGTTGATGAGGTCCTTGTCGAGAAACATCCAGCTGCGGTATTCGTCGTGCAGCTCCTTGTCCAAAAGTGGCAGGAGATGGCGGCCAAGCGTCGAAGCGCCGGCGCAGGTTTCCCTCGAGAGGGTGATAAAAGGACTGCTAACGATGCTGTGCTGGGTCCCCGGGCGGTTCTCACCGGGGCGCAATTGCGCATGCAGGATCGTCAATCCTTGATGAAGATACGGATGAGCGGTCATGGCGGGATGGGGTTGGGCCCGCCCCGGTTCGTCTTCACGGTCCGGGGCGAACACGTGAACGGTCGGTCAGTTTTCTGGCTGAACAATACCGCTGCCGCGGTCGCGGCGCCACGGGAAATGCTGCGCATCCGTTGCGCAAGCCGCGGCACGGACTGCCAGCTTTCAGTTCCAGCGGCCGCTGAATTGCAGCCTCCAGGATTCCCGTTCCCCCCAAAAAAAAGCCCGCCCCGGAAGGCCGGGACGGGTGAAAGGTGACGAAAAAGGGGCGGGGCCTCAGGCTTTCTCAACCAGGCCAGCCTTGATGGCTTTGACCGACACCCACATGCGCTTGCTGCCACCATTGGGGAGCTTGACCTTGATCCATTGCAGATTCGGGCGGAACAGCCGGGTGGTATGCTTGGTAACGTGGGTACCAATGCCGCCGCTCTTCTTGGACTGACCCTTGCGGTGGATGATTTTGCCCTTGGTGGGGCGTTTGCCAGTGATTGCGCAAATTCGTGCCATGGTGTTTCTTGAGTTGAAGGGTGAGGAGTAAAGGTTCGCTCAATCGCTTAGCAAGGGAATTTTGGAAATGGTCCCGAGGGGAAGCTCACTTTCGTAAAGCATGGAGGGCCTGAAACTTCTGCCCCATGTTGGCGGGGTGGAGCAGCTGGATGAGCATGCGCTTGCGGGGACTGAAACTGCTGGCCTCCGCCCGGGTGATGGCCGCGAGGGTTTCGCCCGCGTGGTTCATGAAAAAGCTCTCCTGCGAGTCGACCCGCGGCTCGCCAAAGCCCGCGTGGACGAGTCCATCCTCAAGCCAATCCCAGCAAATGTGGCACGTGAGGTCCTGTTTTCCGGGACGGGCCAAGAGGTCGTTGCCTTGTTTCTGGCGATGGTAGGTCCGCGCCGTGCCGGCGGGGAGATGCTCGGCGAGCTCCGCCCAATACTTGCCGTAGTCGAAGGCGAGAAACAAACCGCGCCAAGCCGGGCGGATAATTCTCTCGAGCAGCGGAACGGTTCGCAACGGCATGTCGATGTGGTAATTCTCCTCCGCAACCTTCGGCAGGCGGTCCCTGGCGGCCGCCAACTCGGGGGAAAGAGCCGGCAATTCCACCTCGCGCAGGTGCCGGCCGTGGAGGGCGACGCCGAGCTCGCGCCACCGGCCATCCCGCCAGACCACGCGGTGGAAAGGCTGGGCGTCGAACAATTCGTTGGAGAAGACCACGGCGTTTGCCGGCAGGTCGAACGGCTGGCCGAGCGAAATGGTGCGGTACGAGGCGAAAGGATGGGGGAGCTCGCGCAGGATGCCGCCGCCGGGCTCGGCCCCGATTTCCACGAAATTGAAATTCGCGGGGGAATCTGGGGCCAGCAGCTTGGCTGCGGCGGCCACGACTAATTCGCCGAAAACCGGGTTGAAGGACGTGGCCGTGAAGAAATCCGCCTTTTCGTCCCGACCCACGCGCTTGAAATCGCGGGTGTAGTAGCCAGCGGTCGGGTGATACATCGCCAGCTCCATGAAGCGCGCAAACGAGACTCCCGTCAGCGCTCCTGGCTCGGCCGCGAAGATCTCATAAAAGTCTGACAAGGAAGCCATTTGCCAAGCGAAGCATTTGCCGCCACTGAAAGCCATGACCAAAAGCCATCAGGTTTTGGGTTCTAGGCTTTAGATTCCGGGAAATCTTCCTTCTTAATTCTTCCCACTTACCTTGCCCTTGTCCTCCACGCTCAAACGCCTCCCGATCATTCTCACCGCCGCCCTCGCCGGCTTCATGCTGGCGCAGCTAGTCTCCCGCCATGCCGGCGCCCCCAGCTGGTGGCCCGATCGCGAGCGCGACCGCCAGGCCCGCTATTTCAAGGAGGTGATGCAGCTGGTGAAGGAAAACTACGTCGGTGATGCGCCGTCCGACTATGCCAGCCTCACGCGCTCCGCCCTCGACGGCATGGTCGCGCAGCTCGATCCGCATTCCGCGTTCATGCTGGCCGACGAATATCGTGAATCCGAGGAGGAGATGACCAACGCCTTCACCGGCGTCGGCATCCAGGTCGAGCAGAAGGACAACCAGGTCGTCATCGTCGCCCCCATTCCCGGCACACCCGCGGAACGCGCCGGCGTCCGCCGCAACGACCGCCTGGTGAAGATCGATGGCCAGCCCCTGAGCAGCCCGACGCTCGACGCCACCATCAAGCTCGTGCGGGGCGATCCCGGTTCGCTGGTGACACTGACCGTCTTCCGGCCCGCCTCGGCCCAGACCATCGATTATCCCCTGCGGCGCGAAAAGATCCGCCTGGAAAGCGTTCGCCTGGCCACCGTGCGGCCCGGGCAGATCGGCTACCTGCAGATCACCCAGTTCAGCGAACGCACCGGCGACGAATTTGCCTCGGCGCTGGCCAGCTTGGAGAAATCCGGCCTGCGCGCGCTCGTCATCGATTTGCGCAACAATCCGGGCGGATTGCTCGATGCGGCCATCGCGGTCTGCAGCCAGTTCTTCGACAAGGACGAGCTCATCGTCTACACGCAGGGGCGTTCGCCTGATTCGCGGGACAATCACTACGCCCCGGGCGGCCACCGCCTGCGCCGCTATCCCGTGGCAATCCTGGTGAACGGCGGCACGGCCAGCGCGGCCGAGATCGTCGCCGGGGCCATGCGCGACACGAAGCGGGCGGTCATTGTCGGCGAAAAAACGTTTGGCAAGGGATCCGTCCAGAGCGTCATCGAGCTCGACAACGGCGAGGGCCTGCGCCTCACGACGGCGCGCTACTACACTCCAAGCGGCGTCACCATCCACGAGAAGGGAATCTCGCCGCAGGTTGAACTCGAGGTCAGCCCCGACGACGAAGCCCGGCTCCGCATCCAGCAGGCCCGTCCGGAGCTGGTTTCGTCGCCCGAGGACGATTTCAAGCCAATCACCGACCTGCAACTCGCCGCGGCGGAAGAAGTGCTGACCGGCGTATTGGCGGCCGGCAATTAAGGCTGAAGCCGCAAAGCTGGAACCCAGGTTTCAGGTCACCACACCCCATGATCCTGGCCCTCGAAAGTTCCTGCGACGAAACCGCCGTCGCCGTCTTCGACCCGGCAGCCGGCCTCACCGGCGAATGGGTTCACAGCCAGATTGCGCTACATGAAGCCTACGGCGGCGTGGTGCCCGATCTCGCCAGCCGTGAACATCTCGCGAATTTTGGCCCCCTGCTGCAGCGCGCGCTGGCGGCGATCCGGCCCGGGCAGGTGACACAAATCGCGGTGACGAACGGACCCGGGCTTGCCGCGTGCCTGGCGATGGGACTGGCGACGGCCAAAAGCCTCGCGCTTGCCTGGCGCGTGCCCGTCGTGGGCATCAATCACCTGCGCGCGCATGCCTTCTCGCCCTTCATCGCGTTGCATGCGGCGAATCCGACGGCGTTCGAGGTCGAATTCGCGAAGCTGTTGCCCCACCTTGGGCTCCTGGTATCGGGCGGCAACACCGCGTTGTTCAGCATCGACGAGGCGCGGCGCATCAGGCTGGTGGCGTCGACGATGGATGACGCGGCCGGCGAAGCGCTCGACAAGGGTGCCAAGCTGCTCGGGCTCGGCTATCCCGGCGGGCCGCAGGTGGAGAAACTGGCCGCCGGCGGAAACAGCACGGCGTTCGCGTTTCCCAAGGCCGTGGCGCAGCGCTCGACCCTGGAGTTCAGTTTTTCCGGCCTGAAGACCAGTTTGCGCTACCAGCTCGAAAAGATGTCGCCCGCCGAGATCGAATCGCGAAAGGCGGATCTCTGCGCGAGTTATCAAGCCGCGGTGTTCGACGCCCTGGTGCGCAAGTCCCGGCTCGCCCTGGATCGCGGTTTCACCGGGACCGTCCCGGGTACGTCGAACGAGGTATCCGGTGGCTTTCCGGTCGGCATCCGGAGCTTCGGCCTATCCGGCGGCGTGGCGAACAATGAGACCTTGCAGCGTTTGTTGGCGAAGGTCGCGGCGGAGCACAACGTGCCATTCCTGCGCGCGCAGCCCAAACACACCGGGGACAACGCGGGCATGATCGCCTTCGCGGCATTTGCGGAACGCGAAGCTGCGGGCGTCAGCGCCACCGGGCTTTCACTGGAAATCGCCCCGAGCCTCGCGCTGGCGCCAAGCTGACCGCGTATCGCTGGCGGCCGGCCGCCGTCGCATTGTTAGCCCAATCTGACGATTTGCGAAATGGCCGCTCGCCCCTAGCTTCCCGCGCCATGATACCCCGCACCCCACTGATTGGCTCGCTGCTTTCCTTCCTGATGGTCGCCTCCGCTTCCGCCCAGCAGGATTTTTCCAAGGTCGAAATCAAGGCCACCCAGGTTTCCGGCAATGTCTACATGCTCGAAGGCTCGGGCGGCAACATCGGCGTCTCGGTGGGCCCCGACGGCATCCTGATCGTTGACGACCAATTCGCGCCGCTCGCGGATAAAATCACCGCCGCCTTGCAGCAACTGAACCCCGGCAAACTGAAGTACGTCGTCAACACCCACCACCACGGCGACCACACGGGTGGCAATGCCACGTTCGGCGCCCGGGAGGCCACGATCGTCGCCCAAGCCAATGTCCGGGCGAATCTCGGCAAGGACCCGAAGACGCCGCCCGCCGCGTTGCCGGCCATCACCTTCGATCGCGGCGCCACCGTTTATTTCAACGGCGAGGAAATCTCCGCCACGCACTACGGGCCGGCCCACACCAACGGCGACAGCGTCATCCGGTTCAGGAACGCCAACGTCATGCACCTGGGCGACCAGCTGATGACCGATCGCTTCCCCTACATCGATTTCAGCAATGGCGGCGACCTGGACGGCCTCATCGCGAATTGGAAAGTCATCATCGCCAGCGCGCCGGCGGACGTGAAGATCATCCCCGGCCATGGCCGGCTGGCCACGCTCGATGACCTCAAGGCGGCGCTCGCGGTGGTGGAGGAATCCGCCGCGCTGATCCGCAAGGGCATGGCCGAGGGCAAAACCCTGGAGCAGCTGAAGGCAGAGGGCCTGCCGGAGAAATTCAAGAGCTGGGGGAGCGGCTTCATCAATCCCCACCGGTGGATCGAGACGGTGTACAACCAGGCACACAAAAACCCGCCCAAGACCTGAGCCGGGATCATGCAGTTGGTGGGCGTCGGTTTCCACACCGACGCCGGGTTCGCACGCCTCGTGAGTCCTTGTCGTCGATATGGAAATCGACGACCACCTTTCGGTCGGTTCGCTACCAAGCGAAACGGCGCTTCAATTGCATGATCCCGGCTGAGAGTTACGCCTGGACGTTGGAATGCAGCCGAGTGCGCCGGCGGTCCAGGTTCAGTCAGATTGCCGCAGCATGCGGCGCAGGACGAGGGCGTTCTTGATGGCGTAGCCATTTCGGTCGTTGTTGAAATAGATCCACGCTTCGCGGGCGCCGGAGCCGCGAATTCGTTCGACCCACGCGGCCAGCTCCTCACGACGGTAATCGTGCCGGTACCAGCGGGTCACGCCGCTGAATCGAACGTAGAGGCGTTCCTGGCCGGCGGGAAAGGTGTCCGGCAGCCGCGGCGCGCTGACAGCGCAGAACGTGATTCCCCGCTTCGCCAGCGCGCGGTAAACTGCGGCCCGCCACCAGCTCTGGTGCCGGAACTCCACGACGTTGCGATGGGCGGGATCGAGCTGCGTGACGATATTCCGGAGGTTGTCCGGCGTGTATTTGAAGCTCGGCGGGAACTGCCAGAGAAAGCATCCCATCTTTCCCTCCAGGATGGCGGCAATATCGTAATACCGGGCCACCAGCCGCTTGGTCCCGCGCATCCGCTTCTCGTGGGTGATGCGGCGATTGACTTTTACGGTGTAGATGAACCCCGGCGGAGCCTCCCGTTTCCAGCGGCGGACCGTCGCCGCCTTCGGCCAGTGGTAGAATGGCGCATTGAGCTCCACCGTCTGGAAAACGTTCGCATAGTAGGCGAACCAGTTTGCGGTCGTCACCTCCGCCCGGGGATAGAAAAGTCCCCGCCAATGCGAGTAGAACCAGCCGGAGCAGCCGACATGAATGTCCATGTCAGGTATGTCCCCGGGGCAGTCCCGCGGTGCCGCCATGGAATTGAATAAATCCGCGGCCGCAGGTGGAACCGCGGGCTGTCGGCCCAAGGGCCCGGGTGTGGCAACCCTGACCCGCCCGGACGGGGTCGGTCAACGGAGCTGGGGAGGCGGCGATCCGTCCGGCGGCTTGATCGCGCTTACCGCCAGAGCCAGAGGAACACCGCCGCTGTCCCCAAGGCGTACAGAAGGGCGTCGAGGAGATTCTTCGCGCTGCCGGACCAGGGCCGGCCCCACCAGATCGATTCCTGGATGGTGCCATAGCCGTAGGCGACGAAACTGACCGCGAACGCCAGCTTGGCCGCGCTGCGGGCCAGGGCGTGATCCAGCGGAATGAGCCGGCTTGCGAGCACCGCGACGGTTGCCGAGACGAGCAGGCAAAGCAGGAACCACATGCCGAGGTATTTTCCCAAGGCCGGCTGGCCGTTGGGAATGATCGTGAGGTGCCCGACCGGCCCGTCCTGGTATTTCTTTTTCATGGCCTCGCCGGCCATGTCCTTCATTTCCCGGCAATGGGGCAGGACATAGCGGCCGGGCGCGGCGTTTCCCGCACGGATGGCGTCCCGCACGGCATCCTCGTTGGCGAGGCTGTTGTAGTCGGAGGCATGCCATTTGAAGACCATGTGGACGAGGGAACTGATGATGAACACGACCACTGCGCTGAGCAGGATCGGCAGCCAGAGTGAGACGACAGCATTCATGGGGTGGGGTATGGGGTTGCGTTTCTGCCAAGAAGAGTCCCCGGGTTGAAGCCGGAAATGGCCGGCGCTGCCCCCGTCAGTGGCACGGCGACCCCGGCGAACTCTGGGTGCCGGGAACGGAAGTTCCCCCGATACCGGAAGATTCCCGGTTAAGCTACCGTCCGGGCACGCAGGTACAACAAGTCGTCCCATCACTCCAACGAGTAACATCCGCGGAAAGATTCGACAAAAGTTCAGTCACAATCGCGGAGTAACATCAACGAGAAGGACAGAGCCAAAAAAAGTGTACCTGCGTATTTTTCTGCCCACCCGCCGCCTCCGTCCATGAACGCCACGGATTACACGCAGCTCAACGGCCGGAATGTGCTGGTAAAATCCACCGCGGACCGCCGCGATCCGCCCATCGCCTTGCGTGGCACCATCGAGGCGCGCCCCGAAAACGCGGGCGGCGCAGCGGTGAGGATCGTGTTGGAGTTCCCGGATATGTGCAACCGGGCCGCGCACCAGCGCGTCATCGTGCTCGACGATGCAGGCATCGAGCAACTGCTCGCCAGCGAACACGACGGCGTTTTTGAGTACACCATCGACCGGCCGCTGGACGACTATACCTGAGCCGGAACGATTCAGTTCGAGGTGGAGCGACCTGCTCCCCAGGGCGCTTTCTTCGCAGCGGACGTCCTCAGCGCGTTGGGGAGCAACGCGCTCCACCTTTTGGTGTGATCGATTTCACTCTGAAGATTGGCTCCGATTGCATAGTTCCGGCTGAGACCCCTGCGTTCAGGTCGCCGACATCGCCTGGCTTTGGAGCTTGGCTCGCAGGTAGGGCGCCGTGGGGCTGCCCTTGACCTTCAGGAGGCCGCCGAGGGGCCCTTGGTAGAGGATCCGGCCGCCATGCGGTCCGCCGCCCGGGCCGAGTTCGAGGATCCAGTCGGCCTCCGCCAGGAGGTCGAGATGGTGTTCGATGACCACGACGGTGTGCCCATGGTCCACCAAGCCCTGCAGGACCTTGATGAGTTTCTCGCAGTCGCTGAGATGGAGGCCGATGGTCGGTTCCTCGAGCAGGTAGAGGTTCCGCACGGTAATGCCGCGGGAACGTTCCTGATAGCTGGCGAGCCCCGTGGTGAGTTCGGTCACCAGTTTCAACCGCTGCGCCTCACCGCCGGAAAGCGTGGGGCTGCTCTGGCCGAGGGTGAGGTAACCCAGCCCGCAATCCACCATCAGCTGGCAGACTTGGGAGAGCCGCGAGTGGAAATCGAAAAAGGCGGCGGCTTCTTCAAAGGTGAGCTGCAGCACCTGGCCGATGTTTTTTCCCTTCCAACTGATGTCGTTGAGCTCGGGCCCGTAGCGCGAGCCGCCGCACGCGTCGCAGGGGAGATAGGAATCGGCCATGAAGGCCATCTCGAGCTTGATGCGGCCGGCGCCGGCGCAGGTTTCGCAGCGTCCGCCCGCGGTGTTGAAGGAAAAGCGGCTTGCCGTGTAGCCGCGGAGCTTGGCCTCGGGCAGGGTGGCAAAGAACTGGCGGATGAGGTCGAAGATGCCGAGGTAGGTTGCCGGCGTGGAGCGGGGCGTCTTGCCAATCGGGGCTTGGTCGACCTCGATGACGGATTTGAATCCCCGCGCGTTGGTCAGGGTTTCAAACGGGGCGAGCGGCGAGGAGCGAGAGGGGGTCGGTGAGGAGCCGTCGGATCCGAAATTGCTGATTTTGGCGAACTCACGGCCGGTGAGCCTGTTTTTCTTCTGCTTGATGGCGCAGGTGACGGCGGGGTGGAGGATATCGCGAAAAAGCGTGGATTTGCCCGCGCCACTGGGCCCGCATGCCATGATGAGGCGGCCCAGGGGCAGCCGCAGCGTCTGGTCCTGGAGGTTGCGGTAGTTGATGCCAGCCAGCGTTAGGAACGCTGGCGGGTCAGAGGCGAGAGGCGATGGGCGAGAGGTGGCAGCAGGTGGGGGCGCAGACTTGCTGCGTCCCTTCGTGGGTGACGATGGCTTCGTGGACGGAAGCGCGCAGCAAGACTGCGCCCCTGCTACGGGTCGATAAGTACCCCGGATCGGGTGCGGGATGCCTTTCGCCAGGAAGAGCCCGGTGAGCGAGGCAGCGTTGGCCTTGATTTCCTCCGGGGTGCCGCTCGCGAGAACCAGGCCGCCATGAACCCCCGCGCCCGGACCGAGATCGATGATGCGGTCGGCGCGCTCCATCACGACTTCGTCGTGCTCAACGACCAGCAGGGAGTTGCCCTTGTCGCGCAGGGCGGCAAGGGTCTCGATCAGGCGGTCGTTGTCGCGGGCATGCAGGCCAATCGAGGGCTCATCGAGGACGTAAAGCACGCCAGACAGGTTCGAGCCGAGCTGCGCCGCCAGCCGGATGCGCTGCGCCTCTCCGCCGGAAAGCGTCTCCGTCGGGCGCTCGAGCGAAAGGTAGTCCAACCCGACATGGGCGAGGAATTTCAGGCGCTCTTCGATCTGCGGCACAATGTCCTGGATGATCAGCTTCGTGCGGGCGTCGAGTTCCAGCTGGTGAAGGGTGGCGATCAACTCCTCCGGCGTGAGCCGCAGCAATTCGGGCAAGGAAATCGCCGATTGCCGGGCGCCGGGTGTTGCGCGCCGGGTTTGCCGCAAAGGCAATCGTACCGCCCGGGCGACCCGGTTGAGGCGTTCGCCCTGGCACGTCGGGCAGAGTTTGCCGTGCGAGGCGGGGTCGTCCGGATCGATCGCGCGAAGGGCATCGGCGACCTCGTCCGACATCTCCTCATCCTCGTCGGGCTTGAGCATCCAATCGTAGATCCGGCCGTGGCCGCGGCAGGTGGGACACCAGCCGCGCGGCGAGTTGAAGGAAAAGTGCTTGGGATCGAGCTCCGGAAACGACTCCCCACTGGCAATGTCGGTGCGCGTGGTGGAAAACCAGGACAGAACCTCGCCGGCGGGAGTGAGGAGGAAGCAGGCGCCCTTGCCCAGTTTCAATGCCGCGTCCAACGCACGGGCGGTTGAGTCGAGAGTCGAAGGTCGAACGTCGACCGTCCGTTCCGCTCGCTTCCGACCTTCGTCCTTCAACCTTCCATTCCCGATCTGGGACTTGAGGTCGCAGATCACGACCTCTACGTCGTGTTCTTTGTAGCGGTCGAGTTTCTGGAAGGTGTCGACCCGCAGCAGGCGGCCGTCGGCCCGCATGAGTTCGTACCCCTGCTTGCGGATCCAGTTGGCGATGGGTTCGTGGTGGCCCTTGCGCCCGCGGATGAGCGGGGCGCAGAGGTAAAGATGTCTGGCCCTGCCTGCCTTGGGCGAAGCCAGGGTCCTGTCGAGCAGTTGCTTCAACTGGCCCGGCGAGAGCGGCATGACGGGCCGGCCGGATTCGGGATGGTGCTGGACGCCGGCGCGGGCGTAAAGGAGACGGAGATACTGGGCCACCTCCGTGATGGTGGCGACGGTGGACTTGCGGGAACCGCGGGTAACGCGCTGCTCGATGGCAACCGTCGGGGGAATGCCGGTAAGGCGGTCGATGTCGGGGCGCGGCAGCTGCTCGACGAACTGCCGGGCGTAGGGCGACATGGATTCCATGAATCGCCGCTGGCCCTCGGCGAAGATTATATCGAACGCGAGGGTCGACTTGCCCGAGCCAGACACGCCCGTGACCACCGAAAGCTGGCGGTGGGGGAACGAGACGTTGATGTTCTTCAGGTTGTTTTCCCGGGCACCCAGGACGCTGAGCGCGGAAGGCAGAACGCCGGGCGTTTGGAGAGAGGCCTGGTAAGGCGCCGCGTCTTCCGCGGCGGCCAGCTCCGTTTCTGGCGTTGGGCGCTTCGCGTGCAGCGCTTCGCGCAGAAACGGCGAAGTCGCCGTCTCGGCTTTGGCGATATCCTCGGGCGTGCCTTCGGCCACGATCCTGCCGCCCTCCGCCCCGGCTTCGGGCCCAACTTCCAGGATCCAATCGGCCGATTTCAGCACGTCCAGGTTGTGCTCGATGACGACCACGCTGTGTCCCTGGTCGACAATGCGCTGGAGAACCTCCAGCAGGCGTTTCACGTCATGTCGGTGCAAGCCGGTGGTCGGCTCGTCCAGGAGCAGCAGGGCTGCGCCCGAGCTTTCAGCCGCCGGCGTTCGGCTTTCAGTTTCCTGCGCTGGCTGATCACTGACCGCTGATGGCTGAGTGCTGGCATATCCGCTCAGGTAGCGCACCAGTTTAAGCCTTTGTGATTCGCCGCCGGACAGCGTGTTGAGAGGCTGGCCCAGGGGCAGGTACCCGAGGCCAACCGACTCCAGGGAAGCAAAGCGCGAGCGGATGGAAGCCAAAGCGGCGGAGACCTGGGACCTGAGACCCGAAACCTGAAGGGTTTCCGGGGTGCCATCGGGTTCCGAAAAGAAGGAGATGGCTTCGCTGACGGTGGTGCGCAGGAGGTCGTCGATCGACTTGCCGTGCCATTGGATGGCCAGCACCTCGGGCTTGAAGCGGCGGCCCCCGCAGATCGGGCAAGGTACGAAGACATCCGAGAGAAACTGCATCTCCACACGTTCGCTGCCCAGCCCCTGGCAATGGTCGCAGCGGCCCTCGCCGCTATTGAACGAAAAGCTGGAGGCGTTGAAACCGGCCTCCTGCGCAGCGGGGGTTTGCGCGTACAGCTCGCGGATGAAGTCCCAAGCTTCACAATAAAGCGCGGCGTTGGATCGCGGGGTCCGGCTGAGCGGCGATTGGTCGACGAGGACGATTTCGGAAAACTCCAGGTCGCACTTCACCGCGGCGATTTCCGCCGGGTCCTCGGTCATCTGGTTGCGCTGGGCGAGCAGTCCCTGGTGGATGACGTTGTCGAGGAGGGTGGACTTCCCCGAGCCGGAAACGCCCGAGAGGCAGACGAGGCGCTGGAGCGGGAGCTGGAAGCTGAGGTCCCGGAGGTTGTGCTTGGAGGCCGAGGAGAAACGCAGCCAGCGGGTCGGGCCAGATTTTCGAGGGGGGGCGTCAACTGGGCGGCGGTTGAGCGGCAGGTCGATGTTCTGCCGGCCGGAGAAATACGCCCCCGTGATGCTCCGCGCCGACCGGAGCAGGCCATGGACGGGACCTTGGAAGACGATTTCCCCACCGCCGGCGCCCGGCTCCGGCCCGACCTCGATGACGTGGTCGGCCGCGCGGATCATGGCTTCGTCGTGCTCGACGACCACGACCGTGTTGCCGGCTTCGGTCAGGGAGCGGATGATGCCGAGCAAACGGCCGATGTCGCGTGGGTGCAGGCCGACCGATGGTTCGTCGAGGACAAATAGCGTGTCGACGAGGGACGTGCCGAGGCAGGAGGTGAGATTCACGCGCTGCACTTCGCCGCCGGAGAGCGTGCGCGACGAACGATCCAGGGTGAGGTAGCCGAGGCCCACTTGCACGAGGTACCGGAGGCGGGTGACGATCGAGTCGTAGGCCAGGTCGCGCTGGTGCAGCGCGGTTTCCGGCCGGTCGCGCGCCACCGCACCGCCCACGCAGCCCACCAAGGCCAGCAATTCCATCACCGGCAGCTGGTACAGCTGGGGCAGGGTGCGGCCCTGCCAGCGCCAGCAGAGGGCTTCGGGCTGGAGCCGCGTCCCCCCGCATTCGGGACAAGTGTTGTACGAACGAAAGCGGGAGAGGAAAACCCGGACGTGCATCTTGTACGTGGTCTTCTCGAGATACCGAAAGAAACCCTTGAGCCCGTACCAATATTTCGGCCACGCCCTGGCTTCGCCGTCATAGCCGGGAGAGCCCTCGATCACGAACGCCTTCTGCTCCGCCGTGAGCCGGGCGAATGGGACGTTGGTGGGGATGCCGAGTTTCTTCGTAAACTGCAGCAGGTCCTTCTTGGACTCGCCGTAGACTTCGCCTTCCCAAGCCTTGATCGCGCCGTCCTCGATCGACAGCGAATGGTCCGGAATGGCGAGGCGGTAGTCGATGTCGATCACCCGGCCAAAGCCCCGGCATTTGGGGCAGGCGCCCAGCGGCGAGTTGAAGGAGAACAGGCCTGGCGTGGCGGGACGAAATGTGCGGCCAGTCTTCGGGGAGTGCAGCCCGCGGGAGTAGTGGCCGGCGAGGTGCAGGGTCTGGGCACCGGGGTCTTGGGTCGCGGGTTGGAAGAGGAAAACCTCGCCCTTGCCGAAATGCATGGCCGCCTCGCAGGCCTCGAGGAAGCGGGATTTGTTCTCGGCTGAAATTCGCAGGCGGTCCTGGACGACGAAGAGGGAAGTCGAAAGTTGACGGTCGAAAGTCGAAGGTTGGGCCAGCAGGTCGTCGATCTTTTGGACTTCGAAGGGCTGCTCGGCGGCATTTGAATCTGGCTTCGCCTTTCGACCCTCGCCTTTCGACTTCACCGCCGGCACCAGCACGCGGGTGTAGCCCTGGCCCTTGATGCTGGTGAAGACCTCGGACCAATTCAGGTTCCCGGGCTTCGTCACCCGGAAGCAGAGGAGAACCGTGGCCGCCGCCTGGCCCGCGAGGGTTTTCGCCCAAACCGTTGCCGGTGTATCGTCTTCAACTTTTTCGCCCGTGGCGGGGTCGAAGCATTCGGCCACATGGCTGAACCAGACTTTGAAGAAATCGGTCAGCTCGGTCATCGTGCCGATGGTCGAGCGGGAGGTCTTGACGGTGTTCGTCTGCTCGATGGCGATGGATGGGCGGATGTTTTCGACCGAATCCACCGCGGGCTTGTCGAGGAGGTCCAGGAACTGCCGGGTGTAGGCGCTGAAGGTCTCGACGTACCGCCGCTGGCCCTCGGCATGGAGCGTGTCAAATACGAGCGAGGATTTGCCCGCCCCACTCAGGCCGGTGACAACGATATAGCGCCCGAGCGGCACGTCCAAGTCGAAGCCCTTGAGGTTGTTCTGGCGCACGCCGCGGAGGCGGATCGATTCGAGGGACGGGCTGGACGGTTTGGACACGGGAGAGCAGTGAATGCTAACGAATCACCGGAATGCAAACCGGCATCGGCCAACGCCGCGTGCTGCTGACATGACGGTGTCAGGAGGCGGAGTGAGACGCGCTGCCGGTCAGGGGTCAACGGTCCCGGGTGATGGGAATTGGCGGGGCTTTCTGTGCGCCGCCGACCCATGGCCTGGCCCAACACCCCGGGTTCAAGCCTTTGTCAGGTCGCGGAAGAGGGTGAGGTGGGCCTGGACCTGGCGCTCGGGAATGAAATGGTCCTGGGCATGCCGGCGGGCATGCTCGGCGAAGCGCTTGCGCAGCGCCGGTTCGCGGATCAGTCGGTCAATGGCCGCCACGAAGCCCCCTTGGTCGAGGTTGCGGATCAGGTAGCCGGAACGATCGGGCGCGAAGCACTCACCCACGCCCACGATGTCGTAGGCGACCGCGGGCAGGCCATGGAGCTGGGCTTCGATGAGATAGTTGGAGAGCGATTCGCTCTGCGAGGCGAGAACGGCAAGGTCGGCGGCCAGATAGAGCGGGGTCGGCTCGGGCTGGTAACCGAGGAATTTCACGCGCCCGCCCAGGCCGAGGTCGTGGGCGATGCGCTCGCATTTCTTGCGCGCCGGGCCGTCGCCGGCCAGCCAGAGCTGCCAGTCCACGTAGCCGGGAAGGCGGGCGCAGATTTCGATGAGCTCCCGTTGGTTCTTCTCCGGCCGGAACATGGCCACGTTGAGCAGGACGACCGTGCTCGGATTCGCCCCATGGTAGCGGCGCAACGCGACATTGCGCAGGGCGGAGTCGTCGGTGAAGCGGAGGACGGCGTTGTGAATGACGGTGATTTTATGCCCGGGAATATCGTAGGTGTCCGTCAAGACCCGCTTGGCCACATGGCTGTTCGCGACGACGTGACGGCAGAGCCGCAGCGACCGGACGAACAGGTAGGGCAGGAACTTGCCCGTGCGCATGGTGCAGACGACGGCGGCCCGCGGCAGACGGGACTGGATGAAACCGGCATAGCAGTTGGCCATGCGGCCCATGCAGAGGACCAGGTCGGGCGCGGCTTCCTCGGCCATGCGCAGCAGCCCGGGGGCGAACCAGTCGAGGCCGGTATCGAAGGACTGCAACGACCGGAACGCGAATGGCTGTTGTTCGCCATCGAGTTCCAGCACCCCGCGCGGCCGGAAGGTCAGCAACGTGACCTCATGTCCGGCCCGGGCGAACGCCGTCGCCATGAAGACGGATTGTCGCTCGGTTCCACCGCTGCGGAGATAATCCTGGACGATAAGTATTTTCATTGCCCCGCCCGGGAGGGCGGCAAAGGTGAGGGCATCATTCAATGAACAAAGCGTTCGTCAACCTGCTGCTGCGTTGGCTCATTCTCGCGCTGGGGGTGGTGCTGGCGGAGAAGATTTTGCCGGGAATCAGCTGCGACAACGCGCTGACTTTGGCGGTGGTCGTGCTGTTGCTGAGCTTCTTCAATGTCATCCTCAAGCCATTGCTGCTGCTCTTCACGCTGCCCTTCATCATCCTGTCGCTGGGCCTCGGCATCTGGTTGATCAACGCCTTGCTGTTCTACCTGGTGGCGTGGCTCGTGGAGGGTTTCCACGTGGCCGGTTTCGGCTCGGCGCTGCTCGGCGCGTTGATTGTGAGCGTGACCAACCTGGTGATGAATCGACTCATGATGCCCCCGCGGCCGCCGCCGGGCGCGCCGCCGGCCGCCCGCCCTGGCAAGCGCGAGGATGTGATCGATATCTGAGGGAAATTGCCAAACGCCAAAGGCCGGCCACCAAGGAAAACGGCCCGGCGCCAATTCCCCGCAGCCGCACTTGGGGCAAGGAGCGGGGATTGAAGGATTTGGCCGCGTTGCATTGAAGCCTGGCTGGCGTCTGGCGCCTGGCGATTGAGGTTTTCCGCGCCAGTGCCGGCCGGTGCCGCGAATCCGTTTGACGCACGCGGCGGCGGCCGCGACTTTCCCCGTTCATTCCTCCAACTATGTCAGACGCAATTTACGACTTGGTGATCATCGGCGGCGGTCCCGCCGGTTATGTGGCCGCGATTCGCGCCGGCCAGCTCGGCAAGAAGGTGGCGGTCATCGAGATGGAACGGGCGGGCGGCACCTGCCTCAATTGGGGCTGCATTCCGACCAAGGCGCTGCTCAAGAGCGCCGAGCTCTACCGCACCATGCAGAAGGCGGACGCGTACGGCCTGAGCGTGACTGGTGTGTCCTTTGATTTCGCGAAGGTCGTCGAGCGTTCCCGCGGCGTCGCGGCGACGATGGCCAAGGGCGTGGAGTTCCTGTTCAAGAAGAACAAGGTCGACTACTTTGTCGGCAAAGGCTCGGTCGTGATGCCCGGCATGGTCGAGGTCACGACCGGCGAGCACAAAGGAAAGTTTTTCAAGACAAAGAACATTCTCCTGTGCACCGGCCAGCGGCCCAAGCAGCTGCCCGGGCTGCCCGCCGACGGCACGCGCGTGCTGACCTCACGCGAAGCCCTGGCCGCCAAGACGCCGCCGAAGTCCATCGCCATCATCGGCGCGGGAGCCATCGGTGTCGAATTCGCCTATTTCTTCAATGCCTTTGGCACGAAGGTGACCCTCATCGAGATGCTCCCCCAGATCCTGCCCGTCGAGGACGAGGAAGTCGGCAAATTGCTTGAGCGCAGCTTCACGAAGCAGGGCATCGCGATCCACACCGGCACGAAATGCGAGAACATCCGCGTGGGCGACAAGAGCGTGAAGATCGACCTCGTGAAGGATGGCGCCAAGTCCGAGTTGGAGACCGAGAGCATCCTCGTGGCCATCGGCATTACGGCGGCGCTGGACGGGCTTCTCTCGCCGAAGGTGAAGCTCGAGTTGGATCGCGGCTTCGTGAAGGTCGACGCCAACTACCAGACCAGCACTCCGGGAATCTATGCCGCCGGCGACATCCAGGGCCCACCGTGGCTTGCGCACGTGGCCTCGTTCCGCGCGGTCCAAGCCGTCGAAGGCATGTTCGGTCACGGCAAGCCGAAGCAGGTCGGCATCTTCCCCGGTTGCACCTACTGCCAGCCGCAGGTCGCCAGCACGGGCCTGACTGAGAAGCAGGCGAAGGAAAAGAAGATCGAGTACAAGGTGGGCAAATTTCCCTTCACCGCGGTGGGCAAAGCCGTCGCCGCCGGCGACACCGAAGGTTTCGTCAAGGTCATCGCCGACGCGAAGACCGGCGAGATTCTCGGCGTGCACATCATCGGCAACGAGGCCACCGAACTGATCGCCGAGTATGGCCTGGCCATGAATCTCGAGGCCACCATCGAGGAAATCCACCACTCGATCCACGCCCATCCGACCCTCTCCGAGGCGTTGGGGGAGGCCGCCCTCGCGAGCCTGGGGCAGGCGATCCACATTTAGGCCGGGCTATTCCGTTGGCGGAGCCCGCGTTCCGCGCGGGCTGAATCTGCGCGGCGCGCAGGTCCCACCTCCGGCCACGCGCATCCGACATTGTTGGAGGCCCTGGGCGGGGCGGCGCTGGCGAGCTTCGGACAGGCGATACATTTTTGAGCAGGGATAAGGGAGCAAGGCGCAGGGTGCAGGGCTTATTTGGCTGGAATGTAGGGTCGGGGCTTGCGCCGACCTGACGCGCGAGGTCGCCGCAAGCGGCGACCCTACGGAAACCAATCGCCCCGCCTCCAACTCAGTTCAGCCTGAATTCGGGCACCGCGCCCGCCTCGCGCAGCAACTTCATGGCCCGGGCCTCGGCGGCGCGCATGCGGCGCTTTTTGGCCGGACGGAGATCGTCGTAGCCGGCGAGGTGCAACCAGCCGTGGACGAGGTAGAGGGTAAGTTCGGCGGAGAAATTACCTTGTAGGGTCGCCGCATGCGGCGACCTCGGGCGCGAGGTCGGCGCAAGCGCCGACCCCACATATTTCCACGCGGTGTCAGCCGACACACAGATCTCGCCGGCCAGGCCCGCGGCGGCGTCGCCCTCGAACGTGATGACATCGGTCGCCGTTGGGTCGTCCATGAAGTCGCCGTGGATTTTTGCAAGGGCGGGGTCGGTGAGAAAAACCAGCGACAATTCGCCGGCCGGAACTGCTGGGATTTTTGATTTTTGAATTTTGTTTTTTGCTTCCAGGGCAGCCCGGCGGTCAGGGGGAAGCGAAAGATGGCGGAGGTCGCCGGGCAGGATGCGGAAGTGCTCGTCGAGGAGGGCGATCGCCCGGCTGATTGCAGGTCGGCTCAGCCGCAGGCGGGGGTGGCGGTTGGTGATGGAGACGGGGCGGGGCATTGGTTTCTTGTAGGAGGGGCTTTATGCCCCGACCGCGGGCCATTTCGGTGGTCGGTCGGGGCGTAAAGCCCCTCCTACCTCCCGGGCGGTTACGAATTCGGCCCGATCGGCTCCGCGTTTTTCGCCTGTTCGTAGGCGTCGATGATCTTCTGCACGAGCGGGTGGCGGACGACGTCCGACGCGGAGAAGTGGTGGAACTCGATGCCCGGGATGTTGCGAAGGATGCGCGGCGCCTGGACCAGGCCGGAAACCTTGGCCCGGGGCAGGTCGACCTGGGTGATGTCGCCGGTGACGATCATGCGCGACTCATCGCCCAGGCGGGTGAGGAACATCATCATCTGCTCCGGCGTGGTGTTCTGCGCTTCGTCGAGGATGATGCACGCGTTGGCCAGCGTCCGGCCGCGCATGTAGGCGAGCGGGGCGATCTCGATGACACCCTTTTCCGAGAGGGTGGCGACGTCCTCGGAGTCGAGCATGTCGTGCAGGGCATCGTAGAGGGGCCGGAGATAGGGCAGGATCTTTTCGCGCAGGTCGCCGGGCAGGAAGCCCAGGGTCTCGCCCGCCTCAACGGCCGGGCGGGTGAGGACGATACGCTGCACCTTGTTTTGCAGGAGGGCGGAGACGGCCGCCGCCATGGCGAGATAGGTCTTGCCGGTGCCGGCCGGGCCGATGCCGAAGACGACCGGGCTTTTGAGAATCGCCTGAAGGTAAAGCTTTTGGCCGAGGGTTTTCGGAACGATGCTCTTGCGCCGCGTGGCGAGGACGAGCGGGTCGTTGATCAGCGACCGCAGGCTTGCGCCCCCGTCCTGGGCGAACAGGTCGAGCAGGCGGTGGAAATCCGGCGTGCGGTAGGCGAGGCCTTGGGTGCGGCCCGTGTTGAGCAGGGAAAAGAACTCCTCGGCGCGGGCGATGGCGGCAGGATCGCCTTCGACTTTCAGCCATTCATCGCGCGTGATGAGTTTTACGCCGAGAGTCTGCTCGACCCGGGTCAGGTTGTCCTCGCTGCCGCAATAGAGCTGGCTGAGGTGGCGCGCGTTGGGATAGGTGAGGGTCTTGGCGGCGGGCACTTGGATCAGTGGTCAGAAGACGGAGGACGGAGATCAGAGGCGGAACAGGGTCGAACCAGATTTAACTGCAGAAACTCGGAGGCACAAGGTAAGGCAGAAGAACTTGCTCACCGGCCTGTTCTGGCTTCGGTGCCTCGGTGGTTCAAAAGAGTTTGGAATCTAGGTTTTGGAGGCGAGCCGGTCGGCGGTGGATTTGAGCTGTTTGTACATGGCCTCAAGCGACTGGGGCATGACGCGGGTTTCGCCGATGACGGGCATGAAATTGGTGTCGCCATTCCAGCGCGGGACGATGTGGGCGTGGAGGTGGGGAATACTGCCGCCGGCGGCAGCCCCGAGGTTGAAGCCGACATTGAAGCCATTGGGATTGATCGCGGCCGTGAGCACTTCCTTGGCAAAGATCATCGCATCCATGATATCCGCGCGCTCGGCGACCGAGAGGTCTGAAATATCCGTGGCCGCCCGGAACGGGATGGCGAGGAGGTGTCCGGGATTGTAGGGATAGCGGTTCAGCATCAGGTAGCTCAGCGGACGGCGATGGATGATCAGGGCCTCGGCGTCGTTCCCGAGCGCGGGCAGCGCGGAGAAGACTTCCGATCCCTCCGGCAAGCGGGGGGCCTTGATGTACTCCATGCGCCAGTAGGCGTGCAGATGGTCCATGACTCGCGGGCAGATTTGTCGGCGCGCGCCGGGATGTCAAAGCGGGGATTGTCGGCCGTGGTTTGCGGCCGGCCGGTCACACCGGCTCCGGGCGCGGCAGATGAATGACATGTTTGCGAAAGTTGAGCGCCGTGCCGGCCAGGGCGTTTGTGACAACGAAGGCCAGGGGAAGATCCGGCTCCGCGTCCAGCACAACCCGCGCCTCGAATCCCTGCGATTGCAGGAAAGCCGCCGCCGCCCGGGCACTGGCGGCCGGATCATCCGCCACCAATCCGATACAGGCGCCGGCCGAACCCAACTTGGCGAGCACCTCGGGCGGCGAGCAGTTGATGATGGTTCCGTCCCACAGGATGGACCGGAGAATGCCGCTGCTGTTGAACCGGAATCGTTCCTTCAGCCCATGCCGGGCGAGCAGGGCGACGACGGCCGACTTTGCCTCCGGCGTGGAGGCGGCGAAGATGCGGGAACCCCGATCGGGAAAGGGAAGCGGATTACGGCCCGACGCCACCAGGTAGCTCCACCCGGCGAGGCCCAGCATGAAGACAACAACCAGGACAAGCAACCAGAGGGGAATATACATGGCGGTTCCGATTGGGGGACGATAATTTGCTGCGAGACCCGAGGGCGATGATCGCGATGAGACTTGCCGGCAGGATCGGGATGTCAAAGCGGGGTTTGTCCGGTGCACCCGGCTTGCACTGAAGCCAGGTACCGCCAGACTGCCGGTATGTTGACGGAGTTGCCAAACGTGAGGCAGGAGGGCGGCGGGTTGCGTCGCCGCTGGTTCCAGGACGACGGCATGGAATTGATCATGTGGTATGACCAAGCGGGTGCGTCGACGGGTTATCAGATTTGCTATGTGGCCCCGGATCGCAGGGAGCGGGCGCTCACGTGGCGGCCGGAAGGGGGATTTGCCCACGAGGAGATCCTGAGCGGGGGAACACGCCCGGACAAAAACATGACGCCGATCCTCGTGAAAAACGGCGCGGTGCCATGGTCGTTTATCCGGGAGGAGTTCGAACGGCGCAGCGTTCCCTTGGAAAAGGCGGTCAGGAACCAGGTCCTGGAGACCTTGGGAGCCCGGGAGGCCTGATGGATCGCCGCCTGCTTTGGTTCGTCGGATTGCTGGCGCCGGTGCTGGGCTGGTCGGCGTTCGCGCCGCACGACCGGTTCACCTGGTTCCTGGAAGTGGTGCCAATCTTCATCGGGTTGCCGGTGGCCTTCGCGGTGCAGGGTCGGTTCCGATTGTCGTCGCTCCTGCTGGTGTTGCTGTGGTGGCACTGCGTCATCCTGATCGTCGGCGGGCATTACACCTACGCGCGCGTGCCGCTCGGAAACTGGGCCATGGAGTGGTTCGGGTGGACCCGGAACAACTACGACAAGATCGGACATTTTGCGCAGGGATTCATCCCCGCGATCCTCACGCGGGAGATTCTGCTGCGGACGTCGCCACTGGGCGGCAGCGCCTTCGCCGGCGCCGGTGACCCCGGGCCGGCCTCGACGAGGCCGGCTGCAGGCAAACCGAGCCGGTGGCTTCCCTTTCTCTGCGGGTGCGTTTGCCTCGCGTTCAGCGCGTTCTACGAACTGGTCGAATGGTGGGTTGCGGTCGCGAGCGGCGCGGCCGCCGAGGATTTTCTCGGGACGCAAGGCTATGTCTGGGACACGCAATCCGACATGGCGTGGGCCCTCGGCGGCGCGATCGCGGCGCTGCTCCTGCTCAGCCGGTGGCATGACCGCTCGCTGGCGCGCGTGACTGATCGCCAGTAAGGTTCAGGATCGCTTGGAACGTTTCTTCTTACCGCCGCCCGATTCCTTGTTCACGGTCGCCCAGGCGCGAGCTTTGGCGGTCTTTTTGCTGACGCCGCGTTTCTCGTAGCCCTTCTCGATATGGCTGGCCTGGCGTTTCTGTTTGCTGGTGTAGCTGCTTTTGTCTCCTCGTGGCATGGTGGGTTTCGCCTCCTTGGCGCATTTCGGGGTTTCGATGCCCGCCAGTTTAAGTCCTGTCCATCGCAGCCGCCATCGGGTGTGCTACCTGCCAGGACAAGGGGGAAGTTCCACCTGACGCGTCAGCCGTCCGCGACCGGACCGAGGCGGGTCGGGCGTCACGCGACCGGCGTGCTGATCGACCACCCTTAGATGGGTATTTTTCGGCTACCAGACTAGTTCGCCGTCAGGCGGGCGTCGGCGGCATCGTATTCCTGCTGGCGCTTCCTGACCAACTCGGGATCCGCCAACTTGCCAGTGAAGGTCACCGCCAGGAGCGAGGCCAATTTGGGTTCAAGCAGGCAGCTGACGACGTCCCGGAAGAACGGACTTTCGGAAACCCACTGGCCTTTGGCGTCCTGGCGGAAAAATCCCAGCAAACGCTGGCCGGGTTTGATCATGGTGCCGTGCCAGGGTTCGTCCTCGCGGCGGACATAGTGCTGGGCTTTGAAGGGTACGCTCAAGGTCTGCGGCAGCGCCGCCCAAGGGCTTTCGATCACCGTGACGGCAACCACGCCGGTCCGCACTTTCAGCAGGCTGGTCCAGGTCCTGCCTTCGTCGAAGGACATGGCGGAGTTCGGAGCATGGCTGAGTGAAAACTCCTCCCGTTCAACCCGCACGACCTCGACCAGCACCAGCGCCCGGGCGGGATTCCACCTTTCCGGATTCTCCAGCCAGTCGACGAGCGGATCGGGCGCTCCGTCCACTGGCAGCGCCGACGTGCGAACCACCAGGAGGCACGCCATGGCCTAGGATTCTCCACCTGCTGGCGCTGATCGTCATGCCGTTCTTCAATTCCCCACCAGGGTTCCGCTGGCCTTAGCCCTTGGCCGTGAGCCAGGCCGTCGCTTTGTCAACGGATTCGAAAACCTGGATCCGGATGTCGGGGTGATCCGTCAAGGATTGGAACATCCGGGCGTAGCCGTATTGGGCCGGCTCGGGCGCGACGATGGCCGAGCGGAAGGAATTGGGAAAGCGGCGCGATTTCCGCCGGCTGGCCACGGCCTGAACATCCTCGGCGTTGATTTCGCTCTTCACGACGTCGCTGAGATCGATCAGCCGGGGCGGCAGCGTCACGCTGGCGGCTTCCATTGCTTCCAGTTCCTTTAGCGCCGACTGCAGCTCACGCGCCTTGAGGGTGCCGGAAAACGAGATCCGGATAAAAGCGGGCTCCTCTTTGATTTGGTAGGCCACGGCGTCGCGCAACGGGCGGATTGGCTGGCCGGACACTAACGATCAAGCGCGCGGGGCCAAGGCAGATTCGCAAAGGATCGGAGGGGCGTACCTCCCTTTGACGCCGCCCACGCGAAAACCGCACAACTGACTCCCGTTGCGGCTGTTTCACCGCGTACCATGCCAGCACCCAAGCCTGGAAGGTTGCGCGCGAGGAATTGTCGTCCCCGGGGCAGGTTCACCAAAATCGCCACCAGGGTTTCCGTTCCTGGGGTGGCGGCGATTCCCGGAAGTCCGGCTTTTCATGAGCGGCTGCGGCGGCTGCGCGAGCATGGTCGGTGCGGTCAATGACGGCCAGCGCGATGGCCGTGGGCACCACCGGGAGTTCGTCCGGCCGCGATAGTCCCATGGCGCGCATGAGCTGTTCCGTTTCATCCATGTAGTAACGATCAGCCGGCAGCTCCGCTTCCTGGGCAAGACGTTCCCCTGACGAGGTAACTTCGCCGTCCTGCCCATTGATCATACGGCGCAGGCGGCCGGATTCGTAGCACCAGAAGAACGCGCAGCCTCCGCTTGTTTCCACGATGAAGGAGAGCGCCGTGCCAAAGCGCGCGCTGAGGTGCTGCAGCGCTTTCTCATCGCCGGCGAGAACGTAGTTGAAATCCATGAGGACGGCCCACGGTCCGTCCTGGCACAGGACATGGACCTCTGAGCCGGGGTTTTCCTTGGTCCAGTTCGCCGCTGACACGAAGCGCTCGTTGGCATCTTTCCAGGACCAGATTTCGTCCGCGTTGCGAAAACCATCTGCAGACGCGGCGATCTGCAGCCCCGGCCAGGTCTCCGGAAACGCAGCGCGGAATTCCGACACCGACGCCTTCACGGCGATGAGTCCGAAGTGCATTCCCATCCTGGTTTTCTCCGTTGGGGTTAACGTGGCTTCAGGAGGAACAAAGTGCCCTGGCAGGACTATTTGGCCGCGGGTGACGGGCTCGGCGGGCTGACCGCCGCCTGGTTTTGAACGGGAACGACAATGAACTCACTGACCTTGGCCGGGACAAGGTATTGCCGGGCGAGGGCGGTGAGTTCGGCGGCGGTGACGCTTTCGTTGTCGCTGTAGCGCGTCCGGCTCCAGTCCAGCCGCTCGGGGAATTCCTGCGCGGCGGCGAGCACGGTGCCCAGCCAGTAGCCGTTGGTGCGGGACGACTCCCGCAGCGCCGTGAGGATCGGTTGCTTGGCGCGCACCAGCTCCTCCTCGGTCACCCCTTTTTCATATAAGCCGGCGGCGACGGTCTTGATGGCGTCGGCGACCTTGCGGGCGTCGCCCGGGGCGACGGTGGCGTCGGCGGCGATCCAGCCGTAGCCGGGGTAGGTGTCGCTGAGGTCGACGCCGGCATTGGGACTGTAGGTGGCGCCGAGTTTTTCGCGGACTTCGAGGCGCAGTCGGTCGCCGAAAACGTCGCTCAACAACCGCAACCGGCGGCTCAACTTGACGTCGCGGCCATCCGTCGCGGGCCAGTAAAGGCGGACGAGGGCTTTCGGAATCTCGGACTCCACGCTGTATTGTTTGGCGAGCGGGCTGGCCGGCGGGACGATCTTGCGGGCCTGGGCATAGTCAGGCTTGGCCGCGCGCGGCGGCAGCGCGCCGAAGGTCTGGCTCACGGCCGAGATGACGGCGGCAGGGTCGAAATCGCCGACGACGGCGATTTCGATCGGGCCGGTGGCTAACTGCGGCACCAGCCACGCCTTGAGCTCGTCGAGGCTGCGCGCCAACATCTCCTTCTCCGGCGGCAGGCCGAAGCGCGGGTCGCCGCCGCTCAGGAGCGAGGCAACTTCGAGCTGCATCGGGCCGTCGAGCGAATGCGCCAGCCGCAGGTAAAGCTGTTCGGCGGATTTGCGCACCTGGCGAAGGGACTCGGGCCGGAAGCCCGGGTCCGTGAGGTACGCGCAGAACAGCTGGAGCTGGAGCAGCAAGTCGGCGCGGTTGGTCGTCGCACCCAGGGCGAAGGCATCCGTTTGCGCGGCGAAGGACAGGCCGACCGTCTTGCCGGCGAGGATGCGTTCCAGGTCGTCGACGCTGTGTTTGCCGAGGCCGCCACCGATGAAGGCAACGCTGGCGAGCAGGGCGATCCCGGGCTGGTTCATGGGCATGGTCAGCTTGCCGCCGTCCACCCGCACGGAAACCTGGATGCGCCCCGCTTCGAAATCCGTGGGCTTCAGGTTGAGCCGGACGCCGTTGGCGAACTGGATCAGGGTGACACCGAGGTCGTCGACGGCGGTCTGGCTCTTGACCGTGCCAGCCGGGCCGAAATCGGTGTAGCCGAACGCGGACTGCTCGGTTTTGGGCGGGGCGGCGACGGCGACCTTGGCGCTGGTGGCGTAGGTGGCTGCGATGGCGGAAGGGGCATCGGGAATCCTGACGTTGCCGGCGATAAAGAGCTTGCGGCCGTTGGTTTCGCTCCAGGCAGCGCGCAGGGCCTGCGTGCAGGCTTCGGGGGTGACTGCCGCCAGCGCGGGCAGGTACAGCGCCTGCTCCGCCACGGGGTGGGTGGTGACATTGTCGTCGATCAGATCCCCGGTGATGTCATCGGCGAGGCTGGGGGAGCGGCGGGTGGGCGCCGTGCGGACCGCCTGGTCGAGGGCGTTGCGCCAGCCGGCGACGGCCTCGGCCAGTTCCTCGGGCTGGAAGCCATGCTCAAAGGCGCGGCGCAGCTCCTGCTCGGCGACGGTAAGGGCGGCCTGCCATTGGTCCGGCCGGCAATTGAGCTCGATGGCGGCATTGCGGTAGAGGTCGTATTGCTCCGTCACACCCACGACGCCGTTCAGGAAGGGCGTGCCCTCTTTCTTGGCCAGGATGCCGAGCCGGCGGTTCAGCATTTGCAGCGCCAGGCTGCGGGGCAGGTATTTCAGGCGGTTGGCGACGTTGTCCGGCTCGAATGAATAAGGCGTGACGGTCTGGATGGCGACGGTGGTGCCGCCCGCTTCCATTTCGGTATGCAGGCAGGCTTCGACGGTGGCGGCGGGTTTGACGCTGCCGAGCCGGGGTTCCGGCAGGGCGGGACCGCGGGGCTTGAGCGGGCCGAAGAGTTCCCGCACGAGCGGTTCGACCGCCGCCGGTTCGATGTCGCCGACGAGCACCAGCACCATGCGGTCGGGTCGGTACCAGGCGTTGTAGAACTCGACGAACCGGTCACGGCCGGCAGTGTTGATGACCTCCTCCGTGCCGATCGGCAGGCGCTGCGGCAGGCGGGTGTCAGGCACCATGAATTCCATTTCCGCCACGAAGGTGCGCAACCCGACCGAGTCACGCGTGCGCTTTTCGCTGAGGATGATCCCGCGCTCCTTGTCGATCTCCGCCGGATCGAACAGGATGCCACCCGCCACGTCGGAGAGCCAGGTGAGCGATTCGCGGAGGGTAGTCACCTTGGTGTCAGGCAGCTCCAGTTGGTAGACGGTGCGGTCGAAACCGGTGGAGGCGTTGGTGTCGCCACCGAAGTTCATGCCGAGGCGCTGGAAGAACTCGATGACATCGGCCTTGGGGAAGTGGGCACTCCCGTTGAACGCCATATGCTCCAGAAAATGCGCGAGGCCGCGCTGGTTGTCGTTTTCATTGAACGAGCCGGCCTTGATGGCGAGGCGGGCGCTCACGCGGCCCCGGGGCTCGGTGTTGCGCAGGAGCGCGAACCGCAGGCCATTGTCCAGCCGACCCCATTTGATCGCCGGGTCGACGGTTAGGTCGCTGCCTTGGTAGGGAAAATCGGCGGCTTGGGCGGGCCGGAAGACAGGCACGACCAGCAGGGCGGCAGCAAGGAACAGCAGGCGACAGGCGATATGCGGTAACTTCATGGCTGCATTACAGTTCCGAATTCGAAGCCAAGTGCAAGGGCGCAGCAATAGATGGCGCAAAATACGCACGGACTTTGGGATGGCAAAAAACAGGGGCCGGTTCCTTGTTGGAGGGATGAAAACGAAGGCGAAGGCGCAACCGAAGCCCGAACTGGCCAATGCGGCGCTGGCCCGGAAGAAGGGCCCCATTTCGAAGTTCATCGCGCATAACTACCGTCACTTCAACGCCGCCGCCCTGTTGGACGCCGCCAAGGGCTATGAGGCGCACCTCGCGTCCGGGGGGAAGATGCTGGTTACCCTGGCCGGGGCGATGTCGACCGCCGAACTCGGCATATCGCTGGCCGAGATGATCCGGCGCGACAAGGTCCATGCCATCGTCTGCACCGGGGCAAATCTCGAGGAGGACATCTTCAACCTGGTGGCGCACGACTACTACGAGCGTGTGCCGGAATATCGCCAGCTCACGGCGGCGGACGAGCAGGCGCTGTTGAACCGCCATATGAACCGCGTGACGGACACCTGCATCCCCGAGGGTGAGGCCATGCGCCGCATCGAGGTGGTCGTGGCGGAGGAGTGGGTAGCCGCCGACCGGGCGGGCGAAAGCTGGTTTCCGCATGAGTTCATGTACAAGGTCCTGCGGTCGGGGAAGCTGAAGAAGTATTACCAGATCGACCCCAGGAATTCGTGGATGCTGGCCGCGGCGGAAAAGGACCTGCCCATCATCGTCCCGGGCTGGGAGGACTCGACCCTCGCGAACATGTACGCCGGCCGCATCATCACCGGAGAGGTCAAGCGGGTGCATACGGTGCGGACGGGCATCGAATACATGGCCTGGCTGGCGGGCTGGTACACGAAGACCGCCAAAACTCTCCGTAACGGAGAGGGTTCGATCGGCTTCTTCCAGATTGGCGGCGGCATCGCGGGGGATTTCCCGATCTGCGTGGTGCCGATGCTCCACCAGGACCTCGGCCGCCGCAGCGTGCCGCTGTGGGGCTATTTCGCGCAGATCAGCGACTCCACGACGAGTTACGGCAGCTACTCGGGCGCCGTCCCGAACGAGAAAATCACCTGGGGCAAGCTCGGGGCGAAGACGCCGAAGTATATCATCGAGTCCGACGCCACGATCGTCGCGCCGCTGATATTCAGCTGGGTCCTCGGCCACTAGTTCCAGAGCCTCCTTACCCCGGAGTGATGGCCACAAAAAACACAAAAAACGCAAAAAGGGGGGCAGGAGACAGGACTCAGGTTCGTTTTTGTGTTTCTCGTGTTTTTCGTGGCCAATCGGTTTGGAAAATTGCCGGCTGAGCCGCATGATCTGGATCTACCGTCTCATCTTTGTCCCGGCGGTGCTGGTCGCCGCACCGTATTACCTGTGGCGGATGCGGCGGCGCGGGGGGTACGCTGAAAGCTTCGGCGGGCGCTTTGGTGAGACCGGCGTCCTGCCGCCCAAGGTGGCCGGGCGCAAACGCATCTGGCTGCAGGCGGTCAGCGTCGGGGAAATGCTGGCGATCGCGCCGCTGCTGCAGGCGTTCCGCCGCGAGGGATACACGGAGGTCTACCTCACCACGACCACGAGCACCGGCTACAAGCTGGCGCGGGAGAAGTACGCCGCGCTCACGATCGGCATCGGCTATTTCCCGTTGGATTTCTGGGCGTTCAGCGAACGGGCTTGGTGGCGGGTGCAGCCCGACCTGTGTGTCCTGATGGAAGGCGAGCGCTGGCCGGAACACGTCCACCAGGCGGAGATCCACGGCGTGCCGGTGCTGAGCGTCAACGCGCGCCTGTCCGACCGAAGCTACCGCCGTTCCCTGCAGTTTGGGTGGTTGGTCCGCCCGTTAAGCCGGGGGGTCACCCGCATCCTGTGTGCCTCGCAACGGGACGAGCAGCGGTTCCGGCAGATCGGGTTTCCCACCGAAAAACTGGCGACGACGGGAAACCTGAAACTCGACGTGGAAATCCCGCGGCTGGCTCCGGCGGCGCTGGCGCAATTGCGCCGCGAACTCGGCCTTGGCGAAGGTTTGGTGCTGCTCGGTTCATCGACGTGGCCGGGGGAGGAGGAAGCGCTGCTGACGGCATTTAAACAGGCCCGCGCCCGCGGCCTGAAGGTCTCGCTCCTGCTCGTGCCACGGCATGCCGAGCGACGGGAGGAGCTGCGCGGGTTGCTGGCGAACAGCGGGGTCACTTTCCATTTTCGGTCGGCGGGATCCGCAGCCGGGGTCGTTGACGTCGCAGTGGGTGACACGACGGGCGAACTCCAGACGTTCACCCAGCTGGGCGATGTCGTGTTTGTCGGGAAGAGCCTGGCGCCGCACGACGGCGGCCAGACGCCGGTTGAGGCGGCGATCCTGGAGAAGCCGTTGTTACACGGGCCCTACATGACGAACTTCCGGGAAATTGTCCGGGGCCTCACCGAGGCCGGTGCCGTGCGGAAAGTCGAGTCCCACGACGAACTCATCCGCGCCGCAGTCGAGCTCCTGGGGGACGCGAGCCAGCGGACGAGACTGTCCGCCGCGGCGCGCGGGTGGCACGAGGCAAACCGCGGCGCGACCGAGCGGACGCTCGCGGTGATCCGGACCGTGCTGCAACATTGATTCCCGAGGTCCGGCAGGCCGGGCCGTCACTCGTTATCGTTTCGTTTCAACTCGAGGGGAATGAAGACCACGTAGTTGATGACGGTGTCGCCTTCGGTGATTTTTGGGAATCGCCATTGTCCGACGGCCAGGCGGCAGGCATGTTGAATGTCCCGGTCGGCAGTGCTTTTTGCCACGAACGTCGAGGCAACCCTGCCTTTCTCATTGACCAACGCCCCGACCAGCACAAATCCGCCACGGCCGGCTTGGTAGGCATCGGGCGGCAGGGCCGGCGGCACCGTACGGGTGGGCTTCACCTCCAGGTTGAATTGATAGACCGGATAGATGCTGTCGTCGACTTTCACCCTCTGCCGGGAGGATTCGGCGCCCACGACTCCCGGTGCGCCGAGCAGGATGGCCAGCACGGTGGCGATGAAGTGTCGGGGGTGCACGGCTACTTCATGAGGCGCACCGATGGTCATCGCAACGCGATATCGGGCGCAGGCATCGGGTCAGTTTGGTTGTCAGATGGAGGGGCGGAGCTCGACCACTCCCGGCTGCGCGCTAGGCGCGCCGCGACAATTGAACCATCTGAAGCCCTACTCGGGCGCGTGGCTCAGTCCGCAGTCAGCAGCCTCGCAGGGTCAGGTGGCGTCGGCCGCGTTGGTTCCGGTCAGTAGCTGGCGCCGAGGCAGCGGCAGGGTCTTCATCAGCTCTGCGAGGGGGAGGCAATAGCCCCGGATCTTTCGCGTCCCGGCGTCGGTGCCCTCAGCCAGGTAGATCATCACGGCGCTGTTGGGAATCTCATCCCGGCCCAGCTCGAATGTGGCGCGCTCATGGCGAACCACTTCCAGCCGCGCGATCAGGCCGGATTCGGTCAGCTTGCGCGGCAAGTCCGCCGGGGTGACCGGCTGTTTTAGCACCTCAAGTTGATAGGGGCCGACATCGCCCGCGACGGCCGTTGAGTCCCTCAGGGCAAAATCGATGCTGACGCCCGTGTCACCCGCGCGATGGACCGCAAAAAAGACGGGACAGCGCTTTTGCGCGATATCCTCCGCCGTGAGGACGACAACCTCCTCTTCGAGCGCAGCGTTGACCGGCAAGGCGGCGAGTCCGAGAAGCAGCAGGGTACTGAGGATGTTCATGGCAGCCTCGGTAGCAGCGAAGGTGGTTTGGGTCGATTCGCAATCCGCTTGGGTCGTGCGCGACCCCCTTGCCATGGCCCGCCGGCCCACGTCGATCAGGCGGCGGAAACGGGCGAAGCCACGGGGGCGGCGGAGCGGGCTTGGCCAAGTACCTGCGCGGCGATGGCGCGCGCGGCGGCGGGACGGGCCAGGATTTTGAGGTTCTCGCGCCAATGCCGCCACAGGGCGGCCTCGCCGGCCAGGGCGCGCTGGAGGATGGCGGCAATTTCACCGGGCGTTTCGGCGAGCGCACCGGCGTGGTGCCGGTGCAGCAGCTGGTAGTTGCCTTCCTCCTGCCCGGGAACGATCTGGCTTACCACCAAGGGACAGAGGGCATTGATGGACTCCTGGGTGGTGGCGCCACCCGCCTTGCTGATCGCCACGTGATGGGTCATCAGCAGTTCAGGGATGCGGTCGGTCCACCCGAGGACTTCCGCCACGGCCGGGGCCCGCGCGGCGAGGGCTTCAAGGTCGCGACGGAGCCGGACATCGCGCCCCGCCGTGAAAGTGATCCGCCAATTCCCGTGTTGTAACAGCTCCTGCGCGATACGCAGGGCCGGCTGCCGGGCGGAGTTGATCATGAACAGGATCTTGCGCGGCCCATCGGGGGTCAGGTCGGGTGGTTGCCACTCCGCGGGACGATCGGCAAACTGAAGGTTGACCGGGAATCCGCTGACATGGATGCGGTTGGGCGCGACCCCGCGCTCCCGCAGGTAGGCGGCGGAGTCGGGATCGGTGACAAACCAGCCTTCCGACGGCGTGCGATACCAGAGGGAATTGATCGTGAGTGCGTCGGTGATGACCGTGAAGTGCGGGCAAAAGGCCTGGCCTTGCCGCCGCAGGGAGTTGAGCAGCCAGGCATAGACCGGGTAGGTGGCGACAAGGGCCACGGGCTGCTTTTCCGCGATGATCCGGCCCAGCAGGCGGCCGTGGCTGGCGAGGGTCCGCAGCATAACCGGCGCGCAAGGCGAGCGATCGAGCCACTGGTAGACGCTGCTCCAGACGCGCGGCGCGGCGTTGATGAGTTTCAAGTAGCCCCGGCGGGAGACCTGGTTGAGTCGCGGCGCCCGCAGCGCGAAGAGATCGACCAGTTCCGCCTCGATGCCCGGTTGCTCATTGAATGCCGACGCCAGCGCCCGGGCCGCGCTGTTGTGGCCTTCGCCGTAGCCGGCGGTGAGGATCAGGACGCGAGCCATGGCGGCAGGAAGCCGAAAGGCGAAGGTCGCGAGGCGACTGTCGACCGTGGTTTGGTCGATCGACTTGCGCTGTTCGACGTTCGGCGGCTTGGTCGCTTCACCGGATCGCATCCTCTTCCACGCGGGCGGCGAACAGGCCAGGAGGAGGGAAGGGCACGGAGTCATCCCCGTCGAATTCGGCGGGCTCGTCACGCGGCAGGGGGCAGCGCGTCGCGAATTCCTTGAATGTGACCAGCTCGAAACGACCGTCATGGTGCTCAACGATCGCGGTGAGGGACTCGACCCAGTCGCCGGAGTTAAGATAATGTATGCCGGAAATCACCTTGTCGGCCGGCGTGTGGATGTGACCGCAAATGACGCCGACGCAGCCGCGTTCGCGCGCGAGCGCGGCGACCTGGTCCTCGAACTTGCCAATGAAACTGACCGCCTGCTTGACGCGGGCCTTGATCGCCTGGCTCAGGGAAAAGTATTCCTTGCCGCGGAGCTTGCGGAACCAGTTGTAGAGACGGTTGAGCCGCAGGAGGAGCGCGTAGCCCATGTCGCCGAGGTGCGCGAGGAAGACCATGTTCTTCACCACGCCGTCGAACACATCGCCATGCAGCACGAGGTAGGGGCCGCGCGCGGTTTCGAGCACGTGGTCCTCGACGAGCCGGAGCCGCTCGAACTGCATCGGGATGAGCCGGCCGAGGAAATCGTCATGGTTGCCGCGCAGGTAGACGACTTCGGTGTCGCGCTTCTGGATCATGGTCAGGACGCGGCGGATGAACTTGGTGTGGCTCTTGGTCCACTGGCCGTCGCGGCGCAGCCGCCAGCCGTCGATGATGTCGCCATTGAGGATGAGGCGCTCGCAACGGGTGTGCTTCAGGAAGTGGGTGACTTCCCGGACCTTGCTATGGGGCGTGCCGAGGTGGATGTCGGATAAGATGACGGAACGGACGGAAAGGGCGGATTTCATGGTGTTGCCTGGGTGGTTGGAGGCGGGACGGCCAGTCCCGCGGGTGTGGGGGTGAGGGATCGCATGGTCACGGGGCTGCCCGTCCCGCCATGCGCAGACCGGAATTCATCGACGGCTTCCTGCAGGTCGGCGGCAAAGCGCTCGACGACCGTCTCCCAGGACAGGCGCTCGGCCGTGGCGCGACCGGCGGCCGCGAGCCGGGCCCGCAGGGTGCGTTCGCGGGCGAGCTGCCCGGCGTTCGCGAGGAAAGCCCTTTCGTCCGCCACCGGCGCCGTGAGCCCGTTTTCCCCGTGGCGGATGAACTCGTGGGCGGCGGCATAGTCGAAGGCGGCCACGGGCAGGCCGCTCGCGAGCGCCTCGGTGACAACATTGCCGAAGGTTTCGGTATAGCTGGCGTGCAGGTAGATGTCGCCGGAGGCATAGTGCCGGGCGAGGTTGGGGCCGGTGTAGAAGCCGGTGAACACCGCGTCCGGGCGCTGCCGCTGGTAGGCGGCGAGCATCGGGCCGTCGCCGACGAGCACGAGTCTTGCCCGGGGTTCGACCGCCTTGACGGCGTCAAAGGCGCGGAAAAGCAGCGGATAGTTTTTCTCCGCCGCCATGCGACCGACATGCAGGACGACGAGGTCATCAGGTTGCGCGCCCCAGGAGGCCCGCAGCGATTCGTCGCGCTGGCGCGGCGAAAAGAGAACGGTGTCCACCCCGCGGGACAGGATGCGGAGATTGGCGTAGCCTTCCATGGCAAGCCGCGTGCGGATGTCCTGCGTCGGCACAAAGGTGCGCAGCGTGCGGTTGTGGACCCGGCGCAGCCAGGCGGAGACTATTGGCTTGAACCAACCGAGGCGGTAGTCGCGGGTATACTGGTCGAAATTGGTGTGGAAACTCGACGTGGTGGGTATGCCAAGCCGCCGCGCCGCGGTGATGGCGGACGCCCCGAGCGGCCCCTCGGTGGCAACATGGACCAGGTCGGGCCGGCGTTCGGACCACAGCTTTTGGAGGCGCCAGCGGGCTGGGAAACCGATCCGAAGTTGGGGATAGCCGGGCATCGGGAAGCCCGGAAGGCGCACGTGGCGGCAGGCAAGGCGTCGGGTGGTCGTGTGCCGCGGTGACTCGTGCCGCTGGCGCGGCCGTACCAGGGTGATGTCATGGCCGCGGAGGGCGAGACCATCGACCAGCCGGCCAAGCGTCATGGCGACGCCGTTGATTTCGGGAGCGTAAGTTTCGGTTACGAGGACAAGATGCAATGAGGGTGCCCGGACGGCGGCCACCTGCCAGCCGTCGCGCATGGGGCACTTTGGCAGGGTTTTGTTAAGGCCGGGTGCCGCTCCGGTGACGAATGGGTGAAACGACGTGGCACCGGCGAATCGGGGCGGAGAAGATTATTCTCAAGGGAATAATCACCAGCTATTTAAGGAAGGTAAACCCGGTTTCGCCGCCGAACGAGAAATCGGTAAATAGTTGTTGCACGTGGCCGTTGGGACTTTCTAACGTCGTTCTCTTTAGCCGGATGCAATCACACGGGCCAAAGCGCATCTATACTCCGCAATCCCTCGAATTCTGGTTCGCCCGGCTTGAAGCCGACTGGGAAGGACAGTTCGACACCAAGCATGTCGAGCGGGGCCATGCGATGTACCGGGACAACGAGATTCGCGAGGTCGAGCTCGGGGCGACCGATGCCATCATCCACCGCCGGGTCGACAAGAAGGAGGAGTATGCCGTGATCGAGTGGGAAGGGGACAACATCAAGGTGCGTTCCTCCTCCACCGACCAAATGCTGGCCAATGCGATCGCGGTGGCGGGATTGCACGAGATCGAGGAACTGCTGGTGGATGAAATCAACGCGCTTTTGCCGGGCGCGGGGCGCAAATCCAACGGGAATGGCAACGCCAGTGTCACCACCAATGGCCACGTCAGCAACAACGGCCACAACGGGGTTGCCGCCACGAACGGGGAAGCCGCCCGACCGGCTGCCCTCGCAACCGCCGATGCCCAAGGTGCCGGGTCCAAGGTCGGCGACCAGGCCGCGCGCGACCTCCTGCTCAGCTTCACGACCAACAACGACGGGTTGATTTTCCAGGCCTTTTGGAAGAGCGGGCGCAACCGCATCCCTGCGCTCGGCAACACCGTGCACCATCCGACCGCGACCGAGCGCGCCAAGCTCATCGCCCTGGCGACGTATGCCCGCAAGGCCCACTTCCGGTACAACCAGGTGACCCACGCGTACGCGCTCGACGCGCTGGCGGACATCCCGGGGTTCCTGCGCGATTTTCTGCCGCATTGGAAGAAGCAGTTCGCCGTCGAGCTCGACGCCAAGGTCAACAACATCAAGCAGGGCGCCCGCACCATCGAAATCGAGGCCGTGGCCAACCGCCGGCCGGGTTCTGATGGCGGCCTGGACCTCCGGTGGATCTTCCGCGCCGGCGAAAAGCTCCTGACCGACGAACAGGCCGCCGCGCTTCTCAAGCATGGCCGCACGCCCATGCTCCTCCCCGATCTCGGCATCGTCACCATGGCACCCGAGAAATGGGAGAGCTACCAGCAGTGGAAGCGCAACCTCGAGGACACGCTCGTGGATGGCGAGATCCCGCCGTACCTGATTTTCTCCCTGTTCAACGACCAGCGTATCAAGGTGTCGCTGGGGGCGGACATCGACGGCTGGCGGCAGAAGGTGATGATGCCGCCGACCACGCCGCCCTTCCTGCCGGACTATCTCCGCAACTACCAGCGCCGCGGCGTCGAATGGATGCACCACCTCTGCGAGACGGGCTGCCACGGATTGCTTGCCGACGAGATGGGCCTGGGCAAGACGGCGCAGATGATCGCTCTGCTGCGCTCCCGTCCCATGGTGCGCAAGCGGCACATCGTGGTCTGTCCCGCCAGCGTCGTGCCGGTCTGGCGCGAGGAAATCGCCCGCTTTTATCCCGACGCGAAGGTCGAGATCCTGAAGTCGGGCCATGATTTCAAGGGCATCCGCACGCCCCTGATCTGGCTCGCGAGCTACACCCAGCTGCGCAAACACCGCGCGCTGCTCGACCACACCGAGTTCGGCTATGCGATCCTGGATGAGGGCCAGTTCATCAAGAACCCCGACGCGAAGGTCACCCAGGCCTGTTTCGCGCTGAAGGCCGAGCACCGGCTCGTGATGACCGGCACGCCGCTCGAAAACAAGCAATTGGACCTGTGGTCGATTTTCCGCTACCTGCTGCCGGGCCTCCTGGGTTCGCGCGCCGGGTTCGAGGCGGCGCTGGTCCAGGATCGTGACGGCACGATGAACCGGCTGCGCCAGCAGGTCGCCCCCTTCATCCTGCGCCGCACCAAAAACGAAGTCGCCACCGAACTGCCGCCCAAGGTCGAGATGGACCTGCTTTGTCCGCTCACCGAGATGCAGCGGGCGGAGTACGCGCGCATTTGCACCGAGGGACTCGCCCGGCTGGGCGAGGACATCGGCCTGGCGCTGCGCGAGAAGTCCTTTGGCTTCCTGGCCCTGCTCACGCGCCTTCGGCAGGTCTGCTGCGATCCCGACCTGTTGCCCTGGCTCAACGCCCCGCTCACCGACAGCGGCAAGCTGCAACTCCTGGTCGAGAAGCTGCAGGAAGTCGTGGCCAGCGGCCACAAGGTCGTGATCTTCTCCCAATTCGTGACGCTGCTTGACCGCGTGCGCACCCTCCTGGTTACGCATTATCCCGAGCTGCCGCGCTACGAGATCACGGGCATGACGGTGGACCGGCAGAAGCCCGTGAAGGATTTCCAGACCGCATCCGGGGCGGCGGCGATGCTCGTCAGCCTGAAGGCCGCCGGCACCGGCATCACGCTCCACGCCGCGGACTACGTCTTCCTGCTCGATCCCTGGTGGAACCCGGCGGTTGAGGACCAGGCGATCGATCGCGTGCATCGCATCGGCCAGACGAACACGGTATTCGTCTACCGGATGATCACGGCCGGCACGATCGAGGAGCGCATCCAGGCGCTGAAGGGCGAAAAGAAGCAGCTTTTCAACCAGGTCGTTGGCGGCCACGCCGGCGATTTCGAGTGGACCAAACACTTCACCTCGCTCCAAAGCCTGATCCAACTCGGCGCGCTCGAGGCAGCCGAACCGGAGCAGCCTTACGGCCCGGCGGCTCCGGCGGCCACCGGCGAGGCGCCCGCTGCCCCAACCGGCACGCAGGGTTGAAGCGCCAGATCGCCGCGGTAGCGGGCAGGGGCCCGGGAAGTGCGTGTCTTCAAATTCAGCTACACCCCGCCCGGTCGCGCACCCTCTTCATCCGGTTTCATGCAGTGGAGGTGGAGCGACCTGCTCCCCAGGGCGCTTCTTTCGCGGCGGACGTCATCTGCGCGTTGGGTAACAATGCGCTCCGCCAAGAGGTGGAACGCGCTGACCCCAGCGCATTGCGGCGAAGCCGCTTCGAGCCAGCGCCTTGGGATCAAGTCGCTTCACCTTCCACTCCTAGGAAACAGCGGCGCCGTAGCCGGCCTCGCTGAGCCGGGATCATGCAATTGAAGCGCCGTTTCGCTCGGTAGCGAACCGACCGAAAGGTGGTCGTCGATTTCCATATCGACGACAAGGACTCACGAGGCGTGCGAACCTGGCGTCGGTGTGGAAACCGACGCCCACCAAC
>DASZPS010000210.1:0-2306 GCA_035549955.1 Lacunisphaera sp. | reverse complement strand
GCTCGCGAACTCGGCGGAGGGCTTTCAGGTGATGCTGGGCAATGGCGGCGATTTTCTGGCGACCCGAATATCCTACAAACTGGATCTCAAGGGGCCGAGCGTGAACGTGCAAACGGCCTGCTCGACTTCGCTGGTAGCGGTTCAGATGGCATGTAAGGAACTGTTCAGCGGCGAATGCGACATGGCGTTGGCTGGCGGGGTATCATTATGCGCACAGCAAATCGGTGGCTATTTTTATCAGCCCGAGGGTATCCTGTCTCCTGACGGGCATTGTCGTGCATTTGACAAGCGGGCGCAAGGAACGGTGGGGACTGGGGGGGTGGGGATGGTGGTGTTGAAGCGATTGAGCGATGCCTTGGCCGATGGAGACACGATCCGGGCGGTGATCAAGGGTGCGGCGAGCAACAACGACGGGGCTTTGAAGGTCGGTTTTACGGCGCCGAGTGTGCAGGGGCAGGCAGGAGTTATTGCAACGGCACAGGCGATGGCGGGGGTGGAGGCCAGAAGCATCGATTACATAGAGGCGCACGGCACCGGCACGGCGCTTGGAGATCCGATCGAGATCGCGGCCTTGACGCAGGCTTTCCGGTTGAGCACCCGGGAGAGCGGCTTTTGCGCGATCGGTTCGGTAAAGACCAACATCGGTCACGCCGATGCCGCTGCCGGAGTCGCTGGTCTGATCAAGACGGTGCTGGCCTTGGAGCACGGGCAGATTCCCCCAAGCCTGCATTTTGAGGCGCCGAACCCGAAGATCGATTTTTTGAACAGCCCGTTTTACGTGAATACGCGGCTGCAGAAATGGGGGCGGAATGGAATGCCGCGGCGTGCGGGTGTAAGTTCGTTCGGCATCGGAGGAACGAATGCGCATGTCATACTGGAAGAAGCGCCCGAAAGGATGCAGGGAGATAAGGGCTGGCCTTATCAAATATTGGTGGTCTCGGCCCGGACAAGCAGCGCATTGGATCAAGCCACGGCGAATCTCTTGGCCTATCTCAAGGAGAACGAGCAGGCCGACCTGGCGGACGTGGCGTACACGCTGCAGGTGGGGCGAAAGGCGTGGGGGAAGCGGCGAGTGGTGATTGGTGTCGATCGCGCGCAGGCGATCCGGGCCTTGGAGACAAAAGAGGGGGTGTTTACGGCGGCTGGAGAAATCAAGGAGCGTCCGGTGGTATTTATGTTCAGCGGGCAGGGAGCGCAGTATGTGGGGATGGGGCGTGAGTTGTATAAACAAGCAGGAGTGTTCCGGACGGAAGTGGACCGGTGCAGTGAATTATTAAAAGCAGAAATGGGTGTGGATATCAGGGAGGTGCTCTACGCCGAAAGCGCGGGTGCCGCCGAAATGGAGCGCCTGCAGTCTACCCAGTATGCGCAGCCGGCGCTGTTTGTGGTCGAATACGCCTTGGCGAAACTGTGGATGAGTTGGGGCGTAGAGCCGCAGGCAATGATCGGGCATAGCATTGGGGAATATGTGGCGGCATGCCTGGCGGGGGTATTTTCCTTGGAGGAGGGATTGAAGTTGGTGGCAGCACGGGGCCGGTTAATGCAGCAATTACCGGGTGGTTCGATGTTGTCGGTGCCGTTCTCAGGCGAGGGCGCCCAGGCATTGTTGTTGGAATTTGGTTTGGAGCATCAGCTCTGCGTGGCCGCAGAGAACGGACCGGAACTGAGCGTGGTATCCGGCGCCAACGAGTGGATCGATAAGCTGGAAGCGGTGCTGGTCGGGCGTGGCGTGGGTACGCGCCGGTTGCATACTTCGCATGCGTTCCATTCTGCCATGATGGATGCGATCGTAGAGCCGTTCGTCAGGTTTGTTAGGCGTGTAAAGCTGCGGCCGCCAGCGCGGCCATACCTTTCAAATCTAACCGGTAAATTGATTACTCCGGAAGAAGCGACGGATTCGGCGTACTGGGGCAGGCATTTGCGCGGAACGGTGCGCTTTTGCGCTGGAGTGCAGGAATTGATGACAACCGCTGGGACAGTCTTCCTGGAAGTTGGTCCCGGGCGCAGTCTGGTCTCGTTGGTGAAGGCGCAGGCAAGCGAAGCCGCGGTGTCGGCAGTTGCCTCGCTTCCGCCTCCGCAGGCAGCGGGCTCCGACGTGGTGCAAGTGTTGCAAGCATTGGGGCAGCTCTGGCTGGCGGGCGGCAAGGTGGATTGGGCCGGACTGCACGCAGGAAGGAGGCGTTGCCGGGTCCCGCTGCCAACCTACCCGTTCGAGCGGCAGCGCTACTGGATCGACAAGCGCCCGGAGAACCGTCCGGCATCCTCCAATCCCGCCGGCAAAAAAGCAGACATCAGCGACTGGTTCT
>DASZPS010000209.1:0-23312 GCA_035549955.1 Lacunisphaera sp. | reverse complement strand
CCGGTTTCCTGCTCGAGGAGGAAAATAAGGTCCACCATCCATTGCGGCGCATCGGCAAACAAGGCGAGCGCCCGCTCCGTTTCGCCCAGCAGCGCCAGGGGGAAACCTGCCGCGAAGTGATGCGGTTCCGGCAACCGCAGGAGCGCCTGCGCCAGTTCGCCGGCCTCGGCGGTCGCGCCGCATCGCGCCAAAACCCACGCGGCCAGCGCATCGGAAACCGCGTTGCTGCCCAGCGGCCAGGCCGCCTTCAATGCTGGATCCAGCGCCCCAATCGCGTGGGCCCGGGCCTCCTCCGGGCGGCCCAGGCGCAGGAGGGCCAGGCCGGCCTGGGCCCGGGTGGTCGGGGTTACGTCGTGGGCGCGCTCCGCGGCCTCCACCGCGCCGAGCGCCTCGGCGTACCGTCGGGTGAGCAGGAAGGCAAAAGCCCGGTGCAGGATGAATGGCGCGGGCCCGAGCAAGCGGGCATTCTCCAGTTCCGGCAGGGCGAGATCCGGCCGGCCCTGGCAGACGTGGACGCGAGCCAGGTAAACCCATGCGAGCGGGGAATTGGGTTCGACCGCGAGGGCGCGCTCGAGATGCCGGGCGGCCTCGGCATACCGCCCGCGCAGGGATGCCACCGCGCCGAGCACCGCGTGGGCCTCCCCGATGTTCGCATCCCGCGCCAGGGCGGCGCATGCATGCCCCTCCGCGGTGGCCAACAGCGCCCCGAGATGGCGGGACGCCTGCATGGCGAGGATCGCGCGCCGGCCCGCCACACAAGCCAGCCCGGTCAGCGCCAGCGCGTAACCCGGGCTTAGTTTGAGCGCGCCGGCAAACGCGGCCTCCGCCCGGACGAAACCCTCCTCGGAAAACTCATTCCAGTACTGGCGGCCTTCGAGTACCAGCCGGTGCGCCTCGACATGGATGGACCGGGGCTCCGCGAGCCCCGCGCGGCTTCCCGTGCTGGCCCGCCGGCTGGAGAAGCCGTCAACCGCCGCCGCGGCCGCCGCGCCGAGCCAGCGCGCGACCCGATGCCCGCGCATACCGCCTTTCATCCGGTCGAACCATGCCGGCGGCTTCGCCTCGACGCGCCCTCCGTCCAGATACCCCTGCACGTCGTCCGCCAGCGCCCGGGCCGTCGGGTAGCGCGCCGCCCGGTCCTTGGCGAGGCAGCGGCGCACAATCCAGGCCAGTTCACCTCCCGCGATGCGCCGCAACTCGTCCGGTTCAACCCGCCGCAACAGAGCCGTCACGGCGAGCGAAGCCGCATCGAGTCGGCCCAGCAGATCGCCGGGGGAGGGAGCCTCGTCTTCGCAGATGCTCCGGCGGATTTCCGCGTAACCCGCGTTGCTCCCCAGTGCCCCCAGCGGGGTGCGGCCCGTGATGAGTTCGCAGAGGAGCACGCCAAGGCTGTACACGTCGCTGCGCGCGTCGACCGCCCGGCTGTTTTCGTCCGCCTGCTCGGGGCTCATGTAGTTCGGCGTGCCCATGAAACGGGGCAGCAGCGTCACCAGCGTCTTCTCGGTGAGCTTGCGGTCCGTCGCCTTGGCAATGCCAAAGTCGATCACCTTGGGCGTGAATTCGCCGTCATGGCTGGCGACGAGGATGTTCGAGGGCTTGATGTCGCGGTGGACGATTCCCTTGCCGTGGGCGTGGTGCACCGCGTGGCAGACCTGCGCAAAAAGTCCGAGGCGGCCCCCGATCGGGAGGCGCTGCTGGTCGCAATGCTGTGTCAGCGGCGCACCGTTGACCAGTTCCATGACAAAATACGGCCGCCCGTCCGGCATCGCGCCCGCGTCGAAGACGCGAGCAATGTGGGGGTGATCCAGCAAAGCCAGCGCCTGTCGCTCCGACTCGAAGCGCGCGATCACCTCCGCGGTATCCATGCCGGGCTTGACCACCTTCAGCGCCACCTCCCGCTGGAAGGGTTCGGATTGCTCCGCGCGAAAGACAATTCCGACCCCGCCTTCGCCGATTTTACCCCGGACTACATAGCGCCCGATTTGTTCCGATCCCGCCGGCGACCGCACGACCCCGCCGGTTCCGCCCAGCAGCATCGGCCGCTCGTGGGCTGTCAACAAGGTGGCAACCCGACGCGCCATGTCCGGCAGGGTGACCGCGACCTCGCGCAGGTATTCCGCGCGCTCGACGGCCGGCCGCGCCAGCGCCTCCGTAAAGATGCCCTCCTCGCTTTCCAGGTTCTCGCTCATGGTGTTTTCCCCTCATGCGCAACCGCCGCCCCATTTCCCTCATGGCGGGCGGCCGGGCATGATCTCCTGGATCAGCCACGCCCGGGCGAAGGACCACCAGCGGCTGGCGGTGGCCTCCGATATTTCCATGGCTTGGGCCGCCTCCGCGAGGCTGAGGCCGGCAAAATAACGCAACCGGACCAATTCCGCCTTGCGCGCGTCCAGGGCCGACAGTTTTTCCAGCGCGTCGTTCACGGCCAGGGTCTGCTCGTCGCTGCCCTCGGCGGCAATGGCCACTTCCTCGAATTGCACCGGTTCGATCCCGCCGCCCCGCCGCACCGCCCGTCGCCGCCGCGCCTGCTCGACCAGGATGCGGCGCATCGCCTGCGCGGCGGCGCCGAAGAAATGGGCCCGGTTCCGCCATTCCGGTTGTGCTTCGCCCCCGAGGCGCAGCCAGGCCTCGTGCACGAGGGCCGTCGGCTGCAGGGTGTGGCCGGGGCGTTCACCCGCCATCCGTGCCGCCGCCATCCGGCGCAATTCGTCATAAACCCGCGTCATCAACTCGCCGCTCGCCTGCGGATCGCCCTGCTGGACGCGCTGAAGAAGGACAGTAACGTCGCCCACGCCGCCATCATGGCTGGCTGGATTGCTGGTGAAAGCCAATTTTCTCCCGTGGTCCCGCAAACTTGGGATTGAATGTCTCCCCGGTTCGGCTGAAACTGACTGCCCTCGTCTCCCATGAGCCATCCCATCCTCAACGACGCCCAGGCCCGCATGAAGAAATCCGTGGAGCACACCCTCCACGAATTCGCCACCATCCACACCGGCAAGGCTTCGCCGGCCATGGTGGAATCCGTCCAAGTCGAAGCCTACGGCGGCATGCAGGCGCTCAAGGCCTGCGCCGCGATCACGACGCCGGACGCGCGCCTGATCCAAGTGCAGCCCTGGGACAAGAGCCTGCTCCGCGCCATCGAGAAAGCCCTCCAGATGGCCAACATCGGCGTCAACCCGGTCGTCGACGGCAACCTCATCCGCCTCCCTTTCCCGGACCTTTCGAAGGAGCGCCGCCAGGAATTCGTCAAGACCGCCCACCGTCTCGCCGAAGAGGGCCGCGTCCATGTCCGGCACGTGCGCCGCGACGCCATCGAGGCCGTCAAGAAGGCCAAGCTCTCCGAGGACGAATCCAAGCGCCTCGAGAAGGACATCCAGGTCGCGACCGACAAGGCCATCAAGGACATCGACACCCACCTCGCCGGCAAGGAGAAGGAATTGATGACGGTGTGAGCGGCGCGCACGGCGCTGCGGGGTCCGGTTTCAGACTGTAGGGCGGGGTCGCTGACCCCGCCTTTTTCATCTAGCCGATCCGCGCCTGCGCAGGTCGCGCCGCCGGAGCAACAAGGGTCGGGCTCCCGTCCGACCGTGCTGATGTAGCCGGCCTCGCTGAGGCCGGTCCGGGGTCAGCGAGCCCGGCTACAATGGAGGGCCCGCGCCCCGGCGGGCCGCCACGGCGAATTCGCTGACCACCATGCGCGACCAGTAAACGCGCTGGAATCAGCGCGTTCCTCGGGCGAGGGGTGTGGTCGGTCGGCAGCCCGACCCCTCCAACGTCCTTCGCCTCACTTCCCCCGGATTTCCTTCAACACCATCTCGCCGATGGCCTCGGCCTTGGCCTGGCCGGGGATATGCCCGGCGAAGGGCACGACGAACTTCGGCGCATTTTTCAGTTCGGCGAGAAGCTCGGCGCGCGGACGTTCTCCCTGGCCCTTTTCCGCCTGCGCGAGCTGATAGCGAAGTTTCCGCGTCGCGAAGGGTTCCCCTTCCCGTCCGGCCGCCGCCGGATTCACGCCCAGGGCGCCCACCAGTTCCAGCCGGTAGTACTGCGTGTTACCCGTCGCCATGGACCGCGCGGATTGGACACCCGCCACCTCGGCCCGCGGCACGCGGGTTACCTTGGTGCCCCAGGGCCGCGGTTTGGTGATGACCACGTCGGCCCCCTCGATCCGCAGCTCATGCTGGTCGAACCATACACTGAAGGTGACGGCGGTGAGCAGGAGCCCGAGGAAGAGCGTGATGCCCCAGACCGGGAGCGGAATGTCGCGCCCGACAAACCAGCCCAACAAGCCGAGCAGTCCCAGCTGCAGCCCGCCCGTCACGATTTTAGTGCCCGGCAAATGACTTGCGCTGAAATGAAACGCCCCGCCCTCGCGCCGCACGCCGCATTTCAGCAAGCCGGCCGCATCCAGCGGCGTGGCGCGATATTCCGGCAGCACCGGTGCGCCGGTTTCCGGCGGCGCGGCCGTGTCGCCCGTGGCGAAGACGGGCACCTCGAATTGCGTGAAAAAATCCACGCCCGGCACCGCGGCCCCGGCCGACAAGCGCCAGACAATCTCGTTGTCGCTGTCGCTGCCGTCGGTCGCCACGCAGGTGGGCGGGATGTAGAACAGCACCGGCAGCCGCGTGCCGCCGGAGCCCGTCACCCATTTTTGCCGCGGGATGCTTTCCTCCCGCTCCCACAGGCCCACGTCGGTGGTGCGGCGGTTCTTGCCACTGCCCCGGGTCTCGCGCCGCACGCACTTCAACGTCAGCGTGGCGTCACCCTCCGGCGTGACGCGCGCCGGCACGTCGATGACCCCGCCCAGATACCCGCCGATCACGCCGGGCAGTGACGAGGGCACAAAGCGCACGCGCCCGAACTTGCGCGTGCGCACCGTCCGATAGATCGCGCCCCAGAGCAGGAAAACACCGATGAGCGGAAAGAGGAAAATGAAATACTCCCCCGGCTTGTGAATGCCCTTCACGAACAGCGCGACCGCCCCGGCCCAAGCCAACGCATTCCAGAACAAGGCAAAAAACCACAGGCCGAAGGTCGCAGCGCCCTCGTTCGGTTCGATCGCCGGCCCGATCCATTCCTTTTTCCATTTCCAAGGCTGGTCGGGAAACTGAGCGCGCCGCGCCTGCTCGGCCCGGTTTTCCCGCACGAGCCGCCGGGCGAATCCCAGGTAGGCGAGCGGACCGCCTAGGAGGACAATCCCCATCACGCCGGGCACGATCGCATCCTTGGTCATGCCGCCATGCCGCTGGTAGTTGTTCGCCGCGGCCGCCAGCAGCGCCAGGCCGCCCGCCAGGAGAAAGAGAAACACCGCGTAACCGCAGCCCATGCTGAGCTTGGTCCCGGAGGTCTGGACGGTTGGCATGCCCCGAGTAAGCCCGTTTCCACGCCTGCCGTCGAAATCTTTCCCGTTCCAAGCCGGCGGCATTTATCCACACCGGTAACAAGAACTCGGGGGCTACCGCCGACCCCAAAAACGGCAGGGGCGCAGGCTTGCTGCGACCATTCCGCGCGCAGCGCGGAATCGTGATCGTTCGTAGCGATGAAGGAATCCCGCGGCCGCGGGATTGGGCGCAGCAAGCCTGCGCCCCTACACTCGCAGCCCTATTTGCCTGATCCCGGGCGCCTTGCCTGACTCGGCGATTTTGCGCCGCAACCACCGGCGGTAGAGCGTTCCACTCAGGGGCAGCTCAATGGCCTTGTTCGTCCACGCCGACAACAGCATCGCGTTGGCCAGTTCCACCGGTCGCAGGCCCTCGGCGGCGGGCGCGATCAGTGGCGCTCCGTCGAGTATGGCATCGACGAAATTCTGGGTGATGGCGGCATGCTGGCCGCCGGGACCGTCCAGACCCTTCAGCTTCACCTCCCGCACCGGCGGCCCACCGGCGAAAAATTCCCGGGTCGTCCGGCTGAAACGCGACGCGGGCACGGTGTTGCGGAGATACTGCATCCGGCCGGCCTCGATCACGACCCGGCCGTTGTCGGCGACCACTTCGAGCCGGTTCGTCCCGGGTGCCTCGCCGGTGGACGTGGTGTAGGTCGCGTGGCTGCCATCCGCGTACTCCAGCTGGGCGACCACGTCGTCCTCGACCTCGATCGGATGGTAGCGCCCGAACCGGCAAATCGCCCTGACCCGGACCGGCGCGCCGAACAGCCAGACCAGTTGGTCGAGGTAATGCGGGGATTGGTTGACCAGCACGCCGCCACCCTCCCCCGCCCAGGTGGCGCGCCAGCCGCCGGACGCGTAATACGCATGCGGCCGGAACCAGTCGGTGATCGTCCAGGCCACGCGCCGGACCGGCCCGAGATCGCCGCGTTGCAGGAGCTCGCGCAAGTGGCGGTAACGGGGATCCGTGCGCTGGTTGAACATCACGGCGAAAACCTGGCGACGCCGGGTATGCGCGGCAATGAGGTGCTCCGCGCCGGCCTTGTCGACCGCGACGGGTTTTTCCACCAGCACATGCAGGCCGGCCCGCAACGCCGCGATGCCGACCTCGACGTGCGCGTAATGCGGCGTCGCGATGAGCACCGCATCCACCGCCCCCGAACGGAGCAGCGACCGGGCGTCGGGAAAGGTCCGCACGCCGGCCGCGACTGTGACCAGTTTCTTCGCGTCGATGTCGGCCACCGCGGCCAGGGTCACGCGTTTCACCCGGCCCTCGCCGAGGTAGCGGGCATGATACTGGCCCATGCCGCCGTAGCCGACGATGCCGAGCCGGACCTGCTGCTTCATGCGGACTGAAATCAACCACACACCTGGAATGGATTGCCATCCAGAACCCACTCCATCCTGCCACAGAAGGAAACGGAGGGAACAGAGAGATCCCCCGCGCAAAATCTCCGTTCTCTCCGTTGCCTCCTGCAAAACCGCCTATTCCTGCCGCACATACTTCACGCTCACGAACTGTGTCCACGTCCCGTCTTTCTGGACGTAGATGTCGTTGGTGAAGGCGTTCGGGCCGGTCTTCGTCAGCCGCACGCGCACCGGCGACACGTTGCCGTTGGGTTCGCTTACTTTCATCTCGTGCACCAATACACCTTCCTCGAAGGCCACGTCGCCCGCGCTCAACGCCCCGCTCGAGTCGGTGTAGAAGATGGCGAATTTCTTCTTCGCCGCATCCCATGCGTACATGCCGCTGACGTAGGGCCGGCGCTTGTCGCCGATCACCCAGGTCGACTCGAGGTGCACGCCGTGGCGGTTGGCCGGGACGGTGGCCACCAGTTCGATGGCGACGGTGCTGCCGTCCTGCGCCGGCGGCAACGTGGCTTTCCACAAGCCGCCCGCCAGCCATTCGATCGGGCCATAGGGCGACGGGGCCGCGGGCGGCGCCTCGGCGGACAGCGCCGAGGCGAGACTGACGAGGAAGATCAACGGGAACAGTTTTTTGCAGCGGGTCATGGGGATGAGCTTAGCAGAACAGGGCGGAACAGGATTGGAGATTTCTTACCTGGCCCGGCGCGTGGCCTTCAGGCCAGGTTCAGGTAGCCCGGGTAGGGCGATCGCCGCGCGAGAAACTCCGCCGGGGTCAGGCCAACCAAGTCGCGAAATTCGTTGATGAGGTGAGCCTGGTCGAAGTAGCCGGCCAGCGGGGCAAGTTCGCTCCAACTCACCTCCGGCCGCTGGCCGACCAGACCGACCGTGCGCTGCAACCGCTGGATGCGGCCGAATCGTTTCGGCGCGAGGCCCACCTTGCGCGTGAATTCGTGGACCAGGTGCTTGGGGCTGAGATTGACCTGCTCCGCGATCCGTCCCACCCCGGTGCCACCGCGCCGAAGGAGTTCGGCGGCATGGACAATGCGGGCGTCCGGAACATCCCCGGTGACCAAGCGCCGCGCCAGCCAGCGTTCGAGGCAGCGCAACCGTGCGCGATCGCCGCGCGCCTCGCCGAGTTGCTGGCGCACCGCCGTCGCTTCCCTCCCCCAGATGTCCTCCAACTCTACCACGCGGCCCGTCAACTCGGCCACCCCGAACCGGAACAACGGAAACGCCCCGCCCGGGCGAAACCGAATGCCCACGAGGTCGTAGGTCCCGGATTGCTCGATGACGATCGGTTCCGGCTGCTGGCCCGAAACCCAGCTCGCCCGGAACACCGCATGACGCCGCACGTCCGCCCGCTCGCACAGCCGCTGCGGTTCACCCAGGTTGAAGATCACCACAAATGCCCCGTCCGGCAGCAGCAGGTGCCGCATCGGCCGGGGCACGCGGCCCCGCACCAGCCACAGGTGCTCCACGAACCGCGCCACCGGCCCGGCCGGCACGTGTAACAGGTGGGTGAACATGGCCGCAGCGTGCGCAAAGCACCCCTTCCTGTCGAGTCCCTGGGGGTCGACGCAACCTCCTGACCGACCTTCCTACAAAAGATACGGCACACAGAATCCGATCCCTTCACAGAAGGTAACGGGGAAATAGAGGGTCGAACCAATCCTCCGTTCGCTCCGTTACCTTCTGTTAAATCTGATTTCTTCGGTGGGTTCCGGACATTCCGTGGTTTATCTCCCGCTCCCTGCTTGCTTTCCGCCCCCTGTCTTCTGTCATTTGTCCTCTGAACCATGGATTTTGAGCTCGATACACCGCACCGGCCCGGGCCGCAATCGATCCCGCCGATCGACTTCCGCGGCCTACTCAACGACGAGCAATTCGCCGCCGTTACGGCCCCGCCCGGGCCGCTGCTGGTGCTGGCCGGCGCCGGTTCAGGCAAAACCCGCACGCTCACCTACCGGGTCGCGTACTTGCTCAGCCAGGGCGTGAAGCCGGGCGAAATCCTCCTGCTGACCTTCACCAACAAGGCCGCCAAGGAAATGCTCCACCGCGTCCAGGACCTGACCGGTATCGAGCCGCAGCGGTTCTGGGGCGGTACCTTCCACTCCATCGGCAACCGCGCGCTGCGCATGTTCGGCGAGGCCATCCAACTGCCGAAGAATTTCACCATCCTCGACGCCGACGAATCCGAAACGCTCCTCAAGCAGGCGGTGGAGTCCGTCGACAAGACCTTCTTCAAGGAAAAGACCAACCCCCGCCCCGGCCCGCTGTTCAGCGTCCTGTCCCTCGCCCGCAACACCCAGCTCTCCCTCGCCGACACCGTCGAGCGCAACTTTCCGCAGTACGCTGAGATCGCCCATCGTTTCCCGGCCTTCGCGGCGGCCTACGACGCGAAGAAGCGCGAGGACAAGGTGACGGACTACGACGACCTCCTCGAGCTCTGGCTCAAGCTGCTGACCGAGGCGAAGGACGTCGCCGACTATTTCACCCATCGCTTCCGCCACGTCCTCGTCGACGAGTACCAGGACACCAACACCATCCAGGCGCAGATTGTCGACCGGCTCTCGACCCACCACCGCATCATGGCCGTCGGCGACGACGCCCAGTGCATCTACTCGTGGCGCGGCGCCGACTTCGAGAACATCATGACATTCCCCGACCGGCACGCGGGCACGGCGATCCACCGCATCGAAACCAACTACCGCTCCACGCCTGAGATCCTCTCCTTCGCCAACGGCGTCCTCAACGCGCAGCCGAAGGGCCGGCATTTCGACAAGGAGCTCCGCGCCGCCCGCAAGCATGGCACGAAACCCGCCGTCATCCAGGCCATGGACGACCGGGAGCAGGCCGCATTCGTCCTGAAACGCATCCATGCGCTCGTCAACGAGGAGGGCGTCTCACCCAACGAGATCGCCATCCTCTACCGCTCGCACTTCATCGCCCTCGAGATGCAGCTCGCGCTCACGCGCGCCGGCGTGCCCTACACCATCACCAGCGGCGTGAAATTCTTCGAGCGACAGCACGTGCGCGACCTCGTCGCCGTCCTGAACTTCGTCTACAACCCCGCCAACACGTCCGCCTGGAACCGCATCGCCATCCTCCTCCCCAAGGTCGGCGAAAAGGGCGCGGCCAAGATCTACACCGCCGCCCTCGACCATGCGCGGCTGATGCAGCAGAACTTCATCGACGCGCTCGCCACCGATGATGTGGCCAGCAAGGTGCCCAAGGACGCGAAGGGCGAGTGGCCCAATTTCTGCGCCTCGCTCCGGCAGGTCTACGAGGCGATGAACGAGGACGCGCCCTCCGACGCCGTTTCCGTGGCCATCGACGGCTGGTACGGCGACTACATGAAGGGCGAGTACGCGGACTATGTGGACCGGCTCGACGAATTGAAGGGCCTGATCGGCTTCGCGTCGCAGTTCACGCAGATGTCGGAATTCCTCGCGCAGATCATGCTGCTCAACGGCGAAACCAGCGAGCGCCAGATCGATACGGACCACGAGTCGATCAAGCTCACGACGATCCACCAGGCGAAGGGGCTCGAATACGACGTCGTCTTCCTGATCGGCGCCGCCGAGGGCCAGTTTCCCGGCTACCGCACGATCGAGAGCGGTGACTTCGAGGAGGAGCGCCGCCTCTTCTACGTCGCCGTCACCCGCGCCAAGAACGAGCTCTACATCAGCTATCCCCGCGTCGCGAGCCGCCCCGGCCCCGGCGGCGTGATGCTCCAGCCCTCGCGTTTCCTGTTGGAGCTGCCGAACGATTTGTACGACGAGCTCCGCATCAAGCGCAGCTACGGCTGGTAACTGTAGGAGGGGCTTTACGCCCCGACGGGGTAAACCACAGAACACACGGAACACACAGAAATCCCAATCCTTTCACAGAAGGTAACGGAGGAAATGAAGAGCTGAATCCTTTGTTCACTCCGTTACCTTCTGTAAAACCTGATTTCTTTCGTGGACTTCGTGTCTTTCGTGGCTCCATCCCAATTCCAATGCCCAAATCGAAACTCGTCCGCCGCATTGCGCTCCTGTTGGCGGCGGGACTCGTCGCATTCGTGGGCGTCTCGGTCTACTTCGCCTGGGACTTCACCGGGCGCCAGCGCAAGACTGTCCGACCACTGCCAGCCGACTTTGGTTTCGCGGTGGAAAACGTCGGCTTCGCCACCCTCGATGGTATCACCCTGAAGGGCTGGTACGTGCCCTGCCCCGGCTCGACCCGCGGCGTGGTGCTGCTCCACGGCCACAGCACGACCCGCAGCCAGATGACGGCCCGCGCGAAACTCCTCCGCAACTCCGGCTATGCGGTGTTGTTGTACGACGCCCGGGCCCACGGCGAAAGCGGCGGTCGGTTCGCCTCGGTGGGCTGGTATGAAACCCGCGACCTCGAAGCCGCATTGGAATTTCTGCGCGTCAAGGGCTGCAAGCGCCTGGGCTGCGTCGGCGTCTCCCAAGGCGGCGCGACCATTGCCCTCGCCGCGCCCACGCTGAAGAATGTCGACTGGGTCGTGCTTGAGTCGGCCTATCCCGACATCCGCACCGCCCTTGATCGACGCTTTCGGGATACGGTGTTCCTGCCCGGCAGCATCGCCGGGATGTTCATGACCCCGCTGGCCGGCCGGCGGCTCGGCGTGAACGTGGACGACATCGCTCCAGTCAAAACGATCGGGCAATTGCGCTGTCCGATCCTGATCATGAGCGGCGACGCCGACCGCTACACGACCCGCGAAGACACCCAAGCCCTCTTCGCTGCGGCTCGCGAGCCCAAGGAACTCTGGCTCGTCCCCAACGCCCTCCACGTCGACCTCTACGGCTTCGCCCAGAAAGCCTACGAGGACCACCTGCTGGCGTTCATCCGGAAGAACTCGCCGTGAGTTCCTCCGCAGCCCGACGGCTCGGAGCCTTCAGATCACAACCACACAGCCCGATCCCAATTCCAGCCTCCTCCGAATACGCGTCCTGACCCTACCGGACCGTCGAAGCGGTCAGGTTGCCCATTTCCCCCTGATCCACGACCATACAGCCAATGGCCGATACTCATTTCCTGAAAATGGGGAAATGGGCAACCTGACCACTTCACGCCTCCCCCTTGTGGTTGGCCTCGCAGGGACGGGGCGTGTTCCTCTGGCAGAGTGGATGTGAATATTCGGGCTAGCCCGGACATTTCACAGTCTTGGGCGATCCAATCAGCAAAATGTCCGTCCGCCCTCCGGGCGGAGCGACTTTGTCGCGGCGCGCCCCGACAAGGTCGGCCCGACAGGGCGCATGTTTCACACCTCTAGGTGTGAAATATGCGGGCTATCGCGCGCTGGTCGGGCGGGCTGACCGCGCCACCCAGACGAGCAGTCCGACCGCGAGTCCGGTCAGGAGGAGTGCGCCACCCGGTTCCGGCACCGCAACACAGTTCAGCGTGCCAGTCACCGAACGAATATCCCCGGACCGATCCATTTCAACCAGGCGGAATCCAGTCTCATCCACCGAAAGGTGCAATGAAAAGTCCGGTGAGTGGGAGTCATCAATCGAGGAAAACCGCAATTGCCCGCCCTCCACGTTGAACATCCAGAGCAGCCAGCTCTGGCCCAAATAGGACATGGTATTCGCCGGATCGCCGAAGATCAGACTGATCCGGATATCCCGGGCCCTCAGAAGGTCCGTATCGCGGGTCGGACTATCGTAGGAATAGAATCCCGTTACCTCTTCGCCGGCGAAGACCGGGGTGTTGAACCCGAATCCGGGCAAGACGGCGCCGGAGGGGCGCGTCGTGTCGAAAGCTTGGGTGATATTGCCGGAAATGACCCCGTTAAAAGGCACACCTCGGGCCACCGGCGCTGCCGCGAGGAGAGCGAGCATCGTCACCAGGGCCGTCGACCATCTCTCGTTCTGTTTTAGTGAGACCGTTTGCATGACATCCTCCGTTCTCGAGTTATGGGATTCCTTTCGCGCCAAATTCGTTCGGAACGTTTCTTCCGGCAGGTTTGCGCCGGTTGAATTCAACTGGCTTCACCGCGGAGCCGAAACCCGAATTGCATTATTGTATCACGGTCGGAACGACTTGCTCCGCAGTTCTTGCTTTAAGGCCTGCTGATGGACCGCACCGCGCTGGGTGTTGAGCGGGACGGCAGCCGGCCTCCGATGACCTGCGCGCAACGCCGACTTCCGTCGCCCGTTTCCCCTTTTTTAGCAATCCGATGGCTCAGGCCGACGGGGGCCGATCAGGGGTCAGGTTTTAGGTTTTAATATCCGGACGCACGCCGGCAGGGACATAAATACCCAAAACCTGCCCCCTTTGATCGGCCATAGATCGCTGCCGGCCCCTACTGTCCAAAGTCCTGACCTGACGTGTTCGGTTCGGCTCCATGCAATAGAAGGTGGAGCGACTTGACCTCAAGGCGCTGGCTCGGAGCGGCTTCGCGGCAACGCGCTGAGGTCAGCGCGTTCCACCTTTTGGTGGTCGGCGATTTCCCAGCCGCAGCGCAGGCTGCGCGACTGGTCCCGGGTTCGCAGCAGCGAACAACAGGACATATCGCCGACAAGGACTCACGAAGCGGGCGAACCTGGCGTCGGTGTGGAAACCGACGCCCACCTATTGAATTGTTTTGGCTTAGCTGTTTTTCGCGGCCTGCTTTTCGCGGCTCTCCACCTCAGGCAGGTACTTATTTCGTTGCCGGTGGAGCAAACAAGTCCGCGAGCTTCATCGCGTGGCCGTTGAGGTCGGCGCCGGAGAGGTTGCAGAGGATCGCGGCCACGGTGTGCGTCTCCGGCCGGATGAGCAGCACCGCGGTGCCGCCGTGCGAGCCGCCGTCGTGATACCAGATGGGCCGGCCCTGGTTGTCCTGCGTCACGAACCAGCCGAGGCCATAGCCGGTCGTCTCGCCGGTCGCAGTCTTCTGTGAAGTGAACATCAGCCGGCGCGACTCCTCGCCGAGATAACCCGGCCGAAGCAACGCCGAGGCAAACTTCACTAAGTCCTCCGCCGTGGACAGATAGCCGCCGCCCGCCCAAAGGTAACTGAAGTCCACCGTGGGCGCCGCGACAAATCCGTTCGCACCGGGCTGATAGAACGCCGTGCGTTCGGAATCCTCCGCCCCGGCACGGTCGGGGCGCGTGTGCGTCAGGCCAAGCGGCGCGATGACTTCCCGCTGCATGCAATCGAGGAAGTCGCGGTTCGCCGCGGATTCGATCACCGCGCTGACCAGCGTCCAGCCGTTCCCGGAATAGTGGAACTTCGCGCCGGGCGGCGCGACCAGCGGGTCATTGGCAAAGAGTTTCAGCCCCGCCGCCACATCGGGAAAGGGCCGGTTGAGGAACGGCTCCTCCTTGGTGTGGTGACGGATGCCGGCGAGGTGACCCGCGAGCAACCGCGTGGTGATCGCACCCTCCGCCTTAACCGGGAAGTCCGGCACGTATTTCTGCACCGGCGCGTCGAGGTCGATGACGCCCCGCTCCACGAGGCGCATCAGGCAGGCGGCGGTCAGCGACTTGGAGATGCTGCCGATGCGGAAACGGCTGGTGACGGTCACGGGGTTCCTGGCCTGCAGATCGGCAAAGCCGGAATATTCCGACCAAACGATGCGTCCGTCCACCGCCACCACCGCTGCGAACCCTGGCGCCTGCAGTGCGACCTGTTTCGCCAACAGCTCGTGCGCCCGGGCGGCGGCATCCGATGACTCTGTCACGACAAATGCCGGGAGCAACCCGGCCAACAGCAGGACGGCTGGTGTGCGCATCATCATGGGGACGAGAGAGAGCACGCCTCCGACAACGGGCGAAGCCGGAAGTGCCGCCTCAGTCGCAAACACTTCTCTATCCAGAAAGGGGGGTCGGGTTGTGGGGTGTGGGGATGCCGAATCTGAAATAGCTCCTGATCCACCTCACTCCGCCGCGCTGCTCACTCGCGGGTGACCGCGTGTTTCTATACTTTGACCAAATTGAATCCCACACCCCACAACCCGACCCCGTTTTTCGACCTCATAGAAAACGGAGGAGACCGAATTGGATCGACCCCGTGTTTCGACCCGGCCTGCTCATCGGGCTCTCCGCGCTCGCGAGTTTCCGCCCCGCCTGGATCGCGCGGGGCATCGCCAACTTCAGCGACCGGCATTTCCAGTCCCAAGGGGCTCAGTCGCCCCCGCAGGCACGGCAATCCACGAAGACGAGCAAGACAAGGGCGAGGAAGAAAGCGGTGAACAAAATCATGGGGTACGGTGGTCAGACGGCATCGACCCTGAATCGTTCAAAAATACCCGCGGCCGCGCTGAAACGGTCCGCCTGCGGGGATCCGGCCTGGAACCGGAGTGCGCGAAAACCCGACCGGCCTGGGGAGTATCGCGCCCGCAACCCCATTGACCACCCGGCAAGCGCTTTCCGCCATCCGCCTCCGCGCACTATAAGCGCAGGCAACGCAAGCTGCGCGTAGCCCTTCGAGTGTCCGGCGCGGTATCATGGCGGCGGTCGGCCATGAATAACCACTCCGCCATGCCCTGCTCCACGGTCGCCGACCCGGCATTCCAGCTTGGCGCCCATCCCCATGAAAACTTCCCTTCGTGGCCCGTGGCGCTGGTTGCCCGTCGCCCTCGGCGTTATCGCGGCCCATCCGGCCTCCGGCCAGGCCTATCCCACTGACTACCGGTGGACCACTGTCGCCGGCCGGAATAGCATTGGATCGGACGACGGTCCTGGAGACCTCGTGCGCTTCAACTACCCCCAAGCCATTGCTGCCGACGCACGGGGCAATCTGTTCGTGGCGGATACCGGCAACCACACGATTCGCCGCATGGATGCCGTCGCGGGCACGTTCAGCACGATCGCAGGTCTGGCCGGCAAGTCCGGGTACGTGGATGGCCCGGGCACGAACGCGCGCCTTTCCGGGCCCGTTGCCCTCACCGCCGCCCCGGACGGCACGGTGTATTTCGCCGATGCCGGGAAGACAATTCGGTCCATCACCGCCGCGGGGGCCGTGGCGACGGTGGCCGGCGCGCGCAATGTATCGGGTTTCCAGGATGGAGCCGCCGCAGCCGCGTTGTTCAGCGAAATCCGGGCGCTTGCCAGCGGCTCCGTCGGAGAAATCTACCTGATCGACGGGAATTACGTGCGGCGCCTGGCGAACGGCACCGTGTCCACCCTGCTCTCTCCCGATGTCAGCCTCAGCGTCACGGGCGTGGGGCAGCAGTTCTTTCCCGCGTCGGCCCTGGCGGTTTCGGCCGGAGGCGAATTGTATGTCGCCGGCACGCTCCAGGAGCCGGCGGGTAGCCTGACCCCGTGCATCCTGCGGCGCTCGCCCGCAGGCGCCTGGTCCGCGTTCCACCTCGCCGACATCAACACGATTGGTGCGGTTTCGGGCATCACGGCGCTTGCGGTGCTGAACGACGGGACATTGGCGGCAGCCCTGGTGCGCAGCTACCCGGGGAACAACGAACTCTGGCATTTTGCGCTCGACGGCACCGCAACGTCCCTGGGCCGCACCTCGCGTGGAGATGGCAACAGCCTGGCCATCCCCGGCCTGGCCGCCAGTCCGGCGGGCGGATTCATGGCGCTGCGTGCCGACAACGCGATCGCCCGGCATGCGCTCGACGGCAGCCATCAGGTTTTTGCCGGGACCCCCGCCGGCTCGGGGGAACTGAGCCGCGCCGCGTCCCTCGCCCTCGACACCCAGGGCAATGCCTGGATCGCGACCCTCGAGCAAATGTACACGTTGGGACGACCCAGCACGTCCGAAAGCCTGATCCGCGTCTCTCCGGCGGGTAACATCAGCACCGTGATCGGCGCGGCCTTTGTTTACGACGTCCACTATGGGATACCCGCGCTGGCGGCCGCCGACGATTTCGGGAACGCCTATTTTATCCATGGGATGATTCGCATGGACCAGCTCAACCGCATCGATGCGACGGGCGCGGTGGTCGATACGTCGCGATTCCTGGACAGCGTCCCCCAGCCGACCTACCCGCTCGAAGACTGCGTAATAGATGGCGCGGGCAATTTCATCCTCACCGAGACATCCGGCCGCGCCATCTGGAAGCGAACTCCCACCGGAACCTGGAGCGTCCTGGCCGGCGGCGGCCCGGGACAAAGCATGGTCGATGGCTCCGGAGCCGGCGCCACCTTTTCCTCGCCCACTGGCATTTGCCGCGACCCGTCCGGAAACTTCCATGTGCTCGACACCGCCTGGATCGGAGGCGAACTCGCCGGCTGTTTCATCCGCCGCATCACTCCGGCAGGACAAGTCACCACCAACCCCTTCAACCTGGTCATTGACCTGGTCGCGGCCGGCGTCATGGAGCGGGCGTCACCGTCCGATCTCTCGGCGCGTTGTACACCCACGGATCTCGTGGTCGACCGCCACGGCAACTATTTCCTTGCGTACCCGGCCGCGGGCGTGGTCGTGCGGTTCGCCGATGGCCAGTTGACCGTGGTCGGCGGCAGCCTGGGCGAACATGGCGAGCGCAGCGGAATCAATGACCAGGCACGTTTCTCCTACCCCGGCCTCCTGGCGATCGATGCCGCCGACCGGCTGTACCTCATGGACACCGATGGATCCCTCCGACTCGGCGTTCCCTACTCGGCAGCTCCCGTCATCACATCGCAGCCCGTCGCGCAGTCCGCCTATCCCGGGGACAGCGTCCAGTTTTCCGTTACCGCCGAGGGCTCGCCGGCGCCGACGTATGAGTGGTACTGCAGCACCACGAAAATCGCCGGCGCGACTGCCGCGACCCTTGTCCTCAACGGCGTGCAGCCCAGCAATGCCGGCTCGTACTGGGTGAACGTTACCAATTCCGCGGGGACGGTGCGCAGCGCCGCGGCCACCCTCACGGTGCTGACGCGCACCCCTGTACCTTCCGGCAGCGGCGGCAGCCGCGGCGGCGGGGGCGGCGCGCCCACCCTGTGGTTCCTGTCCGGACTGCTGGGCGCGTGGCTGGCGCGATGCAGGCGCCAAAGCAAAACCAGCGCTTTGCCGGGACGGGAACCCGTCGGTTGAACGTAGCTGGGTCGTTGACCCGGTCCGGCCTCCGCGAGGCCGGCTGCAGCGCCCGGGGAACGCACTCACTCATTTCCTCCGCCGCTTCTCGGTTTTTTCGGCCGGTTCGAAGAATTGTCCCGGACTGCGGTTTTGGGACGGACGGACGGAGCGGCGATGCTGACACCAAATCCCAAACATCATGCGCCTGCTCCGCGCCCTTGCCCTGAGCCTCGCAACCCTTGCCGCTGCTTCCGCCCGCGACGGCCTCCGTGAAATCGTTCATCCGACGGCCGACCTGCCTGCTTTCCGGTGCCTCGTGCCGGCCGATTGGGAATCCAAGGTGGACGCCGCGGGCAACCTCCAGCTGGCCAATCCCGCGCACTCCGCGTTCTTCTCGCTGTCTTTCGCGCACACCTCGAAACCCGCTGATGCCCACGACGCCCTGGCCCGCGCCGTCTTCGGCAACGCCACCGAACCGCCGTGGGAAAGCCGGGAAGCCGTTGAAGTCTCCGGCCACCGCGGCTTCCGTTACGCGGCCCGGATGAAGTCCGGCAAGGCCAATGTCCGCGCCGAACTCCTGGTCGTCGAGGCCGGGCCCGGCCACCTCGCCTCCTGCTCCACCATCATCAACGAGCGCATCAAGCCCGAAGACGAAACCACCGCGCGCCTGGTCCAGGCCGCTCTCAAGCTCATCGTTGAGTCCGCGCTGAAGGATCCCGCCCCGCCGCCATAACCTCGCGGCCGAGAGCCCACGACCATGCCAGGGCGACGGCGGGTTGCACCGCGTGGCGATTGGCGCAGTCTCTTGCGGATGACTTTGCCCGTACCCCGCCGCGTGCTCGCCGTTTCCGGCAGCCTGCGCGCCAGGTCGATCAACACCGCCGCGCTCCTGGCGGCGCAAGCACTCGCACCGGCCGGAATCGAGGTGACGCTCTTCCCCGGCGTGGGCGACCTCCCGCATTTCAACCCCGATCTCGATACGCCGGTTCCACCCGCGCCGGTCGCCGCCTGGCGGACCGCCGTGGCCGGCGCCGACTGCCTGTTGTTCTCCACTCCCGAATATGCCCATGGCTTGCCGGGAGCTTTCAAGAACGCACTCGACTGGCTGGTGAGCTTCGAGGGGTTCGTCGCCAAACCGGTGGCCATCATCGCGGCCCGCCCCGGCGGCGACCACGCCCAGGCGGCGCTCCGCGAAATCCTCACGGTCATGAACGCCCGACTTCTGGCCGGCGCGTGCGTCACGCTCCCGCTCACGACCAACACCCACGACGTCGCCGCCCTGCTCGGCCAGCCGGCCGTGCGCGGTGGCCTGGGCGCCTGCCTGCAATCGATCGCGGGACATCTCCGCCCGTCCTGACCAGACAACCGAACGGCCTCGGCTGGCGGCGTTGGAATATTCCCGGGCTTCGGGCCTCGTACCCGCCATGAACGCGAGCGCACTTGCCACCTCCGGTACAGTCGATGCGGCCGTTTCGGGGCGGCGCGCGGCCGAGCGCTACTTCTTCGCCGCAGCCGCCAGTGTTGTGCTGGTGACCACCATCCTGGGCTTCCACCATTTCTACTTCGAGGGCAGGGCGTGGCCGGGCCGGCCGCTCACGCCCCAGATCCGGGGACTGGTCCTCACCCATGGGCTGGGCATGACCGCCTGGCTGTTGCTCATGGTCCTCCAACCGCTCCTCGTCGCACGCCGGGCGGTGTCGCTGCACAAGAAACTTGGTTGGGCGGCGGCGGCGCTTGGGGTCGCCCTGGTGCCGCTCGCCTTCACCACCGCCATACTCGGCACCAGGCTGACGGCGCCCGACCCGGCCGCGCCGTTCACGCCACAACAATTCCTCGCCGAGCCGATGCTGGTGATCACGGGCTTTGCGCTCTTCGTCGCCGCCGGGGTCTGGCAGCGCCGCAACGCCCGGGCTCACCGGGCGCTCCTCCTGATGGGGACGATGCTCGTTGCCTCCGCCGGTCCGGCGCGCCTCGACGCGTGGCTGGCGCTCTACACGCACACTCCCTTCATGGCGGTGTTTGGCGACATGTTCGCCACGGTGCTCATCGGGCTGCTCGTCCTCGGTGCGCATCGCGTGGTCACGGGACGGTTTGACGGCTGGCTCGCGGGTGCCTTTGCCGCCATGTGCATTTGGATCGCCTTGGTGAACCACACGATCACCGCCGCCTGGTGGGTGCCCGTCAGCAGCTGGTTGCTGGCCTGACGCCACCCAGTCCGGCGCCTACTCCCACATCCGCATGATGCCGGCGATGCTGTCGATATCGGACTGGATGCGCGCCTTTTCGACGGGAGTCCTGGCCTCCTCGAGCGAGATCTCCAGGATCTTCACCCACCGCAGCAGTTCGACCCGCTGCCGGGCGACCGCGGCACGCCCCTCGCCCGAGTAACCGCCCAGCCGCAGGAACGGGGGATTGAGGATCGCATCGACGACGGTGCGGTTTTCCCACGACTCGGCGGATTTGGACCACCACGATTGACTCGCTTCCAGCTTGGCCAGCTCGGTCTTCAATTTGGAAATCTTCTCCGCATTCACTTCCATCTTCGGCAGGACCAGGACGTCCGCGCTGGTGGCGTCGTTTCGTGCGGGGGTCGACGACGAGTCCTTGGCGGCAGTGGATATCCCCGTGCCTCCGGAGCCTGCAGGGGCGGCGCGGGTTTCCCGAAACGCCTCCATCCCCAACGGCCGGCGCGCCCCGGCCTGGAGAAAGTCGTCAAAGGAACGAAAGGGCGATGCCGCGCCGGGTTCGGCGTTTGCCCGATCCGCCTCCCGTCTTATTTCCGTCACCACGGGAGCCGGCAACCGGGGGCGCTCCTTCGGCTGCACGGTTTCCGCTCCCACGATTCCCGCCAGAAGCAACAACATGGAAACGCGCGCCAGCATGGGCGCAGGTTTTGCCAGAACCTGCGCAAGGTCAATCCGGCACGGGATAAGTCGGTTGCCCGGTGTTTGGCGCCGACGGGGATTCCTGGGCGCATCGAATTCCGCCCGGCCGGTGGCGAACGGGGGGTTTGCCCCGCTTTCGCTCCCCCGCCCTCGTCCCCGAATTGACGGGCCAGGAGCCGCTGGCAGTGTGCCGCCGTGGACCTGAGGCAAACACTCGCCGCCGAACTCGCCCGCCGCCGCTCGCGCAATCGGCGCTACTCCCTGCGCGCCCTCGCCCGCGACCTCGACACCGACCATGCCTCGCTCTCGCAATTCCTGCGCGGACGGCGCCATCTCTCCGCCCGCAAATTGCAGCAACTGGGGCGCCGCCTGCATCTCGGTGCCGCGGACATTGCCGAGGCCTGCGAACAGCACAATGCCGACGCCATCGCCCGCCTTGGCCGGCTCAAATCCTTCCGGCCCGATTCGCGCTGGATCGCCACCCGGACCGGCCTGCCGCTGGATCTGGTCAACGCCGCCCTCACCCGGCTCCTTCACCAGCGCCGGCTCGCGATGCCGGCGGCGGACCGCTGGTCATTTTCCTCCCATGCCTAATCCCGTCATCCGCTGGCAAATCGTGTCCCCGGAGCCCAACAAGGCTTCCAGGTTTTATGAAAAACTCTTCGCCTGGAAGCTCTCCACCGCCAACGGGCTTGGCTACCGTGAACTCGTCAACGGCACCGGCCGCGGTGTCGATGGCGGCGTGTGGCCCGCCCCGCCTGACAAGCCCGGTCTCGTCCAATTGGTGATCGAGGTGGAAGATGTGGACGAAACCCTCCTCGCAGCCGTGAAGCTGGGCGCCCAGGTCATCGTGCCCAAATCGGTGCTGCCCGATGGCGACACGATGGCCGTGCTACTCGATCCCACCGGCCTGAGCTTCATTCTCTGCCAGCTGCGCAGCCGATCCTGACGAATCCAAGGCGCCGACAGGATCGCACAGAAAAGGGGGATCCCGACGGGGACCGACATCGCGTTGCGCCAGCGCCGTGCGCTGGTTTCCGTCGCCCTCCGCTCGAAAATTCTCTCGCGTCAGCGCCCTCCCGCGCCAGTCTGCCACCAAAATTTGCCATGGATCCCGACGTCTTGCGGATGATCGCCACGATCGCGGGCGTGAACCTCGCCGCCATCCTGCTGCTGGCCGTGCTGTCCTATGGCATGAGCCACCTGCTGCTGAATGCGCTGACCATCGTGGACCGGTGGTTGGACCCGTCGTCAAAGCCTGATCGGGAGATTTCGGGCTGATTCGCCGCAGGTCCCGGGTGGAGGCCGCGCTCCGCGCGGGCTGAACCTGCGCGGAGCGCGGGTTCCACCTTGTGCCACCTCAAAGCCGCCGCAACCCCGTCGCAAATCCATCCCGTGCCCTACCGCCGCTCGTAACCCGTGGTCTTCGCATCGCTGCGGCCTTGGAACAACCGGTAGCCCGGCCGGTCGCGCCAGCTTGACGGGCCCGCGAGGATCTTGCCGTGGGCGAGCACGGCTTCGCGGACGAGTTTTTCGCGCGCGTTGTAGCTCGCATCGCCATCGCGGTCGCCGGCGTGCTGGCCGAAGTCGTTGCTCGCCACCATGACGATGTCGATGCCCTCCACCTCCTCGAGGATATCGTTGATGATGCCGACGCCAGCCGGGTTCTCGATCAGGATCATGACGAGAATATTGTTGTTGGCGTTCGGGGCATAGCCGGGCCCCCACAGCGAGGTGGCCTGGTTGGCGCCGGAACTGCGATGGCCCCACGGCCGGGTGTTCGGATTGTCGCGGTGGCCGATGGGAAACTTGGAAAACATCACCGCGTTCCGCGCTTCCTCCACGCTGTCCACCATCGGGACGATGATGCCGAGCGCACCCGCATCGGTGGCTTTCTGGATGTCGCCCTCGTTGGCCGTCGGCACGCGGACGAAGGGAATGCAGCCGGCTTGGGCGATCACCTTGATCAACTGCTGCGTCTCGCGCCAGGTCAGCGTGGAGTGCTGCATTTCGATCCAGATAAAATCCTGGCCCTCGCAGGCCTTTTTGGCGGCCTCGAGGTCCGGCTCGGTGATCGTGTTGCTGAAGATCTGTTTCCCCTCCTTCAGCTTGGTGATGACGGTGTTGAAGGTGAGCGACCCCGCCTTGACAACCGGCGCGCCGGGAGCGGCGGGTGCGACCGGGTTCGCCGGCGATCCTGCGGGGGCGTCGGCCGCTCGGGAAACGGACACCAGCGCGAAGGAAGCGGCCAGGACAATTGCCCGAAGCAAGGTCCGGCGGGCGGAAGTTCCTGCGCGAGCAACGCAGGCTCTGCATTCAACCCGGCGAAATGAAGGACTGCGTGGTAACATGGGAAACAGAGTTTGTGCCGAAACGCGGCATTGGCGGCGTGGAAGACGCCGAGGGGTGGTTAGTCTGTATCCCGGCCGAATCCATGGCGCAATCTGCTTTCCGCGGCAATAAGCCGAGTGCGCCCAGAATGGAGCCGGCGCGGTTTTGGGGCGGAACCTTCGGTCCGCTCAGGTTCAGGCTGCGCGGAGTACGGGCTCAACCTCGCCACAGCCATAAAAGACTCCGTCGACCCGGCTTCCCGGTGGCTTTCCTATGTAACTCGTTGGAGCGGGATTGTCGGATCACGTTACAATTCTCCGAAATCCCACATGTCTTTGATGAGCGACAAAATATATTATATATCTGATAATCAGCTTATAGCGTCG
>DASZPS010000208.1:0-3601 GCA_035549955.1 Lacunisphaera sp. | reverse complement strand
GTGAAGGTTCAGATCTGATACACATGAAGGTGGGGTTCCGAATCGAGTAGAACGGATGGTCTAGCCGACACACGCGTCTACAAGGAAGTAGCAGTAGCTAAACTTACATCAAAGCAAAACCCGCGTGTTCCTGGCGGCGGCCAAGGGGTATATGACGTGGGGAGTACGACCACAAGGGTGTTTGGGTCGTGCTCCAACCCTAGGACACGTCCCTAATGGACCCTAAGACGATACACAGCCCGTTGGGCTAAATTAAGGTGACGCAGCACCCTGGACAGAAAAACCTCTCGGCGATATTTGGATCATTGCCGCTGCTTCCGAGAAGATATGGACATGGGACTGGATCCATATGAAAGTAGACTTGATAAGCTTTCCAAAGAGTGCTAGAACGTCCCAATCGGAGTCCGTATGAAGTCGTGGCGACCATCGCAAGTTGGGACTCTTCTGCAGTCCGAATTCATCTTCCAAAACGTGTTGGACTTGGACTCTTTCTTTCCTTCAACCAAAAGTGACGTGGTGGCCTGGTGGATGACATTAGGAATACTTGGACTTGGTCCCCAATCAACTTCATAAACCTTCCATGCTTTCCATATGCAATTGAACCTTCCCTTCATCCATGTAAGTAATTCTGAAAATGAAAATACACACACTTTATGGTGCAGCACCAATTCATCAAATGTATCAATGATAAGCCTCATATAGAATGGTTGCACCTTTAGTTTAGAAGTGGTTAACATGGTCATATTCGCGCTAGTGATGTCCTCATCATTCTCCCCTTCTTGACAGCAAACCGTCCTCGGTTTGACCAATGTTGGAGGACATGTTGTAGGTAATTGCCAACCGTGCTCCTCTTCTTGAGACATATCCTGTTTCTTTACAATAAAACAAGGGGAACTCGACATGGAATGATTACAGCTAGCACATACCTCGAATGGATCATATTTTTGCACAACAGCAGAGGATTTCATATTTGAGCAAATGTAAATTCTATGTACCATATAGTCCTCTTTACAATTGTATTTGCCAATAGCATGAAAACCAATATTATGAGAACACGGCAAGTCAAATCTAGCAAACAGATTATTCTCAAAATAGCTAAGCTCACAAAGATCATCAAATTCAATGTACCCCATTGTATGTAAAGATGACAACAATTGAGTTTCTTCATTTACATTTGCAATATGAACAATATGCTTGAATTCAGCACCCATTGATTCATAATTTTTAGCTTTATTCACTAGTTGTGGTATGGATATAACTGATGCGTTAGCACACAACTCTTCTTTGTCACAAGGAAGATTAAGCATATCATTGTGTGACAAAAGAAAATCAGTAACAGGTTCCACAATTGATTTTTCTATGATAGCACAATTAGTGGACAAATGTAGTTCCACTAAAGCATCCTCACGTTGATTTATGTTATGATCATCTGACTTACCTTTGATGCTCTTCTCAAAGTGTGTACAAGCAGCTAGATTCTCTTCCTTCTGAAATGATTCACCTGATATCTCAAATTCCTTGCCCTCCATTTGAATTTTGATGTCTAGTTGCTGCAAATTGCTAGTTATAGGAGAGACGAGTGCTTCTATAGTATTTGTTACATCCTTTTTTAGATTTATTTCAGAATCACAAGCAAGATCAATCAATTCATCAAAAGAGTTATAATGTTTATCAACAAGAATGTTTTGAATGTCCACATTAAGACCTTGCAGAAATCTATGTTCTAAATGTTCATCAGTGTCGTCTAATCCACAACGTAACAAACCTAATTTTAGTTTATCCAAGTATTTTGCTACAGTTCTTGTTTCTTGGGTTATAGATTGTAATTCCATAAATAAAATTTGAGAATAATATTCAGGAACAAAAACCTCTCTAAAATGTCTTTTCATATCTTTCCATGATTTAGGAGCTTTACCAAATCTACAAAGGTGTTTCCATTCAGTTAAAGCATAATTGATAAGAACACTTGAAGCAACTCTAACCTTTTGTTTTTCAGGTAGATCATACTTTTTAAATTCAATGTCTACATTTATCTCCCATTCAATATATGCATGAGGATCATACTTTCCTTCAAAATATGGTAGTGCAGATTTTATTCTCTCAATCAAAACATCACATACCTCAAGAGTAGCATGTTTATCTCTAGCCATACCTTTAGCAAAGTGATGAGAGTATGCAACCTGATCATCTCCTGTTTTCATATGGATTACTGCCATGATTAGAAGAAAACAAGAAACATCCACAATAATATTTATGCTCCTATCAACTACAAGGATGTGGTTGTTGTAATTCTCTCACTCTCAACTTGTTCAAACAAACTCTTACAAGTTCTTAGCAAGCCCAACAGGAGGTGGCGGTTACCAACAAGTCGCAAACCTGGAAAATAGTGTATCGACACCGCAGCGACAACACCTACCAAGCTGTAGTTGGATATGTGGAGCTGTAGGAGGGCTCAAATTAATGTACAAGGAAGTACTAGCACCACGTTAGTCACAAAAGCAAGTTGAGAAATCGTTCAACGGTGGTACCGTGCTGGTCCTAGGCTAGACCGTGCTAGAGACGCGAGCCTAGACACAAACGAAGTCACGATACAGTGGGAAGAAGGCACAAGAACAGCAAGAAATCACTCCCAAGTTCCTCCTCTCTTCTTTTCTTTTTTTTTGCTCTTTTTTCTTTCTTTTCTTTCTGATTTTTTTCTTCTTTTCTTTTACTTTGCACAACTAGAACAAATCTGAATCTTGACAAATCAGATTTCAAAAATGCAACTTACAATGTATTTCTCTTTCTTTTCAAGGGTAACAAGAACACAACTAGCAACTCAGATTTTTCTTTGAGTGCCCAAATCAGATTTTGCTAGTGTTAAAAAAAATAGTGGGGATGGATATGGTGCAGCGAAGATGATTGCAACGGAGATTTATATGGTATAGTGGATATGGTTGTGGTGATGGCAGTGGAGATGTATATGATTGATGTTGACCAAAAAGTGACAAGAACTCGAAACTCTAAAAGTCTAACCCTAAGACCAGCAACTTGACTCAACCGATGTAAACCAAACACAACAAGCCCGAACTAAGCAGTACTAATAAAAGGCACAAAGGGTCTATAGGATTATGGAAAAAAAATGAAACTACTATTTCTTTGGCTTTTTCTGGACTATAGGACAAATAAAACAACGAAGGATTGGAAATCTCTCACCGATAAACCTTGCTCTGATACCAACTAATAAGGGTTTGGGTGTCCTGATCTTTCGGTGGAGATAGATAACTTCGATTTTACTGGAGAGACGTTCACGACTCGACTACAACCGTCTGAGGACGCAGCCTTAGCGATCGATACACCAATTCCAGCGGTTGTCACGATCTTGTGGAGCACGACCAACCAAACCACTAGGGTTATTCCTGCAAGCAATCGAAGAACAAGCAAGAACAAGTAGAACAAGCAACTCAATTGCAAATATGAGGTGAAGGTTCAGATCTGATACACATGAAGGTGGGGTTCCGAATCGAGTAGAACGGATGGTCTAGCCGACACACGCGTCTACAAGGAAGTAGCAGTAGCTAAACTTACATCAAAGCAAAACCCGCGTGTTCCTGGCGGCGGC
>DASZPS010000207.1:0-12729 GCA_035549955.1 Lacunisphaera sp. | reverse complement strand
GGCGATCCAATCAGCAAAATGTCCGTCCGCCCTCCGGGCGGAGCGACTTTGTCGCGGCGCGCCCCGACAAGGTCGGCCCGACAGGGCGCATGTTTCACACTTGGAAACGAACCAACACACCCCGCCCTGTCGGGCACCCCTCTTCCTAGAGGGGACTTCGGTTACGCAGGATTGGATTCCCCTCTATGAGAGGGGGGGCGCGCAGCGACGGGGTGTGTGGGTCGGTCATCGAAGAGCGTGAAATATTCAGGCTAGGACTTCGGGACGCCTTCACGCCAGGGCGTGGGGCGCCTACCGCGATCCCGTAAACATTCGCGCCGGAACGCGTTACACGTCGGATATTCTGACAAAATGCCGCCGGCGGCAGGAGCGACGGCAGCGAGAGAATATTTTTAATCGCTCTGGATAAGATATTTATGAATCCAAGCAGCATTTTGGCTTCCGGATTGCTCCAATGGGTTGATCGACTCCAACTTATGAAAAAACTTCGCACCCTCCAATTCCTGGCAGCACTCGCTGTCTCCGTCACGGCCGCCAAGGCCGAACTCCTCACCTTCGAGGACCTCGGCAGCTTCGACGAACTCTACGATGGCTACCATGGTTTCAACTGGGACAACCTCTACACCTACGACACGACGGGGGCTTCGCCCAGCGGCTACCCGAACGGCGTGGTTTCCGGCCACAACGTTGTGTTCAATAGCGGCGGTTCTGACGGCATGGTCATCGCGAGCTCGGGCCAGTTTGATTTCAATTCCGCCTATTTCACCGCGGCTTGGAATGACGGCCTCACGCTCCAGGCAATCGGCTACAACGGCGCATCGATCGTTTACAGCAACAGCTGGACCCTGAACACCAGCGGCCCGCTGTTCATCAACTTCAACTATCTCGGTGTGACCAGTGTCACGCTCCACACCTTTGGTGGCACCAATCACGGCTACAGTGGCAACGGAGAGCACTTCGCCCTGGATAACCTGACCATCAACGGCAGCGTGCCGGATTCCGGCATGACCGTGCTGTTGCTCGGCCTCGGCCTTTCCAGCCTGCTCGCGTTCCGTCGCCGCCTCGGCTAAGCCTGCGGCGCGATTCTCATCTCCGGCCGGACCCGTCGGGTCCGGCCTTTTTTTCGCCCCGTTTTCGCCGCGCGAGGGGGTTGTGAATTCGATTTAACCCGGGCGTAACACAAAGGACCGGTTTGGTGTCGTCGCCATCGCGCGGCTGCTTCCAGCTGGAGAGGATGATGCACCCTACCTTTCCCCGCACCGCGGCCCCCCTGGTCCGGATCCTCTCCCTTGCCACCGTCTTCGGTTTCGCCGCCGCTCCGACGGTTTTCGCGACCAGTTTCACGATCACCTCCGGCACCAACACCACCGCCCGCACCCTCAACTCCGGGGAAACGGGCAGCGTGTCCGCCGGTGCCACGCTCTCCGTCTCCGGCGGCACCACCGCCGTGGCCAACAACGGCGGATCCACCCTCTCGGTGGACGGCACCATCCAGCAAACCGGCTCCGGCCGCGCGATCCGCTCCGGGACCGACCTCGGCGCCATCTCGGTCAGCATCGGGGCCAACGGCGTGGTCAAGGCCGTCGGCGACGACGCGTTCCAAGCCCGCGGCGGTTTCGTCACCCTCGTCAATAACGGCACGATGTACAGCGGCCCCAACCTGGCCCTGCCCAATCCCGCGGGTGTCATCGCCACGGGCCGCGCGTTCAACGGGCGCGATGCCGCCGGCGGCAATGTGACCAACGGCCTGACCGGCGTCATGCGCGCCGACGGCGCCGACGCGGTGCGGGTCGGCTCGAACTTCACGTTCACCAACCTCGGCATCATCCTCGCCAACGGCCGGGTGAACGACAATTCGGCCAACAACGCCTTCAACAGCCCCCCGAACAACAGCACGGCCGAAACCTTCAGCGCTTCCGACGGCTTCTCCTTCGAGGACCAGGATTCGCCGCTGCCGGGAGTGAGCAACTCGAGCCTTGTCAATTCCGGCTCGATCAGCGGCGCCCGGCATGGCGTCGAAGCCGGCACCCGCGGCACCAACTTGACCGTCACGAACAACGCCGGCGGCTCCATCGTCGGTCGCAACGGTTCGGGGGTCGGTTTCGATACGACCGAGGCCGACGCCACCAGGATCACGGTCAACAACGCGGGTTTGATCCGGGGCGAATTCGCGGGAGTCGGCAACGTGATCGACCGCACCGGCAACCCGGGTTTCACGCAGGACGGTGACGGTGACGGCGTGGACATCGACGGTGCCGCTACCATCAACAATCTCGCCGGGGGCCAGATCCTCGGCGCGGGCGCCAACGGCTACGATACGGGCGGCCGGGCCAACACCAGCGACGGCATCTCGATCGGCGGCGGCGTGATCAACAACTCCGGTCTCATCCAGGGCGCGGGCATCGGCATCGTGGTCAACAACGACGCCAACGCCAGCCGCAGCGGGGTCGCTGCCACCACCATCACCAACCACGCCGGCGGCACGATCGCCGGCCTGGGCGGTTACGCGATCCGCCTGGAGAACAAGCTCGGCGACGCCCGCGACAACGACGTCATCACCAACGCCGGCACCATCATCGGCGGGGGCGCCATTCCGAATCCCGCCGCCACCGTCCTCCGCCAGAACGGGCTGTTTGACCCGAACTCCACCGGCACGCTCGATGGCGTGGCCTACACTGGCACGGGCGCGGCCCGTTTCATCCAGGGCGATGGCTCGGCGATCCAGATGGGCGAAGGCAACGACGTGCTCAACAATTCCGGCGCCATCACCGGGACCAACGGCCGCGCCATCAACCTCGAGGGTGGCAACGACACGCTGAACGTCACGGGCGGCGTCATCAACGGAGCGATCAACGGCGGCGCGGGCTCCGACACCCTGAACTTCAACCTCGGTTCCCCGGCGGCGGCGTTTGTCCAGAACGGCGCCATCACGAACCTGGAGCACATCGAGGTCCAGTCGGGCCGCGTCCAGCTCTCGGGCGACCTTTCCCTCGGGTCGGATGGCAACACGCTCGCCGTGTTCGCCCCGGGCATCCTCGACCTCGGCTCGGGCGCCCTGGCGATCAGCCAGGGCTCCGTGGTGGTCGACGGCACGCTTAAGTTCGTGCTCGGTGGCTCCTCCAGCTACGGCCAGCTCCTCTTCGATGCCGCCAACCTCGGCGGCCTCACCCTCACCAGCTCCAGCCTGCTCGATCTCGACCTCGGCTACAATCCCCTCGTGGGGACCCAATTCACCCTGGTCGATTTCCTGGGCGGCGGTTCGTACCTCTCCGGCACCTTTGCGGGGCTGGCCGAAGGAGCCTTCTTCCAGCAAGAGGGCGCCTATTTCCAGATCTCCTACCTGGGCAACGGGGGCCACGACATCGTCATCACGCGGACCGTGCCGGACGCGACCGCCACGCTCGCGCTCCTCCTCGTCGGCTTTTGCCTGATCGCCCTCGCCCGCGCCCTGCGGCGGCGAAACCTGGCGGCAAAGAAGCCCAAGCGCCGCCAGGCCAACTTGGCGTAACAGCCGTCACCTTCCGGTCCATCACCGCACCTGAACGTTGGAAAGCACCGCGGTGGTGGCGACCGTCCTGCTGTGCGAACTGACGGCGACGCCGACATAGATCGTGGCCGGCAGTGCCAGCGTCTGCGATCCCAGCGACGTCCAGGCGGTGCCGTTCGACGAATATGACGCCGTGAAGTTGTTGCCGGCGCGGGTCAGTCGCAGCCACGTCGGCGGCCGCGGCGTCCGGGAAGACCGCACCTCGCTGGTCACGCCGCTGCTGGTCGTGCGCACCTGCAGGGTGACGCCGTTGGCCGGGGTCAGCCCGACGAAGACATTGCGTGCCGTGGCGGCCACGCTTTCGCGGAACATCACCCCTGCCTTGGCCCAGGCATGGCTGTTGGCCAGGCTGTCGACGCGCACGATGATCTCACCGTCGCCGGTCCAGGCGCGGTTGACGTAGAAACCTTCGTCGAACTGGCCCCAGATATCGGCGCCCGTCGCAGCGACGGTCATCGAAGCGCCGGCACCGGTGAACGAGCCGGTGCCCGCGCCGAGGGCGGTTTGGGTCCATGCCACCGGGGGCGGCGCCGCGGAAGTGGTCGTGATCAAGGCGGTGTTGGAATAGGCGGAATAAGTGGCATCCCGGCGCGCGCGGACCCGGTAATTGTAGGTCGTGTTCGCCGTCAGGCCGGTGTCGACGTAGCTCGAGGTGTTGGCACCTGTCGTGCCGACTTGGGCAAAGGTGCCCGCGGCGCCGACGGCGCGCTCGATGACAAATCCCGTTTCGTCGGCGGACAGGTCGGACCAGCTCAGGTTCACGGTGGTCGAGCTTGCCCCGGAAGCCGTCAGGCTGGCCGGCGCGACCGGGGGCGAACCGGCCGCCGCGCCGACCGACTCGACCTCAAGATTGTCAAACGTGGCCGTGTTCGTCCGCGTCACATCGTGGCTGCTGACCGCCAGCCCGACATAAATGGTCGCGGGCATGGCGCAGCTGACCGTGCCCAGCGGAGTCCAATCGATGCCATTCGCGGATTTGTAGCCGCCAAAGCTGTTACCCGACCGGACCAGCATCAGCCAGACCGGCACCGACGCGGAAGTATCGGTGCCTTGCGTCGTCAGCGTACCCGGCGCCAAGCGGTACTGCAGGCTGGAATGGTTGCCGGGCGTCACAAAAGCCATGACCTCGCGCGCGCCGGCGCCGATATCCTCGCGGAACATCACGCCCGCCTTCGCCCAGGGATGCGTCGAACCAACCGACGCCACGCGCACGGTGATGGCGCCGTCGCCGGTGAGGGTCCGGGACTGGAAACGAAACGCGTCCGCCGTGCCCCAGATGTCGGCTCCCGCCCCTTTGAGCGTCACGACGCCGTTGCTCTCACTCGTGGCGCCGGCCACGCCAACCGAGCCAACGTCGCCGGACTGCCAGCTGGACGTCGCGGCCGCAGTGACCGTCAGCACCGCGCCGCTGCTCGTGGCCGCGCCGGCGGAATTCGTGGCCACCACGCTGTACGTGCCGGCGTTCGCCGTGGTGGCGTTCGCGATCGTGTAGGTGCCAGACGTCGCCCCCGCAAGGTTCGCCCCGTCCTTGCGCCACTGGAACGTCGGCGCGGGCGACCCGCTGGCCGCGGCGGTGAAGGTGACACTGCCGCCGGCAGTCACCGTCTGGCTGGCCGGCTGCGTCGTGAAGGTCGGCGCGCTCGTGGCGCCCGAAATGGTCAGCACCGCGCCACTGCTGGTGACCGTGCCAGCGGAATTGGCCACCACGACGCGGTAAGTGCCCGCGCTCGCCGCCGTGACGCTCGACAGGGTGTATGAACCCGCGGTCGCGCCGGCGATGTTCGTGCCGTCTTTCTGCCATTGATAGGAAGGCGCCGGCGTGCCGGTCGCGACGACCGCAAAAGTGACGGCGCTGCCGGCGACCGCCGTCCGGCTGGATGGCTGCGTCGTGATGGCGGGAACTGCCCCGAAAACAAGGGTCGCCTGGTCCGAGAGCGTCGAGCCGGCCTGGTTCGTCACGCGCACCGAATAAACGCCGGCCTGCGCCGCTTGGAAATTCGTGAGCGCATAGCTCGCCGCCGTGGCGCCGGTCAACGCCGTGCCATTCCTGAACCACTGGTACGTGAACGGCGCGGTCCCGTTTGCCGTCACCGTCAGCGTGACCGCGCGGCCAGCCGTTACGGTGGCCGTGGCCGCGCGCGACGGGAGGCCGGCGAGCAGCAGCGTGCTGGCGGCACAAAGCAGGCGAGGAAAATGGAGACGCGTGGTCGGCATGAAAACTCCCTTGAAGGGGCGGTCTCCTTGGGCCACGCGGGGAAAATGTGCAAGAATCCGGCCGGAGACTCACAGTTCTTTCACGAGCCCTCCTACAAACCGGCGAAAAACTGTCGGGCTTGGTCCTACGATTCGCGCGCGCCCTGCGCCCAAACTTTTTGCGCGATTTGTCCTCCTCCGTCCTACACCGCGATTTGACGTGGCATCCGGCAGCCTCCTAGGCTCGCCCCCGGAAAAACCCCGATGGCCCCCCTGATCCCCAGTCTCCGGAATCAAGTCGCAAATTCACGCCACATTGCCGCGTGGCTGGTCCTGCTCGCGCTGATCTTCGCCCTGACGGGCTGCGCGAGCCTCCCGTCGGCCTATGTCGAACCGGCCCCGCTCACGGCCGCGCAGCGCACGGAGCTGAACACGCGGATCTTCGACACCGCCGGGCGCATCGTGCGGGAGAAGTACTTCGATCCCGATTTTCGAGGCCGGGACTGGGCCGCGCTGCTCCGGCAATACCGCCCGGCGGCGGTCGCCGCGGCCGACGACGCCGAGCTCTACCGCGTGCTCAACCACCTTTTTCGCGAATTGAAGGAATCGCACCTCACGGCCCTGGCGCCGCAACGCGCGTATGAGGTCCGCACCGCCCATTGCATGGCGGTCGGCATGGGCTGGGACCGGGTCGAAGGCCGGCACGTTGTCACCGAACTTATCCCGGGCGGGCCCGCCGCCCAAGCGGGCGTGCAGCCAGGCTGGATCGTCACCGCCTGCGAAGGCCACCCGCTCGCCAACGAGTTTCCACGGTCACCTGCCACGGGCCGGCCGGTCACCTACAGTTTCCTCGACCTGGCCAACGCGCCGCGCGACATCACCTTTCAGCCCCAGCTGCTGAAGGTCGAACAGATGGTCTCCCGCGATTTGCCCGGCGGCTGCCGTTACCTGCGCTTCGATCGGTTCGGGTCGGACGCCCTCCACTGGCTCAGCGCCGAGCTCAAGGCCCACCGCGACGCGCCCGGCGTCGTGCTCGACCTGCGCGAGAATCCCGGCGGCTACGTCGTCGCCTTCCGGCTCGCGGTCGGCGAATTCTTCGACCATCGCGTGGCCACGGGAGAGTTCGTGCGTCGCGATGGCAAGGTGCAGGAAGGCCACAACCTGTCGCTGTTCTCCGCGCGGTATCCCGGCAAGGTCGTCATCCTGACCAGCGAGTCCACCGGCAGCGCCGCCGAGATCTTCACGCATGTGCTGCAATACAACGGTCGCGCCACCGTCATCGGCCGGCGCACGGCGGGCGCGGTGATCGTCTCGCACAATTACCGCCTGCCCGGCGGCGGCACGCTGCAGGTGCCCGTCCAGGATTATCGCGGGCTCGATGGCCGGCGGTTGGAAGGGCGCGGGGTCCTGCCCAATATCACCGTGGCGCCGGCCGCGCTGGCCGACTTGCGCGAGGGGCGCGACCTCGACCTCGAGACGGCGCTGGCGTCCTTGGAAACCACCGGCGTCGGCAATCTGGCCGCCGGGGGGCATTGAGGCAGGATCTATTTTGGGGAGGGCCCGTGTCTCTGCGGGCCGGCGCGCGGGGACGCGCGCCCATTCCACGGCCCGCCGGGGATTCCCACCTACGCTCACGATCTGGATTTCGTGCTTCGCCCGAAATGGGTGCAGCAAGACTGCGCCCCTGCGTCGTTGCGCAAAAAAGCCGCCCGAAACCGGGCGGCTTTTTTTCGTGAATCGATGGGTCCCAGCGCGGATCAGCAGGCGAGCTTGCGGCGGACAAAGGCCATGGCAGCGAACGTCAGGCCCAGGAAGGCCGCCGTCGCACCGCCATCCGACGCGTGGCTCACGTTCTGCACGAGAACTACCATGTCGTTATAGTCCCTGTCGCCAAGGTTCAGGTCCTCGATCGCGATGATGTAATCGTCCCCATCAAAGGTCTTGCCGCTCACCTGCGCGCCATAGGCGCCCTGGAAGAACGCGAAATGATCCTGGCTGCCGCCGGCGTTGAGCGCGTCGTCGGAATACCAGGTGAATCCGACGTTCGGATTGCTCATGTAGAAGCCAAACGAGTTCCAGGCAGAGGGGACGATGATGCTCACCGGCCCGGACGGACCACTGACGCTCCCCGCGAACACCTCCATCTTATTGGAAGGAGTGCCCTTTTGATAAATGCCGAAAGTGTTTTGGCCGGCGTAGCCCGCGATCTCGATCAGCATGTAGGCGGCCGGGGAAACGACGGCGGACCAATAGGCATCGGACGCCACCTGATTGGCGTTCACGTCGATGCTGATGCCGGTGACGCTGTTGTTAATGATCGTCTGGAGCGGGGTCTCGGGCCCAGGCAGAATCGTCGTGGCGCTGGCCGCCACGGCCGAAAAACTCGCGAGAAGCGTGATGAGCTTTTTCATTAACGTGTCCTTTTTAAGAAAGGAGACCCATTGTTGCAATAAATAAGCATTAAAAAGATGTGATGATCGTCATTAGCCTGCATCCGACTAGACCAAGGGCTATATTTTATTATAGGATAGTATCTTATGTATTTATTGTTTGTCCGACGGCGCGCGTGATTGTTCGGCCCCAAGGAGGCAAACGCGCCAAATCGGGCGGTTTTTTGGGGGTCATGAGGCGGCGGTCATGGTTGGTCAGCTCAATGTCGCTATCGACCGGAGAGTCGGGCCTTGGTTCGCATCGACTCATTAAAGCTCCAGCTGAGCCGCAAAAATCCACCGGCCGACCCGCACCCACGACCAACTGCCCACGCGCTTCATTGGCCTCAGCTGGATCGACATTCGCGGACCGCAACTACCCCTGACGAAATCTGCGGCACTGTCCGGAGCGCAATCCCTGCCATGCCGATGGAGCGAATCCGCGCTGCCATCCGCCTCGGCTGGCATCTTCCCATGGCGCGGTCAATTCCTCGCCAAAGATTTGCCGAACCGCGCGTGCCCCCATCCCGCCTAAACGAACATTGACCGCCGTTCCCGAATTTCCCTGTCTGGAAGCCAGAATTCACACCAAGAAACCAAGCGGCTCCATCTTCACCGGAGCCAACGGAGTGAACAAAGTGACCCGCCTTTCTCCTCGGTTCCCTCTGTTCCCTCCTGCAAACCTTATCCCTCCTTTGCTTCCTCGCTTCTTCGTGTAATCTCCTGACTTTCCAGAAATGGCCAAAAAGAAACCTACGAAAAACAAAGACCAGGCCGAACTCCCGCTTGACGGCGCGGACGCGCCGCAAGCGCCGGCCCCCAAGGGCAAGGCTGCCAGGAAAGGCGCCAAGCCCACCCCGCCCGCCGAAGGCACGCCTCTCCCCGACTCTTCCGCCGTCCTCGTTCCGAAAAATGCAGCCGGGATCGCCGACCCCGGTTCCGCTGCCCCGGGTTCGGCGACCCCGGCTACCTCCGAGCCGCCCCCGCCGAAGCGCAAAAAAGGCGAGAAGGTCCAGGACGAGCAGTCCCCCCTCGCGCAGCATTACCGCAACTGGTTCCTCGACTACGCCAGCTACGTCATCCTCGACCGCGCCGTCCCGCACCTCGACGACGGCCTGAAACCCGTCCAGCGCCGCGTCCTCCATACCCTCTGGGACATGGACGACGGCCGCTTCCACAAGGTCGCCAACGTCGTCGGCGCGACGATGAAGCTCCACCCACACGGCGACGCCTCCATCGGCGCGGCGCTCGTGTCCATAGGCCAGCGCGCCTGGCTCATCGAGCCCCAGGGCAATTACGGCAACATCCTCACCGGCGACGACGCCGCCGCGCCGCGCTACATCGAGGCCCGCCTCACGAATTTCGCCCGCGACGTCCTCTTCAACCCGAAGACCACCACCTGGCAACTCAGCTACGATGGCCGCACCCGCGAGCCCGTCACGCTGCCCGCCAAGTTCCCGGTCGTCCTCCTCGAAGGCGCCGACGGCATCGCGGTCGGCCTCTCGACCAAGATCCTCCCGCACAATTTCAACGACCTCTGCCGCGCGGCGATCAACCACCTCCAGGGAAAAACCTTCCGCATCCTCCCCGACTTCCCCACCGGCGGCACCGCCGACTTCGCCGAATACAACGACGGCGAGCGCGGCGGCAAGGTGAAGGTCCGCGCCCGCATCGAGGAGCGCTCCAAGTACCTGCTCGCCGTCACCGAGCTGCCGTACGGCGTCACCACCGAGTCGCTCATCGAGTCGATCCTCGCCGCCAACGCCAAGGGCAAGATCAAGATCAAACACGTCGACGACAACACCGCCGACAAGGTCGAGATCCTCATCCACCTCCCGCAGGGCTCCGAGCCCGACAAGGTCATCCAGCAGCTCTACGTCTTCACGAGCTGCCAGGTGCAGCTCAACCCCGCCGCCTGCATCATTGTCCCGACCCTGGACCCCAAAACCAAGACCCTGGTTGATAAACCGGTGTTCATGGGCGTGCGCGACATCCTCAAGGCGTCCGCCGAGGCCACCAAGGAGCTCCTCAAGCGCGAGCTCGAGATCAAGCTCGGCGAGCTCGAGCAGCAGTGGCACTGGGATTCGCTGGAGCGCATCTTCATCGAGGAGCGCATTTATCGAAACATCGAGAAATCGAAGACCTGGGAAAGCGTCCTGTCCGAGATCCGGACGGGACTGAAACCTTTCTTGAAACAGCTCCGCCGCGAGGTGACCGACGACGACATCACCCGCCTGACCGAGATCCGCATCAAGCGCATCTCCGCCTACAACCGCTTCCAGGCCGACGAGGCCATCAAGAAGATCGAGGAGGGAATCAAGGAGACGAAGGGCAACCTGAAGAAACTCACCGAGTACGCCGTCGCCTGGTTCGAGATGCTCGCCGAGAAGTACGGCAAGGGCGTCAAGCGGAAGACCAGCTACGACGAGATCGAGCAGATCGACGCCTCGCAGGTCGTCTCGGCCAACCAGCGCCTCTACGTCAACCGCGAGGACGGTTTCATCGGCCTCAACTGGCGCCAGCACGAGTACGTCTGCGACTGCACGATCCTCGACAGCGTCCTCACGATCATGGGCGACGCCACGCTCAAGGTCAGCAAGGTGTCCGCCGAAAAGACCTTCATGGGCCTCGACATCCGCCACATCGCCATCTGGCCAAAGGAGGGCGACACGAAGTTCTACACGATGGTCTACCGCGACGGCCCCGAGGGAAAGACCTACGCCAAGAAATTCCAGATCGGCGGCCTCAGCCGCGACAAGCTCTACCCCCTCGCCAAGTCCGAGGGCTCCAAGCTCGTCTGGCTCCACGTCGCCGACAAGGAAAAGGACATGCCGAAGAGCATCCACGTGAGCCTCGATGGCCGCAGCGGCGCGAGAGTGCGCGAGATCGATTTCGACCTCACGCCCATCCCCGTCAGCACCCGCACCTCCAAAGGCCTGATCGTGACGAAATGGGCGGTGAAGGAAGTCACAACGCCCGACCTGTCCCTGAAATAGGTGGTCGTCGATCCGCGTATGGACGACTGGAGGGCCCATCTCCCGATGGGCCGGTCCGTTGTAGCCGGCCTCGCTGAGGCCGGGGATCGACCGGGGTCAACGACCCCGGCTACAGACACGCCTCCCGATGGGCCGTGCCTTGAACGCCTTTACGGCCTGAATGTAGGAGGGGCTTTACGCCCCGACCGATCCAAACCGTCGTCACCACCAATGCAATTTCGCCAACGGCGAAATCTTGCGTCAGCGGCTCCGTCTGATCGCCTCCGCGATGGGTTCCGGGGCCCCGCTAATCGCGGGCAGACTAGCTCGGCGATCAGCAGACCAAAAACCTGTCCACGCCTCCGCTGGAGGGCCCATCTCCCGATGGGCCGGTCCGTTGTAGCCGGCCTCGCTGAGGCCGGGGATCGACCGGGGTCAACGACCCGGGCTACAGGACCATCTCCCGACGGGCCATGCCTTGAACGCCTTTACGGCCTGAATGTAGGAGGGGCTTTACGCCCCGACCGATCCGAACCGTCGTCACCACTAATGGAATCTCGCCAACGGCGAAATCTTGCGTCAGCGCCTCCGGCCGATCGCCTCCGCGAGTGGTTCCATGGGACCCTCTAATCGCGGGCGGATCGAATTCAGGTCTCAGGTTTCAGGTTTCAGGTCTCTCTGAGGGCCCGGCTTCCGCTTGGCAGTGCCTCAGCGTCAGCAGTGTCCCTCGATCACGCCCGGCCACCAAAACTCCCCTTGCCTCCCCACTCCGCCCGGCTACCTTGCCCGCATGAGCAACCGCGAGCTCGCCATCGAAATCGTGCAGCAGCTTCCCCCCGACACTCCCCTCCGGGAGATCGCCCGGGAAATCGAGCTGCGCGCCGGCATCGAGGCGGCTCGCGCCCAAGTCCGCCGCGGTGAAGGCCAGCCCGTCGAGCAAGTCCGCAAGCTTGTCGACGCATGGGCTTCCCCGTCATCCTGACGCCACAGGCGATCGAAGACCTCGGCAGCATCGTCCGCCGCATCGCCGCCGACAGTCCCGACCGGGCCAGAGCTTTCGGCCACGCCCTGCTTGATGCAGCGCTCGCCATCGATCCCTTTCCCGAGCGCGGCCGGCGGGTGCCCGAAGCCGGCGACCCGGCGGTCCGCGAAGTGCTCCAAGGCGACTACCGCATCATCTACGAGGTGCAGCGCAATCCCGACGCCGTCTACGTGCTCCGCTTCTGGCACGCCGCCCGGGGCATCCCCCACCTGCCCCCAAGCTGAAGGAAAAGTGCCGTGGAGGTCCCGGCATCAGCCGCCTTGCTCCCAAGAATTCCAGCAACCCGCTCTTCGCCTTCCCGCCAAGGCGGGACGGACGAGCCCTTCGCAGTCCCGCGACCGCGGGACGAAGCAGGGCGCCTTCCGCCGAACCCCCGCCGCCTCGGTCGTGAGATAGACACTAGCCCGCATATTTCACACCCAGAGGTGTGAAACATGCGCCCTGTCGGGCCGACCTTGTCGGGGCGCGCCGCGACAAAGTCGCTCCGCCCGGAGGGCGGACGGACATTTTGCTGATTGGATCGCCCAAGACTGTGAAATGTCC
>DASZPS010000206.1:0-12245 GCA_035549955.1 Lacunisphaera sp. | reverse complement strand
GCAGTTGGTGGGCGTCGGTTTCCACCCCGACGCCAGGTTCGCACGCCTCGTGAGTCCTTGTCGTCGATATGGAAATCGACGACCACCTTTCGGTCGGTTCGCTACCGAGCGAAACGGCGCTTCAATTGCATGATCCCGGCTCAGGATGACGTTGGGGGGAGTTCTGTCTGGATTAGTGGGTAATTGTGCAGATTAGTGGTTGGAAGATGTCTTCTCTCTCCGGCAAACGGCTCATCATCTTCGGTTGCGGCTACGTGGGCTCGGCGCTGGCGCGGGCGGCGCTGGCGGCCGGCGCGCGCGTCGAGGCACTCACGCGCAATCCGGACAAGGCCGTCGCGTTGCGCGCCGCCGGCCTGGCCAGAGTAGTCGTGGCCGACCTGGCCACCCTTGACTGGCACCGGCAGTTGGAAGGCGGCCCCGATTTTGTCGCAAACACGGTGAGTTCCGGCGGGCCCGACCAGTACCGGCAATCGTATGTCGTCGGCATGCAGTCGATCCTGAGTTGGGCCGCCGCCGCTTCGCGGCCGGTTGGGACTCTGGTGTACACCAGCAGCACCTCGGTCTATCCGCAGGGTGACAGCATCACCGTGGACGAAACCGCGGACGCACCGGGTGCGACGCCCAACGGCACCATTATCCGCCATTCGGAAGTGTTGCTGGAGCACGCACCGGCGCGGGCCGTGGCCCGGCATTTCATCCTGCGGCTCGCCGGCATCTACGGCCCCGGGCGGCATCACCTGCTGGACCAGCTGAAGGAAGGCGCCACCACCTTGAACGGCTCCGGCGCACATCGGCTGAATCTCGCGCACCGTGACGATATCGTGGCTGCGATCCTGTGCTGTCTCCAGGCGCCATCATCGATCGGGAGCGAAATATTCAACGTGGCGGACACGGCTCCCGCCCCGCGGGCCGAGGTGGTGGGCTGGCTCGCGCAGCAACTTGGTCGCGCGGTGCCGGCCTGCGACGGCACGGCCACGACCCGCCGCGGCGGCGCGCCGATGCCCGACCGGACCATCTCCAGCGCCAAAATCCAGCGCGTCCTGGGCTGGCGCCCACGCTATCCGGATTTTCGGGCGGGATTTGGCGAAATCCTCCGGGAGGCGTGAGGTTTTTTGGAGGGCCCGCGTCCCTGCGGGTCGGGATTGGACTTCGGGAGGATTGGAATACCAGCGGGGTAGGATTCATGGAGCTGGCCTCGCCGAGGCCGGCCACCGGGGTCAGGGATCCCGGCTGCAATTCACGGCCCGCAGGGACGCGGGCCCTCCAGGTATCGCCAGGGCATTCGCGCAAATTGTGCGTGATTAGTGGGCGTTAGTGGCCATTAGTGGTTTCAAAATCAACCCCCTCATCCCATGGCCGACATGATCGCATTGATGAATCAGGCGAAGAAAATGCAGCGAAAAATCGAGGAGACCCAGAAGGCCCTCGAGGCGCGCGAGATCGATGTTTCCAGCGGCGGTGGCGCCGTGCAGATCAAGGTCACCGGCGCCGGCAAGTTCCTCGCGCTGAAACTCGACCCGGAATTCCTCAAGGAGGACGCGAAGTTCGTCGAGGAGACTTTGCTGTCGGCAGTGAACGAGGCCGCCACCAAGGCCAAGGAGCTGCACGAGTCCGAGATGAAGCGCATTTCCGCGGGCATCCAGTTGCCGGGGATGTTCTGAGAGTTTCGACTTTTGATTCTCGATTTTGGATTCCCGGAAAAATGGACAATCGCCGGGTGCTGAAATCGAAAATCGAAAACCCAAAAGCATAAATCCCATGACTCCCGCGCTCGAAACATTGCAGAAGGCCCTGAAGCAGCTGCCGGGCGTCGGTTATCGCTCGGCGGAGCGGATCGCGCTGCATTTGCTCGTGGAGAAGCCCGGCCGCCTGGCGGAACTGGTGGCTGCCCTCGAAACCGCCGCGAAAAGCGTCCGCCGCTGCGCGGTGTGCGGGAATTTGTCCGAGGAGGAAAACTGCCCAATCTGCGCCGATGAGAAGCGCCGCAACGGCCAGGTTTGCGTGGTGGAGAACGTGCAGGACCTCGCGGCGATCGAGCGCTCGGGGGCCTATCGCGGCCGCTACCATGTGCTGCACGGCAAGCTCTCGCCGATTCGCGGCGTCGCACCGGAGGACCTGAACCTGGCGCCCCTGTTGCAGCGGATCGAGGGCGGCGAGGTCACGGAATTGATCCTGGCCCTGTCGAACGACGTCGAGGGCGAGGCGACCTGCCATTACCTGACCGAACGCCTGCCGAAGAGCGGCGTCGCCGTGACGCGCATCGGCTTCGGGTTGCCGAGCGGCGGTGGCGTGCTGTACGCGGATGCCGTCACGCTCAAGAGTTCGCTCGAAGGCCGGCGGAGCTATTCCTGAGTCCTTGCGTGGAGGCGGGGTGCCCTCACCCCGCGGTTGATCCAAGCGGGGTGAGGGCACCCCGCCTCCAGGATTATGGTGCAGTCGGCGTAGCCGCCGGTCGCGGCCGGGGCGGTGGGCGATCCAAAGCCACGTCGAATGGCACGGGCTTTTCCTCGATGATGGCCGTGGCACTGGCGATTTCAGCGGCCTCGGGCGCGTCATGCAGTTCGAGCACGACGATTTCGTTCCTTCCCTTTTTCTGGAATGCGGCGGGCAGGAAAAGGGACCGCAGGGCGCCGCGGTCCCAATAGCGGCCAAGGTTGTGGCCATTGACCCAGACGATGCCGAAGTGCCACGGGCGCAGGTCAAGGAAGGTGCCGGCCGGCGCGTCGACTTGGAAGGAGCCAAAATAGAACTTTGGCCCGAGATGCGGCCGGCTCGATGGCTTGAATCGCGGCAGTTTCTCGAGCGGCAACGAGAAGTTCTCCCAATCGGTCAGCGCCACGCCGTCGAGCCAGGCGCCGCCGATGAGGCCCTTGCGCGCGCGGCTTTGGGTGCGTTCGCTGACGATCACGCTGATCCGGCCGAGATTGTAGACGAAAATGTCGAGAGTGACCGGGCCGGACTCGTTCAGCTCCACCTTGTTTTGGTCGATGCCGTAGCCGCGGAAGATCCGGCCGACGTCGCGGCCGTTCACCAGCACGATCGCGTAATCCAGCGCGTCGCGCAGTTCGAGCGTGCCTTTGAGCCCGTGCGGAAACCGCTTGCGGTAGACCACGGCGCCGTACGCCTGGTCCAGCGATTCCATGGCCAAAGGAGCCTCCGATTGGCGTCCACGCCGTGGCAGGGTTTCGAGCAGGGCTTGGGCCGGCGCCAGATGGATCGGAGGCAGGGTCACGACCGCCGGCTCGGCGGGAACGGGCGGCGGTGCGACACCCAGCCGCGACGCCAGCAACGGGCGCAAGGCATGGTATTTCGGGGTGGTGCGCCCGGCTTCATCAACGGGCGCGCTGTAGTCGTAGCTGGTCTGCACCGGCAGGTATTCGTTGGTACCGTTGAAGAACCCGTAGGTCGTGCCGCCGTGAAACATGTAGTAGCAGAACGAGACCTTCTTCTCGAGGAGGTACGTCGTCCAAGTTACGGCCTGCTCCACCGAGGCGTTGCGCGTGGCGATGGGCTGGCCCCAGCCGCTGAACCAGGCCGTGTAGAGCTCGGGCACAAAGACCGGCGAGTTGCCAATCGCGGCGATGGTTTGTTCGAGGTCGCGATCCGTGCGGAGGCCATTCCGCCCCCTGAGGACACCGGCGGGATGGGTGTCGGGCGACGGCGGGGGCCGCAGGAAGGGATCGCAGGTGAAGAGTGGGATTTCGAAGCCGGATTCCGTGAAGATCCTTTGGAGTACCTTCAGGTGGGCAAAGTTGCCGCCGGATACCATCCCGAATTCGTTTTCCATCTGCACCATCAGCAGCGGCCCGCCGCGCGTTACCTGGAGATCCGCGACCTGCCGCGCGACCTGGGCAACATAGCGCCGGCTCCACGCGAGCCATCGCGGGTCGGTGCTGCGCACTTTCACTTCCGGATATTTCGCCGTCCACCACGGAATGCCGCCGTATTCCACCTCGGCGCAGCAATACGGCCCCGGCCGCAGGATCGCCCAGAGGCCGTTTTCCTGGCAGAGCTTCAGCATGCGGCGCACGTCGGTGAGGCCCGTGAAGGTGAACTTGCCCTCCTGCGGTTCGCAGAGGTTCCAGAAGAGGTAAAAGCTGAGGGTGTTGAGCCCCATTGCCTTTGCCTGCTTGATGCGCGTTTCCCAATCCTGCGGCAAAACCCGCCCGAAGTGCATCTCGCCCGCCGCGATCAGCATCGGTTGCCCGTCGAGCAGGAATACGCGTTCGCCATACTCGAACTTGTGCGGCTTGCCATCGGGCTCCGGCGCTGCGGCATGGACCCTGGGACTGGCGAACAGGAGCGCGCAGAGGGCAACCTGGAACAGCGATTTCATGGCGGCGATGAACCCGGCAAAACCGCGGGAGCCGGCGCTGCGGGCGGGCGCGGCGGGCGCGGTGGCCGCGGTTCGAGCGGCAGGCGGAAATCGTCGGGCAGGGGTTGCGGGTGAGCGGGGTCGAAGGCCGCGGCATCCTCGACGAGGTGCTGGACCAGGCCGAGTTTGGCCTGCTTGATGCCCTCGACGACGCAACGCGCGAAGAGATAGGCGCCGTAAGTGTTGGAGTGGAGCCCGTCGACGTATGCTTTGGGCGCGAGTTGCGGTCCCAGGGCCTGCGCGAGGGTGACAGACATGGCATTGAGGTCGATGAAGGCAACGTCGGCCATCCGGGCTGCCGCCGCGGCCGCTTTGGGATAATCGCCCAGCCCGGCTACGTTCAGCTCGCCGGTGCGGATGTTCACCTTGGTCATCGGGGACACGATCACGGGAATGCCGCCGCGGCGCTTCACCTCTACCGCATAGGCCGCGAGCAGCCATTGGTAGTCGGTATTGGCTTCGGCATGGGTATTGACCCAATCGCCGGCCGTGTCCTCGCGCGGCCAGATGCCGTCGTGTCCCTTGGTGTTGAGATCGTTGTGGCCAAACTGCAGGAAAACATAGTCGCCGGCCTTCATTTCGCCCATGACCTTTTCCCAGCGGCGTTGCGCGCGGAACGCCTTCAGGGTTTCGCCGGATTCCGCATGGTTGGCCACGGCAACCGCGGGGCCGAACCAGCGTGGCAGGAGCTGGCCCCACGTTCCGTAAGGCTCGCTGGGCTGGTCGGTCACCGTCGAGTCGCCGATGAGGAAGACCGTGATCGCGTCGGCGACCCTCTCGATTTCGATCGCCGCCACGGCCGGACGGTCCCCGCTGAATTGCAGCGTGAGTTTCGTGTCCCACGTGGCGGTCACGGCCTCGTTGGTGGCGGGATTCCATTCACGCGGGTTGAGCTTCAGGCTGTTGCCTGGCGGCATCGCCGGCGTGCGCACGTTGACGGTAAACGCGCGCGAGACGAACTCGCCGGCTTGGGTGTGCACTTGTTCCAACATCAGGCGCCGGGCCTCGGCTTTGACCGTGGTCGTGGATTCCGCCGTGGCGTTGCCGAGCTTGACGGTGACGCGATAGTTGCCGGGATCGACGACGACGGAGAATTTGAAGAGATCGGGAGTGCCGCCGGGTTCAAGACCATGGCCGGTTTCGCTGCTGAAGGCCGGCGGTGGGGAAGTAAGATCGAATTTCCAAGGGCCCGCGGCGGATTGCGCAAATGACAGGGGTGTGAAGGCCGAGACGAGCAGGGTAAGAAACACACCCCGGCGCCTCGCGCCACCCCTCTCAAGCCGGAACGATTCAGTTCGGTCCGACTTTCGGAGGGAAATCAACGACCACCAAATGGTGGAGCGCGTTGCTCCCCAACGCGCTGAGGACGTCCGCTGCGAAGAAAGCGCCCTGGGGAGCAGGTCGCTCCACCTCCGATTGCATCGATCCGGCTCAAGAGGGGAGCGGGCCTGACGGATGGGGGGTGTCGGCTTCATTTTCCGGGTGGCGCGCTGTCGGTCGACGGCGGCCGGATCACGCCCATGTCAGGCCGCAGGTGGCCAGCAAGCGGGTTGGGCTCCAAGGCGCGGAGCCCTTCGACGACCGTGAGTGCGTTCAGTTCCGCGCCGGTCCAGTTGGTGTGCACCGCCTTGTCGGCGAAAAGCGCCGTGACGGCCGGCTCGCCCAGGGCGTCGTATTTCTTCGCGATCAGTTCATTCAGGTCCACCAGCGGCACCTTTTCGGCCGCGGCCACGGCGCGCGTCCAGTCGGCGTGGCTGTCGGGTGAACGCACAACCTTTCCATCCTGCCACCGGTTGCGCGGGACAAGCGTGCAGAGGATCGGCGTGGCCTCCTTGGCGCGAATCTCCGCGATATAGTGGCGGAGGTACCACCCGAACGAGTGAACCGTTTCCTTCTGCTTGGTTGCCGAATTTTCCCTTTCCTCGGTTTCCTCGCCGATACCCTTGAGGGCGCCGCGCGCACCATTGTCGTTGTGACCGAACTGAATCAGGACGAAGTCGCCCTTCCGGACTTGCGGAAGGACTTTTTCCCACTGGCCGGCAAAGGTGCGGGCGCCTGTGCCGCCGACGGCGCGGTTCACGACGTTCGTCTTGCCGGGATAGAAGTACTGTTGGAACGGATCGCCCCAGCCGAACTGGCCGTCGTAGCCGTTGCCCCGACCATTTCGCACGGTGGAATCGCCAATCAGCCACACCGTGGGAAGTTTCGGATCCGCGACCTCGGGCAGGTTGAGCCAGGTCGCGAACTCCTCGGGTGGTGCGCCCTTCGGTGGCGGTTGCGGCGGAACGTAAACGTCCCCGGGCGCGGCGGTGGGTACCATGCGGCCCATCAAGGACAGGCTGCGCACCAGCCATTGCTCGCGCAGTCCCTTGAGGCCGCTGACCGCCATGATGGCGTTGAGACGCGCGCCATCTTCGCCCGTGTGGACGTGGTCCCGGGGAAAAAATGAGTTCACGGTGTCGTGCCCGAGCTGCTCGTAGCGGTCGGCGATGAGTTTGGTGTGGTCGACGAAGGCGAGCTTCTCCGCCACGGCGATCTCGCGAGCCCATTCGCCGTATTGGCCCGCGCCGCGCTCGACACGGCCTTCCTTCCAAAAATCGCGCACGGTAAGTGAAAAAAGGACGGGCGTGGCGCCCTTGGCGCGGGTGTCCGCGATCATCTTCCTCAGGTACCAACCGAAGGTGTGCACCGTCTCGTGCTGCTTGGTGATGACGTTGTCGATCTCCTCGGTTTCCTCGCCGATGCCCGGCAGGGAGCCGCGGGCGATCCGGGGGCCGTTGCGATCGGCGCCGTCATTCATGCCAAATTGGATGATCACCAAGTCGCCCGGTTTGAGTTCGGCGACGAGTTTGTCCCAATGACCCTCGGTGACATAGGTGCGGCTGCTGCGTCCGCCGCGCGAGCGATTTGCTACGTGGATTTTCGCCGGGTCGAAATAGTCCGCGAACATCCTGCCCCATCCGGTCGCGACGGGGGTGCCGTTCTCGGAAGTGGAATCGCCGGCGAGGAAGATGGTGGGGAGCGCGGGGACTTCTGCGGCCGGCGTTGCCGGCGCGGGCGTCGATGGCTTTTCCTGGGCAGCCAATGAGAGCACGGAAAGAAAGAACCAGAGAAATGTCTTCGACAGATGCATGGTGGTTTATACTGGCCGGATGGGTCGTCGGACGTTTTCAACACACCCCGCCCTGCGGGCACCCCTCTCCAAGAGGGGAGCTTCGGTTGGTTGGGTTTGGGTCCCCTCTCGAGAGGGGTGGCGCGAAGCGACGGGGTGGGTGGGATCGAGTCAAAGTTTCGCGGCCGTCGATGCGGCCTCGTCCAGTTCCAGCCGCACATAGTCGTAGAGGATGCCGTTGTTCACCGGGCCGGCGGGCACGATGATCTTGAGCACGTTGGTACCGGATTTGAGCAACGCGGCATCGAAAGTCAGTTCGCGCTCGTACCAGAGTCCTTGGCGACCGTGTCGGGCTATGGCGCCATCGATCTGGCCGAGCAGGATGGTGCCGGCGGGCTGGTCGTTGACCGTCACGTCAAGCTGGCGGGTGGCCGTGCCGCAGAGGGCGAGTCGCAGCGTGGCCTTGCCGTGCGCGGCGTTGGCGAGGTCAAAATTCACGGCAAACGGCGTGGCGCGGCCCGGCGCACGGATGCCATAGAACGGCTCGGCCTTGGCCGCGGGATCCTCGTTATGCGGCACCTGCTGGAAGAACCAGTCCTGCCGGAAATCGCTTTTTCCAACGACGAAGTTCACGTCGGTGGGAAAGAGCTTGGCGTACTCGAGCGGGATCGTGGGTTCCCAGTAGGACTCCCCCTTGAACAGTTCGCCCCCGTTGCGGTTGGGAATGCCGATCTCCCAAAGCATCCGGCCGCGGCGAACGGGCTGCCACGTCACCTTGCCGAGATCCAATTTGCCGGCCGTGACCTTGACGTTGGCTTGGACCAGTTCGCCCAACACGCCGTCGGCGAAGGCATGCAGCGTGTAATTGCCCGGCCTTACGTCGGGGAGCTCGAATCGGCCGTCATCCTGGGCCCGCGTCCAGAACTGATAGTTTTTCGCGTCCTGCTGCCAGTCGACGACGCGCGGCGCCGCACCCGCGGCGGGAGGCAGGGGGGAGGTCCATGCGGCGGCGGTCAGCCCGACGCGGGCATTGGTCAACTTCGCCCCGCCTGGCGCGAGCGGATCGGCGAGGACGAGTCGGCCGCGAACGGTCGCGCGTTCCTTGGCGCGCGGATAGTCGACGCCCGCCACCCAACCATACGGCCATGCGCCGGCCTCCTTTTTCTGCTGGGCCTTCGCGTCGTCGAACATCGCCTGTGGATTGGCGCCGCCGTTCACGTAAAGCATGAAGGGCCCGATGACCTTCGTCCAATGTTCGCCTTCCGCCACGTCGACGGCCGCGCCGCCATAGTGGCTGCTGCGCCAGTAATTCAGGACGCACGGCGCGGCGACGGCGTTCGTGTCGCGGTGACCCTGAAACTCCACCTTGGTCGGGCCGCCGCTCATGTATTCCATCGAGGGATTGAGGCACCAGAAACCGACGTTCTTGGTGGTGCTGGCCCAGCCGAACGCCGGGTTGTCCGCCAGCGGCACGGTGTAGACGTACTTGTCGCCCTCGCGAAGTTCCTTGGGGTAATGTTTGAAGTGATGCGCGTCCTGGGCGACGGCGAGCCAGTCGAAGAACTCGTTCAGCTTGGCGCAGAAGCGCGCCTCGCCGATCGCGGTGGTCGGGTAGTCGGCCGGATGCTCGAACTGGCAATACGTGTGGACGCCCGCCTCGCCGCGCCCGAGCGCCCAGCGGATTTCGACGTCGGCGGCGAACTGGCCGGTCTTTTGGCCCTCGCCGGTGACCCCCGGTCCCGTACCCATTTTGCGGCCCTTGGAAATGCCTTTCACCGAAACCTCGGCGCGGGTGCCGTCGTTTGTTTTGGGGTCGATGGTTACACGCGCGACGGCGTCGCCGGTGCCGCGCACGCCCATGGCATCGTGCGACCAGAAGCCGTACTGGTGGTCGGTCATGCGCGCGTTCAAGCCGGTCAGGTGCTGGCCGGGCGGGTCCTTGATGAGGTCGGGCTTGCCATCGGCGGTGGTGAAAGTCGCGAGCATTTCGAGGTCCTTGTAACGCAGCGAAACGAGGTCGCCCGAGGCCTTGGCCACCCGGGCGGTGACGATGCCGTTGTCGAGCGTGTAGGTATCGGCGTCTTCCGCCACGGTAACCGGAAGGGCCTTGGCATGGCCGATGACAGCGGTGGCGATGCCGAGAAGGCAGACGAGGAGGCGGGGGGTGGTCTTCATGGGGTGGCCTTGGGGGTGAAATTTTCCGCCATCCAATGGATGACGGCGTCCTGGGTGGTGGCAGGTAAGCGCCGATAGTCGTCGGGTTGGAGCAAGGTCGGCCCGCCTTCGGTGCCGGCTTGGGTTGCATGGAATTTGCGGGCAGATTCCACGGTGGCCTTCACCTCCAGCGGGCTCGCCAGGCGGTCCGCCGTGGGCTGCACGACCAGAACCGGGCGGGGGGAAATGAGGCCGAGGAGATGGCTGTTGTTGTACGGAATTTGTGGTTCGTGTCCGGCGAACAAGCCCAGTCGCGGCAGGAGTCCGCGTTCCCAACTCAGGGCATCGATGTCGAGATTGGTGCCGCTGAAGCCGCAGATCGAAACCACGCCGGCCACCCGATTGTCCAAGGCGGCGGCGTGCAGCGCCACGGTGCCACCAAGCGTGTAGCCAAAGAGGTAAAGTCGCCTTGGATCGGCCAACGCTTCCTTCTCCAGGGCGTCGATGGCAGTGCGGGCGTCCTCAACCATCCGGCCGAGTTGCGACCAGTGGGGATGTCGATCGTAGAATGACGCGGCTTCCGCCTGGCGGCTGCCGAAGCCCATCTGGTCGTAGGCGAGGACGGCATACCCGGCCTTGACCAGCGCGAGGATCGGGTGGAGGTCGCGGCGATAGACCCACATGTAGCCCAACGGATAGCTGTAGCCATGCAGCCACAGGACGGTCGGGAGTTTTTTCCCCTCGGGCGTCCCCTTGGGATAGTAGAGGTCGCCACTCAGGCCATAGCCGAAGCGAATCCGGCGCGATTCGACCTGGTCCATTTCGGGTTCGAGCCAGCCGAATTCCTTGAGTCCCCGGCGGGCGATTACCCAGGCAGGCACATCCGGCGCGAGCTGGCCGGGATTGCCGGAAGTGCCCTGGGCCACGACGGTGGGTCCGGGCGGAGGGCCGCGGCCGGGGAAGTTGCGCGGCGGCAGCGGAGGAATCGGCGGCGGTTGTTCGCCTAGCAACCATTGGATCGAACGGCGGAGATCGGTGGCATGCTGCTCCCAGTCGGCGGGCCTCATCGCGGCCGGAGGCGGCGGTGGGGTCGCCCGATCCAGTTTCTCGCCCGAGAGCTTTTGCCAATCGCTGAAACTCCAGGGATGGAGGAAATCGTTCCGCCAGGGGCGCTGCGAACGGCCGAACTGGACATCGAGCCAGTCGAGGCAGGCCTCCTGGTCGTTGGCGCCGTGGAAACCGGGGACGCGCAGGAGGTCGAGACGCACGGGCTTGTTGAGGAATTCGTAGACGGGTTTGACCGAATGGTAGACCTGCTCGAGGGCCCAGGAATTGGACACCTCGTCGTTGAGGCCGTATTCCATCAGGACGGCGCGCGGGGCAATGAGCGCGACGAGCGAATTGGCATCGACGGGCAGGCGATTCTCGCGTCCGGCGAAAAAGCGCAGCTGGGGTGCGTACCAAGTGGGGAACATCATCGTCGTGGACTGGATGCCTTCGCCCATGCCAGCCTCGCCGGCGAGACGCCAGGGCAGGACGCCGCCGACGCCGGTGCTGCCGGCGATAAGCGCGGCGATGCGTTCATCGAGTGCCGCGGCGATCGTCGCCATCTTGCCGTCGCGTGAATAGCCGAAGAGACCGACTCGCTTCATATCGACCTGAGGCAAGGTTTCCAGGTAATCGAGCACCAGCTGGACGGTCCAGGCGCGCCGGGGCAGGGCGGCGAAGTCGTGGTCGGGATACAGTTCCTTGAGCGGAGCGGCATCGTCCATGAAATCGTTGCCCGCGAAACCCACCGACGCATATCCGCGGCGAATCAACGCCGGACCCCAGCCGGGCAGGTTGGGTGCGATCAAGGCGGGGAACGGACCGGGACCTTCGGGTAGCGTCACCTGGACGCGCAGGGTGCCCTTGGACTGCGGGCCGAACTCAAGGCGGACGTTGCGGGTGACCCACCCGGCGCCATGCGACTCGTCGAGCAGCACGACCCGGTCGATCTTGGGTTTTGCGGGAAATGAACCCGTCACGTATTTTTCGAAGAGACCGCGGATTTCGGCGCGGCGCGCGGCCCAATCCCTGGCATTCCGAACCGGCCGGCCGTCGAGGAAGCGCAGCGGATCCGGCAGGGCATTCGTGGATGGCAGGGCGTCGAAATCCGGGGGCAACGCGCCGGTTCGTTGCTGCCATTCATTCCATTCCGGGACGTCGGGCAGATTCTGCTTCATCCACGCGACGTGGGCCCGGCCTTCCTCCGGGGTGGCGGCAGCCAGCGGGCCGGCCAGGCACAAGGCAATGATGGCGCAGGCGATCAACAGGGGCATGGGTGACCGGGTAGGGGTGGCACGGACAAGTCGACGACTGTTCTCCAGACGGCAAGTGCCGCCGCGTGTTACAGTCAGAATCCCCTCCTGACTATCAACCCCATCATGTCCCGTCCCCAATCTCTGGTCGAATCCCGCTTTTCGTAGGGGCGCAGTCTTGGCATGATGCCACACATCGCTGACACTTTAGGTGCCACACATCGCTGACAGTTTTACGGGCATCTATGCCCTGGAAAACTGAAGATCTGGTTGGTGCACGCCGGCGTTTTATTGCAGAGCGCCT
>DASZPS010000205.1:0-32124 GCA_035549955.1 Lacunisphaera sp. | reverse complement strand
CTGCGCTCGGCGGCCGGCAGCCACTTCCGCTTCACCCAGCGATGATACATGATGACGCCGCGCAGCCATTCGTCGCAGCTCATCGCGATCCAGATGCCGACGAGGCCCCACCCGAGGTGCAGTCCGAGGAACCAGGCGTTGGGCACCCAGAACAGCCACATGCAAACGGCCGCGACCTTCAGCGGGAACTTCACGTCGCCGGTCGCCCGGAGCGAATTGATCACCACGATGTTGAACACGCGGCCCAGTTCCAGGATCACCGAGACGCGGAGTAGCAGCGCACCGCCGTTGATGACCGCCGGATCGTGGGAAAAAAGTCCGATGAGATGCGGGGCGACGGCCGCGATGATCGCCATGCCGGCGGCGCAGAGCAGGAGACAGAGCTTCAGGCTGCTCAGCAACTGGCGGTAAGCCCCCTCGAAGTCGCCCGCGCCCACGAGCCGGCCCACGACTATCTCCGTGCCCAGCCCGAGCGAGAGGCTGAACAGGATCACGAGCGATTGAATCGTCTGCGAGTACGACATGATCGCCAGGCTCTGTGCGCCCATGCTGGCGATGAAGCTGGTGATGGTCAGGAATGCCACCCAGTAGGACATGTGCTCGCCCGCCGCCGGCAGCCCGATGTGCAGGATGCGCTTGATGCGGGACCACGCGAGATCGAAGGGCGTACGCCAATGGAGGTGGATGCCGAGCAGGCGGTGGAGCAGGATGAGGAGGGCCGTCGTGGCCAGGACGCGGCTGCACACGCTGGAGCAGGCCACGCCTTGGACGCCGAACTTCGGCAGGCCGAACCAGCCGAAGAGAACCAGCGAATTGCCGATGATGTTGAATACGTTCTGCCCGACGGTGACGAACATGACCTCGCGGGTATGGCCGTGGGCCCGGAGAATGGCGCCGATCGCGATGTTGATGGCCTCAAGGAAAATGGTCCCGCCCATGAGCGACATGAACGGCAGCGCGTAGACCATGAGCTCCTCGGGCAGCTTCATGAGGCGCAGCAGCCCGGCATTGCCCAGGAACATGGCGATGCTCACGAGGAGGCCGCTCCAGATGTTCACGCCCAGGGCGGTCGAGCTGATGTTCTCCGCACCCCGACGATCGCCGGCGCCGAGGTGGTGCGTGATGACCACGCTGGTCCCGATGCCGATGAAGTTGAAACACACGAGCGAAAACATGATCAACCGGTGCGACATGCCGAGCGCGGCGACAGCGCCGTCCGAGACGTGCGCCACCATGAAGGTGTCGACCGTCCCGATCAGGATGCGCAGGCTCTGCTCGACAAAGATCGGCCAGGCGATCGCGAGCAGGGTGGGGGGTTTGGTGGCCGGGGTCGGCGTCGACATGGCGGTTCAGTCGCGCACCAATTGCTTCAGCTTCACGTACCGGACGGTGAGACGGTCCAGCTGCTTGATGACCTGGTTGCGCTCCTCCGGCGCGACGAAAATGCCGAAAAGGCCGGCGCACAAGTCGCGGTAGATGGCCACGTCCTCGCCGGTCCCGCGCTGCAGCAGCTGGTTGGACGCGACAGCAGTGGCCACGGTGCGGTCACCACGCGCGAACATCCAAGCGTCGTCGTCCGGTGCGGGCTGGCGCAATGGCCCCGCAGTGTCGCTGCCATTCGCGCCCAGCAGGTGATTGGCGATGGCGAGGACGTGGCGGGCAATCACCGGGTCCAACTCGAAATCCTCCCGGCGAAACTGACCCGGCTGACGCGGTGGCGCGGCCACGAAATGGGTCAGCAACCATTTTCCGCCCTCGATCCGGCGCAAAGCCACGGCCCGATCCACGGCGCCGGCGCGTTGGATGTTCGGAAAGCTGATGACGAGCTGGTGGGTCGGCGACAGGACGAGGTCGTTGTTGGTCTCGACCACCTGGAAATCGATCAGGGTGATCCGCTCGAAAAATCCCGCCGGAGGCGAAGCCGCGAATGCCACGACGGGTTGAATCAAGCAGGCGCAAAGGCAGAGCCACCAGCAGGCTGGACGCGCCAGAGCGATCGGACCTTGGTCCGACCTCGCCCGCGAGGTCGGCGCAAGCGCCGACCCTACATTTGGACCGGCAACCAAACCAACTTCCCGCGAGACCTTCATGTCAGCGCTTCGCCCAGATGCGCAGTGACGAAAGCAGGAAGTTCTCGAGGGCGACCGATTCGTTCAGGTTCAGGCGGAGGAGACCCGTGGCGCGCTCCAGTTCGGCGATGGCGGCAGCGAGCGAGCGGCGGGTGGTTTCGTCGCCGGCCAGGAGCGACTTTTGGGCGTAGTCGCGCGTGGCGTGTTCGATCTCGGCGAAGAGCTTGGTCCGGACGCCGTTCACAATGCCCGTCTCGATCGCCTCCTGTTCATCGTCGGAGATGTCGTCGGGCAACTTTTCCTTCTGTTGCTTCCAGATCTGGTCCGCGGCGGCGGAAAGCACGGCGTTGAAGCGCGTGACGAGGCCATACACGGCCATGACCTGGTCGGCAGCCGCCCGCTTGTCGGGGACCCCGGCCGACAAGGATCCCAGCCACGTGGCGTAGTCGGTGCGGACGTTATCCCACAGCGCGCGGGTCTCGGGCGCGGCATCGGCCAGGGCCTCGTGGCCGGAGTCGGTGAAACGGAAATGCAGGCAACGGCTGCGGATCGTGGGCAGGAGCGCGTAAGGCCGCGTGGTGAGGAGCAGGATGGTCGTGCTGGCCGTGGGTTCCTCGAGGGTTTTGAGAAAGACGTTGGCAGCCGGCAGGTTCATCCGGTCCGCCTCGTAGACAACGACGACCTTGCGTCGGGAAATCTGCGGCGACACCTGGATGCGGCCGATGACTTCGCGCATGGGATCGACGCCGATCTGGCGTGACTTGCCCGCGGGCCGGAGGGCGATGAAGTCCGGATGTTGCTTGGGCGGGAAGTACTGCGTCGGCTGGCGCGGGTCGTTGAGCAGGCGGTCGGCAATGGCATGGGCAACCGAGGCGAGCGTGCTGAGGTTTTCCCCATGCAGCAAAAGGCTGTGGGCGAGCCGCTGGCGCTCGATGGCCCGCTCAATGACGGCGACCGTCGGCGTGCCCTCAAGGGCGGCGGGCCAGGGTGTGACAGGGGCGGACATGGCTACTTTTGGGCAGTCGTTGCGAGCAGTGCAGCACCCAAACAATCCAGCCGAGTGACTGCTGGATCGCCCCGCCCCGCTGCCCCGGGCTCGCGATGACAAACAATTTTCATCCGAGCCGCTTCTGCACCAAGGCCCAAATCTTCTTGTCGAGGGCGTCGGGGGTCAGCGTGCCGTCGAGCACGACAACGCGTTCGGGCCATTGCTGGGCCAGGAGGAGGTAGCCCTCGCGGACCTTTTTGTAGAAGGTGATGTTTTCGCGCTCCATGCGATCGGGCAGGTCGGACGCGCGCTGGCGGACGCGCTGCAGGCTGACCTCGGTCGACACATCGATCACGACGGTGAGGTCCGGCATCACATTGCCCACCGCAAACCGGTTGATTTCGCTTACGGGCCCCGGGGCGAGGTTGCGGGCGATGCCCTGATAGACCGTGGACGAATCGAGGAAGCGGTCGCTCAACACGATGGCGCCGCGCTGGAGGGCGGGGGCGATGACCTCGCGCACCACTTGGGCGCGCGCGGCCGTGAAGAGGAGGAGTTCCGTCTCGGGGCACATCTCGTCCCCCCGGGAATTATGGACGATGATGTTGCGGATCTGTTCGCCAATCTCGGTGCCCCCCGGCTCGCGGGTGGCGACAACCTCGCGCCCGGCCTGTTGCAAGTGGGCCGCGAGGCGGGCGATTTGCGTGGATTTGCCGCTGCCCTCGGAGCCTTCGAAGGAGATGAGTTTGCCGGTGGGTTTGGACTTGAGAGGCATGAAATGGAGTAGGGGGAAGCGAACCAACCGCACTTCGCGCGCGCAACCAGATTTAGCGCCGCCACGCCCTCAAATACCGTTGATTGCCAGCGGTAAACGGGCCAACACTGCCCGCACATGTCCAGCCTCCTCGTGCCCTCCACTTTTGTTTCTGTCGTCAACGTCTGGCAGGTTTTTCTCACCACGGATTACGTGGGCCAGGCCGTCATCGGGTTGCTGGCCGTCTTCAGCGTGTTCGCCTGGGCGGTGATGCTCGGCAAGCGCTCGGAGCTGAAGAAGCTGCGCGAGCTGAATTTCCGCTTCGAACACCGCCTGGCCGAGGAGCGCCATATCCTGTCCCTGCCGGAAAACATGCGCAACCGCCGGGATATTCCCTACGCCGACCTCCTGGCGGACGCGCTGGAGGCGTACTGGCGCGCCGCCGCCATCGGCAAGGAGAAGGGCGAGGACACCCTGCGCGGCCGGCTGGAGCACGCGGAGAACGCGATCCAGCGCGCGCTGGCCCGCCAGTCGCTGCGCTACGAAGCCAGCATGATCATCCTGGCCTCGCTGGTGTCCGGCGCGCCCTTCATGGGCCTCTTCGGCACCGTCTGGGGCGTGATGGAGGCGTTTGTTTCGGTCTCCGTGATGCAGACCGCCACGATCCAGACCCTCGCCCCGGGCGTCTCCGCGGCGCTGCTCACCACCATCTCCGGACTCGTGGTGGCGATCCCGTCGGTCTTCGGCTACAATATTCTCATCGGCAATGTGAAGACGATGATCACGGAACTCGAAAATTACGCCAGCAGCCTGGCGGACCGCATCGAACTGGAGGCCAAGCTGGACTGAGCCATGGCCCGGATCTTCCGTCGCAAGCAGCAGCTCCATCCCGTCGCGGAGCTGAACATCACCAACCTGGTGGACTTGGGTTTCACCCTGTTGATCATCTTTATGATCGCGACGCCGCTCATCCAGCAGGAGCAGACCATCCCGGTCAACCTGCCGGGCGAGTCGAAACGCGAGCAGCAGAAGCCGCCGCCGGACACCGAGTTCATCGCCGTGTCGATCGACCGCTCCGGCAACTTCTATTACGGCGGCGAACGGATGTCGCTGCCCGAGTTGTCGCGCCAGCTCATGACGGTGGCGGCGCGACCGAAACAACCGGTGATCCGGATCCGCGCGGACCTGACGCTCCAGTGGCAGCAGGTCGTGCGGGTGATGGACGAGATCAAGAAACACAACCTCACCAAGATCACCTTCGATACCGAGGCCCGCTGACCCGGCTATTGCACACTCATGAAATTCCTTTTCCGGCAAATATCCCTCTGCCCAATGGGCAGAGCGACCTTGTCGCGGCAAGCCCCGACAGTGTCGGCCCGGCAGGGCGAATATTTCACATCTCAAGGTGGTAACTATTCGGGCTGAAGCGATGCGCGCGACGTCGCCCAATTCCCTGGTTCTCTCGCTGTCACTCCATGCGTTCGTGGTGCTGGCGCTGCTGACCACGACCTGGTTTGTCGCCAAACAGGCGAAGGAAGCGCCGGTGATTTTCGAGTTGGTGGCCGGCCCGCCGACCGCGCCCGACGAACTCGTGGCGCCCGCGCTCGGGAATACGCTGAACAAGATCGAACTGCCCAAGGTGGAAACCGTGGCGAGCATGCCCGATCCCGAACCCGTCGTGCAAACGCAGCCGGAGGAAAAGGCCGTCGAGACCCCGCCCGCCGAAAAACCAAAACCGAAGCCCAAGCCGGACAATTCCATCGCCAAGGAAATGAAGCAGGCGGCACGGATTTCCTACCGGGACTACCTCAAAAAACACCCGACTCCGAAACCAACGGCAGCCATCCAGCCAAGCACGAGGCCGAACAAGGGGCCGCGCATCGATGCCCAAGGCATCGCCGAAGGCGTCAAGGGAGGATCCACCGCCAATACTCGGGGCGGCGGGGGCGGGCAGGCGCTCGCCCGGGAGCAGCAGAGCCAGATGGACACGTATTTTTCGCTGCTGCTCCAGGAGTTAAAGCGAGCCCATGAACCGCCGCCGGGCGTCAGCGACAAACTCGCCGTGCAGGTGACCTTCGATATCACTGCCAGCGGCGCGATCCTGAATCCGCGTATCAAGAAGTCTTCCGGCAACAAGGAGTTCGACCAGTCCGTGCTCGACGCCTTTCTGCGCGTACGCTCGGTCGGTCCGATGCCGAACCGGCGAGGGGACACCGTGACCGTCACCTTCCGGATGAAGGACGAGGACTAGGGTGAGCAGGCGCTAAAAAGTCCTTGCATTTCCGCGCCAAAAGCGACTTTTAAGCCTTTCGATGGGTTGATTACGGGCTCTTAGCTCAGTTGGTAGAGCGCCTCAATGGCATTGAGGAGGTCATCAGTTCGAACCTGATAGGGTCCACCATCGATCACGGGAAAAGGGGCGGGCGAGGCAGAGCCCGGCATGCGACGCTTCTTGTTCCCTTTGTACTCGGGCTCATGCTTTTTCCGGTCGGGCGCCATCGCGCTTATCAAATTGACTGACACGAGCATAGACACCCGCCGGAACGGCGGCGACGCCAACAAGTGCATTGACCGGTCCGACCCGGGCGGTAAGTAGAACCTTCGTGCTGAAAGAGTACATCAATTCTATCGCCTGAAATGTCTGAAGCCCCTTCTGTCCCGCGCATCCTGGTCATCGACGATGACAATGAAGTCCGGTATTCGCTCAACCGCGTGCTCACTTCGCAGCACTATCAGGTGCAAGAGGCGCCGAATGGCGAGGAGGGCGTGGCCGCCGTCAAGAAGCAGCCTCCCGACGTCGTGCTGCTCGACAACCGGATGACTGGCATGTCGGGGTTGGAGACCCTGCAGCATATCCGGGCGGCCAACCCCAAGCAGTTGATCATTTTCATGACCGCGTTCGGCACGGCCCAGACCGCCATCGAGGCCATGAAGTTCGGCGCGTACGATTATGTCGTGAAGCCCTTCGATCCGCCGAAGTTGCTGGCGTTGGTGGAAAGCGCCCTGCGCACGCAGGCAGACAGCAAGTCGGCCGCCGGCTACAAGCCCGTCATCAACACCGACGAGCACAAGGAAGGCATTGTCGGCGCCTCGGCCGCCATGCAGCAGGTGTTCAAGATCATCGGGCAGTTCGCCGCCAGCGACGCCTCCGTCATGATCACCGGCGAAAGCGGCACGGGCAAGGAACTGGTCGCCCGCAGCCTGCACCGGCACAGCCACCGCGCCGCCAAGTCGTATGTGGCCGTCAATTGCGCCGCCATCCCCGAGAACCTGATCGAGAGCGAGCTCTTCGGCCACGAGCGCGGCTCGTTCACCGGCGCGACCGCGCAGCGCCTCGGGAAATTCGAGATTTGCGACGGTGGCACGATCTTCCTCGACGAAATCGGTGACATGACTCCGACTACGCAGACCAAGATTCTGCGCGTCCTGCAGGAGGGCGACATCCAGCGAGTCGGCGGCGTCGAGACCATCAAGGTCAATGTCCGCGTCGTCGCGGCGACGAACAAGGACCTCGAGGAGCTGGTGCGCGAAAAGAAATTCCGCGAGGACCTCTACTACCGCCTCAATGTCGTGCGCGTGAAACTGCCGCCGCTCCGCGAGCGTCCAGAAGACGTCCCACAGATCGTGGACTTCTTCGTGCAGAACCTCGCCAAGGCCAAGAAGGTCAAGGCCCGGAAGGTTTCACCGGAGGCCTTGGCGCTGCTGTCTGCCTATTCGTGGCCCGGCAACGTGCGCGAGTTGGAGAACGTGGTCTACCGGAGCGCTGTAGCCGCGACCGGCGACACGATCCTGCCCAAGGACCTGCCCGAGGAGGTACGCGAACCCAAGGCGGCCAACGCCAATGCGGGGCAACTCGAAAGCCTTTACGACCAGGTCGCCAAGCTTCTGTTAGCCCAGCATCCCGGCGAGGAAATGGCCACGCTGACCGCCGCGATGGCCGCGCGCCTGCCGGAGGGTGCCGTCCCGTCATCGCCCAGGAAAAAGGCGAAGAAATAGGCGTGGCCCGGGACCGCCCACGCGAGTCACGACAAAAGCGAACCACCTTACTCCCTAGCGGCCGCTGCGAGTGAACGACATGCCGACGCAGACCTTGCGGTAGAGCCTATCGAGAACGGCGGTCCAGGTTCGTATCGCGTTCAGCTCAATGCACCGTCAACGCCATAAACTTCCATTGACTCATAAGTTATTATGATATAATAATTGCACAGTAGAAGATCACCTTCGCATCCAATCTTAACCAACCACGACACCTATCGACGATCACAATTACTCTATTCATCGATAGATGAAACATTTCTTGAGCTACCTTTTGTGTAGGCGGGAGCGTCGGGTTGTCGTTTCCACGGATTTCGACCTCCCAACTAGGTACCGAGCGGTTTGGTGGAAGCAGTCTCTTTTGAAGCCACTTCCGCCGATTCCGATAAAATACATGTTCATTGATCGATACCTCGCCTCATGGGTCTATTACCTGATCACCGGCAGGGGATTGCAGTCCATCGTGATCAGCGAAGTCGGGACTGGAGATTTCGCCCACATCAGTACGCTGTTCCCTCCAGACTGGAAGTATCGGTTTATGGGCAAGAAAGATCTTCTGATTGCGTTCATCCTGACGAGTGACAGCCATCAGAAAAACGGGCTCGCGAAATACGCGATTCAAGAGCTCCTCCGAAGATCAATCCTGGAAGACGGGTATATATGGTATATGACCAGAAGTGGCAACGGTCCGTCCGAAAGAATCGCCAAAAAGAGCGGGTTCACTTGCGTGGGACAGGTCCACAGAAAGCTGAGGCTTGGGTCGGCAAAATTCGGCACATTCGATTCCATCGTTGCTTGACCCGCAATCACTGCAAATCCCTGTCTTAACGGATGGACGATGTTATGATGAAATTACTTATGGATATTGCGGAGATGCTTGTCGGTAGCGTGAGTGTAGATCTGAGTAGTGCCGGTTTCGCGTAGCCGAGCAAAGACTGTACAAAGCGGAGATGGGCACCGAAAGGAGATCGGTGGCGAATGAATGGCGGATGACGTCCGGCAAGACGCGCCTGGGCGCTACTTCGACGGACAAGACATCGTCCTGATCGTCGCACTTGGCAGCCACAGCTTGAGAGCCGAGCGGGCAGTGTCGGAGCTACAATACGGCGCGGACCTTGTTGCCCTTGCACCGAGAATTCATCCGCCGAAATCGAGACCGCGCGACTGGGAGCGGAGTTCGGACACACACAATTCCGTAGAGATGAGAACCTCGTGCATGGAGCGAAATGGGGCCAGCGAAAGACCGAGCTACTTCCGATCCTCGTAGCCCCTGGGCTTCGCCTTGTGCCAGCGCCAGGCGGTTTCGACAATCGGTTCGATCGTTTGGAATTTGGGCGTCCAACCCAACTCGCGCCGGGCTTTCGTGGCGTCGGCATAGAGCGCTGGCGGATCGCCGGCGCGCCGCGGGGCGAAGTTGGCGGGCACTTTCAGGCCGGAAACTTTTTCCACCGCCCTGATCACTTCCAATACGGAAGTGGGCGTACCAGTGCCAAGGTTGTAGAAATTCTGCGCACCTGGCTGGGTGAGCCGGTCAAAGGCCGCGATATGGGCGCGGCTGAGGTCGTCGACATGCACGTAGTCGCGCAGGCAGGTACCGTCGGGCGTCGGGTAGTCATTGCCGAAAATCTGGAGGGCCGGGCGCGTGCCCTGCGCCGCGCCGATGGCCAGGGGAATCAGGTGCGACTCCGGCTCATGATCCTCGCCAATGGAACCGTCCTCGGCCGCACCGGCGGCGTTGAAATACCGCAGCGAGGCAAAACTGAGGCCCGTCGCAGGCGCGAGCGCCTTGAGCATGTTCTCCACGTCCAGTTTGGTCTGGCCATACGGATTGATCGGTTTTTGCGACAAATCCTCGGTGATCGGCATCTTTTCCGGCACGCCAAATGTCGCGCAGGTCGAGGAAAACACGAACTGCTTGATACCGTGCCCCAACATCGCCTCGAGGAGGGTGAGGGTGGCCGCCACATTATTCCGATAATACTTCAAGGGCTGCTGGACTGACTCGCCAACGTAGGCGAATGCCGCGAAATGCATGACCACATTGGGCTTTTCCGCCCGGAGGATGCGGTCGACGGCCGCGCCATCGGTCAAGTTCGCCTCATGGAAGCGCACGGTGGCCGGGACGGCGGCCCGATGACCATAGACCAGGTTGTCCAGAACCACCGGCTCGTGGCCGGCCAAGATGAGTTGCCTGACACAGTGGCTGCCAATGTAACCAGCTCCGCCGGCGACGAGGACTTTCATTGGGAGAGAGTTATTGATTTCCCGACGCTGATGGCTAGGCAAATCTGTTTTCTTAAGCCAATGCCGACCGCAATTAACCAGACCCGTATCGTCATCACCGGCATTGGCCTTACTGCGCCGAACGGCAACAGCCTGGCGGAGTTCCGGCGAAACCTCCTGGGCGGCGTATCCGGTATCACCATGACGGAAGTCCGCTACATGGGCCAATGGCCGGCCGGCCTTTGCAAGTTCGATCCCTACAAGCACCAGAAAAGGAAGGATGTGCGGATCGGCACCCGGGCGGGCAGCATCAGCATTTATTGCGCGCGCGAAGCGATCGCCGATTCGGGTATCGACCTGGCCTCCCGCGATAAAAGCCGGATTGGCGTCTATCTCGGCATCACCGAGCATGGCAATGTCGAGACCGAGAACGAGGTCTACAACATCTCGCAGTTCAAGTACGACACGAAGTTCTGGACGCATCATCACAATCCCCGGACCGTGGCCAACAGCCCGGCGGGGGAGGTGTCGCTCAACCTCGGCACGACGGGACCGGCCTACACCATTGGCGCGGCCTGTGCCGCCGGCAACATGGGCCTCATCCACGCGGCGCAGATGTTGCGGCTGGAGGAAGTTGACCTCGCGATCGCCGGCGGCGTCAGCGAAAGCCCGCAGACCTTTGGCATTTTCGCGGGTTTCAAGAGCCAGAATGCCCTGGCCAGCCACGCCGATCCCACCAAGGCCAGCCGGCCCTTCGACAAGGCACGCAACGGCATCGTGATTTCCGAAGGCGGCGCCATCTACACCTTGGAACGGCTGGAGGATGCCCAGGCGCGGGGGGCGAAGATTTACGGGGAGATTGCCGGGTACTGCGTCAACTCGGACGCCACCGACTATGTGCTGCCGAATCCCGAACGACAGGCGCAGTGTGTGGAGAAGGCCCTGGCCCATGCCGGCATGTCCGTGGACGACATCGACATTGTGAACACCCATGCGACCTCGACGCCCCAGGGGGACATCCAGGAATGCCAGGCCATCGCGGCGGTGTTCGGCAAACGCAAGGAACCTGCAGCCATCAACAACACCAAGAGTTTCATTGGTCACGCGATGGGCGCCGCGGGAGCCCTCGAATTGGCCGGCAATATCCCGAGTTTTGACGACCTGGTGGTGCATCCCACCATAAACGTGGATGAACTTGATCCCCAGTGCGATATCCCTGGCTTGGTCATCAACCAGCCGCGAACTGTTAAACGGGTTGACGCAATCCTGAATAATTCCTTTGGTATGCTCGGAATCAATTCAACGCTCATCATCAAGAGATTCCGCGCCTAACTGATCATTTTACACCATGACCAAAGACCAATGCCGCAAGCTGGTTATCGACATCATTGCCGACATCGCGCCGGATGAGGATCTCACCGCCGTCAAGCCCGAGGTGCGCCTCCGCGACCAGCTGCAACTGGATTCGATGGACTTCCTCGACATCGTCATGGAGCTCCGCAAGCGCCACGGTATCGAGGTGCCCGAATCCGACTACATGCAGCTCGCCTCCCTGGACAGCTGCGCGGAGTACCTCACGCCGAAGTTCCAGGCGAAGGCCAGCTAAACCTGATTCTGGCGTACTCTCGGGCGGGATCGCTGATCCCGCCTTTTTTATGGCGGGTATCGGCGGCCTCGCCCTAAAACAACCCGTTGATGAAAGACTCGCACTATGACGTCGCCATCATTGGCGCGGGGATGTCCGGGCTCGCCGCCGGCATCCGGCTGGCCCACTTCGGGCGCAAAGTCTGCATCTTTGAGCGTCACAACGCGCCGGGTGGACTCAACAGCTTCTACAGCATTGCCGGCCGGAAATTCGACGTCGGCCTGCATGCGATGACCAACTATGTGCCCCCCGGCGTCCGGGGCACCCCGCTGGGAAAACTCCTGCGCCAGCTTCGGATCGACCGCGAGGAATTCGCGCTTTGCCCCCAAAAGCGGTCGCGCATCGCCTTCCGCGATTGCGACCTGAAGTTCACCAATGATTTCGCAGTGCTCGATGGCGAGGTCACGGCACGTTTTCCATCCCAGGCCGACGGCTGGCGCGCGCTGGTCCAACTGGTTCGTACCTTCGATGACGTGTCCCTGGAGGCGAAGCCGGTCGCAGCCCGCGAGGTTGTCGGCCGGCATCTGACCGATCCGCTGCTGACGGACATGATCTTTTGTCCGCTGATGTACTATGGCAGCGCGCAGGAGCGTGACATGGAGTTCGGCCAGTTCGTCATCATGTTCAAGGCCCTGTATCTCGAGGGCTTTGCCCGACCGCTCGACGGCGTCCGGGTGATCATTCGGACGCTTTTGGAGAAGTTCCGTCAGGCAGGCGGCGAACGGCGGATGAAATGCGGGGTCGCGCGGATCATCGAACGCGAGGGCAGGGCGGCGGCCCTCCAATTGGACGACGGCAGCGAGGTCACGGCCGACCACGTCATCTCCTCCATCGGTTATCCCGAGACGATGCGGGCTTGCGAACCGCCCCATGCCGCCGAGGCCGAGGCCAACACCGGCGCGCTGTCGTTTTGCGAGACCATCTCGGTTTACCGGCAAGCACCCGCGACCTGGGGATGGGGCGACGACACGATCATCTTCTTCAACGACTCCGACCGCTTTGACTACGCGCAGGCGCGCGAACTGGTGGACCCGCGCAGCGGCGTGATCTGTTTCCCCAACAACTTCGACTACGCCGGCGGCGAACTGGCCGAGGGGTTTTTCCGCGTGACGTGCCTGGCCAACCCCGGCAAGTGGTGCGCGTTGGCCGAGCCCGACTACCAGGCCGCCAAGGCTCATTGGCTCGGGGAAATGCAGCGCAGTGCGCGGCGCTTCCTCCCGGCGGTCGACGACGGTGTGCTGGCCCGCAACCTGGTGACGACCGACATGTTCACGCCGCGCACCGTCCGGAAGTTCACGGGTCACCTTAACGGCGCGATCTATGGCGCCCCGCGAAAGGTGCGCGATGGGCGAACCCACCTGAGCAACCTCTACCTGTGCGGCACCGACCAGGGCTTCCTCGGCATCATCGGGGCGATGCTGAGCGGCATCTCGATGGCCAACTATCACATCTTGCAAAAGAGCGCGACGTGACAAAAGACTCACTGCTCTCCCCATGAAATCCTGCCGCTACCCGCTCATTGCCCTCATGTCCTCCGCGTTGATCCTGCCCGCTGCCGCCGCCGTCGATTACCACGATCACCTTGGTTTGCAGCTTTGGAGCCTGAAGGACCAGGTGAAGGACAGCGTCCCTGCGGCGCTCGATTGGGTCAAGGCGCACGGCATCGTGGAGGTCGAAACCGCCGGCACCGGTGATCGCACACCGGAAGAGTTCCTCAAGCTGCTGCAGGAGCGCGGACTCAAGGCGGCCAGCGCCCACATCGGATATGAAGCGCTCACCAACGACCTGGCGGGCTCGATCAAGACGGCCAAGACGCTCGGCGTGACGTACGTCATGACAGCCTGGATTCCCCACCCGAAGGAAGGCCTGAGTGCCGAGCTCGCGCACAAGGCCGCCGCGGATTTCAACAAATGGGGCGAAGCGTTCCGCGCCGAGGGGATCACCTACGGCTACCATCCGCATGGCTTTGAATTCGTTCCGCTGGCCAGCGAGGGCGGCAAGACCGCCTTCGACATCCTCGTCGCGGAAACGAAGCCGGAATTCGTCAGCTTCGAGATGGATGTCTTCTGGGTCTTCCACGCCGGCGTCGACCCGGTCAAGTTGCTCAAGCAACATCCCACGCGCTGGTCGCTCATGCACGTGAAGGACATTCGGAAGGGCGCCGTGACCGGCCTGTCCACCGGCGGCGCGCCGCCGATCGACAATGTCGCCGTCGGTACCGGCCAGATCGACTGGCCGGCGGTCTTGAAAACCGGCCAGCAGGTGGGCGTGCAGCACTTTTTCATCGAGGACGAGACGCCCACGCCGCTCGTGTGCATTCCCGACAGCCTGAAGTATTTGCGCGGTCTCAAACTCTGAGTTGCGCTTTGGCCGGGGGCTCACTCACATGTGGGCCTTTCATGGCATACGACTGGCTCAAAGGCATCGCGGACCACTATGATGTGGTGGTCATTGGCAGCGGACTTGGCGGCCTGACGGGCGCCAATGTGCTCGCGAAATGCGGGCACAAGGTCCTGCTGCTCGAACACCACTACCAGTTGGGCGGTCTGGCCACGTGGTTTACCCGCAAGGGGGGGCATATTTTCGACATCTCGCTGCATGGCTTCCCGATCGGCATGATCAAGTCGGTGCGGAAATACTGGAGCCAGGACATCGCCGGCTCGATCGTGCAGCTCAAGGGCGTGCGGTTCATCAACCCGCAGTTCTCGATCGACACCACCTTCGATCGGGAAGACTTCACGCGCCAGCTGGTGGAAAAGTTCAAGGTGCCGGCGGAAACGGTGGAGCGATTTTTCACCGACCTCCGCGCGATGAACTTTTACGACAACAACCCCGAGACCACGGGCGAGATGTTCGAGCGCTACTTCCCGGGGCGGGACGACGTGCAACGCCTGCTCATGGAGCCGATCGCATACGCCAATGGATCCACGCTGGACGACCCGGCCATCACGTTCGGCATCGTTTTCTCCAACTTCATGAGCAAGGGCGTCTACACGTTCCAAGGGGGAAGCGACATCCTGATCAGGAAGATGGCCGCCGAGTTGAAGAAGAACGGCGTGGAGCTGCGCAAGCACGTCCTGGTGGAGAAGATCCTGACCGAGGAACGCGACGGGCGGAAGCACGTGACGGGGGTCATGGCCAACGGCCGCGCGATTCGGTGCGACGCCGTGCTCTCCAACTCGAACATCCTGAACACGGTCCTGCGGCTGGGCGGCGAAGAGAACTTCCCGCCGGAGTTCGTCGCGCAGACCAAGGCGGTGCGGGTCAACAGCAGCTCATGCCAGGTTTATCTTGGCATCCGCAAGGGTGAGACTCTGCCGCACATCGGCGACCTGGTGTTCACGTCCGACGAACCGAAATTCTCCAGCGAAAAACTCGTCGACCTGCACACCACGAGCCGGACGTTTTCCATGTACTACCCGGATACGCGGCCGGGCACGGACCGCTACACGGTCGTGGTGTCGATCAATGCCCGCTATGCGGACTGGCAGGCGCTGGGCGAGGACCAATACGCCATCGAGAAACAACGGTTGATTGACGAATCCATCGCCGCGCTGGAGAGGCACATCCCCGGGGTCCGGGCGAAAATCGACTGGATGGAGGCAGCCACGCCGCGGACCATCGAGTACTACACGAAGCACTGGAATGGCACCTCGTTCGGGACCAAATTCGAAGGACTGAAGGTTTCCATGGACCTGCCGAACCAGCTGCCTGGCCTTTATCACGCCGGCTCGGTGGGTATCATCATGTCGGGCTGGCTGGGCACGATCAATTATGGCGTGATCGTGGCCAACCAGATCGACAAGTACCTCGCGAGCCGCAAACGTGCCGCGGTCGCCACCACCGCCTGAATCCACCCGTGACCGAAGTCGAACAACTCATCCCGCATCGTCCACCGTTCCTGTTCGTGGACGAGATTGTCTCCCATGCCGGCGAAGCGCTGGTTTCGCGCCGCACCTGGCGCGCCGACGAGGATTTCTACCAGGGGCACTATCCGGGCGCGCCGATCACGCCGGGCGTATTGCTCAGCGAAGCCGTTTTCCAGACCGGGGCGTTGCTGATGGCCAAACTGATGGCCGGGGCCGCAGGGCAGGGAGGAGGAGTGCCCCTGTTGAGCAAGGTGTCGGATATCCGCTTCCGGCTGCCGGTCTATCCCGGCGACACCGTGACCATCGAGGTGAAGCGCAAGGAGACGATCGGGGAGTTCCATTTCCTCACCGGCGTGATGAAGAACGGCGAAAAGAAGGTGATGAACGTCGAATTTGCCGTCGCCTGGAAGAAGCCCGAGGGGCAGGTCACCACGTGAACTTCATTTCGAAAAATACTTCTGGAGGCGGGGTGCCCTCACCCCGCGAGGCAAGGGCCGTACGACCGGAAACCCGCGGGGTGAGGGCACCCCGCCGCCAGGGAAATATTTTCGCATGAGCGATTTCCTGCAGCTTGCGGGCAAAACCTTCCTCGTCCAGGGCGTGGCGAACAAGAAGAGCGTCGCCTGGTTCATCGCCCGGACACTGGAGGAGCAGGGCGCGCGTGTCGTTTACGCCGTGCGCTCGGAAGCCCGCCGGAAATCCCTCGAAGCCCCGCTGGCCGGGAAGCCGGCTTTCATCTGCGACGTCGAGGAGGAGGGCGCCTGCGAGCGGTTGGCGGCAGAAGTGGCCAAGGCCGGCTTTGCCCCGCTGCACGGCTTGGTGCACGCGGTGGCATTCGCGAACTATAGCGAAGGTTTCAAGAGCTTCGCCGAGACGAAACGGAAGGATTTCCTGCAGGCCACCGCCATTTCCGCGTTCTCGCTGGTTGAACTGGCCCAGGCGTTCAAACCGCACCTGGCGAAAAACGCCTCGGTGGTCACGATCGGCATTTCCTCGCTGCTGGTGACGCCCGACAACTACGGTTACATGGGGCCGATCAAGGCGGCGCTCGAGTCGTGCACGCGCTTTCTCGCCAAGTCATTCAGCACCGGCAGCGAAGTCAGGTTCAATGTGCTCGGTTCCGGTCCGCTCAAAACCAGCGCGTCGGCCGGCATCCCGGGCTACCTGGAGAGCTATCTCTATGCTGAGAAACTGACCTTCCGGAAACGCAACCTTGACACCCAGGAGGTGGCCAATGTGGCTGCGTTCCTCCTGAGTGAACGCAGCAGCGGCCTCAACGGGACGACGCTGGTCGTCGACGCCGGGCTGGGCGGCAACTACTTCGACCAGGAAATCATCCGGCTGGCCATGCGGCCAGAAACGCCAAACGCCAAATCCCAGGCGCCAAAATGACTGCGCCCGGCATTTGTTTGGGGTTTGGTGTACGGCCTTCGGAGTTTTGCGAATGAAATTCGCGCGTGCCTGCATCGAATCCCTGGCGGTGGCGCTGCCCGACGAGAAATGGACTTCGGTGCAGATCGAGGACCGGTTGAAGCCGTTGTACGATCGACTCAAGCTTCCGCCCGGCCGCCTCGAGCTGATGACGGGCATCCGGGAGCGACGCATGTGGCCGGCAGGGACCCGTCCTTCCGCGGCGAGCGCCGCCGCCGGCAGGAATGTGCTGGCGCGATCCGCGTTGAGGCCGGCCCAGATTGAAGTTCTGATCCATTCGGCGGTCTGCCGCGACATGCTGGAACCGGCGACCGCGTCCTTCGCTCACCACCAGATCGGGCTCGGCCCGGACTGCCAGATCTTCGACCTGTCGAACGCCTGCCTCGGGTTCCTGAATGGCCTCGTGACGCTGGCGGCCATGATCGACGCGGGCCAGATCAAGTGCGGCATGGTCGTGTCAGGTGAGAATGGCCGACCGCTCGTGGAACGGACGATCAAGCACCTGCTGGAAACGCCGCTCGATCGGAACGCCATCAAGCCTTTCTTTGCCAACCTCACCATCGGGTCCGCGGCGGTGGCGGCCATTGTTTGCCACGAGGATTTGCTCCCGCCCGGTGCGGCGCGGCACCGGTTGCTTTGCGGCAGCGCGCATGCCGAGACGAAGCACAGCGAACTCTGCCAGGGCGACAGCGAAGGCGACGCGCTGGTGATGGAGACCGACTCGGAACAACTGCTGATCGCCGGCATGGAAGTCGCGAAGGTCACCTGGGAAAAGTTCGCCGCCGAAAGCGGCTGGAACACCGCGACGCCCGATCGGGTGATCACGCACCAGGTTGGCGCAGCCCACCGGCGCAAACTCTACGAGACGCTGGCCCTGGATCCCGCGAAGGATTTTGCGACGGTCGACTGGCTGGGAAATACCGGCTCGTCCGCGCTGCCCGCGACGTTGGCCGTGGCGGCGGACCAAGGCGCGCTGCATCCCGGTCAGAAAGTCGCGCTGCTTGGCATCGGCAGCGGGCTGAATTCTTTGATGCTGGGGGTCGAGTGGTGAGGGCAATGCCTGAAATGGACACCTGGCACCGTCATCCCGGGCGCGGCGAAGGATTCAAGGCGAAGGAGCGGCTTGCATCCCCGCTTGGATTCTTCGCGGCGCCCGGGATGAGGGGGAAAGGCAGTTCGTTGTGAATCCTCCCGAACTGCCGGCCTGGCTGCGTGAACTGTATCCGTTCGAACCGAAGCGGTTCGAAACCGGCGCGGGCGCCATGAGCTACCTGGACGAGGGGCAGGGCGAGGAAGCCGTCCTGATGGTCCACGGGAATCCCACCTGGTCGTTTTTCTACCGGCAGGTCGTCATCGCCGTGCACGGGCGCATCCGGTGCATCGTGCCCGATCACCTCGGCTGCGGCCTGTCCGACAAGCCGCAATCCTTCGAGTACACGCTGGCCAACCACGTCGAAAATCTCCGTCGTTTGGTCGACTCGCTCAACCTGAAGAAAATCCACTTGATCGTGCATGACTGGGGTGGACCGATCGGGCTGGGCACTTGTCTTCCGCAACCGGAGAAACTCGGCCGGGCCGTCATTCTTAACACCGCGGCATTTGCCGACACGGTCATACCGAAGCGGATCCGCTTCTGCCGCGTCCCCGGGATTGGGGAGTTGGTGGTGCGCGGGTTCAATGGCTTTGCGGGGCCGGCGACCTGGATGGCGGTCACCCAGCCCTTGCCCGATGCCGTGAAGCGCGGTTTCCTTTTTCCCTATGATTCATGGGCAAACCGCATCGCGACGCATCGGTTTGTGGTGGACATTCCCCGGGGCGTCGGTGCCCCCAACGACCAGGCCCTGGCGAAAATCGAGGCCGCGTTGCCGCTGCTGCGGGAGCGCCCGACCCTGATTCTTTGGGGCGGCGCCGATTTCTGTTTCAACCGCCACTACTATGAACGCTGGCGAAGGCTGCTGCCGGAAGCGCGCGCGGAGTACCTGGATACGGCCGGGCATTACCTCCTTGAGGATGCGCCTGCAGAGTGCGTTGCCGCGATTCAGCGGCACCTGGGATTCTAGGCGGGCAGGTGGACCTTGAACGTGGTACCGAGGCCCAACTGGCTGGCCACCTCGATCCGGCCGCCGTGCATGTCAACGATGGTCTTGACGATGGCCAGGCCCAGTCCGAGGCGGTTTCCGGTCTGCGTGCGGGCCGGGTCCGAGCGATAGAACCGGTTGAAGATATGCGGCAGATCCTCCGCCGCGATGCCGCGGCCGGTATCGCGCACCACCAGCAGGACCTGGCTGGCCTCGCTGCGGGTCTGGACGCTGACCGTGCCGCCGTCGAAGTTGTAGTGGATCGCGTTGTCGAGCAGGTTGATCATCACCTGGCGCAACCGGCCCGCGTCCGCATTCAGCGTGGCCGGTTTCAGGTCCGTCTCCACGACGATGCGCCGGGCTTCCGCGAGCGGCCGGATGAGCGCCGTGCATGATTCGGCGGTATCGGCCAGATTCATGGCCTGGCGATGAATCGCACTTTCGCCCAAATCCAGGCGCGCCAGGTCGAGCAGGGAGTTGGTGAGCCGGCGCAGATCCTGGGCTGCCTCCAGGCAGGTTTCCAGCGTCGCGCGATACTCCTCGTTGGAGCGCGGGCGGGCGAGGGCGGCCTGGGCCTCGGCAATCACGACCGTGAGCGGCGTCCGGATCTCGTGGGAAGCGTCGGCGGTGAACTGGCGCTGTTCCGCAAACGCGGCTTCCAGACGGGCAAACGTGGAGTTGAGCACGCCGGCGAGGCGGCCGACCTCATCACCTGGATCCCGCACGGGGATGCGTTCGGAGAGATTGCCGGCCGAGATTTTTCGCGCGGCGGAACTGATGTCCTCGATCGGTTTCATCGCTCCGCTGGCCACGACCCAGCCGCCCGTGATGCCCAGCAGCAGCACGCCGAGGCCGGCGCCCCCGAGCCACCACGCAAAACGCCCCAGATCGCGACGAAACGCCGTGAGTGAAATGCCGGTCACGATGAGTTCACCGCGGTCCGTCAGCCACGTGCATTCCCGCCAATCGGCGCGGGTGGAAAAGTTCGGCTGGTTCTCAATGTCCGGTGCGGGTGGCCGGACCGCCGGGTGGGGTGCGTTCGCCGACTGATGGCGCGGCGTTTCGGACCGGCCCCACAGCACGTAATAGTAACCGGCCTCATCGGTTTCGCTGAACAACCGGGAGGTGAGGCGCGACAACCGGAACTGCCGGCTCTCGCCGGGCGGTTCGGCCGGCGGCGTTTCGCCCCGGTCTCGGACGGCCGGGCGTGGCTCCAGGGAGGAACCCGGCGCGGGTGGGGGCGGGGAGACGGCGTCAGCGCCCGCGCCCGGCGCGGCCGAAGCGGATGGTTCCGTGCGATCGCGACGCGGCTGACCGGGGGTGGAAAAGAAACGGCCCGGGCCAACCAACTGGCCATTGTTCCAGAGCATCGGGAAACGCAGGTCGCTCGCCACGGCAACCGCCCGCTGGGCCAGGGCCTCATCCAGGCGGTTCAGGCGCTCATGCCGGACCCACTGGTAGGCCGTCACGCCAAAACCCGTGAGCAGCCCGAGCAAGAGGAGTGCGATCCATCCGGCCAGCTTCCAACGGAGGGAAAGGGCTTTCATCGGCCCTAGTTCTCCACGCAATAGCCCAGGCCGCGCCGTGTGGTGATGACGTCCGGCTTCAGTTTGCGCCGAATGCTGAAGACGTGCACGTCGATGAGGTTCGACAGGCTGTCGTCGTGCTCGTCAAACAGGTGCTCGTAAAGCGTTCGGCGCGAGATCACTTCGCCCCGGTGCAAGGCCAGGTACTCGAGGATGGCGTATTCCCGGCCGGTAAGCGCCACCGGTTGCCCCAGCAAGGTCACGCTCCGCGCCCGTGTATCCAGGATCACTTCGCCCAGTTCGACGCGCGAATTGGCCTGGCCTGCCGCGCGACGAATCAATGCGCGCAAGCGGGCAAAGAGCTCCGATAGGTCGAAGGGTTTGACCAAATAGTCATCGGCCCCCAAATCGAGCCCGCGCACCCGGTCGGAGGTGGCATCGCGGGCTGTCAGCATCAGGACCGGAGTGCGCTGGGTGCGCCGCAGGTTTTCCAGGACCGTCCAGCCGTCCAGTTGCGGCAGCATGACATCCAGCACCACCGCGTCGTAAGTCTCGCTCTGGGCCTTGTGCAATCCCTCCGCGCCATTATCGGCGGTATCCACCGCATAACCGTTTTCGCGCATGGCTTGCGACAGGCTGCGGAGGAGGCGGGCTTCATCCTCAACAAGCAGGATTCTCATGGAGAGGGAGACAGGGGCCTGCAGCATGGATGGCCTGGACGGGCGGATAGACGATTTGAGGCCATCATGACAGATGAATCATGAAGAATAAATTAAGTCATCTTGCCGGGGTCAAAAGTTTCTTGTCAGATGGCCCGCAGGCTTGATTGTTCCTTGGTTTGGTCGTTGGTCGCTATGCGGTGAACGCCGGCCGGGGTGCCAGGTCTCTCCACCGGTTTTCGCCAGCAGACAGAATATCCCGAACCCAGTTGGCGCGGGGTATTTCCGCGAGAAAACTGAACCAAGCGCCAAAGCCTTTGTCGAATCGCGTTCCACCACTCATGAAGTCCGTCACCAACCCCGTTTCCGCCATCTCATCGCCCCCCGCCCGTACCTTGCGCCCGGTATTGCCGCCAGGCCTGCTGTCTCTGGTCCTGGCGTTGGGTGCATGGACTCTGCCGGCCAGCCGTGGCATGGGGGCCGACTACACCTATTCGACCATCGCCGGCGCCGCCACGCAGTCCGGCAGCAAGGACGGGGCGGGCGGTGGCGTTGGGCTCCCCATTTTCAGCAACCCGATCGGTCTCGTGGTCAATTCGTCGGGCAACATCTACATCTCGGATTCCGGCACCCACATTATCCGGCAGCTGACTCCGGCCGGGGTGGTAACCACTTTTGTCGGGACGGCCGGGCGGGCGGGCGGCACCGACGGCGCCCTGACGGATTCGGGCGTGAGCTTCAACGTGCCCCAAGGCCCTGCCGTGGATAGTGCCGGGAACCTCTATGTCGCCGATTACGCCGGGCACACCGTCCGCAAGATCACGCCGGCGGGCGTCGTATCCACCTTGGCCGGGGCCTCGGGCGCCATCGGGTCGGCCGATGGCACGGGTACCGCCGCGCGCTTTTCAAATCCCAGTGCCGTGGCCGTGGATTCCACCGGCAACGTCTACGTAGCGGACAGCGGTAACAACACCATCCGCAAGATCACGCCGGCGGGCGTGGTGACGACCTTTGCCGGCAAGGCGGGAGTCTCGGGTTCGATCGATGCCACGGGTGCCGACGCCCGGTTTAACTATCCCCGCGGCGTCGCCATCGATTCCTCCGGCAATCTTTACGTGGCCGACGGCAGCAACAACATCATCCGCAAAATCACCTCGGCAGGCGTGGTGACGACCTTTGCCGGCCAGGCGGGCACCTTCGGCACCGCCGACGGTTCGTCCACCACCGCGCGATTCCAGTTTCCCAACAGCGTCGCCGTTGACAGTTCGGGCAACGTCTACGTGGCGGATGAGAATAACCATACGATCCGCAAGATCACCTCGGGCGGCACGGTCAGCACGCTGGCGGGCTTGGCGGGAACGAGCGGTCGGACCGACGGGACGGGCTCGTCGGCGCGTTTTGACCGCCCGGCTGGTGTGGCCGTCGATGGTGCGGGCAACGTCTATGTGGCGGATTACGACAACCAGCTGATCCGAAAGGTCACCCCTGCCGGCGTGGTGACAACCGTTGCGGGCTCGGGTGGCATCGGCGGCGCCGTGGACGGCGCCGGCTACAGCCTGAATCCCTCGCTGCTGAAATCGCCCTCGAGCGTGGCGGTCGGCGGCAATGGCATGTTCTACATCGCCGACACCGGCAACAACACCATCCGCCGGATGACTTCGAGCGGCGCGCTGACTGTCCTCGCCGGCAACTCCGGCGGAGCGGGCTTCGCCAACGGGAACGGCACGAGCGCCTTTTTCTTTTCGCCGGGCGGCGTCACCGCCGATGCTTCGGGCAATGTGTACGTTGCCGACACGGGAAATCACCTGATTCGCAAAATCTCACCCACCGGGGATGTCACCACCGTCGCGGGTGTCACTGCGACCCCCGGCAAGGCCGATGGACCGGCCGCGAGCGCCACGTTCAACTATCCTAGTGGCGTGGCCATCGATGCCGCAGGCACGATTTTCGTCGCCGACTACAATAACCACGCCATCCGCCGGATTGGCACCGATGGGGTCGTGAGCACCTTCGCGGGAACCGCCGGGGCGGCTGGCAGCGCTGACGGCTCCGGTGGCAGTGCCCGGTTCGAATTCCCGCGCAGCATCGCCATTGATGCCGGCGGTAATCTCTATGTGGCGGACTCGGGCAACCATACCATCCGGAAGATCAGCGCGAGTGGCTTTGTCACGACGCTCGCTGGCAGTGCGGGCAACGCCGGCACCAGCGACGGGGCAGGCAGCACGGCCCGGTTCAACGGACCCGGTGGCATCGCAGTGGACGCGGGAGGCAATGTTTTTGTCGCGGACAGCAACAACAGCTCGATCCGCATGATCACCGCGGCCGGGGTGGTGAGCACCGTGGGCGGTTTGAGCGGCACGGCAGGAGCAGTGGACGGCGTGGGGTCGGCGGCGCGGTTCAATCATCCGACGGGCGTGGCGGTTAATGCCGCCGGCGCTCTGTATGTCGCGGACAGCCTCAATCACACCATTCGCGAAGGCTTGCTGCCGGGCACGACCGGCATCAGCAACGGCGGCGGCTCGGGCGGGTCGGGCGGCGGCAGTGGCGGCTCGGGCGGCGGCAGTGGCGGCTCGGGCGGGTCGGGCGGCAGCGCCACCATCCCGGGAGAGGGGTTGTTGCTCCGGCCGGTCGGCATGACGGCCGATGCCTTGGGAAACTACTATGTTGCCGACACCGCCAACAACGTCATCCGCAAGATTGCCCCGGATGGCACCACGTCCATCCTGGCGGGCAAGGAAGGCTCGAGCGGGTCGGCGGATGGCACCGGCACGGCGGCCAGTTTCAATGGCCCGACGGGCATGACCTCGGATTTCGCCAGCACCCTGTATGTCTGCGACACGGGTAACTCCACGATTCGGAAGATTACCCCCGACGGGGTTGTCACCACCTTGGCGGGCAAGGCGGGCAGCGTCGGTTCCACGGACGGGGATGCCACGACCGCGCTGTTCAATGGCCCCACCGGCATTGCCTACAATTCGTTCAACACCAGCTTGTATGTAACCGATTCGGTCAACAACACCATCCGCCGCGTAACTGCCGCCGGAGTGGTAACAACCCTCGCGGGAACAGCCAAGGTGGTGGGCGATGCGGACGGAGTAGGGAAAAATGCGCTGTTCAACAATCCTACCGGCATCGCCATCGACGCAGCCTTTTCGTTGTACGTGACGGACACGTTCAACCACACCATACGATCGATCAGCACGCTCCGTCGGATCACGGCGACGGCGGTGGGATCGGTTACCACTCCCGGTGCGCTGCGGGTGGTGCTGACGGATCCGGGGCTCACGGGTAGCCCGATCACCTTCAACGTGGATGTCACGCAGGACGAAACCGCCGCCTCATGGGTGACCAAGGTCGTCGCCGCGATCGCGGCCAACACGACGGTGACCGCGCGGTTCAATGTCGTCGGCAGCGGCAACAACATCATCCTCACCTACCTGAACGACGATGGGGGAGAGATCGCCAATCTGGCCCTGTTCAAGGGTACGACCAATGGCATCACCGAAGCGCCTACGAGCACGGCCACGGCGGTGTCCGGGACGGTTACGACCCTGGCTGGTTCCGCCGGGATCAGCGGCGCCTACGACGGCACCGGCATTTATGCCCTGTTCAATTCGCCGCGCGGCATTGCCGTGGACGCAGGATTCAACCTGTATGTGGCGGATACTGGCAACAGCAGCATCCGCCGGGTGACCCCCCGCGGGGTGGTGACCACGCTGGCCGGTATTCCCGGCGTTTCCGGTTTCAGGGATGGCGCCGGCAACGCGGCGCTGTTTAATCAACCCCAAGGCATAATGAACTTCAGTTATCTCTGGGTCGTCGACACAGGGAATTCTGTGCTCCGCGCGATGAGCCTGAACGGATCTGCGGTGGCGAGCTTCGGCCTGAAGAAGGCCACGACCACCTCCAGTGGCGGTTCTTCCTCGGGTGGTTCCAGCTCCAGCGGGGGTGGTGGTGGGGCACCGTCGATCTGGTTCCTGGTTGGCTTAGGCGCCTTGGCAGCAAGCCGCGTGCGGGGCCGGAAGTCCTAAGCGATCACTTATTGAGTTTCGCCGATTGGGCTGACGGCGAAATCTTCGCCGCCACTTCAGACCCTATACACACCCCGCCCTCCGGGCACCCCTCTCAAGAGGGGACCATCGTTTGCGGAGGCTTGGTTCCCCTCTCGAGAGGGGTGGCGCGAAGCGACGGGGTGTTTAAGGCTATTGCGCGAAACTCAATAAGCCTCTCCAACCAATCCTGCTGCACAGAGTCGCGACTCCATCAACGCAAAAGGCCTATCAATCACGGCCTAAGTACTTGTTTACGAGCTTACTGTATATTAGACATAACGCATATTGTGCGTCGTTTCGGGGGGTGTAAAAAGGCCTGATTCTCAGCCGAGAAAGGCGCTTTTAATATTGACTGGCAATCGCTTGCGCAAGCGCCGTTCGGCATGAAAGCCTTGCCGAAACGTAATTTTGAGACCGATGGCATCAGGGCTGACCTGATGGCGGTCGTTTGCGCTTGGTGCGGTAAGAACATGGGAGCCAAGGTGTGCGCTGCTTCTCAGGTGGGCCAGGTCTCCCATGGGATGTGCCCGGCGTGTGAGCGGGCCATGCGGGCCGAGGCGGGGCTTCCGAATTTGGTGTCGGGTGAATGTCTGGAAAGCGAGGTGCGGCCCAGTGGGGACATCGCACCCGCCGATGCCGGTTCGCCTGCAGCTTCTTTTTCCCCGGCAACGGGGATGAACGGCGCGGCCGCTGTGACGGCTGGTAAGTTCCAGCCCGAAATCATCTGGCCGGCACAGGTCAAAGGGACCACCGCCCCCGGTGCCTATGAGCCGGCGGTGTTGGAGCACCCCTCGGGTGGTCCGGTCGCGGCGTTCACTTTCACTCGCCCGCTCTTCTGGCTGGTAACCGGTGCCGACTTCGGGCGCGCCAATGCGGCGGCCCGGCGCCGGGTGAACAGCGTGGTGGAACAAATCCGCCGGAGGATGAAGCCATGAGTTCGACGCTGATCACGGCCTTCGTCATCGCGCTCGCGCAGGTCGAGACGCCGCATGGCGTGCCGGTGCAGCCGGGCCCGGCCGGCGAGACGGGCCGCTGGCAACTCACGGCTGCTGTGCGGCGCGATCGCGGCGCGGAGATTGTGGCGCGGAAGGAAGAGGTAACGGATGAAGCCATCGCGACGGCACACGTGCTATGGCTGCAGGACCAGCTGCTGCGCAATGGTCGCGCGCCAATTCTGTTTAACGTCGCCCTGGCTTGGAACTGCGGTCTCGAGCAGACGCTGCGCGGTCAGGCGCCGGTGCGGAGCTTCGACTTCGCCCGCCGCGTACTGACGGTGACGGTGGAAATACAGAACGACCGATGGGCGAAGCAACTCGCTGCGGCCGCTGGCAGTTCGGCGTCCCCCAAAAAGGAATCACCATGAGCTCGCTGATCACGCCCGCCGTGGGCACGTTCACGGCAAAGGAAGTCGCGCAGGTGGTCGAACTCGACCTCGCTGCTTTTGGAGTGTTGGGCATCCCGGCCGCCGGCGACCTGACTCGCGATGACGTGGCCGCGCTGATGGCGGAGTTGAGGCGCCGCGGATACGCCGCCAGGGCCTACAGCCTCGAGGTGTTCCTGCGCCAGCGGAAGGAAGTGCCGTCGCGGGCCCTGATCGTGCGCCCCGCCTGGATGGATCGTGCCGACCTGCAATGACCCGCTCCCACGACATCGTCCGCCACTGGAAGGCCCGGCCGCTCTCGGCAGCGGCTGAAGGCGTGGACCATGCCGACCCGGCGGTGGCGCTGATGGAGGCAGAGGAGCGCGAGCTCACCCCGCCGGCGCCGGACCGCAGCGACGTGGCGGGGATGCTGATGGCGCACCTCTTCGGCGACGGGCCGCACCCGGAGCGGGTGACGTTGCGCCTGTATCGCCTGGCCGAAGCCATGGGCTGCGACCTGCTGCAGGCGCTGCCCTACTCCGAGCGCTCCCTGCTCGTGGCGGATGACGAGGCGGCCCGCGAGCACCGGCTGGCGGCGTTGCTGCGCGGCACGCGGATCGCCCGGCGCAAGCCCGCGACGCACGAGGCCGCGATCCGCACCGTGCTCAAGGCCGCGTGGGACCGCCAGCGCCAGCTGTTCATGGCCCGCGAGGTGCCGGCGGCGGCGCTCATCGACTACCAGGCCGCGAGCCCGGACGAGCTGCTGGGGCAGTTCCAGGCGCGGCAGGCCGCCGTGGTCGCGCTGCTGGAGTTCTTCTTTCGGGATGGCGCCGCGCCCGAGCAGGCGGTGAAGCGGGTGTTCATGGTGGCCAAGGCCTACTTCGAGCCGCTGGTCCTGCGCATGAGCCTGCAGAAGCTGGGCGGGATGTTCGGCCAGACCCGCGCCACTTGGAGCTGGCGGGGCAAGAACAAGCTCAACGGCTTCCTCGCCGCGCGCGGCATCTCCGCCGTGAAGGCGCCCTACCAGAAGAGCGACGACGTGTGCGTGAAGTACGCCCTCGCCGCCGCCGGCAACCGCAACCGCGCCACCGGCCGGCGCGTGGCGTGAATCTATGACCACATCCGTCAATCCCGAACCTAGCTATCACGCTGTGCGCTGGAGGCGCATCTATGTCGCGAGTTCCTGGCGCAACCCACTCCAGTCCGACGTAGTAAAGGCGCTCCATTTGGATGGGCATTTAGTCTATGACTTCAAGAACCCGCGTCCCGGTGACGTCGGCTTTTCTTGGTCTGAGATCGATCCCAACTGGCGGAATTGGTCCGCTGACCAATACCGCGCTGCGTTAGATCATCCCATCGCAAAAGCTGGCTTTGCGTCAGACTTCAACGCGATGAAGTGGGCGGACACTTTTCTTCTGGTGTTGCCGTGCGGTCGTTCGGCGCACCTCGAACTCGGCTGGGCCGCGGGGCAAGGCAAGCAAACGCTCCTGCTGACCCGTGACGGCGAGGAGCCTGAGCTGATGGCCAAAATGTGTGATCACATCTGCACGTCACTCGATGAAGCCCGGAGAATTCTCGCCGGATAACAAATTTTACCCACCCCTCCCATGACCCTCGACCTCCCCCTTGCCCGGCTGAAGCCCGGCTCCCTGAATCCCCGCAAGTACTTCGATGAGCAGTCGCTCGCGGAACTCACCGACAGCATCGCCGCCGATGGCGTGCTCTCCAACCTGATCGTGCGCCCCGCCTGGTGCGCGGGCACCGTGACGGCGGCCGACCTGGACAAGGCCGCGCAGCCCACCGGGCCCGACCGCGAGGCTGGCTTGAGCTATGAGATCGTGTCGGGCGAGCGCCGGTACCGCGCGGCCAAGCGGGCCCTCGAGCGCGACGCCCGCCTCAGCCTCAAGATCCCGGTGCGCGTGAAGGCCATGACGGATCCCGAGGTGCTCGCCATCAACCTCACCGAGCAGATGCAGCGCAACGAGCTGCGGCCGCTCGAGGAGGCCGCGGGCTTCGAGCAGCTGCTCTCCTACAAGGACGCCGAGGGCAAGCCTCTCCACACGGCCGACAGCCTGGCCGCCCGGGTGGGCAAGAAGCACGACTATGTGCACGCGCGGCGCCGCCTGCTGCGGCTGTCGGGCAAGCTCCAGCAGGCGCTGAACGATGGCCAGCTGCTCCCCAGCGTGGCCGAGGCGATCGCCCGCGTGCCGGACGATGCCTTGCGCGACGAGGCGGGCCAGCTGGCCCTCGCCGGCGGGCGCGACGGCCGCCCGATGACCCACGCCGAGGTGGAGCTGATGATCTCGGAGAAGTTCATGGTGCTGCTGAAGGGTGCGCCTTTCGACCAGGAGAACGCGGACCTCGTCCCCGCGGCCGGCAAGTGCTCGGTGTGCCCGATGCGGCTGGGCAACATGCCCGGCGGGAAGAAGGAGCGTGCCCGCACCGACGTGTGCACCAACCCCGCGTGCTTCCGCAGCAAGTGCCAGGCGGCGTTCTTGCAGGTGGTGGCCGAGGCCAACCGGCTCGGCGTGACCGTGCTGACCGACAAGGACAGCGCCCGGAACTTCGAGCCCCACCGCACCACGGAGGTCCGCATCGACTCGGATTGGGTGGAGCTCGACACCCTTCCGATGCATCACCTGCTGAAGCCAGAGGTGAGTAGCTCGCCGACGTGGCGACAGTTACACGACAAGGCCAAGGCCGCCGGCATGGCGCCCGAGGTGGTGCTGGCCAAGGATGGCGCCGGCCGCGGCCGCTGGCTGGTGAACAGCACGCTGCTAATCGCCGCGGCAGAGAAGCTGGGCGAGCCGATCTTCCGCGGCCAGAAAGGCAGCGACGAGCCGGTGACGCCCCGCGCCGGCGAGGATGCCGACGACACCTTCGCCCGCGGGAAGCGGGAACACGCAGAGAAGCTGCGGCAGGAGCAGCAGGCCGCGGCGGAGGAGGCCAGGCTGCGCGAGCTGGTGAACGCCGCGCTCGTGCGGGCCGTGCACAAGGCGATGGCGAGCGACTGGGACGGGTCGCTGTACTGGGATGCCATGCTGCGACTGATCGGGCTTACCACCATTCCGCACCAGTGGATTGTGCAGCGCGTTCTGGCGACCAAGGAAGCCACCCATGACAAGCTGAAGAAGGCGATCGCGCGCCAGCCGGCGGCGAGTCAGCAGGCGCTGGTGCCCCTGCTCTTGGCGGCTGACTCGATCACGACCGACGGAATCAACTCCCCGGCGCTCAAGGCCTTTGCCCACCTGGCCCGGGTGGACCTGACGGCCGTGGCCAAGGCCGCGACCACCGAGGCCACCGCATCCAAGCCGAAGCCGAAGAAGCCAAAGGTGGCCAAGAAATCGGCCGCCAGCAAGGCAGTCGCGGCGGTGAAGGCCAGCATCAAGACGAAGCCCCGACGCGGAGGTGCACGATGAGCACCCTGCCCTCTGCCTTGGTGTCGGTCCTGCTCTGCTGGGCGTTCTACCGCCTGGCGCTGTGGCAGTCCAAGCGCGGGCTCGACAAAGCGATCGAGACCGCAATGAGCGAGAAAGGCCTGCAGCTGTCGCCGGAGCTCACGGCGTTGCTGAGGCGCCCCACGGTGGACGGCGTGGCCCGTAAGATCCTGCAGAAGCGGGGGCTTTGTGTGTACGCCGACTGGATGGTGCGGGGCGAGACGGTGACGCTGGTGTGCCACGACAACACCCACCTCAACCACGTGTTGAAGGTGCTGGCGGCGAAGAAGGACGAGATCGAGGCGCTGATGCGCCTGGAGTCGTTTAAGGCTGCGGCCACGCCAAAGAAATTCACGCCCCCGCCGCTGGCCGATGGCGGCGCCGCGACCGCCGACGTTCCTCCGCCCTTCACCGTCATCGAGGGGGACAAGCGATGAGCATAAACACCCTGATCGAATGGTGCATGCACTCGCTTTCGCCCTGGTGGGGTTGCACGAAAGTGAGCCCCGGCTGCCTGCACTGCTACATGATGACGCTCCTGAAGCGTTGGAAAGGCGGCAAGCACTGCGGCAAGGGTGCGCCCCGGCTGCGGATCGAGAGCTTCGAGAAGAACGCGCTCAAGCTGGAGAAGCGGGCGGTGAAGCTGGGCGTGCGTCAAACGGTGTTCCCCAGCATGTGCGATCCGTTCGACGAAGAGGTCCCGATCGAGTGGTTCGCCGACATGCTCGACGTCATCCGCCGCACTCCACATCTCGATTGGCTGCTTCTGACGAAGCGTCCGGAGAACTGGAGGTCACGGACGAACGATGCGCATGCGTGGCTCTGTCACCCCGCCAAAACTTACTCTGAAGCGCAGAAGGCCACCAGCGCGTTCATTTCCAATTGGTGGATTGGGATGTCGCCCGAGAACGTATGGATTGGCACCAGCGTCGAGGATCAGACCCGTGCCACAGACCGAATTCCCCTCCTGCTGCAGATTCCAGCCCGCGTTAGGTTCCTGAGTTGCGAGCCGCTACTCGGCGCGGTGGATCTCAATCATTCGATTGGCGGCCCGAAGTGGCTCGGCGATCAGCGAGGCATCGATTGGGTGATTGTCGGCGGCGAGAGCGGCCCAGGCACCAGACCGATGCACCCCGACTGGGCCCGGAGCCTGCGCAACCAATGCGCGGCGGAAGGCGTGCCGTTCTTCTTCAAGCAATGGGGGCAATGGAAGCCAAGCGATGCGAAGCCCGTTCGTGGCAAGTATACTGGCGGCGGGGTCTATATGCTTCCCGACGGCCGTTGGGGCTGTCAGGGCGACTGGTGGGACGGCAAAGCGACGGCGATGGATCGTGTCGGCAAGAAGGCCGCCGGTCGCCTTCTCGACGGCGTCGAGCACAACGCGCTCCCGCAAGCCAGACTTTCGTGATGAACCTCAACCCAAACCAACATGTGTGACTTCCATTCAGTAGTTGTCCGCGCCAATGGCGCGTTGGCCCACGTGGCCGAAAATTCCCACTCAACCGCAGTGTCCAAGGCCGGCTGGCGGGAGAACGAGCCCTTGAAGCGGCCGGTGTTCGTGGAGGCGGAGTGGGACGGCCTTGGCGAGTATCCCGGCGCGGAGAAGATCTGCCGCGTGCCGGATGGCGAGAAGTTGACGGATGCCCAGCGCAGCGCCGTTGACAGCCACTATCGCGCGCTCGCGCTGATGCTGAAGCAGAAGAGTCCCTCGGCGGCGGTGCGGGCCAAGTTCGCGGCGCCGGAGTTCGCTGACGTGGTCAGCCAGGCCATCATCGAGGCCCGCCCCGAGGTGCCCAAGCTGCTCGGCTACCTGCAGCGCCGGCTGTTTCTCAACCTGCTCCCGCATGACCGGGAGTTCGCCCTGGCGTATCCGCAGCGGTTCACCGATGCGATTCCCGAGGGGAAAAGACTTGAGCTGGTCGGCCCGCGCTTCATGCACTGGCTGCTCGTCGATCCGACCGACGGGGTGATCAAGTTTGCGAAGAGGAAGGCCACGCG
>DASZPS010000204.1:0-2755 GCA_035549955.1 Lacunisphaera sp. | reverse complement strand
TGACCAAATCCCAATGACCAACAAAATCCCAATGTCCAATGACCAAGCGAGTTGCCGTCATCCGGAGCGTGTGAACTTTTAACGTGGCACGGGCTTTCAGCCCGTGTCCGTTGCGCCCGAGCCGAAGAAGCCGCGACTTGACGGAAACACACACAGGCTAAAAGCCTGTGCCACGAAAGACGCGCAAAACCCCGCCGGAAGTAATCGACCAATGCCAAGAGCGGCTGGCGCGCTATGACCGAGAGCGGAGTTCAGAATGAACCAGCGCAAACGCACCAAACTGAAGAAACTCGGCTACCGCGTCACTGATGCGCAGGAATTTCTTGTCCTGAGCGATGAGGAAGCCGCGCTGATCGACCTGAAGATTCTGCTCATCGAAAGGGTAACTTAAAGGGGACACGACCCTTAACCGCTTTTGTAGATACGCAACGAGAGGACCGAACACCTCTTCTTTCGCTTCCGTTCGCCGGCGATCACCACTTCACTCATTCGTGGCGCTGTTGGGCGGTGTATCAGATCCGCGGCGCGTGGCTGCGGTGGTCGCGGGCGGGAACTGGGCGAGTCGTTGGGGTTGGATTTGGTCCCCCCCGGAAGGGTTCCGATTTTCTCCGTTGACCTGTTAAGTGCGCATGGCCCCGCTCCGATCAGTAGGTGTTGGGGGCTCAAGAAAGGAGGAAGGCAGAAGGCGGAAGGATGAAAACGGGGAAGAACGCCGACTGCTGCTGCCCGGTTCGATGCATCAGTTTGCAACGGCACGCGCTGTACAATGTTCCAAATCGCCCCGTGCGGGGCGAAGGTCAAAAGGGGATAGGTCTACCTTGTACACGATTCTCACCCGGTCTTTTTCCAACTCCACACGCTTGACCAGTGTTGTAATGATTTGACGGCGGGTCTGCCAATCCGCCTGGTCCAGTCCTGTTGTCACGCTCGCCGAAAACGCCTGGAGGTTGTCGATCACCAGCCTCATCTCCTTCTGGCGAGCTTGCTGGTCCATCTGCTGCTTCATCTGCTGCTCCAACTGCTGCAGTTGTTGGCGGGCCGCCTTGATGCGCGGTTCAAACTCGCTTTTGTTCACCAGTTGCTGTTCATATGCATCAATCAGACGCGCGATGCCGCGGCGGAGCTTGTTTGTCTGCGATTGCAGTTTCTTGTGCGTCTGTTGTTGGGCCTGGGCATCCTCGCCATCGATCCGCCGCTGCAGTTCGCGATGTACGCGGGCCGGATCGCTCAGGAGCTGGCGCACGTCGTTCCACACCGCCTCATCCAGCATGTCCTGCCGCACCGCCTTGACGCTGCACAGCGCCTTGCCGCCGCAGCGGTACGGCTGGCTGCCCACGCAGCGGTAGTAGCCGTATTTTGATGAATGGGATTGCGTCCCATAGCACCCGTACCCGCAATGGACGCACATTAACAGCCCCTGCAGCAGATGGATCGCTCCGCTGCGGCGCTGGCGAAAACGCTTGCGGTTTTCCTCCAATTGCTCAGCGACCTGCTCAAACAGCGACTGCTCGACGATCGCCGGCACCGCAATTGAAATCCACTGCTCCCGCGGCGCGTGATAGATGCTGCGTCCGCCGCGCGGAATCCCGCTGCTGCCGCGAATGGGCCGCAGACGCGAACGCAGAGGTCCGCGGCAGGTCTTGCCGTAAGCGGCGGCGCCTTTGTAGGCAGGATTGTCCAGCATGGTCTTGACCGTCGAAGCGCTCCAGCGTTTGTGTCCCGAAGGTGACAAAACCCCCTGCTTTTCCAGTGTTTCACACACCTGCCGCAGGCTCATGCGCTGCAGGGCCACGTGCTCAAAGATCTGCTGAACGATTGATGCCTCCGGCAGATGAACATTGAACTGCGCACCGCATCCGTCCTGGCCGCTCACGTAGCGATAACCATAAGGCGCACGTCCCAGCACGCTGGGCTTGCCCGCGCGGGCGCTGTGCAGCTTGCCCCGGCGGCAGCGTTCCAGGATCTTGGCACGCTCGTACTCGGCGATCATTCCCTGCATCTGCAGCAGCAGTTGGTCCTCGGGCGTTTTGCCCAGCTCGTGATTGACGAACTGCACCGCCACGCCGCAGCGCTCCAGCTCATCGATCAGCACCATCTGATGCGCGTACTGGCGTGAGAGCCGGTCTGGACACAGCACGTAGAGCCGGTCGATAACGCCGGCGGCGGCCGCGTCGCGCAGCTTCTCCAGCGCCGGTCGCACCAGCGTCGCGCCGCTGACGCCCTCGTCGATGAAACGCAACTCCGGCTCAATCGTCACCTGGTCCTGCGTGGCCCGCGCCAGCAGCGCGTCGATCTGCGACTGGATGGTGCCGGCGTTGGCCTGCTGTTCGGAGGAGACGCGGGCGTACAGCGCCGCGCGGATGGTATTGTTGCTATGAATGGTATTGCACTGCAACATGCTTACGCTCCTGCCGCAACCCGCGCGGCGGCTCGATGTGAGTGGGGAAGACGCCAACGCGTAGCCGCAACGTTGTCCAGCGGCTGACGGATCTGGGGAAAGACCTGCTGGTAAACCTGGGCCAGCAACTGCCTCTGATGGCGGCTGCTCTCGCAGACGCGCACAACCAGCCAGCGTGGCCGCGTGAGGGATCGATCATCCATGACCGGGACCTCCTGTCCGCTCTTCCACGTGAGGATGTGATAAAGACGTCGAAGCGGTCGCGGCTGAACGTCCGCCGCCCAACTCAGGCCGCAGCGACGCTCGCGGAAGAAATGACTCGATTACAAGCGATTTTGGAACATTGTACAGCGCGTG
>DASZPS010000203.1:0-16442 GCA_035549955.1 Lacunisphaera sp. | reverse complement strand
CCCGGCCCCAGCGGCAGCAACCTCCGAAGGGGAGAACAAGCCTGCCGAGCAGGCCGCAGCACCCGCCGAACCCGCGCCGGAAGCGACTACGGCCACCCCGGCGGCGGCCGCTCCGGGCGAGGCCAAGCCCGCCGAGACGACAGCCGCGGCCGCCAAGCCCGGCGAGCCCAAGGCGGGCGAGCCGGCGGTCGCCACGACACCGGAACCGAAGCCGGAGGAGGTGAAGCCCGCCGCCCCGCCCAAGCCACCGCCTGCCCCGCCCGCGAGCATCGCTTTCCGGGGCTGGGTGGAAAACCTCAAGATCGCTGGCGTGCGAGGCGGAGCCAACCCACGCGTTTTCGTGGGCAAGAGTTCCTATTCCCCGGGCGACTTGGTCAATCCGCAGCTGGGCATCACCTTCGATGGCTACAACCCCGAGACGCGCATGCTCACCTTCAAGGACAAGACGGGAGCCAAGGTCGAACGCCGGAACTAGGCCGGAACTATTCAGCCCCAGGCCGCAAAACACGTTTTGCTCCGGTTAGAAACAAACGGTGCGGTTGTAGCCGGGGTCGGTGACCCCGGACCGGCCTCAGCGAGGCCGGTAAAGCGCCGATGTGTAAAAGGTGGAGCGACTTGACCCCAAGGCGCTGGCTCGGAGCGGCTTCGCCGCAACGCGCTGGGGTCAGCGCGTTCCACCTATTGGTGGTCGGCGATTTCCACATCGCCGACAGGGACTCACGGGGCGTGTAAAACTGGCGTCGGTGTGCCCCTCGACCAGCTCGGGGTCCTGAGCTGAATGCCTCTAATCCGGAACTTTGCAATTCGAGGTGGAGTGACCTGCTCCCCAGGGCGCTTTCTTCGCAGCGGATGTCCTCAGCGCGTTGGGGAGCAACGCGCTCCACCAAGTGATCGTCGATTGCCAGATCGACGACAGAGCGCCGGTGTGGAAACCGACGCCCACCTACTGAGAGGTTCCGGCTGAGTGCAGGTGTAACCCCGCCGCCGGACGGGCTTCAGGGCGCGTCCCGAGGCTGCGCGCGACCTCAACTGCTCCGCAACGCCGTCACCGGGCTGACCGTGGTCGCACGCCTCGCTGGCACCAGGCAAGCGCCCGCGGCGACGATGAGCAGGGTCATCACGACGGCGACGAAGGTCAGCACGTCATTCGGCGGCACCCCGTAAAGCACGCTGCCCATCAGGTGGCTGAGCGACCAGGCGCCGAGCGTGCCCAACACCAGCCCGACTCCCACCAGCAGCAGGCCCTGGCGCAGGACCATCGCGAGCACTGCGCCGCGGCTGGCGCCGAGGGCCATGCGGATGCCGATTTCCTGGGTGCGCTGGCTGACCGAAAACGCGAGCACACCGCCGATGCCGGCGGAGGTGATGCCGAGCGCGAGAAGCGCAAACAATCCCAGCAGGGTGGTGGTCAACCGGCGCGGGGCGATCGTCTGGTCCCGGACCTCGAGCAATGACTCGACCGAAGTGACCGGCTGTTGCGGATCCACCGCCAGGAGGGCAGCGCGCAATTGTCGCGCGAGCAGTTCCGGCGGCTGGCTGGTGCGCACCAGCACCGAGCCGACCAGCACGCCGCCGCTGGACCGCAGCGGGCTGTACATTTCGTCGACCGGCGCCTGGTCCAGCTGCTGGCGGGTGTCGGCGACGACGCCGATGATCGTCCGCCACGTTTTCCCGTTGTCGGTGCTCACGTGCTGGCCGACCGCGTCCCCGGCGGGCCAGTGGCGTTGGGCCAGGGTCTGGTTGACGACGATCACCGGCGGGGCCTGCGCGGTGTCGGTCGACAGAAACGCACGTCCGCGCAGCAACGGCTGGCCGATCACCTTGAAATAATCCTCGCTGACCACGATCGCCGTCGCTCGCGGACCCACCGCATCCGGGGCGAGACTCCGGCCCTCGATCTGGAAGGGGATGGTGAAGTTGACGAGGCCGTTGAGCGGTTCCTTGCCGGTGAGGGCGACGCTTTCCACCCCCGCCAGCTTGCCCGCCTCGTGCATCGCGCGGTCCCAGTAGCCGAAGCGCGTGGGAAAATCGTTATAGCGCGACCAGTTCAGGCTGACGTTGGCCGCGAGCACGCGATTCGTTTCGAGGCCCGGGTCGACGGCATGCAGGTTCTGGAGGCTGCGGAGCGAAAGCCCGGCGCCCACGAGGAGGGGAACGGAAATGGCGACCTGACCGATCACCAGCGCGGCGCGCAGCCGGGTGCGTCCGGCGCCGGTGCCCCGCGAACCATCCTTGAGCGCATTGGCGAGCGCGTCCCCATCCGGCAGCGGCACCTTGGAGCCGAAGACGAGGCCGGTGAGCACGGAAATGACGAGGGCGAAAAGCAGCACCGGCGCGTTGATGGCGATTTCCCCGGCGCGCGGCAGGAACCGGCCGGCGTACACCACCAGCAGGCGCACGCTGATGGCGGCCAGCGCCAGGCCGCCGGTCCCGCCGATGAGGGCCAGCAGGAGGTTTTCCGTCAGCAGCTGTCGGAGGATGCGGCCGCGCCCGGCGCCCATCGCGGCGCGCACGGCGAGTTCGCGATCGCGCCGCACCAGGCGGGCGAGGGAAAGATTGGCGACGTTGGCGCAGGCGATCAGCAGCACGAAGCCCGAGGTCGCCAGCAGCACGAAGAGCGGGGTGCGCGCATCCCCGGTGAAGGCCTGGGCCACCGGTTCGAGCGTGACCGTGTGGCGGTCGGAAACCGGGTAGCTTTCGGGAAACTCGCCGCACAGTTCCACGCCGATGCGCCGGCTGTCTTCGCCAGCCTGGGTCATCGTCACGTCGTCCTTCAGGCGGGCGAACACATGGCTCACGATGCGGCCGGTGCGATTGGTGAGGGTGTTGGGTGCGGCGCGGAAGGGGCAGGCCGAGGCCGGCATGTAAACCTGGCTGGCGTTCGGGAAGGCCGGCAGCGGAGGCAACACGCCCACGACGGTGTGCGGCTTGTTGTTCATTTCGAACACGCGGCCGACCACGCCGGGATCGCCGCCAAATTCCGCCTGCCAGAACTCATAGCTGAGCAGCAGCACGGGCGCCGCGCCGATCTGGTCCTCCCCCGGGAGGAAGGCGCGGCCCAGCAGCGGCTTCACGCCCAGCAGGTCAAAGAAGTTGTCGGACACCACGCCGGTCTGCACGCGCACGGGCTCGGGCCGCCCCAGCAGGATGAACCACATCGAGTGGAATTCGGACATCGCGGCGAAGGCGCGATTGCGCTGCCGGTGATCCATGAACTCCGGCACCGAGAAGCCCAGCGAGGCCTGGCCGGAACCGGGCGCCGCTTGCGTCACCATCACGACGCGATTGGGATCGCGGTAGGCCAGCGGACGAAGCAGGACGCCCTGGACGACGGAAAAGATGGCGGTGTTGGCGCCGATGCCCAGCGCCAGGGTCAGGATGACGACGCAGGCAAAGCCGGGGTTGTGGCGCAATCCGCGCCAGCTGTAGGCCAGGTCCTGTCGCAGGTTGTCCATGAACCGCACGCCCCAGGCATCGCGGCATGCCTCCTGGGCCTGGGTCACCCCGCCGAAAGCGCGCAACGCGGCGAGCCGCGCTTCGCCAGGCGGAAGTCCCTCCCGAATGCGCGCCTCGGTCTCCATGGCCAGATGGTGCTCCATCTCGCGCGTCAGCTCATTTTCGGCGCGAGCGCGGCGGAACAGCCGGCGCAGGAGATGCCCCGGGGAGATCATGAACTGGCCGGCGCGCGGTTTTGCAGGACGAGGCCGACGGCCGAGGTGAACCGGTCCCAATAGGCGGTTTCATCGGCGAGCTGGCGCTGGCCCTTGCGGGTGAGTTGGTAGAACTTGGCCTGGCGGTTGTTTTCGGACACGCCCCACTCGGCGGCGATGAAGTCCTGCGCTTCCAGCCGGTGCAGGGCCGGATAGAGCGAGCCCTGGTTCACGACCAGGACGTCGCGCGAAAGCACCTGGATGCGCTGGGCGATGCCCCAGCCGTGCATCGCCCCGCTCGCGGCGAGCACGCGCAGGATCAACAGGTCGAGCGTGCCTTGGAACAGTTCACTTTTGTAGTCGGGCATGGGGCTTGCTGTAGAACGCCGACAGGAGAGCGGCGCTCTTGTCGGATGTCAAGGGGAGAGGACGGGCGGTCGAAAGGCGAAGGCCGAAGGTCGAAAGCCGGGCCGGAGGCGTGGCGGCGCTCGCATGCGAAGGTGGAGCCCGCGCTCCGCGCGGGCTGAACCGGCGCGGAGCGCAGGTTCCACCGCGAACGCCCGCCACTTTTCTTACAGCGCGCTACCCCAGCACGGCCTTGATCCCGCGGAGCAGTTCCGGATCGGTGGCGATGGCGAGGGTGCCGTTGACGACGAACTGGACGCCCATGCTCATGATGAGGAAGCCCATGATCTTGGTCATGGCATTCACGCCGACCGGCCCGATGAATCCGACCAGCCGGCCCGAGATGCGCAGCACGATGTACGTGATCAGGGCGACCGTGACGATGCCGGCGATGATGGCCGCATAGTCGAGGACGCCCGTGGCGAGGGAGGTGAAGCCCAGCGTGACCGCGATGGAGCCGGGACCGCTGAGCATGGGCATGGCCAGGGGGGAGAAGGAAATGTCCACCTTGCGGCGCGCCGCCTCGTGTTGAATGGCGTCGCTTTCCTCGCGGGCATTGCCCGCCCGGAGCATGCTCATGCCGATGCCGGTGAGCAGGATCCCGCCCGCGATGCGCAGGCCCGGGATCGAGATGCCGAAGAACTTCATGATAAAGGTGCCGCCAATCAGGAAGCTCACGAGGATGGCCACCATGTAGAGCGAACCTTTCAGCGCCTGCTCGCGCCGCCGTTCCTCGCTGTCGCCCTCGGTGATCGCGAGGAAGGTCGGGCCGGCGGACAGCGGGTTGATGATCGGAAGCAGGCCGACCAACGTGCCGAGGTAGATGCCCCAAAGGTGGAGGAGATCCGACATGCCCGCACGCTGGGCCGGACGGCGCCGGTTGGCGAGCTTCGCTTATGACACAAGCCTACGCGAGGATCGTGCGTTGCAGCAGCCACCAGCCGCCGGCAGCCGCGACCACCACCGACAAGGCCGGCGGACCGAAGCGGACAAACGCGGGGCGGGTCCGCAGCCACAGCAGCAGGGGAAAGACAACGGCGACCACCGCGAGCTGGCCCAGCTCCACGCCGAGATTGAAGGAAAACAGCGGCACGCCGAGCGCCGCACCCGAGAGACCGAGCCCCGCCTCGCGCAGCGCGCCCGCAAAGCCGAAGCCATGAATCAGGCCGAACGCCAGCGTCAGCAACCAGCGTCCGGGCGGCTCCTCGTGCCGCAGCAGGTTTTCGATGCCAACGAACAGGATGGAGGCCGCGATCAACGGTTCGACGATGCGGCTGGGGATCGCCACCAGGCCAAACGCGGCCAGCGTCAGGGTGATGGAATGGGCCAGCGTGAAACAGGTGATGATAACCAACATCCGGCGCCAGCTCTGGCAGGCGACCAGCAGGCCGAAGAGGAAAAGCAGATGATCATAGCCGGTCAGGATGTGTTCCACCCCGAGGCGCAGGAACGACGAGAAGAGGTTGGGTCGTGCGCGTGCCGGGACCGGCGACGCCTGAGTGCCGACCGGGCCGGCCGCCGGAGCCGGTGCGACTGCGGCAAGCTGAACCTCGAGCACGGGTTCTTCCTTCCGCAGCAGCGCGCTGCCGAGGATATTCCCGGATGCGTCCCGCACGACCAGGGAATTACCATAGCCGTACGGAAGCCGGCCGACGTGCGGCGCCTCGAAGCGCAGCATCCGCGCGCCCGGCGGCGGGGCGGGATAGACCAGGTGGAGATCGACGTCCTCCTCCCGGCCGAGCGAGGCCGTCGCCGACCGCAGCTCGAGCGGCGGGCCGCCCGCCGTGATGATGAAGAGCTTGGGCGCGGCGGCGACGAAACCGGCGTGATGTTTTTCGAAGTCGGCGGATTCGAAGGTGGGCGCTTCCGGGTTGCCCGTGGACACCGCCAGCGCGGTGGAACGTGCCATGGTCAGGTTGATCTCCAGCGTGTCGGTACGCAGTTGCGCCTGCGCGGTGATTTCAAACGGATCATGCGCGCGGAGCGCGCTGGACGCGACGCAGAGCAGCGCCGCAAAGGCCAGACGGAAGGGCGGGGAAAACTTCCGCAGCATGGCGTGGGCTACCAGACGTCCACCGGCCCCTTGGGCACGGGGATCGATTCGCGGCGCATGACGGCCGGATCATCGGGATCCAGCATGAACGAGGCGGTCATCGGCGCCGGGCGGAACTTGGGCAGCAGTTCGCCGTGCGCGTCGCAGAACGGCGCGCGCCAATTCTCGTACGCGGCGAGCAAGGCCTCGAACTCCGCCTTGGTGCTGAATTTCGTCACGCCTTTCTTGAACTCCCGCGCCGGCCCGAACCGTTTCGCGTACCACGACGCCGGTTTGCGGAAGAATTTGCAGCCGTGTTCCTCGCCGAAGACCTCGATCATGAGGTCCAGGTGGCGGCGCATGACCTGCACGAGTTCCGGGTAGCCGGGTTCCGGCTTCAGCTCGCCCGTCTGCAGGTAATGCTGCGTGTGGGCGAAAATCCAGGGGTTGTAGAATGCGCCGCGGCCGATGCTCACGCCCGCGCACCCGGTCTCTTCGAACATGTGTTTCGCCGCCCCGGGGGTGGTGACGTCACCGTTGCCGATCACCGGGATTCTCTTCACGGCCTGGACGACGGCCCGGATGCCGGCGAGGTTGACCGTGCCGCTGAATCCCTGGGCGCGGGTCCGGCCGTGGACAAAGATCGCGGCGACGCCGGCATCCTCGAGGACGCGGGCGAGGTCGGGCGCCGTGAGGTTGTTGTCATCCCAACCCAGGCGCATCTTGGCGGTGATCGGGATTTTCACGGCGTTGACCATGCCGCGCACGAGGGCGGCGGTCCTGCTCATTTCGGTCATCATGGCCGAGCCACCCCCGATGCCGGTGACCTTTTTGACGGGACAACCCATGTTGATGTCGACCGACGCGATGCCAAGCGACTCGACGATCAGGGCGGCGTCGCGCATTTCTTCCGGGACCGCGCCGAAGAGCTGGACGGCCAGCCGCTTTTCCGCCGGACAGGTGCGGATCAGCTGGAGCGCGCGCGGATTGCGCTCGATGAGCGAGCGGGCGTTGACGAGATCGGTCGTCGTCCAGTCGAGGCCCCCGATCTCGCGCACGACGAGCCGGAACGGCAGGTTGGTGTAGCCCGCCAGGGGCGACAGGAAGAGGTTGGACCGCAACTCGTAGGGGCCGATGCGCATGGATCAGGCGACTGGCTTGCGGCCAAATTTGACCGCGAGCGCAGCCAGCGCGGCAGCCACCGCCGCGAGCAGCGTGCCCGCCAGCCACCACACGGCGGCACCTAGCCGTGGCGGCGGGTTGAGGTTCGCTTGGTACAGGAGATGAAACAACGCGATGAAGAAAACCAAGACCGCGGAACCCAGCAGGTGCACGAGGCTGGCGATCCAGTCATGGGTCGCCGCGGCGCGCCCGGGGGCGAGCCAGTAGTCGCGATGCGGCAGATTGACGTAGTCCTTCGGCAGCCGGGCTTGCAGCACGGCAATTCCCTGGAAGAGGGCGGTGAGAAACAACACGGTGGCCAGGTGCCACGCGGTATGCAGGCCGCGCGAGAGGTAGCCATCCGCCTCGCCGGAAGCGTTGAAATGTGCGGCGACTCTCTCCGGCAGGCGGCCATGCTGCCAGATGGACTGGCCCAGGGCGATGGCCCCCAAGGCGAGGAAGATCACCTGCGGCGGACCCTTCATGGCGGATCAACGCGCGGCGACCGCGCGCTGCAGGCGGGCCAGCGCCTCGCGCAAGGTCGACCGGGGGCAACCGAAGTTCAACCGGATGAACTTGCCGGCGGGCGCGCCATACTGGACGCCGTCGGCGAAACCGAGGCCATGTTGTTCGAAGAAATGGCCGGCGTCCTTCAGGTTGAGCGCCGAGACGTCGAGCCAGGCGAGATAGGTCGCCTCACAGGGCGTCATCGTGACGGTCGGCAGCTTTTCCCGCAGGAAGTCGGCGATGAGGTCGCGGTTGTCGCGCAGGTAGGCGAGCAGGGCCTGGCGCCACGGTTCGCCGTCGCGGAAGGCGGCCTCGCAGGCGGCATACGACAGGGGGTTCATCTCGGGCACAATGCCCGCCATGGCGCGGACAAACTGCAAGCGCAGCTTCGGGTCGGAGATGATCGCAAAGGAGCAGCCGAGCCCGGCAATGTTGTAGGTCTTGCTCGGCGCCATCAGCGTGATGGTGCGGGCGGCGATTTCCGGCGAAAACCCGGCGACCGGCAGGTGCGGCAGGTCGTCGAGGATGAGGTCGCAGTGGATATCGTCGGATACGAGCACCAGGTTGTGCCGCAGGCAGAAGGCGGCGACCTGCTCCAGCTCCGTGCGTGTGAACACGCGGCCGACCGGGTTGTGGGGGCTGCACAGGAAAAAGACCTTCGTGCGGGCCGTGACCGCGCGCTCCATGGCCGGCCAGTCGAATTCATAGCGGCCATCGCTCCGCGGCACGAGTGGCACCCCGATCGTTTCGTGGCCCTGGTTCTTGGGCGCGCTCATGAACGGCGGATAGATGGGGGTGGCGGTCAGCACGGCGTCGCCGGGTTCGCCGACGGCCCGCGCCGCCAGGTTGAGGCCCGTGACCAGGCCCGGGAGCCAGACGATCCAGTTCGGCTCGATCTTCCAGGCGTAGTGCGCGGCGCAGTAGTCGACGGTGGCCTCGACCAGCGAGGGCAGGGGGGCGGCATAGCCGAAAATCCCGTGGTCCGCCCGTCGGTGCACCGCCTCAACCACGGCCGGGGGCGCGGCAAAGTCCATGTCAGCCACCCACAAGGGCAGGATGTCCCGACCGGCATATTTGCGCCACTTGCGGCTGTCGCTGGCCGCGCGGTCAATCACGGTATCAAAGTCGAAGGTCATTGCGTTGGGTAAGGGCCGATTGAAGCCACGGGCCTGCCGCTGGCCACGGAAAAACATCATGGATTGAAAATCACGCTCGGTTCTGAGGCCCAAACCTTCTCCCTCGAAGATCGAGGTTGGGGCGAGTGTAATGTAAAATTACGCTCGGTTCTGTGCCGAGGCCCTAATCAAAAATTGCGTTCGGTTCTGCATCGAGCTCTCGGACATGGCCCCCCTCAGGTATCAAGCGACTCTTCCCAGGCTGAACCCATGACCCACGCCAGTGCTGACATTCGACCGCTCAACAAGCCCCACTCAAAATCATCCCAACCGAGATTCTTTCGGCCATACTTTCTCTCGATCTTCTTCGCCGCCATCTTCGCTTGTTTCAGAATTGGCCGCTGGGCCTTAGTAAGCGGCTCTTGTCCGGTCTTGATGCGGTGAAGCCAGTTCTGGTGCCGGTTCCACCATACCTTATCCCAGAACTCACCGTAGGACTTCAGGATCGACTTGTCGTTTCGCCGGAGCAGCAACGGCCATCTCTTCTTCGGATTCTTATCGTCCGGGACCCACTCAACCTTGTCCCCGTCGTTAGTGTAGCCGATGGCGAACCCGTTGGGTCCGACCTCGCCCGGTTTCACAGGATCGCTGGTTTGCGCCTTTGTCCGGCGCCGGCGTGACGCCATGGGATGCAGTCGGTTAAAGTCGCGATTGAGTTCCTCCAATCGCTCCATGAGGTCGGGGTCAAATCGGCGAATTTGCACCCCGGCTGCCCGAAGGCGAAGTTCGCCACGGCCGCGAATCTCGTCATTCGGATCGAGAGTGCCGATCACCACTCGCTTGATGCGGCGTTCGATCACGCGATCCGCGCAGGGAATCTTGGGATGATTCCGAGAAGTGCAGGGTTCAAGCGTCGCGAAGAGGGTGGCGCCGGCAAGAGTCTCGCGCGGAAGTTTCCGCTCCAGTAGGGTATATTCGGCGTGCTCCCCCGGAGCCAGTTCGCCGCGGAAGGCTTCACCCAAGATCCGGCCGTTGCGAGCCACGATCGCCGCCACCTTCGGCGATACTTTGCCGGGCTCACTCTGACAACGCTGCGCCAGTCGGACCGCGCGCAACATAATCTGCCGGTCCGTCATCTTCAGAGTCTTCCTGTCGGGCGATTGCTTGCTCATGAGAAACGTCACTTTGGACGTAATCCCCGGAGCAGCGAGACTTTGTCCGCCTGCTCGAGAACGGGTTTGGCACGCGGCAAGATGGTCGCGACTTGTATGAAGTTGTAAGTAAAAACCGCTACATCTGGCTCCGGCTATCACTCGTTCCGGTGAAGAATCCGGACTTAAAGGCGGGCTTTTAGAGCAATAGGTGAAGAATCTGTAGTTAAGAGCCTCCGAAAGTGAAGAATCTGTAGTTAGTGGGCGGCGAAAGGGTCGGACGCCGCATCGTGTCGTGCGCAGCGCCCTTCGTCTGCGCGGGTGGGTGGTCTTCCGGTCGGATACGCTACCACTATAAGTGGCCGGACGCGGCCATTTGGGGTCCCTTCCGGCCACTTATAGACACCTGGCTCAGGATGTTTGGCTGGGGACGAAACACCCGTCGACCATCCTCCCGTAGCGTTTTTCGCCGCTCGGCAAGTGCTGGACGATGAGGCCGGGATGCGCGGGGTCGGCGCCGTAAGTCGGCATACCCGTGCGTCGAATCTCAGCGTGCGCCATCGCGACGCCCTCGGGCGTGCCGATCTTGCTTAGCATCTTGTCAGCCTCTGAGGAATGGTTTGCGGGACCGTCCATGTTTGGAACCGTTGTGTAGCGATTCGGCGATGATCACGGACGGTGAGAGGAGACTCGGCGCACTATGCGGATCTCGACCTCGGAGTTGTCGGCTGCGAGCACGTCTGCGATACTAGGCGAGCCTGCCAGGTCATCAAGAATGACGGCACCCCTAATTGGTTCGACCTGCATTCTGCCGCGATAATACATGATGACACCAGGGGCGCTGAGGTCCGCGCCGAGCCAAATGACTGGGTTATTGTTCGCGTCCATGGATGTGGTTGGACTGGTTCTCCCGCCTTAACCCGCCAAGGGATACTTCAGGAACCAGAAGCCTGCGAGGGTTCATTTTTCAGGGCTCTGGGGTTACATGTGCCGGCGCGGGTCCGGCCGCGGTGAGCCGACGCACCGCTTCGTGGACCCTGACCCCGCAGATCCGCAGCGTTGCGAGATGGAGGAGGGGGTCGGTGGTGCCATGCTGATGGCGCACGGTCGTCAACAACCAGTTGTCCAAGTGCGAAATCATCGAGAGTTGGAGCCACTCACGTGCGCGTGGACGAATACGGTGCGCCAGGGGAAATAGGTCACGGCTCGTGAAGGGTGGCCGCACCCCGAATCGCTTTGTAAGCTCATTGCGATGGAACTCACGCCAGCGGAGGCGGCCGAGCGGCGGCACCCGGGCTCCGATCAGCCATTTGGTGTCCCGCTCGATCGCCTTGAGCACCTCGAGATCCGCCCGGTTACGGCAGCCCGTGTCGATCTCGGTTGCTACCGCCTTCCGGGCCAGTGGCATCTGCCACAGGGGGATTCGATGCGCCTGACACCGCCAGAACCATCTGAACTGATGCAATACCTGCCAGCCTACCTCCGCCAGCCCCTCAAGTTCCGTCGTCCGACACTCCGGGCAGAAGCGCGGAGACCGGGATAAACTTCGCGTGATCGTGCTCGATCGCTCCGCGACGGTGAGTTGCTTGGTGATGCGCTCGCAATCCTCCTGGTCGAGGAACGGCCTGACGACTGGTAGAGGAGTGTTTTCTTCGAGGAGGCGCCGGAGAGGCAGCCAGTCGGGCACGGCGAGATTGGCGACCAGCATTTCCGGAGAGAAGCGCCCCTCCGCGCTCGCCCCCTGATAATAGCGACCCTGCAATATGGCCCCGGAAGCAGTGATTCGCCTGGATAGGCGGGCGACGAGGCTCTCAAACGTCTCGCCGGGGATGGGCTGAGGAAACGAGCCAATCACGTATGCTCGCGTTTCGAGGCGCGCGGAAGACTGGTCAGGTCAATGGTCTTCTGCGGCTTGCGGGTTGCTTGGCGCTCTTTGCCTTTCCCCTTGTCATCGCCGGCGTCCTGAGCCGCCTGCGCTTTTCGGGCCTGATCTTGCTTCGCCAGTTCGGCGGCTTTGCGCTTCTCCTCAGGACATGGAGCTCCTGCATGGTCAGGTTGATCGTCTCCCCGAACTTTCGGCCCGGACGCGGAGGAATATAGGAATCGAGCTTGCTGAGGAGTGTCCGGAGCATTGCGCCAAAGGCGGCTTCAACATCCGCCTTCAACTGAGGACTGTAGGCCGGCGTATTGCTTAGAGTGGTGTCGAACGCACTGACAAGCAGGTCGGCGATCGGGCCGATTAGTTCCCCGCGATCTGCAATCCAGCGTTCCGGCACCACCTTGTGAGGCCACTGATGCGGAAGGATTGTGATCCCGATCCCCGGGGCCGATCTCGGGACCAACGCCGTAAACGCCGTTCGGGACCAGAATCACGACGCGGGCCTCCGGTGCAACAGCGGCAGGTCGCGATCAAGGTCGAACCGGACGGTCCAGTCTGCCTCCGGGAACGCTCCGGTCGCGAGGAGGTGACGGAGCAAGGTCGTGCCGGTCGCGCGAGTCCCGAACTGCTCCCCGAGCTTTGCCGCAGTCTCGTCGAGCGTGTAGGCGTCATCGAGCAGCCAGGCGCGCGCCAATTGTTCCGCTTCCGGAACGTGTTTCGCAAGGTGCGGGTGGCGGGCCATTGAACGCACCCCTGCCGCGAACTCGAGGTTCCACTCAAGCCCCGGAGACGACTCCTGCTCGGTCACGATACCCCAGTCCGAGACGCCCATGAAGTCATTCCAGTAGAGCTGGTCGATGCGGAGCTTCTGCCGCACGCGGTCGTCGGTCTCAAGGTCCTCCAGTTGCTTGAGCGACCGGATCGCCTCCAACGTCTCGACGATTGTCCCGGGCAAGCAGCGATCAAGGTCATCGATCAACACGACGAGCCGCTCTATGCCGGCCTCGCTGAGCAGCTTTTTGAACTCCTGTCGGAAGCCCTGGATTTCCTCGGGCACGTTGCCCTTCGCATCAGCAGGGGCCTCCTTCAGGAAACCCTTGGCCTGTTCGACCAACTTCGTGGCCTCATCTCGTTGTCGTTGAGATACATGTCCGACAACCTGTTGGCCTCGGAGGCCTGTCCATGTTTTGGGGCTGAGGGTTTCGCTGCCATGGGAGGATGCTTCTGTCTCGCGATGATAAAGCAAAGAAGGCCACCGCCGCTGTTTGCGACGTGTGGCCCAGTTCGCTTAGGGCACCGGAGAATCGCTTGGCACGCAAGCGAGATACACAGGCCAGCGGGCAATTAAGCGGGATAATATCAAGAAATGAAGAGGCCGGACCGCCGTTGCCAAAGCCAACGTTACCGCTGGAACGCGTGCCCAGTCACGCATTCTGACTAACGGTTGCGAGTAGAGCACGAAGATTGGTGCCGAAGGCCTTCGCCAGCAGCGCGAGGTAGACGACGCCATGATAGGAAGGGTGAAGACGGCCCAAATGGAATTGAGTCTCGTGGTAGGTTCGCACCTGCACGGCATCTAGGAATGGCTCGCCGAAGCGCTTCGTCAGCACCGGCCAAATCTTGAGCTTTGGCGACCAAGGGCCTCCGAACAGCGGTTGCGCAATAGCATCGCGAAGCGCTCTCCCCGTATGACGGCACGGCAGACCAGCCTTGAACGCATCTGCGACATCACGAGCAATAGTAAGATGGTCCTCTTTGTGGTCTATATCGGTCGACTCGGCCCGCGCTGGCGTAGGCAAGAGGTCTCCCTCGGTCGGGGCGGACAAGGGCGGAATACGGGTCGAGGTGCTGAAGGCCAGCGGCACGTTATGCTCCGAACAGTAGAGCGCGCCCGGGACCTGCGGGAGCACCTGCCAGGTTGCGATGCCCTGCAAGAGCTGATGAGACCGGCAAGCCGGGCAGATATGCCAAAATTCTTGTTTCTGCTTCCGACGGAGGGAATAGATGCGGGAGCCCTCTGTGCCGTGGGTGGTGATCAGGGCTTTCCACTCATCTTCGGTATAGAACGGTTTCGTGGTGCCAAGAAGAGTGTGGCGCGTGATGTAGTGATCCAGCTCATCAGGGGGGATGGCGCCGAGTTGCATCAGAAGACTCGCGGCCGGGAAGGCGTCGAAGCCCGGGGTGACTCGCATCGGATCTCCAAGCCACTTCGTCGAGAAGCTCTGGAAGTTCGGAGTATCGCGGTTGGCGATGCGGAGGATCCAACTCGAGAGGCACTCACCGGGCTCGATGGGCACAATGTGGAGGTAGGGGCGGTGTTGACGGAGGGTTGGCACCTTCCTTTCTAACAACATCTAGGCCATCCAATCGTGATCGTGGCCGCGTTGCGGTTGGGCCTTGGTTAGAACCGAGCATGATTTTTCGGGCCGGAACCGAGCGTAGTGTTCAGAACCAAGCGTATTGTTGAGAACCGAGCGTAATTTTTAATCCACATCAGCGGTGACGGCCTTTCCCACCTGCCTGGCACACAGTGGGGCGCAAATTCACACCGGCGGTGTGCCCGCGGACGGCAAGTCGCGGATTTTTCGCGGGTTGCGCGCCCGACCGGCCGGGCACGCGCCGTGCACCAAGGTTGGCACAGTCTTTAAATCAACCAACCCACGAAAAGGAACCAACCATCATGAACCGCATCATCCGCTACACCTACCCGCGCAGCACGAGCCTCCTCCCGGCGCTCGCGAACCGCAGCCCTTGGGCCGGTTTCGAGTCCGAGATTGAGCGCCTCTTCGAGTCGGCGCTGTCCGACCATGCTCCGGCCCTGGCGTCGCGCTTCCCGGTCGATCTCTACGAGGACAAGGACAACACCTACGTCCGCGCCGAGCTCCCCGGCGTCAGCCGCGAGGCCATTAACATCGAGATCGTCAACGGCTACCTGAACCTCAGCGCCTCGCGCAAGCAGGGCGACGAAAGCTTCAGCGTGAACCGCTCGATCGCGATCCCGGAATCCGTGCAGGCCGACAAGGTCGCCGCTGCCTACGAAAACGGCGTGCTGACGGTCACCCTGCCGAAGCAGGAGCAGGCCAAGCCGCGCAAGATCAACATCAGCGTCAACTAACCACCGGAACCACCACGAAAGGAGAAAAGCCAATGAACCTCTTCAACTATCTCACCCCGCGCCTGGCCCGCCAGGACAAGGACGCCCAGTCGGGCACCGCGAACCCGGAGTTCACCGTCAAGCCGGTGTACGAGCTCACCGAATCACCCGAAGCCTGGGGGTTGACCGCCCACCTGCCCGGCGTGACCAAGGAAGCGCTCGACCTCACCGCTGAGGACGGACGGGTCACGATCCGCGGCCGCCGCAGCTGGCAGAAGCCCGAGGGCTGGACTGCCGTCTACCGGGAATCGCTGGACGCGCCCTTTGAACTCACGCTCGAGCACGACAACACGATCGATGCCGACAAGATTCATGCCGAGCTGAAGGACGGCGTGCTGCGGGTATCGCTGCCCAAGGCCGAGGCCGTGAAGCCCCGCAAGATCGCACTTAACTGAGTTTTTACCGCGCCGCATTTCCTCAACCAGTTGTTCGGCACGGAATAAGCTCTAAAACCAACGTCATCCAGCGGCTTAGGGGTAGGCCGCTGGTGATAAGCCCGCCTCGCGCGGGCAAGTCGCCGGGAGCCTGATTACAGGCCCCGGCGATTATCGTTTTTCCAGTTCGAGGAAGGTTCCCGCACGGGACGCCCTATTGTCTGAATCCACCAGTGGGTAGTGGGTCCATTTGGTTCTTTCGCGGTGGTTTGAATGTAGGGTCGGCGCTTGCGCCGACCTCATGCGCGAGGTCGGACCAAGGTCCGACCCTACATCGGGCTGACGTCGGTTTCTCCATTCGACCAACTCAGGTCCCCGAGCCGGTCGAGGGGGACACCGACGGCAGGTTCGCATGCTTCGTGAGTCCTTGTCGGCGATGTGGAAATCGCCGACCACCAAATGGTGGAACGCGCTGACCCCAGCGCGTTGCGGCGAAGCCGCCCCCGAGCCAGCGCCTTGGGGTCAAGTCGCTCCACCTTATACTCCTAGGAAACAGCGGCGCTGTAGCCGGCCTCGCTGAGGCCGGTCCGGGGTCACCGACCCCGGCTACAACCACACCGTTTCTTCCTGACCAGCAAAACGTGTTTTGCGTCTTGGGGCTGCATAGTTCCGGCAGGACATTATTCGCATGGTAAGCGGGTTGGGGCCCGCTCCACCGTTCCGAGCGGCTGCAACTCAACTTAAACCGCCGAGCCGCAGGTCGCGATCGCCGGGGTCGATACTTCTCCCGCCACGGCGGGATCAGGATGACCGACGGGAAGGTTCCGACAGAGTCGTGGTCAGGCGCGGCACCCGTTGGGCGCACCGGCGGGTTTCGCCGCCGCGGTTACTTTTCCTTCTCCTTCCGCGCCGCCGGAAACAGCACCGACGCCAGGATGGAGGCGGCCAGGACCGTGCCAATGATGCCGAGCGAGACGTGGATCTCGATTTTCACCCAGCTTGAGGCGAGCATCT
>DASZPS010000202.1:0-46820 GCA_035549955.1 Lacunisphaera sp. | reverse complement strand
GCGTTCATGACGACGTGGTGCTCGAAGCCCTCGCGGCAGACATGGCGCATCAGCTTCTGGAGCTTGGGCACGCGGGCCACGGCGCGGTTGCCGAACGTCTTGAGCTCGTCGTTCGTCAGCTCGCCCTCGCCGACGTAGGTGCGGATAATCCCCGCGGCGTCGTCGGTCGTGATGCGCCCGTACGTCAGCGGGTTGGCCGGCGTGCGGCCGTCGAGCGCGCCCCAGGTGTTCTCGACGCCCAGCGTGGAACCGAGGATGGGCGCATTGAGCACCTTGATGTCGGGCAGGAAGGACTTGGCCCAGTTGCCGCAGTGGAAGAGCACGCACTTGTCGTCGGCCGCGCCGTAGTTGTTGTTCCAATCGACGAGTGCCGACGGCAAGCAGGACGCCAGCTGCATGGCGTACATCGTCAACACGCCGGTGACGTCCACTTCGCAGGCGCTCGGCAGGAAATTCTCGCTCATCATGCTCATGGAGGTGCACACGTTGCAGCCGTGATTCGCCTGCACGGAGGTCCAGCACTGGATGGCGGTGGCATCGAGATGGTTGGCGGCGACAAAATCATCGAGCACGATGCCGAGACGCGCCATTTGCGCGAGCTTCGGGGCCGGCACCGCCGTCGCGTCGGCGTAAGCCTTGATTTCGTCCACCTTGGCGACGAGGCGCTTGTCCGTGTCCCCGATCTTGCCCGCCGCCCCGAGGATTTCGGAGAGGTCGACCGTGGTGACGCTGATGCCGTTCCGCTCGAGTATTTTCTCCGAGTAGCGGACGGTGTTGAAGGCCCCGGGCCGCGCGCCCACGGCGCCGAGACGCACGCCACGCAGGCCGCGCACGACTCGGCACACTGCGACGAAGTTCTGCAGGTCGGCGCGGAATGAGGGGTCCAGCGGATGGACGACATGCCTGGTCGTCAGCGAATAAGCGATGCCGGCCTGGCGCAGGTTGTTGCAGACGGAGATCTTTCCGCAAAAAGCGTCGCGGCGGCGGACGACGTCGAGCTTGTCGAGCTCGTCGGGGTAACCCTGGACGAGGACAGGGACATTGAGGCCCGCGATCTTTAGCGTGTCGGCCACGCCCTTCTCGTCGCCGAAGTTGGGCAGGCACACGAGCACGCCGGCAATACGGTCGCGATTACGACGGAAGAGATCGGCGCATTTGCGGGCATCGTGGTGGGTCTCCACCCCGCCGAGTTTCGTCTCGGCCGGGTCGAGCATGACGGCCTCGAGGCCGAGCTCGCCCAGGAGCTTGACGATGTCGGCCCGCGCCTCGGGCACGAGCTTGTCGGGGAAGAAATCGCGGTTGCCAAAGATGACGCCGAGGGTGAGCGGGGTGGGTTTCATGGCGGGGGTAAAGGGGAGAGCGGGTGCACGAAGGACCGGGAGGAAAAGGTTAGCATAATCCAGGACGAGGCTTCCTCCGGCCTAGGTTGAATAATCAATCAAATCATAACAGGGGCAATGCGGGCGAGCGGGCGCTCGAAACTCACTGGACGCCTTGTACACACCCCGCCCTGCGGCACCCCTCTTGATAGAGGGGAATTTCGTGCGCATGGGGTTGGGTCCCCTCTCGAGAGGGGTGGCGCGAAGCGACGGGGTGTGTAGGGCTGGCACATCGGAGTCAGAAAAGCCCGGCGGCAGTAACTTAAGGCTCCACGCTGACAATCACCCGCTGGTAGCGCGTCAGCCGCGGAATGCCGTGATCGGTCACCGCGAGGATGATGTGCATCGTGCCATTTCGCAGCACGCGGCCGGTCGGCACGGTGAACCAGGCCTTGGCCTGGTCATAATTCCGGATCTCCAGCGGCTGGCCGGAACGCGCGCTCGCAAAACTCATCGTGCCGGGTTCGCTGTAGCAGAACCACTCGTAGGACAGCGCGTTCCCGTCAGGATCGCTGCTGCCCTCGGCGCTGAGGTCGACGCGCTGCCCGGGCTTGGCGGTGAGGCGGTCGGAATGACCGAGTTTGGGCACGGGAGGATGATTGGCCTCGGCGTAGGGCTTGATCGTCCAATCCATCCGGGCGGCAAAATCATTCTGATAGGCCGGACGCCAGCGCCAAATGGTTTCGTGGTTGCCCAGGTGCCAGCGCCCGTCGATGCCGAGCACCTCATCCATCGCGTTCGTCCAAAGCGGGCGGGTCTCGGGTTGCACGAACCATTTCTCGGTGCGCGGGGTGTAGAGCTCGTAGCGGCCGCCCCACCCGCCCCAGTCCGGATGCTCGGGGGCGTTGAGGCCGTTGTTGATCAGCCCCAGGAAGCTCGGCGTGTCGCCCTCCATCAAGTACTCCCAGCGCGGGTATTCCGCGCCGAGCGGTCCTTTGCGGCGAATGTTGGCCTCGAGCCATTCGTTGGTCACGAGCGAGAAGTCGGCGCCGTCGCAACGCGCGTGAAAATAATCGCCGCTGATGCCGCTCCAGGTGGCAAAGTGATATCCCCCGCCCGCATTCACGCCCGGGCTGGCGATGTAGAAGAGCTCGGGAAACTCCTTGCGCAGCCAGGGCCCCGAATCGTCCTGGTCGGAAATCGTGTACACGCGCAGCTTCGCGATGAACTTCGCCATCGCCTCCGGCGACCGGGTCGCCCGCACTTTCCACAGCGCCTGCGCCAGCACGTTGGGGCCGCCCCAGACCGGCACCCACACGGGCCGCGAGTCGTCGCGATCGACGACGCGGATGAGCAACTCCGAGCCCGGGGAGTCCTTCCCTTCCCCGACCCCGCCCATGCCGTACACCGGCAGGCCTTCGCTCACGCGCGCCAGCAGGAAGTCGGCGGTCGGAAAGCCGGACTCGTGTTTCTCCAGGTTGTCCCGCACCTTGCCGTAGGCCTCGACTATCCGGCGGATGCGATCCGGCGCCACGCGGTTTTTCTGGTGGGTCGAGGTCGTGGCAACGAGGCCCTCGACCTCGAAGTGGTTTGCATAGGTCACGAACCGGACCATCGACATGGTATCGTCCGGCTCATTCTCGATGTCGGTGAGAACGAAAACGCGGGGCTTGTCCGCGGCAAGTGCGGCGCCGGCGAGCAGGGCGAGAATCAGGGCAACACGGGTTTTCATGGTTGGGGAGCCTGGCAGCGTTGGAGTCGTTGGGCGAAGTCCCGAAGAAAGTCCTCGCGCCAGCGGTTGACGTGGCGCACGCCGGGTTGGTCGCCCTCAGCGGCAGCCGGGTCCGGGTCATCGGTCCACCAATTGGGGTACCGGGCCGAAGGCTGGCGCGCGCGCTCCGGCGCGGGCATGCGCGAAGTCAGCGCACCGGTCTGGCCATCGAGGCCGGGATGACTACTCTGCAGGGTGTAAGTCCAGGTCTTGGCGTCCTTCGGGCTGAACAGGAAGTGCCAGGCTCCCGCCGCATCAGGATAGCCGGGGAACCGCTGGTTCTCGACCACCAGCGCGGCGTGAGTCCCGGCCGGTGCGGGCGTTGCCGGCCGATGGACCAGTTCGACGATGGCGTAGGTCTCCACAACGTCGCCGGCCGTCGGAGCCTGCTCAAATGTCACGCGAGGCCGGTGCCAGGCGCGGACAAAACGCCCGCCCCAATTGCCGGCGGCGGTCGGATTGCCGGGGTCCGCGCCGAGCACATAAGTAACGGAGGGCGAGTCGCCCATCTTGACCGTCGCGCGCTTCCGTCCGTCGAAGCTGATGCCGTGCGCGAAGAACTCCCCGAGCGCGCCATGACCGGCCACGTGCTGATCGACGAAGGCGTCTGCTGCCAGGTCGCCGGTCTGGTTGCCGCCGAGGAACCAGCCCCGGTAGGTGGAATTATTCTCGATCATCCAGAGGTCCGGGTGCTCACGCGTGATATAGTCGTAGGCGGTGGTGGACCACTTCTTGTTCGGGCCGCCGATGAAATAGACCCGTAGCTTGGCCTTGATCGAGGAGGCGTCGTGCAGCGCCTGGGCGAGGTCGTCGATCCCGCCCCAGACCAGCAGCCACAAGGGACGCGGGTCCTCGCGCCGGGCACAGGCGATGATCCAATCGGAACCCTCGGTGCGCTCGCCCCAGCCGCGCAGGTCCGCGGAATCCGTGCCACCTTGCTTCGCGATGGCATGCAGTCGCTGGGGCGTGGGATAGGCCGACGAATGCGTTTTCAGGATTGGAAAATCCCGGGCGTAGATGTCGATGATGCGGTGAATATTCTGCACCCGGTCACGGGCCGCGCCCCAAGGCGAGGCAATCAGCCCCTCCAGGTCGAGGACGTCCGCATAGAGCAGGACGTGCACGAGGGATTGGAAGTCATCGAAGTCCGTGCCGCCGATGTCGGTCGACACGATCACGCGCGGTCGGACCGGTTCGGCGGCAATCATGCCGACGGCAAACAGGAGGGAAACCAGGATGGAAGGGATGATTTTCATCGGGAATCGCGCGCACTGGCATTCAAGCGATCCAGGGCGACCGCCAGGAGGATGACGTAACCCTTGATGACGTATTGCAGCATCGGGGGCACGTTGAGCAGGAACAGCCCGTTGTTGAGCACGCCGATGATCAGGCAGCCCAGCACCGTGCCGAAGATCGTGCCGCGCCCGCCGGAGAGCGACGCGCCGCCGATGACCACCGCGGCGATGGAATCGAGCTCGTAGCCGAGGCCGGCGTTGGGCTGGGCCGAGTCGAGCCGGGCGGTGACGATCAAGCCGGCCACACCCGCGAGCGCGCCCGCGACGGTGTAAACGGCGAGCCGCACCCGCTCGACCCGCAGGCCGGAGAAGCGTGCGGCCAGTTCATTGCCGCCGACCGCGTAAATCTGGCGGCCGAAAACGGTGTCGCGCATGACGAGGGCAAAGCCGCCCGCGAGCACGGCCGAAATCCACACCGGCAACGGCAAGCCGAGGAAGGCACCGGTTCCCAAACGGCCGAAGTCTTCTCCCAGGCCCGTGATGGGAAAGCCGCCGGTCCACAAAAACGCGAGACCTCGCGCGATGCTGAGCATGCCCAGCGTCGCAATGAACGGCGGCAGGCGAAAGCGCGTGATCGCAATCCCGTTGTGCCATCCCAGCAGCGCGCCGACCAGCACGCCGGCCACGATCGCCCCGAAGGTGGTGAATTCCAACCGCACACCGAACGCGGGCAGGGCGACGCCATTTTTCAGGAGCCCGGCCGCCACGGCCCCGGCAAGACCGAGAATCGCTCCGACGGACAGGTCAATGCCCCCGCTCAGGATCACCAGCGTCATGCCGATCGAAAGGGAAAGATTGATCGAGATCTGGCGCAGGATGTTGAGGCCATTGTCGGTCGTGAGGAACTTGTCTGACAGCAAGCCGAGCGCGACGACCATGACCGTCAGGGCGATCAGCGACTGGAAGCGGGCCAGGAATTGTCTGGAGGACGGGCTCGTCATCGGGTTAGCGCGCCTCCGCGAACAGGGGAATGAGGGTGAGCAACGGTCCGCTGGCAGCCGGGTCCGCGGCCTCAGCGCAGCCGGCAAACTCCAGCCGCGTGCCGACGGTCGCCTGGCGGCGCAGTTCCGGCAGCACGCGTTCCTCGACCAACCGGTTCAGTTCGGTGGACACCGCGTTAAAATCGGCCAGCGACGGAAAGTCGTTCACGTTCAGCAAGGCCGTGCCATCCCGCACCGTGTTGCCAAAGATCGGGCCGGTCTCCAACGCAAGCGTCACCCCATCGCCGCCCTCCGGCGCAACCACAATGACGTTTCGCTCCACGGCCGTGACCCGGCCCGTGCCCCGCACATGGTAGTAAGGGGTCCCCAACCCGACCGCATGGGCATAAAGCCGGGCCGCCTCCGCCGGATCGCGCCGCAACGCCACCGCGAGCACCGCGGCGTCCACGGCCTTGGTGCGGGCGGACGGCAGCGTTTCGGTCCAGAACCGCGCGGCAAACCCGGCCGGATTGAAAACCGTCGCGGCCACCGACCCGGAACCCGCCAGCGGCAGCACCCGCCACAGCGGGAAAACCCACAGCGCGCCCGTGAGGGCGACCGCGATGCCGGCGAGCCAAACCCACGGCAGCCCGCGTGGCTCGTCAGGGTTTGCCCTTGCGCCCATAGTCGCCGTACTTCGCCACGTTGTCGGCGGTGACCAATTCCACGGCGACGGGGAGGCGTTGCGGGAAGTTGCGCTCGCCTTTGAAATACTTGTCCGCGTTTTCCGCGGCCGTGCGGGCCATGGTCTTGGGGAACTGCATCACCGTGGCGGCAATCTTGCCCTCCGCGACGGACTTTACCACGTCGTCGGCCCCGTCGAAGCCGAACACCTTCACCTTGTCCGCCTTGCCGGCGGCGAGGAGGGCCTGGTAGGCGCCCATGGCCATGGCATCGTTGCCGCAGAACACCGCGTTGATGTCGGGATTCGCCTGCAGGATGGACTCGAGCACCTCGAGCGCCTTGGTGCGGTCGAATTCCGCGCTCTGCTGCGCCACCATCTTGAGCCCGGGGAAGCGGTCCACCACGGAGTGGAAGCCCTTCGACCGGTTCCACGTGTTGGTGTCGGCGACGAGGCCAAGCAATTCCACATACCTGCCGGTTTCGCCGACCTGCTTCACGAAATACTGGCCGAGCGCGACACAGCCCGAGTAGTTGTCGGACAGCACCTGCGACATGGCGGCATCGCTGGCCTCGATTTCGCGGTCCATGCAAAAGACCGGGATGCCGGCCGCTTTCGCACGCCGCACATTGGCGATGGAGCCCTTGGCGTCGGTGCAATTGAAGAGCACCGCGCCGTAGCCCGAGGCAATGAGATTATCGAAATGCTGGGCCTCCTTCGCCGGGTCATTCTGGGAGTCGAAGACCACCGCCTCGTACCCCAGCTCCTTCGCCCGGTCCCGCGCATTGTCGGCAAGCACGACAAACCACGGGTTGTTGAGCGTGGAGATGACGACGGCGACACGGTGGGAGGTTGCCGGCGGGTTGGCGGAGGCGGTCGACTGCGGGGCGGCAGGCGTCGATGGCTTGCAGGCGGCCAGGAGCAGCGCGCCCAGCAAGGCCAGGGCACGGGGGACGGTTGAGCGGGGCATGGCGGGAAGGATAGTTTGGGCGGGGGCAAAGGAAAGCCCCGACACCATGACAGGCTATGCGAACCCGTCACGGTGCCGGAGGCACCCCCTGGCAAAGTTGGCGCGAGTCGCGCGGTGCAAAGGGGTAAGCACCGCGGTGAAAGCCGGCGCACTCTAGCAGATTACTTTACCGGCCCACCTCCGGTTCTGCCGTGAGTTTATCCTGTATTCTAAGGTTAGGGCACTAGTTTGCCGGAATCTATCGACTTCGGGGCGCGGTTTCCGGCAGTTTGATAAGCATGCACCAGTTCGACCCCGCCCGTCCGGACTTCACCCCGTATGGGTTCACCTGCGTGCGGTGGAGTCCCTCGCCCATGCGCCGGCCGGATCACCACAATGAGATCGAACTCAATCTCCTCTATTCCGGCTGGGTCACCTATCTGCTCGGCGGGCAGAAAGTGAAGTTCGAGGTGGGCACCCTCGGCCTGTTCTGGGCGGCGCTGCCGCACCAGATCATCGACTACGCGAAAGGCACGGAGTATTTCGTGGCAACGATTCCCCTCTCCTGGTTCCTGCAATGCGCGCTGCCCGAGCGCCTGACCCAGCCCCTCATGCGCGGGGAGGTGATCATGGAGCCCGACCGCCACCGTGGCGCGTCGGACCAGGCCCTGTTCGCCCAATGGGAAAGCGACTTGGCGGGAGTTCGGGCCGACACCAAGGATATCGCGATGCTGGAGATGGAGGCCCGGCTGCGCCGCCTCGCCGGCAGCCTCCCTTCCCCTTCGGTGCAGAAGCGGCAGCGACGACGCCTGCTCCTCCAGGCCGGCGGCCTCAACAAAGTCGAGCAAATGGCCTGCTTCGTCGCCCAGCGCTACACCGAGCCGCTCACGGTGGACGGGATCAGCCGGGCCGTCGGTTTGCACCCGAACTATGCCATGAATCTTTTCAAACGCACCTTCGGCACGACGCTGATCGATTACCTGACCCGCCACCGGATCTCGCATGCCCAGCGACTCCTGGCGACCACCGATGCCAAGGTCCTTGAAATCGCGTTTGCGTCGGGCTTCAGCTCGCTCAGCCGTTTCAACGAAGCCTTCCGCCGCGCCTGTGGGTGCACCCCCCGCGAGTATCGCGCGGAACATGAATCCTCCGAAACGGAGCGCGACGAGCCAGCCGGGCGTGGATCGTAACTTGGCCGGCCCGATCGAAAGGAGAAGCCACCTCAAAGCAGCCGGCATCTGTGCCGTTGACCTCGGAAGGCAACGGTCCAAGTTAAAACGCCTGACCGGAAGGGTGGCAGAGTGGTCTATCGCGGCGGTCTTGAAAACCGCTGAACCGCAAGGTTCCGGGGGTTCGAATCCCTCCCCTTCCGCCATTTCCCGACAAGAGACCGCGGCGAAGCATCAGGGCGCGGCGGCCGAAGCGAGCGCGAAGTCCTCGCCGGCAATGAAAAACGCCAGCCCTCAGGCTGGCGTTGGATATCTGCCTGTGCCCTCGCTCAATCGTCGCGGCGCGAACCCGCGAACAAGATGAGCAGGATGTGCAGCAGACTGCCGAGAGAGGCCACGAACGCAGCCACGTAGGTCAGCGCCGCGGCGTCGAGCGTCTCGTGCACGCCCGGCATTTCATCGCGATCGAGAATCCCGAGGTTGACGAGTTGCGCCTTGGCGCGATTGCTGGCGTCGAATTCGACGGGAAGGGTCACCAGTTGAAAAAGGCAGATGACGGCGAGGGCGGCGGCGCCGAGCGTCAGGAAGATACCCCCGAGACCCTTCGCACCGAGAAAAATGCCAAGGATGATCAGGAGCTGCGAGGCCCCGGAGGAAATCTGGGTGACGGGCACCAAGGCCTGCCGAAAATTCATCATCGCATAGCCCACCTTGTGCTGGATGGCGTGGCCCGCCTCGTGGGCTGCGACACCGAGGGCGGCCAGGCTGGTGCCATGATAGTTGTGCTCGGAAAGCGCCAACCGGCGGTGGCTGGGATCGTAGTGATCGGTCAGCTGGCCCGGCACCTGGACGATCTCAACATCACGAATGCCGGCGCTTTCCATCACGGCCTGCGCCGCCTCGCGACCGGTGATGTGGCCGCGCGACGGGCGCTGGGCATTCCTGTTATAGGCACTCGATACCCGCATCTGGGCATAGAGGCCGAAGAGCATGGGAACGGCGATCAAGGCAATCCAGAGTATCATGGCGTCAAGCAGTTTGGATGGGGAAAAAGGGCTGCGGAATGGGACGTTTTCCAGCCGAAAAGGATGGGCTGGAAACGTCCCCGGCGGTTATAATCCGGCCAGCCCGGCCCGGACGAGCAGGGCCCGCTGGTCAGGGGGCCGACCCATGAAATCGACAAACAGTTCCATGGGCTCCGCGCCATTGCCACGGCTGAGAACCTTCGCCACGAATTCGCCCCCGACCGCCCCGTTGAAGATGCCCTCGCGCTTGAAACGCGTGAAGGCGTCGGCATCCAGGACCTCCGCCCACTTATACGAATAATATCCTGCGGCATACCCCACCGGATCGGCAAAAATGTGCGTGAACCGGTTTTCGATCGTGGGGCTCGCCGGCTCCGTGGGCAGGAGATGGTCCCGCAACCGCGCCGTCAGCCAGGCCGAAAGGTCATCCCCCATGGCTTCGACCGGTTGCATATGCAGGTCGAGATCGAGCCGCGCCAGGCCCAGTTGTCGCATCGTTGCCGTGGCGCTGCGAAAATTTCGCGCCGCCACCATGCGTTGGTACAGGGCGTCCGGGATCGGCGCACCCGTCTGATAATGGCGGGCAAACACGTCGAGGCTTTCGCGCTCCCAACACCAGTTTTCCATGAGCTGCGAAGGCAGTTCGACGAAGTCCCACGCGACATTCACGCCGTTCAGCGACTTGATCTCCACCTCGCCCAGCAGGTGATGCAGCAGGTGTCCGAATTCATGGAAGATCGTCTGCACCTCGCGGTGGGTCAACAATGCCGGCTGCCCCGCGTTCGGTGGAGTGAGGTTCCCACAAATCAAGCCGAGGTGCGGCGCGCGGGAGCCATCGGGCCGCGGGCCGCCCGTGATCAGGTAGTTCATCCACGCCCCGCCCCGTTTCGATTCACGCGGGTGCCAGTCGGCGTAAAACGAACCGAGATGGCGGCCGGCGGCGTCATGTACCTCGTGGAATTTCACCTCGGGGTGCCAGGTCTCCACTGCGCCGGCCGGCAGCTCGGTCACCCGCGGGCCGAAGACCCGGCGGGCGATGTCGAACAGTCCCGCCTGGACGCCCGGCAGCGGGAAATAGGGTCGCAACTGCTCCTCGTCGAAATCGTAACGCTCCCGACGGAGCTTTTCCGCCCAAAACGCCACCTCCCACGGCGCCAGCCGCGCGACCGATCCGCCGGCGTGGCGGGCCTTGAACTCCTCGAGTTCGCGGCATTCGCGAATGAACGCGGGCTGGACCAGCCGGTGCAGCTCATCAAGGAAGCTCCGGGCCTGCGCGCCGTGCTTGGCCATGCGGCGGGAAAGGACCAAGTCGGCAAAGTGGGGCTGCCCCAGCAGCGCGGCTTTCTCCTGGCGGAGGAACAGGATTTTCTTCACGAGGTCCGGGTTGGCCTGGGGCGCGTTGCGTCCGACCAGGACCGCCGCCTGCCAGACCTCGCGCCGCAACGACTCGTCCTCGGCGTATAGCATGACGGGTTCCTGCGAAGGTTGGTGCAGGGTGAAGCGCCACGCTGGCTCGGCCGCGGTGCCCCGCCCTTTTTTGAGCGCACTTTGGCGGGCCGCCTCCCGTGCGTGGTCGGGCAATCCGCGCAGCCGGGCCGCATCGGTGACGACCAGTTCCCACCCGTTGGTCGCATCAAGCACGTTCTCGGAGTATTTTTGCGTCAATGCCGCCAGTTCGCTCTGCAGCGCTTCGAGGCGGACCTTTTTCTCAGCCGGCAGGTCCGCGCCCTGCTGCCGGAAATCCGCGAGCGTTTCATCGCGAAAACGCCGGTGTTCTGCCCGCAACTCCGCGGGCAGCGGGCGCGCCGCCGCCACTTTCAGCCGGTCCCACAATTCGGCGTTGAGGGGAACGCGAGCTTGGAACGCGGAAACCTTCGGCAATGCGGCATTGTGGGCCGCCCGCAACTCCGGCGAATCCGCCACGGTGGTCAGGTGGGTGACCTTGGCCCAAGTCTCGTTTAGCAGGTCGGTGGCATCTTCCAATGCGAGGAAGACATTGCGGTAGTCCGCGCTTGCAGGATCAACTTTCGTGATCGCCGCCAGGGCGGTGTCAGCGCCGGCCAGGGCCGCGTCGATGGCGGGGCCAACTAAGTCCGGTTTGAGCCGCGACCAACGGATATGGAAATGACGATCGAGAAAGGGATTGTCCATCGGTCGCGTAATCACCGTGCACGATGGCTTCCTGTCAAACGAATTGGCCCCGATACTCCCCCACCAAATCCCGACCCTGTTTCATGGCTCCCAGTCCGGAATTCCCTGGCGGCCGCCCGCTTGCCGGACGAGCGGGTTACCAATGGTACGCCGCGCCAACAGAGAACTGGCGACGCGCGGCCGGTACGGCGGGAACTTCCTGGAAATCGTCATCCCAGACATTGTCCATCCGCGCCGATAATTCCAAGCCACGGATCCCACGCGGAAGGTAGTAGAGTCCAACCGAGGTGAGGAACGCCTCGTTCCCACCGGCGGTTCGCAGCGGGTTTTTCTCCTGGATGCGATACTCGTTGTCCAGGCGCAGCTCGAAGCCGGTCGCGGGGCGCACGATCACGGCGGCGGTAAACCGGTGTTTCGCAAAATTCAGCGCATAGAAGCTGGCGTCAATCGTGGCCGCCGCCGCGCCATAATCCGCGTCTTTCTCGAGGAAAGTATAGCCGAGGACCAGGTCGCAGGCGGACGCTTTCATCGCCGCAACCACCTCGAGGCCCGTCGTGGCCATGTCCACCGGGTTTGCCGTACGCGCCGTCACACCCTGCCGGAAGGTCCAGTCCACCAGTTCGTCGTCCCACCGCCGGAAAAGGGCGGCTTGGACGACCCAGTCGCCGCGCTCGACATCGATCCCGGCCTCCAGGTTGCGGCTGGTTTCCCGACCCAGGTTGGGATTGCCCCGGAACAGGCCGGACGCGGCGCTGGAATTGAGCGCCGTATAGGTCGCCACCTGGCTACTGCCGGCGTACTGGCCGTAGAGACGCAAGCCCGTCGACGGTTTCATTTCCACTTCGAACACTGGCGAGACGGCGCCGACATCGCGATTCGTATCATCATAGGTCGCACCGGCCCGCACGACGACTGGACCGTTGCCCGTATCGGCGGTGTATGCGGGCACGAGGGCGACCTTGTAATAATCGCGGCGGTTGAAGCGCCCGAATGTCAGCGAAGTCGACTGGATGTTATCCCGCATGTACTGGGCACCGTAGGCGACGGCCCAGGCGCCGGTGCCATGATGGCCATCCAATGCGACAGAACGAACGTGCGTGGTATGCTGAAATGGATTGGAAGCGCCGGGCACCGCGCGATTGAATTCATAGTCATCGTAGTTCCGGCGATAATAAGCCCCAACCTGCCAGAAGTTTTCCGCCGAGGACCAGGATCGGTGGTTCAGGGCGAAAAGCTCGGTTTCGAGATCCTCGGTTTCATTGAAACCGAACGGGGTGTAGAGATTGGGCCACCCGAAGAATTTCCTCTGCCAGCCGGCAAAAAAGTCGGTCTGGCTGTGCGCTTCGCGCAACTGCACGCGGCCCGATGCCCGTTTGAAGTTGTGGTCGCCAAAGGGCACGGAGCCGTCCGACTCAGACCGCGCCAGTTCCACATCCGCCCCGATGGTCTGCCCGGCGGTTACGGTGGGCCGCACCCAACCTTGGTAAAGGGACTGGCGGTTGGTGTTGTAGTCCCCCCAGCCGGCGGACAGCTCGCCGCGCGACGCGATTGGCAACCAGCCATAGGCAATGGTGCCGACTTCCGCATTAAAGCCACCCACCGCGTTGGCGGCGCCCGTCAGCACGCGCGGGGAAGCCAGCATGGCGGGTGCGACCGGCAATTCGGCGAGATAGTGACCCGTTTGCGGATCGTACACGGATAGCGCGCCGAGCTTGAAACCCGTATTTTCGAACACGCCGCCGCGAAGGGCGACGTCGGCCTGCCCCTCAGCCAGGTTGCGCGCCTGGACGTCCACCCTCGGTTCGAATTGCAGGCCCGTCACCGGCATCGGGAAGGTCGAAACCGGCGTTTGGTTGGCCACCTGTTCGGAGTAGACGGAGATCTTCGGCAGGATGACGGTTTCCTGGGCCGCCAGGGTGGCTGCCAGGGTGGCACTGAGGAAAAGGATACGAGGCAATGTGGCCATGCGTGGTGGTGCTTCGGAAGTGAGTTAAAACGGCATTACATTTCTCTTAACCTAGTTGGCAAAAAGAAAGCCGCAGGTGATTCCGCGGCCAAACTTGGTACTGATTTCCTAATCCCCGTCGTTGCCAATGGCTTCAACCGGGCAGCCTTCAAGGGCTTCCATGCACAAGGCGGCGTCTTCTTCGGTCGTGGGCTGGGTATGGACGAACGAATAGCCGCCCTCTTCATGCCGCTTGAAAAAAGCCGGGGCGGTTTCACGGCAAAGATCGCAATCGATGCACTGTTGATCGACGTAAAACTTGCCGGCGGCGTTGTCCTTCCACTTTTCTGCTTTGTTGGCCATGAGACGGTTCAATCAACGGGAAATGAATCCCCTGTCAAGAAGTAGCACGGTCCTAATCGCATGCGGCCACCTCGTTCGATGTGCTTGTGTTACCCAGCCATGCGAGCATATTGAGGGCGATGTCTTCCGACAGGGACTACCTGCGCCACGATTATACCCGCCGCAACACCACCGCATTGGTTTGGCTCGTCTCCACCATCGTAGCCGCGTTCGTGTTACAGCTGATCCTCCTGTCGCCCAAGCTGGACGCCGGTGGCACCGCTGTCTTCCGATTCCTGGCGTTGAGCATATCCGGCGTGAAGGACTGGCATTTGTGGACGTTGTTGACCCATTGCCTTCTGCACAGCACCGCCAGCCCGTGGCATATTTTGTTCACGGTGCTGGGCCTGGTTTTTGCCGGCCGGGAATTGGAGGCGGTCATTGGCCCGAGACGATTTCTCGGCGTTTTTGCAGGCGCGATCTTCATTGGAGGGCTGTGTTGGACCGCGGTCCATTGGAGGTTCGGCGGAATGCAGTTCGGCGCAGGTTCCGCCGTATTCGGTTTCCTGGTGGTTCTGGCCGGGATTCACCCCCACCTCGAAATGAGCCTGTTGTTCTTCCCCATCAGCTTTCGGCTCAAGCACCTCGTCTACGTATTCCTGGCGGTCAACCTGTTGGGACTCGCTTTCTATGAGCTGTGGGGAGAAATCCCCCCATTGGGTTTGTCACCGGCCGCGGACCTCGGCGGCATGCTGGCGGGCTGGCTCTATTTCCGCTACCTTCATGCCCGGGACGGATGGGATCGGGATGCCAGTTTTGCCCTCCCGGCCTGGCTGCGGTTCAACTTCCGCAAGCGCCCCGCCCCTCCCACCCCCGCGGCGGGCCGGCTCCGGCCGGCCGCCACCCTTCGCGCGGATGTGGACCGGATCCTCGACAAGATCAACAGCCACGGCTTCGGCTCGCTGAGTGACGAAGAGAAGCGCACCCTCGACGAAGCAAAGGACCTGCTCAGCAAACACTAGCCCGTCCCACCCCGTCGGGCGACCGATCATCATTATTTCCGAAACAATTCATCCCCGCCGGCCACTAATTCCAGAACATCTTCCCGCCATCCCGTGAAATCCATTCCACGCCTCCTTTCCGGTCTGCTGCTCACGTCCCTCCTTGCCAGCTCCGTCTTTGCCGCCGCGGCGCCGGACCGCGAGCTGAAGACGACACCCGTGATGCGGTCCGAAACCCGCTACCTCGTGCAAATGCTGGAGTACTTCCATTACAACAAGGATGCGGTCACCACGGCCGACTACCCCGAGCTCATCAAGGCCTACATGCAGGAGTTGGACCCGCAGCGGCTGTTTTTCACGCTGAGCGACGAGCAAAATTTTCGCAAACTGTACGGTCCGCGCATCGAAACCGACCTCACCTACCTGGGCAGCATCGACACCGCCTTCGACATCTACAAGGTTTACGAACAACGCGTCCAGGCGCGGGCCACCTGGATCTTCTCGGAACTCCCCAAGGATTTCGACTTCACCGCCCAGGAATCCTACACGCCGGATCGCAGCAAAAGCCCCTTCCCGGCGACCACCGCCGAGGCCGATGACCTCTGGCGGAAGCGCCTGAAATTCGAGATGCTCCACGATCTCCTGGGCAAGAAAACCCAGGAAGAGGCCAAGACCACCCTGCGCAAACGTTACGAGCGCATGCTCAAGAACCTTGGCGACATCGAAGCCCGGGACATCCAGGAGATGTTCCTGAGCAGCCTCACGCGCATGTACGATCCGCATTCCGACTTCCTGTCGTCGGATTCACTCCAGGATTTCAGCATCCAGATGAAACTTTCGCTGGTCGGCATCGGCGCGGTGCTGGGCCTTGACGAGGACCATTGCATCGTGCGCGAGATCAAGCCCGGCACCCCGGCGGATCTCAGCGGCCAGATCCACGTCAACGACAAGATCGTGGCCGTGCAGCAGGAAGGCGGGGAAACGGTCGACATCATCGGCATGAAACTCCGCCGGATCGTGGACATGATTCGCGGCGCCAAGGGCACCAAGGTCACCCTGACCATCCTTCCCCACAACGCCGTCGACGCCACCCAGACCAAACAGGTGCACATCGTCCGCGACGTCGTGAAGCTCGACGAGTCCCGCGCCACCGCGATGATCTACGACATGCCCGGCGCGCAGGAGGGCCAGATCGTCCACGTGGGCGTCATCGAACTCCGCTCCTTCTATGATGGCTCCCCGGAAAACTCCGCCCCGGAGGATATCCGCAACACGGCGTCCGAGGACATTGCCGAACTGATCGGCAAGCTCAAGGCCGAGGGCATCCAGGCCCTGGTCATCGACCTGCGCCGCAATGGGGGCGGTCTCCTTTCCGAAGCCGTGAATCTCACGGGCCTCTTCATCAAGGACGGCCCGGTTGTCCAGGAACGCGACTTCCAGGGTCAGATCAACGTGGACAGCGACACCAACTCCACCGTGGCCTACGACGGCCCGCTGGCGATCCTGACGTCGCGCTTCAGCGCCTCCGCCTCCGAGATTTTCGCCGGCGCCATGCAAAACTACGGGCGGGCCGTCATCATCGGCGACAGTTCCACCCACGGCAAAGGCACCGTGCAGGCGGTGCTCGAGATGAAGAACTACATCCCGCGCATGCAGGACCTCCAGAACACCGGCGCCGCGAAGCTCACGGTCCGGAAATTCTACCTGCCCAACGGCTCGTCGACCCAGAACAAGGGGGTCACCCCGGACATCGTCCTCCCCTCCATCGACGATTACCTCCCGAACATCGGGGAATCCAGCCTGCCGCACGCCCTGATGTGGGATGAGATCAAGCCGACCAAATTCACCGGCAAGGCGATCGATTCGACGTTCCTGCAGCCGCTCCGCCAAGCCAGCCTGTCCCGCCAGGATAGTTTGGAGGAATTCAGCTACCTGAAGAAGAACATCGACTGGTTCAAGGAACGCCAGGAAGAGAAAGCGGTTTCGCTCAATCTGGAACAGCGCCTCGCCCGCAAGCAGGCGGACGACGACTACAAGAAGATCCTCGACGCCGAACGGGATCGCCTGGCCAAGAACAATTACACCTCGCGCGAGATCAAGCTGGCGTCCGTGCTCAAGGCGGAGGCCTCGGCCGCGCCGAAGCCCGCCCCCGCCAAAACGGACGAGAATACCGACGGAGACACCGACACGGTCGATTCCGACACGGAGAGCAAGCTGGACGTCCACCTCCGCGAAACTCTTCGCGTCGTCACCGACGCCCTGCGCCTGAACGGCAACCCGCTCGCCTGGGTTGAACCGCAGGCGCCGTCAGCCTCCACCAGCCTTCACAAAGGCTAGCAGGTAGCGCTCGCGACCGGTGAGATCGCGCAGCGATTCAGTCCGGGCATAACCAGCCGCGGCAGCCACCGGCTGCAGGGCGGCGTGATGCGCAATACCGGTCTCGCATGCCAGCATCCCATCCGGCGCCAATCGCGTGCGCGCCGCCAGGATGATGCGTTCGAGGTCCGCCGCGGAGCTTTCGCCGGCGGACAACGCCGACCACGGCTCGTGGTCCTTCACCTCGGGCTGGGCCTCGCGCACCTCGGCATCGGACAGGTACGGCGGATTTGCCACGATCAGATCATAGCGGGCTTCCGGCGGCAGGGCGGCAAACCAGTCGGAAAGGAGGAACGTCACGCGACCGGCCAAGCCCAAGGCGGAGGCATTTTCCTGTGCGAGCGCCAGTGCCTCGGAGCTGCGGTCCACGGCGGTAACCGCCGCGTCCGGCCATTTGGCCGCCAGGGCCAGCGCGATGGCGCCCGCACCCGTGCCGAGGTCGAGGACCGTCGCCGGTGGTGCCCCGGCGCGACCTGTCACGAGTTCGACCAGATACTCGGTTTCAGGCCGCGGGATCAGCGCGCGCCGGTCCACCTTGAGTTTCAAGTCCCCGAATTCGACCTCACCGATGATGTACTGCAACGGCTCGCGATTGCCGCGCCGCTTGACCAAGGGGCGGATCTTCTCGAGTTCCGCCTCCGTCAACGGCCGCTCGAACTGCAGGTAAAGCTGCATGCGCTTCAGCCCGAGCGCATGTCCAATGAGAAGCTCACTGTTCAGCCGCGCGCCTTCCACGCCGCGCTTGCCGAGGAATTCGGTGGTGCGCTTGATGATCTCGAGGACGGTCAGCATGGGCTCACTCGTCCTCGCCCGCCGCCCCGGCCCGCACGGGCAGCGGCCCGCCGGTCAGCAGGGCCAGCTTTTCCTCGAAGTCCGCCCGTTGCAACGCCGCGATGATCGGGTCGATGTCGCCCTCCATCGTCGCCGGCAGGTTGTAGAGCGTCAGCCCGATGCGGTGATCCGTCACGCGGTTTTGCGGAAAATTGTAGGTGCGGATGCGCTCGCTGCGTCCGCCGGTGCCGATCTGCGTGCGGCGCTGGGCGGCGTACTTCGCCTGCTCCTCGTCCACCTTGAGCTTGAGCAGGCGGGAGCGGAGCACGGCCAACGCCTGGGCCTTGTTCTTTTGCTGCGACCGGCCGTCGGCGCAATACACCATCAGGCCACTGGGCTTGTGCACGATGCGCACGGCCGAATCGGTCGTATTGACCCCCTGCCCGCCCGGGCCGCTCGCCCGCATGACACTGATGTCGAGATCCTGCGGATCGATCTGCACGTCCACTTCTTCCGCCTCGGGCAGCACGGCGACCGTTACCGTCGAAGTGTGGATTCTGCCGTTCGCCTCGGTGACGGGGATGCGCTGCACGCGATGGACGCCGCTTTCGTACTTGAGCTGCTTGTACACCTGCTGGCCGGTGACGAGGAAAATCACTTCCTTCAGGCCGCCGCGATCAGAAGCGCTGGAACTCATCGGCTGGATTTTCCAGCCCCGACCTTCGGCGTATTTCGTGTACAGGCGGAATAGATCCGCGGCGAAGAGGCTGGCTTCATCCCCGCCGGTGCCGGCCCTGATTTCGAAGACCGTGTTGCGCGAGTCCGACGGGTCGGGCGGGATCATGGCCAGCAGGACCGCTTCCTTGAGGACTGCCCGGCGCTGGGCTAGCTCTGGGATTTCCTGCTCGGCCAGGGTCCGAAGTTCGGCGTCGGCGCGGGGATCCTTGATCAGCGTTGTGTGCTCCTCGAGATCGCGGCCCATGCGTTCGTAGGCTTCGTAGTCCTCCTTGAGCTTCCGCAGCGCTTGCTGCTCGCGCGAAACATCGGCCGCCTTGCGGGGGTTCGCGTAGAACGATGGGTCGGCCATTTGCGCGTCGAGTTCGTCGAGGCGGCGGCGGAAAGGGGTGATTTCGGGAAGCTGATCCATGCGCGGGAACGATGAGGGAAATTGTGAATTGCTTAAGCCGCCCACGGCGGCTTTATCAACGGCCAACCATTACGGCGTCCGCGCCGACTAATAGAATACTTCCGCGATGGCCTCTACGCTCTTCACTCAGAACATCATCGCCTGTGTCTGGGACTTTGACAAGACTTTGATCCCGGCCTACATGCAGGCGCCGCTTTTCCGTCGATATGGCATCGACGAGGGCAATTTCTGGGCGGAAACCAATGCTTTGGCGGAGAATTACCGGAAGCGCGGTTACAACATCTCCCCAGAGATCAGCTACCTCAACCATCTGCTGACGTATGTGAACGCCGGACCCATGGCCGGGCTCAACAACAAGATTCTCCGCGAATGTGGGCAGGAAATCGGATTCTACCCCGGCCTGCCGGGGTTTTTCGCCTCTTCGCGGGCATGGGTGAAGGCCAAACCCGAATACGCCAAGCACGACATCCAGCTCGAACACTACGTCGTGAGCACGGGACTGGCCGAGATGATCCGCGGGAGTGCCCTGGCGCCCCATATCGATGCCATCTGGGCGTGCGAATTCATCGAGAACCCCCTCCGTCCCGGCTTCCTCAAGCAAAAGGAAATGTCCCTGGATGCAGCCGCCGAGATCGCCCAGATCGGGGTCATGATCGACAACACCACCAAGACCCGCGCCATTTTCGAGATCAACAAGGGCACCAACCGCAACCCTGCCATCGACGTCAACGCCAAGGTCAGCCCGGAGGATCGCCGCATTCCGATCCAGAACATGATCTACATCGCCGACGGGCCGAGCGACGTGCCCAGCTTTTCCGTCGTTAAAAAGGGCGGCGGCAAGACCTACGCGGTCTACAACCCGGCTGTACGCGCCGAATTTGAGCAAAATGACCGCCTCCGGCAGACGGGCCGCATCGACCATTATGGCCCGGCCGACTACACGGAAAACAGTGCCACCTCGCACTGGCTCCACCTGCAGATCGAGAAGATGTGCGACCGAATCGTCAGCGACCGGGAGGCTGCCGTCGCCACCCGGATGACTCGTCCGCCCCGGCACCTAAGCACGCCAACCGACGAAGAGGCCCGCCGGATCGGCAAGGCGCCGAAACAGACGAGTTTTCTCGAATAGCGCAGAACTGGGGTGGAACGCCACTTTGGGGCCCGGAGGACGCACGGGTGGCGCCATTGATCCCTCTACGCGTGCGTCAGTTACCCAATTTCGCCAGGATGATGGAGGGCGAGAATGTGGCCTTCGTCCCCACTACAAACGGCGTCGGATTGCTGACCGGCGCGGGAGAATGATCCGTATAAACGACCGGCGCGGGCTTGGCGGACAAATCGACGACTTCAAAGCGCGGCGCGTCCGGAAGCGTGTTAAAATGCACCACACCGATGACGGGAGCCACGATCTTGGCTGGCTGAACTGGCGTTTCCTTGGCCGGCGCGTCGGCTGCGGCGACGGCGGAGCGCGACGCATGTTGCTTAAAGGTGTGGACGAGGTTCGTGACCCGCTGGGCGTAGTCGAAGCTGGCCGTCGGAGCCCGACCGTTTACCACGTTGTCCACCCCCGTATTCCAAGCCATGGCGATGTTGAAGGTCGTTGCATCCACCCCAGCCTTTTCAAGCCGCTGTTTGATCCATTCGTAATGAGCCACGGCGACCTCATCGGCCGCCGCTCGCTGTTTTGCCAGCTGGAACGATTTCTTGGTGTGCATCCGCCAAGTGGCCGCCCGGAACTGGTAGGGCCCGAGTTCACCAAATCGTCCGACCCGGGTATGGTTGGTGGGATTCTCGACCCAATTGATCGCGCGCAGTGTCTCCCACCGGTCGTCGGCGCCGGCGTTAATTGTAAAACCAAGGATTGAACCCAAGAGTAGGAGATAGGTGAGGAGTCTTTTCATGTCGCAGGTGGGTGGCACAAACGCCATCCGTACGACTCCGACAAGCAGGAATTTCTCCTGTAAAAACCGCTTTGCGACGCGCTGGCACTCTTTTCACCAATTCGTTTCGATCGCTCGTAAAAAACAGGTTTTTTACGCGCCTTTCTTGCCCAAAAATCTTTCCAATTCCTACCTCTTTTGGTGCCCCGAATCCTCAATCAAACGGGCCACCAACGCGGTCCAGCCCGTTTGGTGACTGGCCCCCAATCCGCGTCCGGTCTCGCCGTGGAAGTACTCATGAAACAGCACCATACCCCGTAAGCGGGCCTCGTTCTCCGATGTTGCCTGGCCACCATGGCAGGCCCGTGCACCATCCCCGCCCGGGACGAACAACATGATCAGTCGACGTGACAATTCCTGTGCGGCTTCCTTCAGGGTGATCTTGAATCCGCTGCCGGTCGGGAACTCGACCATGAGGCTGTCACCGTAGAAATGGTGATATCGCTCCAGCGCTTCGATGAGCAGGAAGTTCGTCGGAAACCACACGGGCCCGCGCCAATTGGAGTTGCCGCCAAAGAGGCCCGAATCGGATTCACCCGGGACATAGGCCACCCGATATTCCTGTCCCCCTGCTTTTAGCTCAAACGGCTTGTCTTGGTATGCCTTCGACAGCGATCGCACACCGTAGGGCGAAAGGAACTCCTTTTCATCGAATACGTAACGCAAGACACGTTCAAGTCGCTCCCGGGACGGAATTGCCAGCAACCGCCGCCCATTGGCCGATCTCCCGCGGGTCATGTAGGAAATGTGAGTGGCCAGATCCTTCCGGTTTTCCAAGAACCACCGGGTTCGCTTCCCGAACCCTGGCAGCTTGTCCAAACGCTCCTCCTCGATGAACTCGACGGCGAAAAGCGGTATGATCCCGACCATCGACCGCAAGCGGAGGGGACAGTTTGTCCCGTCGAGCTTCAGTTGGTCGTAGTAGAAACCATCGCCTTCGTGCCAGAGGCCGGTCCCGCCGAGGTGGTTCATGGCATCAGCAATGGCGACGAAGTGTTCAAAGAACTTGGACGCGATGTCCTCGTAGGCGGCGTCGCCTTCGGCCAGCTCCAAAGCCATGGCGAGCATGGTGGTGCAGTAAAACGCCATCCAGGCCGTCCCGTCAGCCTGCTCCAATTGGCCGCCCGTCGGCAGCGGCTTCGAGCGGTCGAAAACGCCGATGTTGTCCAACCCAAGGAAGCCGCCCGAAAAGATGTGCCGCCCGCCGGGGTCCTTCCGGTTCACCCACCAGGTGAAGTTCACCAGCAGCTTCTGGAAAACCCGCGCGAGAAACACCCGGTCGCGGCCGCCGCGAGGTCCGGTCATTTTGTAAACCCGCCAGCATGCCCAGGCATGCACCGGCGGGTTCACGTCCGAGAAGTTCCATTCGTAGGCCGGGATCTGGCCGTTGGGGTGCATATACCACTCCCGGAGCAACAGGTTTAGCTGTTCCTTCGCAAAGTGCGGATCGATCCGCGCGAACGGGATCATATGAAACGCCAAGTCCCAGGCCGCGAACCATGGGTACTCCCACTTGTCCGGCATCGAAATGATATCGCGGTTGTAGAGGTGAGGCCAGTCGCTGTTGCGTCCACTGCGCCGGGCAACTGGCGGCGCCGGCTGGGCCGGGTCGCCGTTGAGCCAATCCTCCACCACGAAATGGTAGAACTGCTTCGACCAAAGCAGGCCCGCAAATGCCTGCCGCGCCACACTGCGCTCGTCGTCACTCACCCCGGGCGGCACCACGGTGGCGTAAAACGCGTCGGCTTCATTCCGACGCAACTCCATCGTGTGGGAGAAGGTCTCGCCAAAGGCCTTCTTCGGCGCCTCGCGGTCATCATAGAGCCGCAGGCGCATGTGCCGCCGTTCTCCCGGCGCCAGCATATACAGTCGGTGCGCCGCCACCTTGGTCCCTACCCGCTTGGGATTCACGGCATCAGCCCGGCCATGCACGAGCCAGTCGTCGAAGGCGTCCTTCAAGTAGGGCCCGGCATTGTCCACGCCCCACAGCCTGGGCATGTTGCTGTCGTTCTCGGTGAACACCAGCGGGGCGGCTGCACCATCCCCGGCTTCTATTTCCCAAAAATATCGCCCCAGCGTCGGGTGGTGCACCATTACCTGTCCGGGCGCGACCTGCTGCATTCGCGGCTTGGATTCGGCGACGCCGTATCGTACGCCCCATGACCAGGTGTTGCGGAACCAAAGGGTGGGCAACAGGTGGAGCGGCGCCGCCTCGGGTCCGCGGTTTGTCACCGCGATTTCGATCAGCAGGTCGTTGGGACCCGCCTTGGCATACTCGACGGCGATTTCAAAGTACCGGTTACCGGCAAATATCCCGGTGTCCTCGAGTTCAAATTCCGGTTCGTGCCGGCCCCGCCGCGCGTTTTCCTCGCGCAACCTGGCGTACGGAAATTCCGCGTGCGGATAATGGTAGACGGCACGCATGTGGCTGTGCGTCGGCGTGCTGGCGGTATAGAAATACGCCTCCTTCACATCCTCGCCATGGTTGCCCTCGGGCCCGGTCAGGCCAAAAAGCCTCTCCTTCAACCGCGAATCCCGGCCGTTCCAAAGTGCGAGGGCGAAACACAGGCGGCACTCGCGGTCGGTAATTCCCAGCAAACCGTCCTCGCCCCAGCGATAGGCGCGGCTCTGCGCCTGCTCGAAGGGGAAATATTTCCATGCGTCGCTGTCGGCCGAATAATCCTCGCGCACCGTGCCCCACTGGCGTTCGGCCAGGTAGGGCCCCCACCGTTTCCAGTTCTTTTTCCGTTCGGCATCCTCGGCCAGCCGCAGGTGCTCGGGCGTCGGTGGGGTGGACTTGCTCACGATTTCAAGCTACGGGGCTTGCTCCGCGGGGCACAGGAAAATCTGGTCGATGCCAGGCTGGAGGGCCCGCGTCTCTGCGGGCCGGCTTGGCGTAGGAGGGGCTTTATGCCCCGACGGAAGGTCAACATTGCGAACGGTCGGGGCATAAAGCCCCTCCTACGGTTGGTCACTGAACTACAGCAGCGCTTCCAGGTTCCTCCGGCCCGTCTTGCTGACGACCACGATGACATGTTCTTCGTCGGTCCACGAGGCGATCGCGATGCTGCCGCGGTCCTGGAGCACCGGCGTGGTGTTTTTCGCCACATTCGGGAAATCGGTTTTCCGGGCAAAATACGCATGGAACCACACGCCGTTGCGCTTGAAGCAGAGTTCGAGGATGTCGTGACCGCGGAAGCTGATCGTGCGACAGCCCGTTTCATGCAGGTTGGCGAAATTGATGGGAAGTTTCTGGCCCAGCTTGGTATCCGGGCTGTTCAGGATTTCCTGCAGGGTGTTGTTCTCGTGTCCGTGGCCGCCGTGGATCGCGCTCATCTTCGCATCCGCAACGGCAAATTCCATGAACGCCCCCGCTGTTTTCGGCCACAGCACCACCCCGGCCCCGAGCATCACCGCGATACCGGCGGCCGCTGCCATCCAGGCCGGCCGGTTCCACCAGCTGCGTTGGCGGGCCTCTCCCGACACCCGGCCACCAGCGAGAATCGCCGCCCGCAAGTCCGCCGGGGGTTCGATTTGGGCAAGCTTGGCGCTGATGGCGGCGTCAAATGCCCGCTGCCTCGCAAACCATTCCGCGACGCCGGGATCGTTCTTCGCCTGCTCGAGGGCGGCGGTGAACGTCGCGTCATCGGCGTCGGTCCCGTTGGGCCGGTACCCCTGCAGGATGAATTTTGCCTCCGCGTTGTTCATGATTGTTTCCTCGCTGTGTTGGGCTGGAACGCGACCACCTTGCCGCGCGCACCCGCTTCCTTGCGGGCCAGCGCCGCGCGCAATTGTGCCTTGCCGCGCGAGAGCCGGGACATGACCGTGCCAATCGGCGCCTCGATCATCTCCGCGATTTCCTTGTACGAAAGATCCTGCATGTAGAAGAGCGTCAGCGGCACCCGATAGACCTCGTCCACCTCCTGCAGTGCCTCGACCACCAAACTGGCATCCATGCCGGTCACCACGTCGACTTCAGGCGCCGGCGGGTCCGATTCGATGGGACCCAAGTCTTCCAAAGCCGACACACGCTCACCCCGCCGCCGGATGCGCAGGAACTCGCGATAAAGTGTCGTGAACAACCATGCCTTGGCTTTGCCTTCCTCGCGCAAGGCATGTCCTTGCTTGGCCCAGATGAAGAAGGTCTGCTGCGTGAGGTCGCCTGCGTCCGACGGATTCTTCGTCAGGCTCAGGGCAAAGCGGAACAGCGGCGTGTAGTGCGCGTCCACCAATTGCGTGAATATCTCACTGGACATGTTGAAGTAAGAGAGCCGAGCGATTGCATTATTCCAAGAAAAGATACGATCTCCCACCCGCTTCGAACTGGCCAGATTTCTCCCATTTGAACCCCACCGCCTTACGCCACAAGCTGCCACGATGACCACCCCATCCTGGCGCGCATTCGGCGCCGTCCTCCTACTCTTCTCGTTCCAAGCCAGCGGGATGGCCAGTCAGGCCTTGGTGCCGACAAGTTCGCCGGAAATCCGCGTTTTTCCCATCACAGCCTATGGCGCAGTGGCGGATGGAGTCACGCTCAACACGGACGCCATCCAGAAGGCGATCGACGTCGCCGCCGCCGCTGGAGGCGGCGTCGTCAGGATGCCACCAGGCACCTTCCTGAGCGGGTCAATCTTCCTGAAAGCCGGCGTGCAGTTGTGCCTCGACGAAGGCGCTATCCTCCTCGGTTCGACTCACATCGAGGACTACCCGAAACGCGAGACCCGGATCGAAGGCCATTTTGAGCCGTGGCGCATGGCGCTCGTGAATGCCCAGGGCCTCACTGGCGTCCGCATCGGCGGCCGGGGCGTCCTGAACGGCAATGGCGTGCCCTTCTGGCAGGCGTACTGGCAGCGCCGGAAGGAAAATCCCAAGTGCACCAATCTCGAGGTCGAACGGCCGCGGCTGGTTTTCATCGACCGCTGCCAGGATGTGCTCATCGAGGGCGTGTCCCTGCAGGATTCGGGTTTCTGGAATCTCCATCTTTACCGGTGCCGCGACGTGCGGGTGCAATCCTTGTCGATCACCATCCCCAGCGCGGCGAAACTAAATGTGCATGCCCCCAGCACGGATGGCATCGACGTGGACAGCTCGCAAAACGTGACCATTGACCGCTGCTACATCTCGACCAACGACGACAACATCGCCCTGAAAGGCAGCAAGGGCCCGCAGGCCGACCGCGACGGCGATAGCCCGCCGGTTGAAAACATCCTCATCGAGGGGTGCGAAATCGGGGACGGCAACGGCCTCATCACCTGCGGCAGCGAGGCCACCATCGTCCGCAACGTTACGGCGCGTAATTGCACGCTGAGCGGCAACGCCACGATGCTGACGCTAAAGCTCCGTCCCGACACTCCGCAGCACTACGAAAACATCACGCTCGACGGCATCGTCCTCAAAGGCGGCGGCCGCTTGATCAGCGTCGCTCCCTGGATGCAATTCTTCGATCTCAAGGGGCAGCCCCCGCCCTCGCGCCAGGTGAACAACGTCACGATCCGCAACGTCACCGGCCGCTACGGCTCCTTCGGCATCCTCCGCGGCAACCCCGGCGACAACCTACGCGACATCACGTTCGAAAACGTCGACGTGACGCTGGACAACGACCGCCTGCGGCTCGGCAACCCCGAGGCCCTCGTCCTGAAAAACGTGAAGGTGAACGGTCAAGCCTACATCCTTCCGCGGGTGGATGCGCCGAAACCGGTCGCACCCACACTTTAGCGGCGGTCCATGACCGCCAGGCTTGGGAAACGGCGGCTGGAACCGTTGAAGCTATTGATTTTCGCGCAATAGCCTTACACACCCTGTCGCTTCGCGCCACCCCTCTCGAGAGGGGAGCCAAACCTCCGGAAACGATGGTCCCCTCTTGAGCCGGAACGATCCAGTGGGGGCCGATTTTCAGGGGGAAATCAACGAGCACCAAATGGTGGAGCGCGTTGCTCCCCAACGCGCTTGGCGCGTCCGCTGCGAAAAAAGCGCCCTGAGGAGCAGGTCGCTCCACCTCCGATTGCGTCGTTCCGGCTTGAGATGGGAGCCCAGACCTTCGCCGCCGAAGTTCCCCTCTCGAGAGGGGTGCCCGGAGGGCGGGGTGTGTATAGGGTCCGAAGAGGCGGCGAAGGTTTCGCCGTCAGCCCAATCGGCGAAACTCAATAAGATATGGCCAGTCAGTGAGGCGGAACGTCCTGACCTCAGGACGTTTTTCGCAAGGCAAGCGCGCTGGAGTCAGCGCGCTTCCCCCTTCCCAGTCCTCACCCTCCCGCCAGCATCCGCACGCGGCGGTGCTTCTGCGGGAACTGAAGCGTCACGACCGTACCGACGCCTTCCTTGCTCTCGATCCCGACATGGCCGCCGTGGTCGCGCAGGATGCGCTGGACAATCATCAAGCCGAGTCCGTGGCCGCTGACCTTGGTCGTGTGATAGGGCTGGAAGAGTTTGGCAAGATCCTCGGCCTTGATGCCGGTGCCGGTGTCGGCGATGGCGACGTATACGGAATCGTCGTCGGTGCGCACCCGCACGCTCAGCTTTCCCCCGGGCTGCATCGCCTCCATGGCATTCTTGATGAGGTTGAAAAAGACCTGCTTCAGCTGGTCGCGATCGGCCATGATCACGGGCGTGCCATCGGGAAGTTCGCCATCCACGGCGATGCCCCGGTCCTCCAGCTCCTTGGCCTGGAAGCCCAGCACGTCGCCAATCACCTCCGGCAGGTGGACCTCGGCGAGGTTGGGCGGGCGCGGGCGGATGGCCTCGAGAAAATTCTTGATGATGCCGTCGAGTCGCGTGACCTCGTCGCGGCAGACCTTGATAGAGTCTTCCAGCGAACGCGTTTCCTTCGACGCCTTCAGCTTCTTCAGCTTCCGGTCGATGAGCTGGAGGTGGATCGTCAGCGAATTGAGCGGGTTGCCCAGTTCGTGCGCCACTCCCGCCGCCAGCAGGAGAATCGACGAAATCTTCTCGTTTTCGATCAACTCGGCCGTCGATTTCTTCTCCGCCGTGATGTCGGAGAGGATGATCACCTGCCGTCGCGCGACGCCCCGGGGCTCGCCGAAGGGTACCATGTAGAGCCGGACCAGCCGCGGCGACGGGTAAGCGAGTTCGAATTCCCGCGTGACGATTGGCGCATCCTTTGCACCAGTCTCCAGGGAGTCCCGCAACCCGGGCACCAGCCGCCACAGCGTCTCGCCCGCCGTCGGTTCCCGCAAGCCGACCAACCGCGCGGCGGCCTCGTTGGCATATTCGATCCCGCCGTACGCATCGATCACGAGCACGCCTTCGTGGAGGGTATTGAAGACCGATTCGAGCATCTCCCGCTCGCGCACGAGCCGTTGCACCAAATTGTGCAGATTGGCTTCGTCGAGCTGATCGAGCCGCCCCAGGACCCGGTCGAGGGAGCTGTGTTTCTTTCCGGCCATCGGCCCCTTACTCAGAAGAGCACCTGCATCCGCGTCAACACGCGGCCTCCGTCGGTCGTGGCCCCCGGCACTTCGCCGTAAACATAGTCCACCATGAAGCGGAGGTCCTCGCCCTTGACGAGGTAGTTCAAGCCCAAGGTCCACGAATGCATGGCGTCGCCCGCAGCCCCGGTGTTCGGGTCGAACTCCTCGTGGCGCACGACACCCTGCAACCGGGCGGGCACCAGGTACCAGGCGGCGGTCGCCGACCAGCCGTCCGCCTCGAATTCAACGCCTCCCGCGGGCTTGAAGGTGTTGTGCAGCCATTCGGCGTTCAGATCGAGGGGACCGTGGTGCCACGCGCCGTCCACGCCCCAGGCGGAACGCTCGCCGGTGAACAGGTTGCCCGCAAAACCAAACCCGGATTTGCTGACGCCGACGTCGTCCGTCCACAGGCCGCTGACGCCAAACACCAGGCGATCTTCCGTCGTCGCGATGGGGGTAAAGGTGACCCGCGCGGCTTTCTGGAACTTGCTGTTGTCGTTCGCGCTCACGTTTGGGCCCGTGCCGTTATGCACCGTGAGAAGGTAACCCACTTTCTTGTCGGCCACGTCCCCGCCAACGCTCAGCCCAAGCTGGCGGCTGTCCGTCAGGCGGTCGTTGGCCAGGGAGCGTTCAATCGTGAACCCCTTGGTGTCCGCCGACAGCTGTTCGGCGCCGAAGGCTGCCTTGAGCTGGCCGAGCCGCACGGTGGCTTCCGGGTATTTGTGCCAGCCGACGTAGATTTCGTTGGCGCGGGCCAGCAGCCCCGTGGCGGCGCCGAGGGAATTGCCCTGCAGGTCCAGCTCCGCCTTGAAATCGAAATCCTCCGCAATGACGCCCTGGACATAGATGCGCGCCCGGCGAAAATAGAACCGGTCCTTCACGCCCGTCCAGCGGGGATCCGCCGCGTGGCCGAATTCGCCCTGCGCCTGGAGGAAGCCGCCCACGGCCAGCTTGGCTTCCCTGCCGGCCGGCTGCACCAGCACCGGCGCCTGGGTGTCCTTCCAACCCAGCTCCTTTTTCAGTTCCGAGTTTTCCCGGGCCAGCACCTGGACCTGTTGCTCGAGGGCCTGCAGCCTTGCTTCGACGGTGGGTTCGGCCGCATGCAACGAGCTGGCCAGCAGGCCGGTGAGCAAAAAGCGAAGGAAGGGATGGTTCATGGCCATGAGACTAACCGTCCGGCCGGGCCGGGACTGCACCTCTCTTGTCCAAAGCCACGCATCCTGCAAATCCTCGCTCATCCAAAGAGTGTCATCTGCCCCTCGAGGTCGCGCGGACCGGCGAAGAGCTTGCGGAGAAAGCTGTCGCGGTGCTCCGCACAACGGCCGCGCTTCAGGATCGCCTCCCGGTGCTCCTCGGTGCCGTACCCCTTGTGTTGCGCGAAGCCGTAGCCGGGGTGCGTCTTGTCCAACTCGTCCATCAGTCGGTCCCGCGTGACCTTCGCGATGATGGAGGCCATGGCGATGCAGAGGGACCGGGCGTCGCCGCTCACGATGCCTTGGTGGGGGTAGGGGAAATTTCTCAGCGGCAGCCCGTCGATCAGGATGCGACACGAGACCGTGGGCTGAAAGGTGGCTTTCTCCGTCTCGCTGGCGAAGAGGTCCGGCTCGACTTTGAACTCAAAGGCCGTCGGCGGATAAATCCCGCCGAGCGCACGGCGCATCGCGAGCTTGGTCGCGCCGAGGATGTTCAGCGTCTCGACCTCGACCACCGATGCGACGCCGTAGTTGGCATGGATCTGTCCCTGCGTGACCAGTTCCTCAAATTGAACCCAGAGTTCGGCCCGTTCCGCGGCCGTCAGTTGCTTGGAGTCGTTTACCCGCTGCGATTTGGAAACCGCCCAACGCCCCTCGAGGAACTCCGGGGAAACCAGCACCGCCGCGGCCACCACGGGGCCAGCCAGGGCGCCCCGCCCCACCTCATCCACCCCGATCAAGCCGGACAGGCCCTGAATCTGCTTCAGGTCGAATCCGCGGAGCTGGCGGCGTTTGGGCATGGGGTGGTTGTAGGGTCCAGCGGCCCGCAGGCAAGCGGGGACGCGTGATCGGCATATGCGCCGACCGGACACGCCCCGCGCCCTCCCTACAAATTGCCTCCCATGGTCTTATACTTACGGGAAATCGTCACCTGAAGTCGACTGGCCTCCCGTCCGAAACCGGATTCACTGGCGTCATGGACTTCCCGGAAACCGTCGAAATGCTGAGCAACGTCGTGACCGTCGTGGGCCTGCCGCTCGCGATCCTCACGTTTGTGCTGGAGCAGCGCAAGGAACGGCAGAACGAGGAGGAGGAGATTTTCCAGCGACTCTCTGACGAGTACCGCGAATTCCTGAAGCTTGTGCTCGACAACGCCGACCTCCACCTGCTCCGACGCGAAGGCGTGGCCCATGAGCTCACCGAGGAACAAAAGGAACGGCGGCTGGCGATCTTCGGCATCCTCGTGTCGCTGTTCGAACGCGCCTACCTGCTGGTCTATGAGGAAAGTATGGCCAAGCAGACCCAACGCATGTGGAAGTCGTGGGAGGACTACATGCGCGAATGGGTCCGCCGGACCGACTTCCGCGACGCCCTGCCGAACCTGCTCGAGGGCGAGGACGAGGAATTCACGCACTACATCAGCGAGCTGATGAACGAAGAGCAGAAGGCGCCGTGAGCTTGCGCTCCTCTTCCGGACTTCTTGTAGGGGCGCAGTCTTGCTGCGCCCAATCCCGCGGCCGCGGGATTCCTTCATCGCCACGAACGATCCGGATTCCGTGCTGCGCACGGAATGGGCGCAGCAAGCCTGCGCCCCCAACCATTCGAATCGGTACCAAGGCCCGAGCAAGCTCGGCCCTACGAAAGCGATGTCACCGCTTCCACTCCGTCTTTTCCTTCGGCACCTTGAGCGGTAGTTCGTCGAGCTTGCCGGCGGCTTGGACGACCTCGTAGCTCGTGCGAAAATGAAGCTTGGCGAAACGGCCGAGTGCCTTCGCGCCGAAACGCTCGATGATTTGCGCTGCCTGCGCCTTGGCGTCGGCCCCGGCGCCGAACCGCAGCTTGTCGCCGAACTCGCGGGACAACTCGCGCATCTGGCGGACGAATTCCGCCCGCGCCACCACCGAGGCGGCGGCGACCACCGGGTCCTCTTCCGCCTTGGTGCGCATCGCCAGGTTGAACCGTTCCAAGCCGCGCTTCTTCAGCTCGCGCTGCACCAGCGGTTCCTTGGAAAACTGGTCGAGGAGGCCGCGGGCCACCCACTTCTTCTGCAGCGCGGCCTCGAGGGCCCGCGCGTGCTGCCAGGCGAGCAGGCGGTTCAGGTTGGCCTGCGGCTTCAGCATCAGTTCGTTGTACTTCTCCATCCCACATTGCACCACCTCCACCACCGCACCGGGCGTGCCGCGAATCAGCTCCTCCAGCTTTAGAATCTGCGAATCCTCGATGCTCTTGCTGTCGCGCACGCCGGCGGCGCGCCAGGCGTCGATGGCCGGTTTTTCAGCGATGACGGTGACCGCGACCACCGAACCGAACAGGTCGCCCTTGCCGCTCTCGTCGAGGCCCGCGTGCGGTTCAAACCACTCGGGATGGTGCACCTCGTCGTAGCCCAACTTGGCCGCGCCGGTCACTTCCGCCTCGATGACATTCTGCACAAAATCCTCGGTTTCCTTGCCGGCCACCACGACCTTGCCGCTGGTGTAGGCGGTCACGTTGACCTTCGGCCCCTTGAAGGCAAAGCGTGCGTATGGGACCTCGACCTCCTCCCAGTATTTGGCCGCCACGACTGCGCGCAGCTTCTCCATCTGTGTGTCGTCGAGCTTGATCGTGTAGGTGGTGATCGCCTTGGGCTTTTCCTCCTCGGCGTCGTCTCTCCGTTTGGACATGGAATGAATAGCCACAAAAAGCACCGAAAGCACAAAAGGAAAATGACGGCTTCCCTGCCCGAGGTTTTGCGCCTTTTGTGCCTTTTGTGGCCAGCCCTCCGCTCCTGATCTCCCAGCGTCCCGCTTTCCAGGCCGCTCTCCACGCCTGGTACCGGGCCCACCACCGCAAGCTGCCCTGGCGCGACGCCCCTTCGCTCTACAAGACGGTCGTGTCGGAGTTCATGCTCCAGCAGACCCAGGTCGCCACGGTGCTCCCCTACTTCGAGCGCTGGCTGCGCGAACTGCCCGACTTTGCCGCCCTCGCCGCCGCGCCGGTCGAACGCGTCATGAAACTCTGGGAAGGTCTCGGCTACTACTCCCGCGCCCGCAACCTGCACCGCCTCGCGCAGGCCTGGGTCGCCGCCGCCACTCCTCCGCGCACGCCGGCCGAATGGCACGAACTGCCCGGCATCGGCCCCTACACGGCCGCCGCCATCACCAGCATCTCGTTCGACGAACCCGCCGCCGTCGTGGACGGCAACGTGGTCCGGATCCTGGCGCGGTTGAACGGCGAAAGCCGGCTCTTCCGCGACGGCACGGAGGCCGTGAAACATTTCACCCCGATCGCGGATGCCCTCGTCGTCGGCTCGCACCCCGGCACCCACAACCAGGCGATGATGGAGCTGGGCGCGACAGTTTGCCTGCGGGCCAATCCGCAGTGCCTGATTTGTCCGGTCGCGGAATTCTGCGTCGCCCGCCGCAATGGCGACCCGCAATCGCTGCCGCGCTTGAAACCCAAAGTGATCGAACAACACGCCGTCTCCCGCATCTGGTGCGTGGACCAAGGCCGCCTGCTCCTGCGCCGCGGGCACGCCAAGGCCAAACGCCTCGCCGGCCTGCACGAACTGCCAGAAGCCTCGGACCTCGGCCTGAAACCCGCCAAGTCCTCGCTCCTCGCCACCAAACGCCGCACGATCACCCGCTTCGCCATCACCGAATCCATCCACGCCGCCAAGCCTACCGCCGCGCTCCGCGGCCTCGTTGACAAATCCGACTCCCTCGAGTGGGTGCCCCTGAAGCAGCTCGACCATGTGACCCTGTCAGGTCCGCACCGGCGGTGGATCGACGAACTGACGTCCGCGTAGGGTCGGTCAGAGACCGGCCCGGCCTCGCGTTGGGACTGTCCGCCTCGAACCCTTCGGCCGCCCCTTGCGGTTTCCCAAGGGCGCCGCAATTTTGGCGTCACCTCATGACGATGCCCCGACTGCTCCTGGTTCTACTCTGCATTGCGTCCGGCCTCCGTGCCGCCGAACCCGCCTGGCCGGCGATTACGTCCCAAACCAAACCGTGGTCGCGCTGGTGGTGGCTGGGCAACATCGGCACCGAACAGGACTTCACTTCCGAGATGGAAAAATACGCCGCCGCCGGGCTCGGCGGCCTGGAGGTCACACCCATCTACGGCGTGCGGGGACAGGAAGCGCGGTTCAAACCCTACCTCTCGCCCGAATGGGCCAAACAGCTCGCTTTCGTGATCAAAGAGGGCAAGCGCCTCGGCCTGGGCATCGACATGTCCACCGGCACCGGCTGGCCGTTCGGCGGGGCGCAAGTCACCGACACCGATGCCGCCAAATATCTGGCCCACACGACCTACACCGTCGCGGCCGGCGAGCGCCTCGCCGAGATGGTCCAGTTCCAACAAAAGCCCGTCATCCGCGTCGCCGGTCCCCGCAAGGTCGACCTCGCCGAACTCCAGGAACCGGTCACGGCCAACGCCAACCTCCAGGACCTCGCCCTCGACCAGGTCCGCTTTCCCAAAAAATTGCCGCTCGTCTCGTTGATGGCGTTTCCCGCGAACGGGGCACCGCTCGACCTCACGAACCGCGTCGGCGTCGACGGTCGCCTCGACTGGACGGCACCAGCCGAGGGCGGCCCATGGACGCTTTACGCGCTGTTCGCCGGCCTGCACGGCAAGATGGTCGAACGCGCCGGCCCCGGCGGCGAGGGCCCGGCCATCGACCATTTCTCGCACGCCGCGCTCGCCCATTACCTGAAATCCTTCGAGCAAGCGCATGCTCATGGCGAGGCCCGCGGCCTGCGCGCGTATTTCAACGACTCCTACGAGGTCGACGATGCCAATGGCGAATCCGACTGGACGCCCCATTTTCTCGAGGAATTCCAGCGCCGCCGCGGCTATGACCTGCGCACGCAGTTGCCGGCGCTTTTCGCGAGCCCCGCCAACGAACCCGCCCGCGTACTCAGCGACTATCGCGAGACTGTTTCCGACCTCCTGCTCGATGAGTTCACGATTCCGTGGCGGGAGTGGGCACACCGGCAGGGCGCGCTCATCCGCAACCAGGCCCATGGCTCCCCCGCCAACATCCTCGATCTCTACGCCGCCAGCGACATCCCGGAGCAGGAGGGTACGGATCTCCTCTCGATCAAACTCGCCTCGTCCGCCGCCCACCTCATGGGCAAGTCGCTCGCGTCCGCCGAAACCGCCACCTGGCTCAACGAACACTTCCTGTCCACCTTCGCCGAACTCCGCGAGCGCGTGGACACCTTCCTCCTTGGCGGCGTGAATCACAATTGCTACCACGGCACGGCGTTCTCGCCGCCGGGCGAACCGTGGCCGGGCTTTCAATTCTATGCGTCGGTCGAACTGAACCCGGCCAACCCACTGTGGGCCGACTTCGGCGCCTTCAACGCCTACGTCGCCCGCGCCCAGGCTTTCCTGCAAGCCGGCCATCCCGACGAGGACGTGCTGCTCTACTATGGAATCCACGACCGCTGGGCCGCCCGCGGCACCGGCGCCATGCCGCATTTCAGCGGACGCGAACGCGACGGCAGCGTCACACCCGTCCGCGATACCGGCGAGGCACTGCGCAACGCCGGGCTGGGCTTCGATTATGTCTCGGACCGCCTGCTCGAAGGGGTGGTGGCACGCGAAAAAGGCCTCGCCATTGCGGGCATAACCTACCGCGGCCTGGTGGTGCCGGCGACGAACTTCATGCCGCTCGCCACGCTGCAGCGGATCGCTGCGCTGGCGGAAGCCGGCGTCCCGGTGATATTCCATCACAAGCTCCCCACGGATGCCCCCGGCTTGCATCCGAAACAGGCGGAAGTGGCGGCAGTCCTTGGCAAGCTCCGGGAGTTCGCAGGCGATGGCCGCGTGCTGTTGGGAGATGACCTTTCCGCCCTGGTGGCTCACGCCAACTTTCACGGCGAATCCCTGCCGGCCCATGGCCTGCAATTCATTCGGCGCACCAATGACAACGGGCCATACTATTTTCTCGTGAACCGGGGGAATACGCCCGTGGACGGATGGGTGCCCTTCCGCGCCGCCGGCAAAGCGGCGGCGATTTTCGATCCTCAGACCGGTCGCATCGGCCTCGCCTCGGGTCGTCCCGGTGAAGTGTATCTCCAGCTTGCACCCGGCGCCTCCCGCATCGTGCAGTTCTATCGCCAAGTCCCCGTCTCGACGCCGTGGATGTACTGGCAACCGGTGGGCGAATCGCGCCCGCTCGCGGGCGATTGGGCCGTCCGCTTCCTCAGCGGCGGCCCCACGCTTCCATCCCCGCACACCACCTCAACCCTCGGTTCGTGGACCGAGTGGGACCTCGCGGGCGTGAAGGAATTCTCCGGCACTGCCACCTACACGCTCAAGTTCGCCCGGCCCGTCGACAAGGCCGACGGCTGGCAGCTCGACCTCGGCAACGTCGCCGACAGCGTCCGTGTGACCCTGAATGGCCGCGAACTTCCGGGCGTGCTTTTCCAACCGCCGTTCCGGGTGACCATCCCCGCCGGCGACCTGCAGGCGGACAACACCCTCGTGGTCACGGTGACCAACCTCGCCGCCAATCGCATCGCCGACCTCGATCGCCGCGACCCGGGCTGGAAGAAATTCTACAACACCAACATGCCGGCCCGCCGCCGCGAAAACGCCGGCCCCGACGGCAACTTCAGCGCCGCCAAATGGGCGCCGCGCCCCTCGGGCTTGCTCGGCCCCGTGACGCTCACGCCGGTGAGGTTGCTGAATCCGCAGTGAATCCCGTTTCGGCGCTCCATAGGCCTCATTTGATGGGCCGGGCCCGGCTAAAACCGGGCCCTCCTTTCCGGCGGCTACAGATCGCCGCTCCAGATGGTGGCTACTTAAACTCGATCTGCCCCAGGGAGAACCAGTCTCGCGTGTAGCTTCCGTGGGGACCAGGCAAGATTTCGATAATTGCCGTGGAACCTGCGGCCATTTCTTCCTTGAAGGCCAGGGTCACCAACCCGCGGTCGGCTTCATGCGCCGCCGGGTCCAGCAAGCGCTCGGCAATGACCCGTCGCGCCCCGCCGGGCACCTGCACCTGGATCGAGATGCTGACGCCGTCCGTGTGTTCATTGGCCGCCAGGGTCGGTTGGTAGGCGTCAGGGGAGAAGAAACACTCGACGCGAACCGACCGCGCGCCGCGCGGCAGCTCAAACCAGAGGCGCGTTTCCGGGTGCGCATTGTACATCACGCCAAACGGCGTCTCGACGACGCCGGCGCCGAAGGTGGAATAATATCGGACCGGCCGGGGCGACATCCGGTCGAACGCGCCGCGCAACAACGGCGGTAGCGAAGTCACGAGCACCTCCCGCTTCGTCAGGGTGCCCTGGTCGACCGCCGATTCCGCCGTCAGCTCCACGCCCGCCAGGCGCATTTCGGCGATTCGCTGGATCGCGAAATCCCGGTTCTCCTTTCGCAGGTACACGGTGATGTCCTCCCGGCTGAAAACCGGCCGCGGATCGATGCCAAACGTCGCAACCGCAGTGGCGACGAGATCGCCGTTGGCGCGCTGCGGTCCGCGCAATACCAGCGCGGAAATCCGCTCCCCGGCGAGTCCAGCGAAGACCCGCGCGCGCAAAGCCGCGTCCTGTTCCCGGCCCGAAGGAAACATGCAGGCGCGCCGCTGGGCGTAATAGGGGATGATCGAGCTCCAGTCGTCGCCCGCGATGAGCAGCACACTGTCCGGCTCGGTGACTTCATGGAGTGCCAACGTCAGGGTCGTGCCGCCGTTGCTCCAGGTTCGCTGCACCGGATAGTGCATACGCCAGTAGCTGGCGAGCTGGCCGCAACCGCAGACCAGGAGAAAGCCCCACGCCAGGCTGCGGGGCAGGCGGGACTCCAGCAAGCCGCCCAGGGCCACGCCGACCGCGACCAGCAGCAGAAAGGCGTTCGCCACGTAGTAATAAGGGTGCAGGGCGTACAGGATCGGAAACGCCAGTTGCACGGCCAGGAATGCCGCGACGCATCCGCCAACGAGCTGCCAGTTGCGGCGAGAAAACACCGCCCACAGCGCGAACGCGCCGGCCACGATCGGCAGCGAGATGATCTCCCGGAAAATAATGGCGGCATGATCGCGCCAAAGGGCGGCGGCAAATCGTTGTCCGCTTCCCCAGTTGTAGTCGTGCAAAGCCGCGGAGGTGAGAAAACGGCCGAGGACGTTCAGCTCCTTGATCGCATCGGCCTGGTGCACCCACCAAACCGCCGCCAGGCACGGCACAACCACCGTTGCCATCGACCAAGCGGCGAGCGCCGGACACTCGCTTCGTTCTCCGGACGCAACTGCCCGCCGGAGCCGCGCCAGCGTCCAAACGAGGGCCAACCCAAGGAACAACAGCAACGTGGTGACCTTGACGAGCCCGGCCCCCACCCCGCCGAGCACCGCCAGCGCCAACCCGTCCGCCCGGCGGCCATCGACCGTCTCCACGTGACCGACGAGAAACCAGGTGCCAAACATCAGCGCCATGGTTTCCATCAGGAAGGCTCGCGCATAGAAAATGTACAACGGGCATGTGATCACGAGGCCGAGCGCAATCAGCCGTCGGACCGGAACCAGGCCAACGCGGCCGAGCAGAAGATAGAAGGCCGGCAGCGTCAGGTAAAAGCAGCCGAGGCTCACCGTGCGGCCGGCCTCGGTCAGGGACTGGCCGGTGAGGTCGCTGAGCCGGACGACCGTCCATTGATACAGCGGAAATTCCATGGGGATGGACCATGGCTTCCCCAGCACCGGCGTCGGATAAGCCAGGGAGAAATTCCGCTCCCGCTGGATGAAGTGGGAGGACAATGCCGTCTGGGCCTGCCGAAATTCGACGCCGGGCAGGCTGAGGCTCTTCCAACCCACCGTCGCCGCCCAGGCATGGAACACCAGCAGCCCGGCAAACAGGAGCGCCGCGACACGGGCTTCGGTGCGGCCGGGGGACGGGGTGAAAGTTACGGACACGACGCCGACAAAACAGCCACCCGCCGGGCCGCCTCAAGCCATTTGTTCCCTGGCGCGCCGGGGCTTTGCAACGGGTGCACTGGCTTGTGCAAAAACTGCCGAGTCACACCCGTGCCATTCGGGCATGCTCAAGGTGCGGCAAACCACCTACGCCTGACATCCCCACGCATGTTCTCGCCAGCCGATCTGCAATCCAAGTACGCCTGGTCCCTGATCAGCCGGGCCACACCGCCGAAACGAGCGGCCGCCGACCGGGTCGGGGATTTTCGCGAGATTTACAGCGAGTTCGACGAGGCGACCGCGCGGGAGCAGGCGGCCCGTTGTATCCAGTGCCCCAACGCGCTCTGCATGAAAGGGTGCCCGCTCGCCAACCGGATCCCCGAATGGATGGCGCTGACCGCGCTGGGCCGCTTCGCGGAGGCCGCGGAAATTTCCCGCGCCACGAGCAACCTGCCGGAAATCTGCTCCCGGGTTTGTCCGCAGGAAAAGCTCTGCGAGGGCTCGTGCATTCTGAATGCCCGCACGGACCCAGTCGCCATCGGGGCGATCGAGCGCTTCATCAATGAGTACGCCTTTGCCCACGGCGACGTCGCGGTCGCGCCCACGGCGCCCAACGGCCGCCGGGTGGCGGTCATCGGCTCCGGCCCCGGCGGATTGACCTGCGCGGATGAGTTGGCCCGCCTCGGTTACGGCGTGACGATTTTCGAGGCGCAACCCATTCCCGGCGGCCTCCTGGTCAACGGCATCCCCGCCTTCAAACTCGAGAAGCACATCGTCGACCGCCGCATCGAACTGCTGGCGCGACGCGGGGTGGAATTCCGGCTGGCCACTCGTGTCGGGTGGGACATTTCCCTCGCCGGCCTGCGCGACCGTTTCGACGCCGTTTTCCTCGGGATCGGCGCCCTGAAGCCAAAGCCGCTGGACATTCCCGGGACCAACCTCACCGGCATCGTCGAAGCGCTGCCTTTTCTCACGCAGAAAAATGTCGAATCGCCCTTGGTGGCCGGGGCACCCGTCGAGGTGCGCGACCGCCGCGTCGCCGTGCTCGGTGGCGGCGACACCGCGATGGATTGCCTTCGGACCGCGCTCCGCGCGGGCGCGCGCGAGGCCGTGTGCCTCTACCGCCGCGACCTCGCCAACATGCCCGGCAGCCGCAAGGAGTATTTCAACGCCCTCGAGGAAGGCGCACAATTTCGCTTCCTCACCAATCCGGTCGGTTTGGTAGGGGACGCCGAGGGCCGGGTGGCCGCGGTGCGTTGCGTGCGCATGGAACTCGGGGCGCCCGATGCCTCGGGCCGGCGGTCGCCGCGCGCGGTCCCCGGATCGGAGTTCGAAGTTCCCGCCGACCTCATCCTCGTGGCCTACGGGTTCGACCCCGTGCCGTTTCCCGCCGACAGCGACCTCGCGTCGGTGGCCACGGACAAGTGGGGTGGTTTCAAGATCGATGATAACCAGATGACGAACGTTCCCGGCGTTTTCGCCGGCGGCGATTCAGTGCGTGGCCCCAGCCTGGTGGTGCATGCCGTGCGCGATGCCCGCCGGGCCGCCCAGGGCATTCACCACTACCTCGAGGCAAAGGGCGCAGCGAAACCGCCCTGACGCCCGCCAAGCTCGTCGAACCGCGCCACGGCAAACTCGTAGTGGCGCAGTCTTGCTGCGCCCATTCCGCGCGAAGGGCGGAATCCAGATCGTCTGTGCCGATAACGGAATCCCGGCATGCCGGGATTGGGCGCAGCCAAGACTGCGCCCCTACCTTGACCCCGGTCGCAGACGATAATCGACCGAGAACCGATACTCGCTGGCCGTGAGGTTTGGACACGATCGGTGCAGCGTCAGCCGGTGGAACAGCAGCACGTCCCCCGGCTCGAGGGCGCCGGCGTCCCATGGAGCCGCGGCCGCGCTCGCCGGCAGTTGAGCGCCGTTGCCTCCTCCGGGCGCCCGGTCATGCGGCAGCAAGCCGCCCTTGTGCGAACCGCGCAGCAGCGCGAGCGGGCCAAGCTCGAGGGGACAGGACTGCAGCGGCAGCCAGGCCACCCAGAAATCGCCGGTGCCTGGCCCGAGGTAGAACCCATCCTGATGCGGCTGGGTCACGAATTCCGGCCGGCGCGGTTCCAACGCCCGGAAAACCTGCGCCGGTATCGGCTCCGCCCCGTGCCCGGTCAGGCACTCAAGCAGGCGTATGACAGCCTCGTTGCGGATCACAGGCGGCAATTCCGCCGCCGTCGCCATCTCCCGCTGCCATTCAAGCCAGCGCACATGCCATTGCCCGTCCGTTCCCTTCTGCGGGACATGCTCCCGGACCAGGTCCGCGCTGGTCTGGACCGCCCGTGCGCCGAGGCGCATGACATCGCCGGCATCCACCAGTCCCCGCACAAACAAGTAGCCATCGCGGGAGGCGCGTCGACGGAGCGTCGCCGTCGATTCGGCGCTGGGGTCCGATCCCACCAGCGGGCGAACATCGAAGGTGACGCTGGGATCCTCGATTACCATCGAAGTGACCTTGGCTGCCGCCCGGCTTGGCAACGGGCGCGCCGGTTTTGTCGCGGTCCAACCGGTCCATCTTTCCCATTTCCAACTGCACGCGTCCACTTCCGCGAAAACCTCGTCGACGAGCGCCGACCGCTGCTTCGCCGTCAATCCGGCCAGGCGATAGTCGGTCAGCACAGGAATCTTCAGCCAGTCCCGCAACGCAGACTGGGTCAGGCGCACCCGAAACTGCCAGCGTTTCAAGCGAAAGCCCGCCTCCTGCAAAGCCCGCTCCACCGCGTCGCGATCGGCCCTCCAGCCCACGGCCACCGGGGGCAGGTTCGCGTTCGCCCGAGCGGCGAGACCGGCGGGTAACGCCTGCAGCAGTGGGTCGGCACCGCCACCGGCATCGTCGGGCTCGCCCAGATACGCCGACGGCACGTTGAAAGCGAAAAGCCCACCCGGGGCCAGCAGGCGCCACACCCGTGCGATCGTACCCGCCAGCGATGGCATCTGCCAGATAGCCGCCCCACACAGCACCAGATCAAAAGTCCCCTCCTCCTCCGGCCAGTCGCCCCGCCAGGAGATGCGAGGGTCGGATCCGAGGCGGCCCCGGCCGGCGTGGCGCATGGCTGCCGCCGGCTCGACACAAACCACCCGCCCGGCCGGCCCCAGCTTTGCGCGAGCCGCCGCCGTGGTCAGGCCCGTGCCCGCCGCCAGGTCGAGGCAGCGGAGTCCGGCCTTGAGCGCCGCGTGGCGCACCAAGTGGCGGTTCGCCTGTTGATAGCGGGCATGGTCGCGACAAAACGCTTCGTAAGCCCGGGCGGTTTCGCGATGGTCCCAGCCGATCGCCCCACGACCCGGTGATCCGGCGCTCCCCGCCCGACGGTTCATGATCCCGCCGCCACCGGCTCGGGATCGAACACCGGTTGCCGGAGGACCCCCATCATCCGCAGGTTGTGCTCGCCCTTGTAGCGCAGGGCGGCGCGGATCGCGTCGCGATGCGCGTCAGTATAGTGGAAAAAGTTCAGCTCCAGGTTCCGATCGTCGATGTAGTGGCGATAGTACCGGTCGAAGTCCGTTACCGGGGGCATCGGCTCGAAGTGGCTGAATTCCTCCCGCAGCCACCAGCGCGTGAAGCCATATTTCTCGTGGTTCAGGTCGTAAATCGGCGTGCCGGGGAAGGGCACAACCACCCCCAAGGTCGAAAAAGTGTCCACCAGCGGAGCGATCCGCTCCATGAAGCCCAGCGTCCGCCCGATCGCCTCGGGGGTCTCCTCGGGAAAACCCAGCATGAAGTTGCAGGCGGTCCGCAGTTCGAGGTCCCTGGCTACCTGCAGTGCCTTCACGACTTGTTCCGTCCGGATCCCCTTCCGGATCGCGCGCAGGACGGCGTCGTCCCCGCTTTCCACGCCGAAGTTGACGTGGACGAGGCCCGCCCGCTTGAGGGCGGCCAGCAGGGCGGGGGTGACCATGTTCGCGCGCGTGATGGCCGCAAAGGAGAACGGAAACTTCAGGTCCCGCTCGAGGGCGGCGCAAAGCTCGAGCAGCCGGGGGATGTTCGCCGTCAACGCATCGTCCCAACATGGGAAAAAAGTCGCCCCGGATTGGACGTGCCAGGCGTTGAGTTCGTCGACCACGTTCTGCGCCCCACGGTACCGAAACGAACGGCCGGTGACGTAGTTCGCGCAAAAGGTGCACTTCGCCGGACAACCGCGGCTCGTCAGGATGCCGCCGGGGATCCGCGTGCTTCCTTCGGCGGAGTAGCCGCGTGGATCGAACAGATGTTGCGCCTGCCAAGGGGGGGCCAGTTCGTCGAGGTCCGCCACGGCCACGGCGCAGGGCCCGTGCGCGATCCCACCCGAATTGTCGCGAAACCAGACGCCGGGAATGGCGCCCAGGTCCTCGCCACCTTCCAGCGCCGCGAGCACCCGCGGAAAGGTGAGCTCCGCCTCGCCCGCGATGGCCAGGTCGAATCCCTGTTCCAGCGTTTCCGCCGCGCAAACCGTGGCATGCGCTCCGCCCGCCACGAGCACCGGGCCCAGGCCGCGCAGCTTCCCGGCCAAACGGTAGGCGTGCCAGACCCAGCGCGTAAACAAGGCCACACCGACCACGTCAGGCTTGAATTCTTCGACCACCGCGAGGATGGCAGCCTCGTCCGGCGCGGCGTAACTGGCGGCCGCATCAAGCACCCGGACCTCGTGTCCGTGGCGCAGCAGGCTGGCGGCGACGTATTGCAACCCGAGCAGCGGCGCCCCCAACCGCTCCGGCGAGGGCGGATTGATGAGCAGGACGCGCTTCATCGCCGATCCGCGGCAATCAGGTGGTGAACACCCGGCATCCCGGCAAAATGTCTCCGCCCACCACCGGTCCGACCGGCACATAAGGCGGGGCAAACGAGGGAACTGAACCCCTCCCCATCGCCAGCGTGATCATCTGCGTGGAAATGAACTGCATGAGGCCGGTGCTGAGGGCGTCGGACACGGCCGTGAATACCTTTTCGGCATAGAGCGTCCCATTCGGCGCCTTGCGCATCATCTCGTCCTTCAGCGCGCCGGCGCCGACCAGATCCAGCCGCGGCGCCAAGGCCATCAGGGGACAAGGAACATTCGGCATCGGGGGCGCCATTGGCCCTGGAAAACACGCAAACGCGGGGTACCACGGCAGCCCAGGCACCCGGGTGTTGTCACCCAGTTCCTTCCACTTGTTGGCAAATCCGCGCGCCGCTCCCTCCACCAGCGCCTTGGCCCACTCCGTCATGGGCCCGCCAAAGGCGACATTTGTTCCCTGAATGACCTGGCTGTCGATCCACGGGGCCTCGATTTTTCCTCCCATTGCCATCGGCCCCATGATGGTGACGCCGGTGAAACTGGCCGAAAGTTTCCAGTGCGACATCCCGAAGGAGAAACCGGCGCAGATCGCCTCGAAGAACTTGTTCAGCTCGTCGTGCATGCTCTGCTGGAATTCGCAGTCGAGTTTGTGGTTGGAGGCCGCCTTGAAGAGCGCCGGTGGACACTGCATCGGCGTGCCGGTGGGAGCAGGGGGCGGGGTCGCGGCTCCGATTGCACCGATCCCGGGTCGATTCAGCCCGACCGGGGAAACGGCCTGCGACTGGCCGGCCAACTGGGCTCCGCCGACGGGCATCGGCAGCCCGGCGCCGATTCTCAGTCCGCTGCCGGGCGCCGGAACCACTGAATCCAAGGTGACGCTGAACGACGAAAATCGCGCCTTCATCAGCGCGGATGAAACGGTGAGGGTCGGCATGATCGGAAACTAAGGGACGGGAATTTCGGGGCAAGACTACACATGCCGTTTTGCCCGGAATTGTCACTCCGGCGTGACGCCGGAGTTCCTCCGTCATCCGAACCGCGTCGCCACGAGCCGTTCAACCTGCGCCTTTGACGCCGTCACCTGGTCGACCGTCAGGCGCGGGCTGAATTCCAACACGAGGGTGTGCCCTGGCTGCCAGAACGAGCTGACCATCCCGAAGTCAATCTTGCCCGTGCCGATGGGCTGGTGATCGCGACCCGCGGCGCTGACATCGTGCAAATGGAAGCCGATCAGGTTGGCCGAATTTTTCTCGAGGTGTTCGCGGTGGTTGAGCAGGCCCATGTCCTGCTTGATTTGCGCGTGGCCGGTGTCGTGCCAGTAGCCGCAGGCGCTGGGTTTCGCCATCGCCGTCACCAAGTCCGCATGGTCGGCGTCGAGTGGCAATTCGTCGAAGGCCTCGCGGTTCTCGAAGCCGAGCAGCACGCCCTTTTCCTCGGCGTACGGCAACAGCTGGGCCAGCGACGCCTTGGTGTTTTCCCAATACGGCGGCATGCGCCCCTTCAGCTTGGCGAGCGATTTCGCGAGCAGTTTCTGGTAAGCGGCGTCCCGCGCAAGTTCCTCCCCGGCGTGCGACTCCAGGTAGGCGTCGAGCTTGCCCGACGGGTTGAACCAGAAGAACTCCACCGAACCCAGGTGCAGGACGACCTTGCGGGCCTTCACCTGCGCGGCGAAATCCAGCGTGCGCTTGCTCTGCCGCAGCCACTGGTCGCGCTCCCGCGCGTCGGGGGACGACGGCAGGTACAAGTTCGGTGCCGCGTGGCTGACTCCCGCCGGCAGCGGACAGAAATTGTGGCACGAGGCGATCTTGATGACACCCTCCTCGACCGCGCGGAGGATGCCGGGCACCAGGGTGATCCGGATGCCGTGGCTGAGTTCGGCCCATTCGAAACCAAGGCCGGCCATCTCCTGCAACATCGCGTATCCGTCGTCATGGCGCTGCGAGAGCCAGCAACTGGAAAGGGCGATGATCGGCTTCATGCGCGAGTGGATTCACTAGGACATGGGGCCCGCAAGGAGGCAAGCCGGGGGACCGGATGCCTTGTTGGTGGGCCCATCTCGTGATGGGCCGGCTTTCTGGAGGGCCCGCGTCCCTGCGGGCCGGCTCGCAGGGACGCGAGCCCGCCAAATGCGAGAAACCAATTTTCAGGTGACGCGGGTTGATCCCAGTCCGCTTGAACGCGTTGAGGTCACCGCGTTCCACCTCATTTCGCATCGATCTGTCCCAAACAAATCGGCCGGCACCCGTGTGGATGCCGGCCGGATAGATACCAGTCTGAAAGGGAACTTACTCCGCGTAACGGCGGCGCAGCATGGCGGTGAAGGCCATGACCTTCTCCTTGCGGCGACGGCGCTCGCAGGGCTTCTCGTTGTAGCGCTTCATGCGCACGTCCTTGATGATGTTTTCACGCTCGAGCTTCTTCTTCATGCGGCGCAGCGCACGGTCGATCGGCTCGTTCTTACGCATCTTGATCTCGATAGGCATAGGGAAAGGGAGTGATTTGTCGGTGGAAAGGGGTCATAAGGAGCCAGCGGCCACCCCCTCCGTCAACCCCTATTTTTTAACAGGCCGAGGTGCGCGGAAATGGACCGGCCGTCCATCTCGCTTTCCGCTAACTACCTAAGCTGGAGCCAAAACCCCATGCAGCTCGAGGCGGCCAGTCGGGTCACCTCCCTCATTTGGTCCGAATCATCCCGGCTGCGGGCCCTACCGCGGCGAAGTAAAGCCCCCGCTGCCGCGGGCTGAGGGATGCATTGAACTTGTCCCATTCCTCACCCCTCGCGGCATTGTCCGCCAAAACTTGCTCCCGGGCTTTTGGCGCGCCCGAAGTATCCGAAACCTTGGTCCTCAGCCGCGCGTAGGTCACCTGCTGCTCGGAATCCAAGCTGGCTTCAAAATCGACCCAGAGTTTGTCGCGCGCCGCCTTTCGTTCGGCCTCGTAGATGTTTTGCCAGATGACCTGCGGCTTTTTAGCCGAAGCATCGATCCCGACCAGCTTCCAGCCGAAATCCCGATACCCGGCGACGACCTGGCTTTGGTCCTGCGGGGAGAGCTTTGCCCAGCGGTCCAAAAGTTTGGAGGGAACCGGGAAGGGCGCAAAGTACATGGGGTTCGCGTCGGAATTGATCCAGTCCGTCCGGCGCCTCGCCGCATCGAAGCCTTCGATCTTCCCCGCGCCGCCCAGCGGCAACCTGATTTGACGCCGCCAGCGAAGATCGTTGAGGACAACCCATTCCGGGCCGATTTCCCTCACCTGGCACTCGGCAAAATTGTCGCCGACCTCAAGCCAGCGCTCCGGGCTCAGCATATGATGCCCGGAAATCGCCGCGTAATTCCTTCCCGCCGCGCGCATGACGCCCACGACTTTCAAGTACTCCTCCGGCCGAGGAGCTCGAAACCCGACCAAACCTCCCTGTACCGGGAGCGCCGGGGCAGCCGCCGCCACCAGCAGAAACAAGCAGGCACGAGCCAGAATATTCATGGGGATTTCCACCGGCCCGGGTGGTGATCCCCGGATTTTGGGGCAGCGCGGACACCCAACAAGATAATTTCGCGGTGTCTCCCGCCGGCCGCAGACCAATCCGAATTCGCGCGAGGTCGAACCATTCCGGAATAGTTCTTGCCCGGGCCAGACCCGGCGATTCCGATAACCGAACCTTGGCGGCACCCGACTCAGATTTCGTCCATCTCCACGTCCACAGCGACTATTCCCTGC
>DASZPS010000201.1:0-1748 GCA_035549955.1 Lacunisphaera sp. | reverse complement strand
CGCCACTTTTGAACTCAAATTCCTCCGCCACCGTTTGGTGAAGCGGACCGACGTCCTTCGATTGGTTCTTTTTCATCAAACCCAATCACTTCCCAAACGGCGGCACCTTTCAACTGCATCGCTCCGGCTTAGCGCCATTCGGCTCAGGGCCCCGAGCCTGTCGAGGGGATCCGAACTCGCACACGAGGTCGCCGCAAGCGGTGGCCCTATATGGGGCTTCCGTCCGGCTCCGGCCGCACCACGCGCCGCCACGCGAGCATGATGATCCACGCCAGCAGCATCGTCACGACGGTGTGGCTGAGGTAATGCGCGCCCTTGAGCATCTGGTAGCCCCCCATCCACCAGCCCGTGCCCAACCCGAGGGCCAGGCCGCCGAGCTTCCACCCGCGCGTTCGCCGCAGCCACATCAGGCCGAGCAGGGCAAATCCGCCGCTGGCGTGGCCGGCGGGGAAACAATGACCCCGGGCCAGGGGGCGATCGTTCTCCGGGTATGGCGAGCAGAGTTTCACGTAAGGCACCTCGCCCCCGTAACGCCGGATTTCCGACGGACAAAAAACGTTCGTCGTGCTTTTGCCGAGTCCGGCGAGGGCCGGCACCGCGACCAGCGTGAGCAGCGCGACCCAAAGATCGCGCCGCGCGAACTGCAGGCGGGCCCGCCAGCGCGCCGGCGCCAGCGCGAGCACCAGCACCGCCACCGCCACGAGGATGATGACCGCCTTGGGGCCGTTGTAGAAAACCAGCCGGCCCAAAGCGTTCCGCGCGTCGACCCGCCAGTGTTGCTGCGGGAAATTGTAGCAGCGGTCCTGCAGCCACAGGTCGAGCCCGGTGAATTCGAACACCCCCAGCGCGAGTGCCAGGGCCAAAACCGCCGGCCACAGGAGCCGGTCCCAACCCGCGGCACGGAAACTCATGGCGGCGATGCCGGCTCCTGCTTGCGCCCGAGCAGGCGCTTGAAGTCGAAATTCACGCGGAGCTTGGCGCCGGCCCCGATATCGTTGCCGTCGCGCCCATGGCTGAGCCGCAGGCTCAGTCCCAGGAGCCACTTGCCCTTTGCGCCAAAGGTGTAGCGCTCGGGCACCACCCACACCACGCCGGGCCGCAGGAGCAGCACGTCCTTGCCGATGTCCTCGGTGGGATGCTCGGTGTTGTAGCCAGCCTCCAGGGAATAAGTGAACGCGCCGTGGTTGTAGAGAAATCCGCCCGTGACGCCCACGTTGTCGGCGTCGAGCTGGTTCTTCCGCAGGAGGCCGGGAATGCTTGTGTAAGCGACGTCCTCGTAACCGCCGCCGAAAAACACCCGCCAGGCCGGATGCGATTCGAGCTGGCGCGAGAAGGTGACGAACGGGGCGATGTGGCGCAGGCCATCGGTCACGTCCATGGGCGGCCGGCCCGTCGGGCGGCTCCAATCTATGCCGAGCGCGGTTTCCCAGCCCGGGATCATGCTCCGGCCCAACTGATATTTGGTGCCGAGGTGGAGGCCCGAGAGCCCATAGTCCGAAAAGAATCCACCCTGCTTGAGCCCGTGGGTGAAAAAGGTCTCCATTTCCGCCGTCGCCTCCCAGTGGTCGGTCAGGCCGTAGCGGATGCCGAGCTCGGTCCGCAGGTGGTCGCGCTCGCTGAAGTCCCCGAGGTGCGGATGCACGATGAGGCGAAGCGAGCTCTTGCGCTCGGTCTTGGGCAGCGCGGTTTCGAACACGCCCTTGATCCGCAGGTCGTCATCCGTGGCCCGGCTGTCCGCCGCCCGGATC
>DASZPS010000200.1:0-2026 GCA_035549955.1 Lacunisphaera sp. | reverse complement strand
CACCTACGTCGGCGAGGGCGAGCTGACGAACGACGAGCTCAAGACGTTCGGCAACCGCGCCGTGGCCCGCGTGCCCAAGCTCCAGAAGCTGATGCGCCATGTCTGCCGCGAGGGCTTCGAGCACCACGTCGTCATGAACGCGTCCCGCACCGCCGGCATCCTGGCCGAGGCCTTCGAACGTTACCTCGGGTGGGAGGTGTATCATCATGATTCGCCGCAGGAGTGACGCGGAATCTGGAAACTAAAAATCGTGAAAATTCAGGGATCTCGCTGACGACAATTTCAAGTTTCTAGATTTCACGATTTTCAGTTTTCAAGATTCCCCGGCTCGAACCAATGACCGACTCCGACCTCACGCTAAAATCCTTCGCCCTCCGGCGGCGGATGCTCACGCTCATCCATGGAGCGGGCGCCGGGCACACGGGCGGCGGGTTGTCATGCCTGGACATCCTGAGCGTGCTCTACAATCGCGTGCTCAACGTCACGCCGGAGACCGTCGATTCGCCCACCCGCGACCGTTACGTCCAGAGCAAGGGTCACTGCGTCGAGGCGCTCTACGCGGTGATGTCTGATCGCGGGTACTTTCCCGATGCCGATCTCGACACCGTTTGCCACTACCAGTCGTACTATGTCGGACACCCGACGCGGAAGATTCGGGGCATGGAGATGAACACCGGCGCCCTCGGACATGGACTGCCGATCTGCCTGGGCATGGCCCTGGCGTCGAAGATGGATGGCGGCCCGTTTCGGGTGTTCACGCTCCTCGGCGATGGGGAACTGGCGGAGGGTTCCAACTGGGAGGCGGCCATGGCCGCGGCGCACTACAAGTTGGACAACCTCGTTGCCATCCTCGATCACAACACTCTCCAGATCACCGGCCACACCCGTGAGGTCATGTCGAACGAACCGCTCGATGAGAAGTGGCGCGCATTCGGCTGGGAGGTGCGCATCGTCGACGGGCACGATTATGGCGCCCTGACCGTGGCCCTCACGACTCCGCACCCGGGCAAGCCGCTCTTCATTCAAGCCAACACCGTCAAAGGGAAGGGTGTCAGCTTCATGGAAAACGTCGGCAAGTGGCACCACGGCGTCCCGAGCGACACCGAGCTCGCGCTGGCGCTGGCCGAGCTGGAAACGGCGGAAAAGACGCTGAGGGAGGCGAGCAAATGAGCCGGTTGCGTGGATATTCTGGAGGGCCCGCGTCCCTGCGGGCCACGAACGTGATGCCGGTTGCGCAAGACGGCCCGCAGGGACGCGGGCCCTCCCGGGAGAACATGCACCCATGAGTGCGCCCGCCCCCTCCATGTTCACGCCGGCGGCCAAGGCCATGGCTGACAGGCTCGGCTTGAAGAAAGGTCGCGCCAATCTCGAGGAGTTCGCGGACACGCTCCAGGCGCTCGCCACCGCCGACCGCAATATTGTGGCCGTCACGTCCGATTCGCGCGGTTCCGGCAAGCTGGCTCCCTACGGCAAGGCCCTGCCGAAGCAGATCGTCGAGGTCGGCATCGCCGAGCAGAACCTTGTCGGCATCACGGCCGGCCTGGCGGCCTGCGGCAAGAAGGCCTTCGGCGTCTCGCCGTCGTGTTTTCTGACCGCGCGCGCGCTCGAACAGATCAAGAACGACATCTGCTACTCGAACGTGCCCGGGGTCATGGTCGGCATCAGTGCGGGCGTCAGCTACGGCGCGCTCGGTTCAACGCACCACTCGATCCACGACTTCGCGGTCCTGCGCGCGATCAACAACCTCACGGTCATCGCCCCGGCGGACAACTTCGAGACCCGGGAGGCGGTGCGTTACGCCGCGACCGCGGGACGTCCGGTCTTCCTGCGCTTTGGCAAGGCCGCCATGCTGGACGTGCACGTCGCTGGCGCGAAGTTCGACGCCGGCCAGGCGATCACGCTGCGCGAGGGCAAGGACGTCGCCTTCCTCGCCAGCGGGGAAACCGTGGTGCACGCGCTCCTGGCCGCGGCGAACCTCGCCGACGCCGGCATTTCCGCCCGCGTGGTCAGCGTCCACACAATCAAG
>DASZPS010000199.1:0-55919 GCA_035549955.1 Lacunisphaera sp. | reverse complement strand
TCACCCTCCGTGGCCCGAATGCAGGGTCGGCGCTCGCGCCGACCTCCGCACACGAAGTCGCCGCCAGCAGCGACCCTGCCACCGATCCGACCAAGATCCCCACCAACGAGCGCGTTAACCGCATCCGCAAGGCAGGGAACGCCGACGCCGATCCGGCCCTCGCCGCGCTCAACTTCCAATACGGCCGCTACCTCATGATCGCCAGCAGTCGGCCCGGCACGCAACCGGCCAACCTCCAGGGGGTCTGGAACGAGCTCCTCGATCCGCCGTGGGAAAGCAAATACACGACTAACATCAACGTGGAGATGAACTACTGGCTCGCCGAAACCACCGGCCTCGACGAATGCCACGAGCCGCTCTTCGCCGCCATCGACGACCTGCGCATCAGCGGCGCCCGCACCGCGCAGCAACTCTACCGCAGCCGCGGCTGGGTCCTGCACCACAACTTCGACCTCTGGCGCGGCACCGCGCCGATCAACAACATCGACGGCCTCTGGCCCACCGGTGGCGCGTGGCTGTGCCACCATCTCTGGGAGCACTGGCTCTTCACCCGCGACCGCGGCTTCCTCGCCACGCGTGCCTACCCCGCGTTGAAGGAGGCCTCGCTCTTCTTCGTCGATTATCTCGTGCACGACGCGAAGACCGGCTGGCTCCTGACCTCGCCCTCGCATTCGCCCGAGCAGGGCGGGACCACCGCCGGCCCCACCATGGACAACCAGCTCATCCGCTTCCTTTGGACTGCCACCGTCGCGTCGGCCCGCGAACTGGGCACCGATGCCCCGCTCGTCACCGAACTGGAACAACTGCTGCCCAAACTTCCGCCCAACCAGGTCGGCAAACACGGCCAGTTGATGGAATGGCTCGACGACATCGACGTGCCCAACAATGCCCACCGCCACATGTCCCCACTCTGGGCGCTCTACCCCGGCGCCGACATCACGCCAGCCGATCCGAAGATCTACGACGCCGCCAAGCTGCTCCTCAAATGGCGCGGCGACGGTTCCACCGGCTGGAGCTACGCGTGGCGCGCCCCGCTCTGGGCCCGGGTGGGCGACGGCGACATGGCGTGGCGCCAGCTGTCGCTCCTCCTCGCCAAGCGCACCCTGCCCAACCTCTTTGACCTCTGCGGCCCCTTCCAAATCGACGGCAACTTCGGTTTCACCGCCGGCGTCGTCGAGATGCTCCTCCAGAGCCACCAGAGGACGGCGGAGCCGCAAACTCCGAATGCCGGATCCCAAACTCCAATCACCGGACCTCAAAGCCCAGACCCCAAAGCCCAGACCCCGGAACCCAAGGTCCTCCTAGACCTGCTGCCCGCTTTGCCCAAGGCCTGGCCCGCCGGCTCCGTCACCGGCCTGCGCGCCCGCGACGGTTTTGAGGTGGACCTTGCCTGGCAGGAGGGTGCCCTGACGCGTGCCACGATCCGGTCCACACTCGGCCGCCCGGCGCGAGTCCGTTACGCCGGCCAGGATTTCAACCTTCAACTCGCCAAAGGACAGAGCGTCGTGCTCGATGCCCACCTGCGCCCAAACTGAATCAGCCCAAGGAATCGCGCAGCCGTGCAACGTCCCAAATCCATCCCCTCCACGTCCTCCGCAGCGGATCCGTTCGCGGAATCCAATGTAGGGTCGGACCTTGCCCGTTCGACCGGCTCAGGGCCCCGAGCCTGTCGAGGGGGTCCGACCTCGCGTACGAAGTCGGCGCAAGCGCCGACCATCCATTGAATCCGACCCTCTTCCTCCCACCTTTTACCCATCCCCAATGACCTCCAACATCCGATCCCACCTGACCACCCTCCTCGCCTCCTTCGCTCTCGCCGGCGCCACGCTGGCGCGCGCCGATGCCTCCGCCGACGAAGCCACCCAGAAACGCGCCAACGACAAAGCCGGCCGGCTCGTCGCCGTCGCCAAGGTGGAAGACGCCGCCAAGGCCGACCGCGCGAAAGGCATCCTCGCCGACTGGTACTTGACCATGTGGGCCTGGCACAAGGACAACGATCCCAAGCTCAAGGAGCTTTGGACCCAGTGGAACCAGGCGCGCGCGGTCGTGCCCAAGGACGAATTTCCCGGCGAGGTCATCGCGCACCAGATCGACGATGTCTATGCGTCGCTGAAGCCGACCTATCACGCGATGGTCGAAAAGCTGTCCGTCGAACTGACCCCCGACCAAGTGGACGCGATCAAGGAGCAATGGAGCCGCAGCCCGGGGAAGATGCGCACCTACAACGCCTATCTCGAGATCGTGCCGGACCTGAGCGAGAAGGACAAAAAGGTGCTCCTCGACCGCATGGACATGGCCCGCGAGGACGCCATGCTCACCGACGCGGACCGCGAGATCGTCAATATCTTCAAGCGCCACAAGGTGAAGGTGGAGGCCTACGTCGGCACCCTCGAGTGGGCCAAGCTGCACAGTGCCTTTGCCAACCGGGGCAAGGAGAAACCGGCCTCGACCGCGAAATAGGCCGGATCCCGATTTCTTCGTCTTCGTCGGTCAGTCGCTTCTCCCCAGCGGTGGCCTCGAGCAAATCCGGCCCGAATGTGGGAGAAATCATATTTCCCGACATGACGGGTGCGCTTGCGCCAAATTGGGGGCATGGCCGCAATATTTCACGTTTGGAAACGAACCAACACACCCTGTCCTATCGGGCACCCCCCTTCATCCGGAACAATTCAACGGGAGCTGACTTTCAGAGGGAAACCCACTACCCGTCATCCTGAGCAACGCGAAGGATCCAAGCTGGGGATGCAATCAGCGCCTGTTCCTTTGATCCTGCTCCCGCGGCCGTGGGTTCAGGATGACGGTGGAGAGAATGGGGTGTGGGCGCTTGGAACGGCTATAGTTCATTTTGGACCGCTCTAAGGTAGGGCCCGACCTCCATCTACGGCTTAAGGATTACGCGCACCGGATTCAGCAAGCGCACGGGACCCAACAGTCCGGATGCCAACAAGGGTTCGTCCTTGTCGTAAAACCGCCAGGTCGTGAATCCGATGCGCCCCCCCGGGGGCTTCGGTTTCCCTTCCCGGTACCAGTCCGGGAGCTTCGTGATTCCATGCGGGTCGTTGCCTTGTTCGTCGCGCAAGCCGTAGTCGTTCTCCACGGGCAACTGCTCGTCGCCGATCAAGCGATTCGGCCAAAGCGTCGTCACGCGAACTTCGAGGTCGTTGGCCCCCGCGTGCACCGCATCCGTCACATCGAGCCGATAGGGCTCCTTCCAAACCTCCCCCACCCGCTTGCCATTGAGCCAGACATCCGCGAGCACTTCCACGCGCCCGAGGTCGAGGATCACCCGCCTGTCAGGCGCGACAAACTCCGCCGGCACGTCGAGGCGGCGGGCATACGCCGCCGTGCCCGCGAAATATTTCACGACCGGATCTTCGTGCAGGTGGAGCGACCGCAAAACCGGCAGTTCGATCGACGGCGGCGCGCCGCGGCCCGCCTGGAAACCCACCCGCCACGGCCCACGGACCGCCACCGGCGCAGACACGGCTACCTGGACCGGCGCGCCGTCGACGAGGGCGTACGCCCCGCTTTGCCAGATCAGGGCGGAGATTCCCCCGCTTTCCTTTGCCAAGTCAGTTGCCAGCGGGATCTCCGGCGCTGGTACGCCCGCCGCGGCAACCGCCTTGATCTCCCTCGCCGCCAGCGCCCGATCCAAGTCCTGGGCGGGATAAAAGTTACCCTCGAAAAAATACACCTGGCCGCGCGAGGCGGGGAGCGGTTCCCCGACGGCCCGCGCGAGCGACTCGATCGCCGGGAAATTCAGGACATAGTCCTCCGGCGGCCGGGGCGAGCCGACCCCGCTATGGACTTCCTTGCCGGAGACCAAACCCTTTTTCACCAAAGCCCCATTCACCCAAAGCTCGGGCTGCCCTTCCCGGTAAACGACGGCAACGTGCGTCCAGCCGGACACCGCCATGGGTGCCACCAGCACAGCCGGACAGCTGTCGCCGCCCCGCTCGACCACAAAAATGCCGTTGCGCCCCACTGCCAGGCCGGCAGTGGCATGCCCGGTGCCGAAGCGCTGGTCACCGGGATCGGCGGGAATGGCGTAGAATTTTCCGGTCTCGTCGATTCGTCCCGCCGTCGACTCCTTCGGCATTACGCGCAGGTCGGTGTCGGGTTTGACCCAAATCGACATGGTGAAATTGCGGGAAGGTGCCGGTCGGGCAAATCCGTCGGGTTCATATATCGGCTGGCCATCCTTCAATAAGTCACGCGCGACCGCAGCCGCTGGTCGGCGGAACAACACAAACGCCGACTCGCCCGGCTCGAGTCGGAGGGGAACTATGCTCCGGTCGTGACGGTCCCTGAACACCGCCACATCGCTTTTTCTCCCAGTCTCCGGCCACCAGATCTCCGGCTGCCGCCCGGCCATATTCCGGAATGAAACGTAGGTCGCCTCCGCACGGCGTTGACGGTTGCCGACAAAGTACAAGTCCCCATCTGGCAGGCGTCGGTGCTGCCAGGAAAGCGCCGTATCCGGCGTCCGCCCGTCGCAGGTAACGTCCGGCGTCAGGCCCAACGCGGCCAGGGCCTCGCCGATGGTGCCACTGGGGATGACCCGGCCCGGGCCTTTGCGCTCCGGCGCCCAGATTTCGTCCGCCAGGCGGAGCATTTCGGCCTCGCTGGCTGGAAAGCCGGCGAGCGTGGGCGAGAATATCGGCTTCGGGCCGAGCAGAACGCCCCCGGCGGCCACAAAATCGCGCAGTTTGCGCAGCAGTTCCGGCCTCATCGCTTTGAGGTTCGGCGGCAGAACCAGCAACCGGTAGCGGCCGCCCTCCGGCAGTTCGTAAACCCCGTCGCGCACCGTGACGCGATTGAGCAGGACCTCGGTATTGACCAGGTCGTAAGTGTACCCAACAGGCAGCACCGGCATCGCGAACGCGGAGGGATCGGGCGAACGCTCGCCGGTGAAATAAAGCACATCCGCCACAAACGCGCCCTGCCGCAGCAGCGCGTGCGTCCGGGCGAGATAGTCCAGCCAGGGCTTCGCCTGTCCGAACCAGGTGTTGGTGCGCGCGAAGCCAAAACCATAGGGCCCGAGTGACACGCCGGGCGCGGCGTCCGGATGCGGTTGGTGCACGTAGCTGTGAAAAACGAACTGGTTCACCCCCTGCGCCGTCATGTCGTCGCCGAGTATCTTGAGCGAATAAGGATATTCCAGCCACCGCGAGGTCTTGAACTCCCCGGTGAACGCCTCGGCGCCGATCACTGGCTTGCCGTAGACGTGCGCGGCGGACGTGACCATTTTTACGGCGCGATTGGGCGTCCAAGGCGTGCGGGTCCAGAATTCCGTCATCGGCACGTCGGCCAGGCCGGCCACCTTCAGCTCGTCGAAAGGGCCGCTGCCGTAGCCTTCGACGTAAAACCGCAGTCCCCGGTCCCGCGCCAGCTGGTGCATGCGTTCGTAGTAATGCTCCGCCATCAGGTCCGCCTGCACCCGCCGAAAATCGAACAGGAATCGCTCGGATACACCGGCATTGCCGACGACGCGCCCGAACAGCGCCGGCAGGTAGCCCGTCAGGTCGTATCCCGCCCGGCGGCGAAATTCGGCCGGAAAGTCGGCCGTCCAATTCTGCATCCCGGCCTCATAACTGTCGATGGTCACGAACGACAGGCCTTTGAGCCCGGCCGCCTTGGCATCGGCAGCCACCTGATCAATCACATGGTGAAAATGAAACTCCGTTGCGGCGGCGCTGAATTTGTCGATTTCGAGGCCGCGCCCCGCGGCGGAAGCGGCCACGTTGTTCTTGCCGGTGGAGGTGTGGCCTATTCGCATTACCGTCCAATCGCCCGCGGGAGCGTCCCACTCGATCCGGTCGCCCTGCAGCCGGGACGTCAGGTCGATCACCTTCGCGGGATCGACGGTGGCCGCGATGGGAACATCCGCCGGCAGCGCAAGCTGGCCGGTGACGCGGTAGCGGAAATTGGCCTTCGCCTGCCAGTCCGCAATGCGCGGGGCTTCCGCCGCGAGCGCGGGGAAGGCGATGACAAAGGCATCGCGGTAGAAGCCGAGGGTGGCTTCCGGTCGGGTCAGGGCGAGGGCCACGTGGCCGCCGCCGGCGACGTTGGTCTCCGTCCAGACGAGCTTCTGCATCGACATCTCCGGCGTGACCCAGGGCCCGCCGCTGCTGGACCACCCGGGCGCATTGTGCATGCCCACCTCGATGCCGAGGCGGTTGCCCTCCCTGATGGCGTGGGTCATCAGTTCGCGCCAATGCGGCTCGAGGTAGTTCGCCGGGCCGGCCGGCAAATAATCGCTGCCGTCGAAGATCATGACGCCGCCGACGCCAATCTGAGCCATCGCCTCCAGGTCGCGCGTGATGCCATTGGCGGTTACGTTGCCGTTCATCCAATGCCAGAACGTCTGCGGCCGGGCCTCGGCCGGTGGGTGATCGAAAATCGCCGCGAGCGGATCGGCGGATCCGGCGGCGATGGCGGCCCCAAACCTGAACAGACTCAGCATCCCCAGCATCGTCATCCTGAGCACAGCGAAGGATCCAAGGGAACGCGCGCCAACGATATCCGCCACGGATGTCCGCTTGGATCCTTCGCGAAGCTCAGGATGACGGATATCTGAATTGAATCCTGTTTCGATCATTCGCGATGCCCTACCACGTCCCCTCCAGCACATGCGTTCCCGACTCCAGTTCGACGGCTTTGGAACCCATGTCCTTCACCGGCACAAACGCCGTCGCAGTCGTGTTGGCCGGGATCGTGACCTTCAGCTTGAATCGTCCTTTCTTAAGGTCCCAGCGAACCGAGACCGGCCCGTGGATCGACTGGTAGGTGCCTTCGACCCACGCCAGATTCCGCACCGGGTGCGGCCGGATGATGATGTGCTTGAAACCCGGTTGTTTTTCGTCCGGCGCGATGCCCAACAAATCCTGGTAGAACCACTCGACCACGTGTCCGAGGAAGAAATGATTTTGCGAAGCGCCAAGTCCGGCCGTCCACGATTCCGCGAGTGCCGTGTTGCCCTGTTTCAGCTGGAAGGCGTAGCCCGGCATGTCGGGATTCGTGATCAGCTGGTAGACGAGGCCAGCCTGGCCGGCATCCGTCAGCGCCCGCAGCTGGTAGCGGTTGCCGATGGCGCCGGCGCTGCTGTAGCCCTTCGCGGCAATGTCCTTCAGCAACGCGCCCTGCACTTCCGCGCGGTTCGCCGGTTCCACGATACCCAGCGCAAGCGGCAGGGCCAGCGACGTCTGGGAACCGGAACCATAGAGCTGCGGGGTGCCCGGCTTGAACAGCTCGCGATTGAACGTGGCGCGAATCGCCTCCGCCTTCGTCGTGAATTCGCGGGCATCGTCGGCGTTGCCCAGCACGGCGGCGATTTTCGCGAGTGTGACCGCATCCTGGTAATAGTGCGCGGTCGCCGTGACGGCCGGCGGCGTCAGGTTGGCCCGGCCGGGTTTTCCCAACACCTGGTCATACCAATCCCCCAGGCCCTCGGACAGCAGGCCGCCTGCCGCCTTTCCCTCGAGATAGGCAAAGTACCGCTTCATGGCTGCGTAGTTCTCGCGCAACAGGGCGTCATCGCCGTTGAAAAGGTACTGCTGCCAGGGAACCATGATGAAGGACGCGCCCCACTCGGCGGCCGAGCGGAAGGTCCCCTTGAACTCGGTGTACTCCGGGGCGATGTTCGGCACCATTCCGTCGGCGGTCTGGGCTTCCGCCATGTCATGCACGTTCTTGGCCGCCAGCCGCGCGAGGTCCCACTCGTAACGCAGGGATGGGCCGTCGAGGTGGTTTTGCTCGAGCCAACCCAGCTTCTCGCGGTGAGGACAATCCGTCAGGATGGACACCATGTTCGACCGCTGCGCCCAGCGCACGAGGTCGCGGATCTTGTTCAAGGTGGGATCGGACGCCGCAAAATGCCCCGCCGGCGCGGCAGTCGAGTGGATGATGACCATCTCCACCGACTCAACCTTCGGGCGCGGGCCGCCCTCCACGGCCGGCAGCAACTCCGTGTACAGATAGCGTGAACCGAGGTAGTAGAACTGCGGGAACCAGGTCTCCTCGCCGTCCGTGGCCTTGGTGTATTGCCACCAGGCGCTGCCACGATGCGCCCCGCCCATCGTGCTGCGTTCGATCGTGCCGTCGGCCTTGACGACCTCCCCCGCCGTCAGCTTGACGACGGATCCGGCCGGACCGCTGACCCGGATCCGCGGCATGAACGACGCATTCTGGCCAAAATCGTAGAGCACCACCCCCGGAGCCAGGTCGCGCATCGTGACCGCCGGCCGCGTCTCGATCGGCGCCACCGGCTCCGCCGCCCGGCTCTGCCCGCGCAGCGTGCCCGTTGGGAGCGTATAGACAAACGCCGCGGTCCAGTTCTTGCCGGCAAAGCCCGGCTGGTTCCAGCCCGGTTCCACCAGGCGGGCATCGAAATCCTCGCCACCGTAGATGCTCGAAAAGGTGATCGGCCCGGAATGAACCTTCCAGTTTTCGTCCGTCGTGACCGTGTCGACGGCGCCATCGGCATACTCGAGGCGCAAATGGAGGATGGCCCGCTGCAGCCCGAAGGAACCGAGGAACTTGGCGAACCGCCCCGGCGGGCGCACCACATGCAACATGCCGTTGCCCAGCGACAGCCCCGCGGCGTTCGCGCCCTCGTGCAGGAGCGGGGTGACGTCGCGCGTGTCGTAGAGCACCGTGTCCTTGTAGTCGGTCCAACCCGGCGACAACACGTCCTTCCCGGCTTTCTGCCCATTGAGAAACAACTCGTATTGCCCCAGGCCCGTCACGTGGACAAGGGCCCGGCGGAGGCCGGGCTTCACGGTGAACTCCCGGCGCAGCAGCAGGTTTTCCTCGCGGTCTTCCGAGGTGAGCCACTTCGCGTGCCAGTCGCCGGGCGACAGCAGTCCCATCGTCCAGGTAGCCGGCTGGCTCCAGGCGGAAGCGCGGCCCCCGCGATCCCAACTGCGCACTTTCCAGAATACCTGCTGCGATGACGCCAGGGCCTTGCCACCATAGGACAGGAAACCCGTCTGGTCGCCTGCGACCTTGCCGCTGTCCCACAAGTCGCCTTGGTCGGCGGCCAGCGCCTCGCGCGACCCTGCGGCCAGCACCTGCCAGGCCGTCTGGCGCTGGCCGTTCTCATCCGACGTCACCTGCCACGACAACCGCGGTTGCGCCGCGTCGACGCCCAGCGGATCGACGGCGTATTCGCATTTGAGGGCGGCCACTTGGTAGGCGGCCACGAGCGGAGCGGAACCCAGAAGGAGCACCGCTACCAGGTGGAGCGCGTTGACCCCAACGCGCTTCGGGCGAAAACCAGGTGGTCGTCGATTTCCATATCGACGACCGGGCATCGGACTGGAAACCGACGCCCACCTAGTCGTTGGATTCGGTTCGTTCACAATTTCTTCGGATCGAGGACGACATGCTTGATGAGTTTTCGCCCCCACGTGTACGTGATGTGCACCATGCCATCGGTGGTCTGGATCACGGCGGGGTATGCGTAGCCGCTGACCCGCTCCTCGGATTCGAGCGTGGCAACGCGATTCCAGGTCAGCCCGTCGGCGGAAAGCGCCACATTGAGCGGCCACCGATCGCCCTTCGCCTCCTCGGCGCGGTGGGCGGAATGATTGTAGACGATCAGTTGGCGGCCATCGGCCAGCGTGACTGCATCGGTGCCGGAATTCGGATTCGGGAGATCGATGGCGGTCAGCGGCGACCAGGTCTGGCCCTGGTCCTTGGACCAGGTCTGGAAAATCACCCCCTGCTTGGTACGCCCAACCGCCTGCAGCCTGCCGCCCTGGTGGAAAAGGATGCTCGGCTGAATCGCGTCCAACGCGGGTCCTTTCTTCACCGGCCCGATCTTTTCCCAGGTCTGGCCGGCGTCGCGCGAGCGCTCGAAGTGCACGAGCCAGCCATCCGGGTTGCCCTCGGTGCTGCTGGCCGAAAGCCAGGCGCCGTCCGGCAGCTGCACGGGCTTGTTCTTCACCGGGCCGAGGATGCCGTCCGGCAGGCGGCGCGGCTTGCCCCAGGTTTTGCCGCCATCGTCCGAGGCTACGACCATGCCCCACCACTTGGCGGGTGACGGTCCCACCTTGTAGAACAGCTGCAGCGGCGCGTATTTCGGGGCGAAGAGCACGGGATTCCAGGTCGGCAGGCGGGCGGAGCCGTCGGCCTGGACGCCGTCGGCGACCTTCACGCCGGGCGTCCAATGGCCGTTTTCAAATTGGGCCACGTAAATGCACACGTCGGGATTGCGCTCCTTGGTCCCGCCAAACCAAGCCGCCACCAGCTTGCCCGGCGCGGTCTCCACGATCGTCGACGCGTGGCATTCCGGATAGGGCGCGTGCTCGTTGACGAATTCCGCCGAGATCACCGCCGGATGGTCGGCCGCGAAGGCGGCGAGGGGAAACAACAGGCTGCAACTCCACTTTTTCATAAAGGCTTCAGGTAACCGTAACCACGAGGTCGCGGCGCGCAAAAACGAGTGCGGCGAGGAGCAGGAGGCCGGCACCCGCGACGTAGATCGCTCCGCCAAACGCGATGGCCTCGCTCATGTTGTCGATGTCCTTGCTGTGCCGGCCGTATTTGGTCGCCAGGCCGACCGCGAGCGGACCCAGCGCGCCGCCACCCCACCCCACGGTGTTCATGATGCCCGCCGCCGTCGCCCGGGCCCGCGGCTCGATCACATCGTAGAGCGACGCGAAGATATTGGCGTCGTAGAGTCCCTTGCAGAGGCCGAACAGGGTCATTGCCACCAGCAGGGTGCGCACCTCCGTGGTCAGCCCGACGAGCGTGATGAAGCCGGCCCCGGCCAGCAATCCGCCGGCCTGCACGAGGATCCGGCCGCCGGCCAGCCGCCGCGCGAGGATATCCGCCAGCATTCCCCCCACCGGCACGCTCAGCGCGCTGGCCAGGTGAATGAACACCGAACCCGACAGGCCGGCCGTCGTCAGTTTGAAGCCGAATTTTTCCGTGAGAAAGGTCGGCGTCCAGGTCAGGAAAATCGTGGCGACAAAATTCGCGCCGAGGAACGCCAGCATGAGCAGCACTGCGGTCGGCCGGCGGAAAATCTCGCGGAGCGTCGGCCCCACCCCCAAGGGAGCCGCCAGCGGCACTGGGGCAGCCGATTCCGCGCGCTCCGCCTCGCCGCGGACTGGTTCCCGCAAGAATCGCCAGAGTACGAGCGCCAGGACCAGGCCCGCGGCCCCAAAGCAATAGAAGCCGGCGCGCCAGCCATGGTGTTCCGCAAACCAGGCGCCGAGCCAGCTCCCGCCGATGGTGCCGGCGTAAACGCTCGACTGGTGAAACGACATCGCCCGCGACCGCGTCCGCCGGTCGTGGTAATCGCTCACCAGCGACATCGTCGCCGGGAAGTAAAAGGTCTCACCGAGGCCCTCGAGCGCGCGCACCGAGACGAACTGCCAGAGTTGGGTGCATTTTCCCGTGAACACGGTGACGATGCTCCAGAACGCACAACCGCCGAGGATGAGGTGCTTGCGCGACATCCGGTCGGCGATGAAACCCGCAAACGGCGCGCCCGCCGCGTAGACCCAGGCAAAGGCCGAGCCGATCAGCCCGAGTTGCACCGGATCGAACCCGAACTCGGCCTTCAGCTTCGGGAAGACCGAGAAAATCGCCTGCCGGTCCGCGTAATTGAAGAAACACACGAACCACAGCATCCCGACAACCGTCCATTTATAGCTGCGGTGGATCATGTTTCCGGTGCGTCAACGCTGCGTGACCGCGTCCCCCGCCACCGTGGCGGTGGTGGCGATGGCCTGCTTCGCGGCGGAGAAATCACAACCTGCCACGGTGATCGCCTTCGACGCGGCGCCATCGATCTTGAGCTGCACGCCGGTGCCCTTGGCGGCGCGTGACCCGGAGAGAACAGCCTCGGCGACATCGGTCATGCTGACAACCGGGGCGTCGCCCGCCGGGGGGTTCATGACCACCAGGTTGTCGAGGCGGAGCCGGCGCGAATTGGTGAAGTTAAACACCGGACCCTGCTGCGCATCGATGCGAATGTCGTGCAATTCCACGTCATCGGCGGCATCACAGGTCAGCCCGATCTTGCCATTGCCCGTCAGGTCCGTGATGCGGACCTGCTCAATGGCCTGCTCGGCGAGGCCGGCGATGCCCACGACCTGCTCCGCGTTCACCACCGTGATGTTGCTGAGGGCGATGTTCCGGAAGGTCGGCGTGGTCTCGGATTTCGGCGCCGGGTCCGTGCGCGAATAGTTGCTCGTGATGTGGATCGCCTCCTTCGGGGCATCGATGATCACCCAGTTGTCGAAGCGGACGTTCTCGATCACGGCCCCCCGGCCGCGCTGCGTCTTCAGGCGGATGCCGCGGTCGGTGCCACGGCAGACAATGTTGCTGGCGGTGATGTCGCGAATCCCGCCGGACGTCTCGCTGCCGATGGTGACCGCCCCGTGGCCGCGGTGCATGACGCAATTGGTGATGGTCACCAGCTCCGTCGGGCGGTTGACGCGGCGACCGTCGGCATCCTTGCCCGACTTGATGACGATGCAGTCGTCCCCGGTGTCGAAGTAGCAGTCGGAGATGCGCACGTTGCGGGACGAGTCGAGGTCATACCCGTCGCCGTTGGGCCCGTGCGAGATGAAGGAGACGCCGCGCACCGTGATGTTCTCCGAATAGATCGTGTGCAGGAGCCACATCGGCGAATTCGTGATGGTGACGCCCTCGATGACGATGTTTTTGCACTCGAAGGGCACGACCAGCGACGGCCGCAGGAAATTCGCCGCCTCCACGAAGTCCTCGCGCGTGACCTTGGCGCCGTCACCGCCCTGGATCCGCTTCATCAGGGCCTGCCAGACGGGACGGGCCTTTTCGGCCACGTCGCGGCGGGGGGTCTTGTCGGCCGCCCGCCACCACCAGTTCTGGCCCTGGCCGTCAATCGTGCCGCGGCCGGTGATCGTGATGTTTTCCTTGCCGTTGGCGTAGATCAGGGGCCCGTAAGTCCAGGCCGTCGTGCCTTCCCAGCGGCTCGGGACCAGCGGCGAATCGACCGGGTCCGGGCTGTATAGCAGCGTGGCGCCGCCTTCGAGGTGCAGCGTGAGGTTGCTCTCGAGATGGATTGAGCCGGTGAGATAACGGCCGGGCGGAAAATAGAGCGTGCCACCGCCCGCCTCCTTGACCTTGGCGATGACCGCCGCGAGGGCGGCGGTGTTCTTGGTCGTGCCGTCCGGCACCACGCCATGGTCGAGGACGTTGAAGACGGTGGGGGTGGCGGCGCGGGCCGCGACCACGAGGAGGGCAAGGAGCGCACCGAAAACGGGCAGACGAAGTTTCATGGGGAAACGGGGAAAGGAACGAGGATTTCCCAACCCGATGGCGGTGATGCAGGGTCGCTGTTTGCCGCGACCTCGGACGCGAGGTCGGCGCAAGCGCCGACCCTACATGGAACACATGTTCGGGAAAGGGGCATGGTTTCAACCGGCAACAAAAGATCGGAAGTCAGCGAGCGGGCACAGCCGTGATTTCATCGGAAAATGGACGCCGCGAGAAAGGTTGGGGATTCGATCCCGGCAATGCAGGGTCGCTGCTTGCGGCGACCTCGCGGGCAAGGCCGGCGCAAGCGCCGACCCTACATGTGAACCATCGGCCGTCGAATTCATGGTTTGAGCAACCTTTCAACCACGGTCCGCGGCACAGCGATGATGCAACCGTGTCGCGCATCCGCCGGGAAAACCACCTGGTCGCTGACATCCTCCCAGGTCTTCAGGTCGCGCGAGCGGACCATGCCGATGGCGTTGACCATGTGCTTGTCGAAATAGACCCGGTATTCGTCCTGCACCTTGATGGCCGCCGGTCCCTCTGCCCAATAGCCGGCGCCAGTCAGCGGCGGCGAGACCGGGTCCCAGGGGCCCTCGGGAGTCCGCCCCCGGACGAGGCGGATGTTTTTCTGGGTGACCGGGGAAAGGGTTTCGTCCTTCACGAACATCAGCCAGTCGGAGGTGCCGTCCTCCGCCGGGATCATGTCCGCATCGATCACGTTGAAACCGGCATCGTAAATCAGCTTCGTCGGCGTGTAGGAGACAAAATCCTTCGTGGTCGTCGCATAGATGCGGTGGTTGCGCTCGGGCCGGCGGTTGGACATCGCCGTCGCGGGAAAGCGCCCGAGGATCGTCGTCGACCAATGGATGAGGTAGTGCTGCTGGGCGGCATCCCACACGATTTCGGGCGCCCAGCAGTTCTGGGCCTCGGGTTCGTGCGCCATGACCGGGATGGCCTGCTGTTCCGACCAGTGGATCAAGTCCTTGGACGAGGCATAACCGATGGTCTTTCCCGTCCACCCCGTCGTCCAAACGAGGTGAAACGTGCCGTCCGGTCCGCGATAGAGATGGGGGTCGCGCATCAACTTGTTTTCGCCCGCCGTGGGCTTGAGGTAGCTCTTGCCCCCGTTGAGCTTCGCGAACTTGTAGCCGTCCGCACTCCACGCCAGTCGAAAACCCTCGCCTTCCTCGCGATGGTAGAAATACGCGAAGAGGTAGCAGGTTTCCGGTAGTTCGGCGGCGGGCTTTGCCGGCTCGGCGGCATGGATTGGTGCCAGCGCCAGAACGGCAGCCATCGCGAGGTGGAGCGGCCTGACCCCAGGACGCTTGCGACCGAAGCGCGTTGAGGTCACCACGCTCCACCACAAACAAGGATAGCTCAGGAGGGTATTCATGTTCAATCCGTCGGCAGCGCGATCACCGACGGTTTGCCGTCTGATCCCACCCGCCGCACGCGCAGCGCCATGCCCGGCTTGCCCGGCAGTTTCACCGTCCGGCCTGTGGCGTCCGCAAAAGTGTAGTTGTCGAGCTTCTTGGTGACGAATTCACCCGTGACAGGCGTCATGGTCATGTTCCAGGTGTCGATGACCTCGATCGTGTAGCGCTGGCCGTCCGCCACGCCGTTCTTGTAGAGGCGAAATGGCCACTCCGTCGGCATCGCACTGCCGAAATAAGTGAGGTAGTATTCGCCGGGGACGCCGGCCGTGGTCGGGTCCTGCCACTTGTCGATCGGGTCGATGCCCTGCGGCGGACCTTCCTCGAGGATCTTGCGCAGAAAGGCGAGGCGCGGCGCGCTGTTGCCGGTGAGTTTGCCGCCGAAGGACGTCCAGGTGTCTTCCTTGACGGTGAAAAAATAGTCGCCGTGGCCCACGTATGTCCCCGCCACGGTGCCGCACCAGAAGCGGTCCACCATCTCCTCGCCGGTCAGGTTGCCCCACCGATACGGGCTTTTCCCCTCGTATTTGACTTCGTCGTAAACGACCGGTTTGCGCCACACTCCGCGGTACATCTCCGCCCGGCCGGGTTCCTCGACCGCGGCGCCGTTCTGCATCGAGACGTGGGTGACCCATGCCTTGTTGTGATCGTAGATCAACGAACCGTTGTGGATCGAGCGGAGACGCTGGTGCGGATCGCAGGCCTGGACCAGCGCGCCAATGCGATCCCAGTCGGCCTCGGTCTTCGTGCGCAAAAAATCGTATTCGTTGGCGAGGGACCACCAGACGTTGCGGTAGGCGCCAAGCCGCGCGACCACGTAGCGCACGAAGCGCTCGTCACTTGCGGCGTCCATCGTCTCGAAGCCCCATTTGCCGTAGGGATTGAAGAGGATCACGTCGGCCTCGATGCCCAGGTCACGGAGCTGGGCGACCCGTTTCTCGTAGTGGCGAAAATACTCCGGGTTGAAGCGGGTGAAATCCCAGTCCTTTGGCGGGGTGCCCACGAACGGCCACAACGGCGGGGCGAATTTTTCCTGGTAGGCCGTGGGTTGCGGCGTGAGCAGCATGCGTGCCTTGTTGAAGGGCGCGGTGGCCAGCGTGCGCAGGGTCTCCTCCTGCACTTCCTCGGGCGAATCCGTCCAGTTGTAGATGGTGGTGCCAATCTGCTTGAACGGCGTGCCGTCGGCGTAGGCGAAGTGATAGGTGTTGAACACCCGCACGGGACCGTGGTTGGTCGCGCTGGGCGCGGTGGCACTGAAGGTTCCGAGCTTGCCGGTCAGCTCCCAACGATTGCTCTTCGTTTCATACCGCCACGTGCCGACGGCCGGGGGGCTGAAACGAACGCGGTAGACTCCCTCGCCATCGTAGAAACCGGGCACATCGACCGTCGTCGCCCCATTCGTGAACACCGCGCTGAAGCGCACCTCCAGGAACGGATTGCCGGTCGCCGGGCCCTTGAGTTCGAGTTCGAATACTCCCCACTTCTCGACGGTGGCAGGGGCGGCGGCGAGACCGGGGAGGACGGCGGCAAGGAAGAGGCAGAGCAGACAGCGAAGTTTCATGGGCTTGGGAAATCGGGAATCGGGATATCGGATGGTGCGCCTTCGGCTCGGTTTGAAATGTATAATTTTGAACTACCGATTTTCAGTTTGGCAGAATTTCGCATTCGCTCGGTACCCGATTTCCTCACCTGGGTTGCACGTCTCCCGCCTCGCCGAGGCCGGTGATCACCGCCTTGCCGGGAAACTTCGTGCGGTATTCCTGGGCCATCGCGCGAATGGAGGCGGCGGACGGGCGCCGGCCCTTCCACAAGCGCAGATGCTGGCGCGGGGCGAGGTCCGTGCCGCCGCGGGGGGCGAACTCGTCCCCTTTATCCGTGCGGAACCAGTAGGTGAGATCGATGACGTCCACGACCGCGGCCCGCGCCGGGTCGGCGAGAATGGTGTCCTGCACGTCCTTGCAGGCGCTGAGCGCGATGAGCGGGTGTTTGCCCGTCTCTTTTTCCCATTCCGCCACGGTCTCCAGCCAGAATTGCATGAAATGCAGGGGGCCGCTGTTCTCAGCGCTCAACGTGTGGATGACGTTCGGTTCGTCCGCGAGGTTGGCGAGGCACTGCCGGATGTACGCACGATGCAGCTCGCGATAGGCGGGATTGGCCAGGTTGTAGAACTCCGCGGCGATCTTGATCCGGTCGCCGGTGAAGGGCGGCGGCTCCGGGAACTGGGCCCTCGTGTCGTTGATGTTGTTGGTCGGCCGCCACGGCGAATCCACCCAATGGGCGCCCGCCTCGAGGATGTTGTGCTGGAAATACATCTCGTTCACCAGCACCAGGCCCTTGTCGCGCGCCAGGCCGGCGAATTCCTTCAGGCGCGCGAAATACCAAGGGTTGTACTTCGTCAGGTCGTAGCGGCTCAGCCCATCCCACGCGGTCCCCTGCCCGCTCCGCGCGAAGGGCTGCTCGTAGAATGGCGGCCAGACATCGCCGTCCGGCCGGCGCATCCGCTCGTGGTCCATCCGGCGGCGCTCGTACCAGAGGCCGTAGTGGTGCCGGAGCACGACCTGTTTCGCCGCGACCATCTGGGCGGTCAGCTCGTCCAGATCGTCGGTAAAGATCGGGCCGGACTTGCCCGGCGCAAAGCGGGTGATCGACGGCCCCGTCGGTTCGCCCTTTTCATACATGTAACCCCGCCACCAGGAGATATCGACTTCCCGGCCGCTCAGCGGCGAGCCGCCAACGGTAAGGAGACCGTCCTGCAGCGCGAGCGGCTTGCCCGCGACGGACGGCTTGGGCGCCAGCCGTTTGGCCAGATCCTTCACCACTTCCTCGATTTTTGGCCCCGTCGCGGCGGCGTAAGCGCGAGGCGCAAGGGCGTCAGCCGCCCTGGCGCCCAACCGCGCGGCGAGTTGAGCGCGATACAGGCTGACGGGTTGGATGTATTCGTTGACCTGGCTCCACCAGCCGTCGCCGACAAACTGGCCCCACACCGCGTCCGCCCAGTTCTGGGCCGTCGGCGGCATCCGGCAGATCACCACCGGTGCGGAACATTGCCAGAGCATCGAGTTGGCCGCCGCCCAACCCACGCCTTGGTTCCACGTGTCGCGGTTGTTCAGCTCCAGCGTGCCGCCATCGAGCGTGACGTTGTCGAAGAGGATGCCCGAGGACCAACTCCCCACCGACCCGCTGAATCCCGTGCTGCGCGCCGCCTCGCACTCGAGAAACACGTTCGGCCCGCCGGCCTTGTAGCCCGTGGTGAAATCATTCCGTCCGTCCTCGGCGCGACAGCGCAGGAAGAGCGTCTGCGTACCCGCCGTCGTGAACGTGTGCCGCCGATATCCGCCCGGCTCCGATACCGGCGCGAGCGAGACGCAGTCCTGGACCGTGACGCGGCTCGCGCCCGCGCCCAAATTCACCGCCGAGCCGGCAAAGTGGACCGCCGTCACGTTCGCAATCCAGGCATCCCTGACGTTGTCCAAGTTCATGGCCTCCCACGCATGCTGCTCATCGAGGGGGTTGGCAGGATCGTACGCCGACTCGAGGCGAAGATTCTCCACGCCAATATTGACCTCGTTTTGCCGTGACCAAGGCATTACCGAGCCGCCGCCCAGTGCGACGTCGATCGCCGTCGTCAGCGGTGCGTCGAGGGTTACATGGTCACCGTCGACGCTGGCAATCGTCCGTTCCCACTCCAAATCCATCGCCGCCGGTTTCCAAACAAACTGTTGGCGGCCCGCCGTCACATCCATGCCAAGGGCGGACAGCCATTCCTTGCTGGCCCGCCGGATGACCTGCACGCGATCCCCCTTCTTCAGCAAGGTGGCGTTTGCGCCCAGGTGCAGGGTGATGCCATTCACCGGGACCTGCGGATCGAGAATCCGATACTCCCCGTTCAAGAGGCGAATGCCGTCCCGCTGCACCGCGATCAACGCTCGTCGATCTGTCCCGGTCGCCACAATCAAGGTGCCCTGTTCTCCGGTGCCACTCCCGCGCAATACCACCCCACCGGCAAACAACCGGAGTTGTCCCCCCACCTCGTATCGGCCGGGCGCCAGCAGCACGGCGCCGCGCAATTGGTTCGCATCAGGCGCGAGCCCGGAGACAAAGTCGATCGCCGCCTGGATGCGCGCACCGTCATCGCCGTCCGCCGGCGACACGAGCACCCGCACCGGCACGTCGGGCAGCGGCACGCCGCCGCCCCGGTAACCGGCATGGGAGAAATCCGGCACACGATCGCCCCGCTCGCTCGTCTTGTAAGTCAGGGTGCCGTCCCGGGCCTGCGTCACGAACGGGTCCACCTGCTTGCCGGACGCGAACGCGAACGGCAGCGCAAGCAGCAGGAGATGGCGGGCCCGTAACCTCATGGCAGCTTCGCCTCCAGCCTGCCCAATTGTTCGCTGTGCGCGAGCCGTTTTCCGTCGACCAGCACTTGGAAGCCGGCGCCGCGGCCGTAGCGCTTGCCATCCCGGTCCCACAGGATCGTGAGCTCGCGCCCGTGATACTTCACGCCATCGAGGCAGAACCAGTCCCAGGTGCCGGGCGGCAACAACGGGGCGATCTCCAGCGTGTTGTCGGCGCGGGGCCGCAGTCCGACCAACCCGGTGATCAGCAGGTCCGCGTAGGTGGAATGATTGTACTGCGAGCTGCGTGGATCGGGCCCTTTGAGCCAGGCCCCGTTTTTCTCGTCGAGGTATTCGCCGATGTACGGTCGCCCATCGTAGCGATGGCTTTTCGTGTAGGTAAGGAACGCGTCGAACCAGTCGCGGCCGGTCACCATGTCCTGCGGATAGTCGTGGAGCACGTTCGCCAGTGCGGTGAGGGTCTGGGAAGTGGCGAAGGGCCAGACCGCGCCGTCCCACTCGCAGGTGCCGGTGCCGTGCGAGCGAAACTGCGGATGCCGCCGCTCGGCGGTCGTGATGCCGAACGGGGCCTTGAAACCCGTCTCGTCGGTGAGCTGCTTCCACGCGACCTCGTAGCCGTGGCCGGGCTCGGGCAGGTTGAAGTACCAGGGGATGAAGCCGATTTCCTCGCGCACGGCGATCGGCTGCAGCTGCGGGGTCAGGGAGCCGAAAAACTGCAGCTGCGGATTCCACAGCGTTTTTTGCACCAGCTGGCGCAATTGCGCCGCCTTGGCTTCAAACTCCTTCGCCACGTCCGCACGGCCGGCGAGCCGCGCGATCGCCGCCAGGGCCGTGGCGTTGCCGTACATGTAGGCGCTGATCGTCGGACGGACATTCTGCACCTTGCGCCCGCCGCTGATTGATTCCTCCATCGCGTCGCGCACGTCGTAGTTCCAGAACAGGCCGTCGGGCCGGCCGTTGGTCGACTCCCAGGCGCGGTAATCCGCCACCAAGTCGTCGAGCAAATCGGTCAACGCGGCGGTATCCTGCGTGACAAGCCAGCGCGACCACAACGCGTAGTCCAGCCACTGCGAGAACCGGTGGAGATGATCCTGCGGACACCCGCCATTGCCGCGCAGCCAATAGAGCACGTAGTCGTCGTGGAAGGACTGGTCGCGCAGCCAGCGACCCTCCATCAGGTGGTGGCCGAGGGCGCTGCTGACCGGCCGCGCGCGGTTGATGAATTCCCCAAACACGTGTCTTCCGCTGGCGGGATCCAGGCGCAGCTGCTTGCGCAGCGCCCACCATCGGAACCAGTAAATCTCCTCGACCGCGGCGTCCGGGCACTGGAAGCGCGGGACGTTCTTTTGGATCCAATCCCAGGCCGCGGCGTTGGGCACGAGGTTGACGACGGCTTCCGGCTCCATCGTGTTGAACTTCTCGATGTGGTGCACGAACGGCGCGGCGGGCAGAACCTCAGCCGCAGCCAACGTCGCCAGCGCAGCGGCCGCCCCCAACATTCCCAGCCGGCGAAGCGAGGTTTGAAAACGGGTGGTGGCCATGGCGGGGATGAAGCGGGGGCGGGCTCCGAACAAGACGCTGGCGGGGCAGCCAGGTCACCGCGCGCATGAATTTATGCCAGAGGGCGAAATGATGCGTGCGGTTCCGAAGGTTTGAACCCGAAAAAGTAACCGAATGCGACCGAATGCTCTCCCGCATTGGGAAATATTACTCCCAGCATCGTAACCTCCCGTGACGGGCGGCTGGGGAAGTTTCCCCGACGAATTGAAGCGCGTCGCGCCGCGCCCATCGCGGAATCGCGATGGTCCAGCGACTAACGCAAGCAGGGCGCCGAGCCCTTTTCGCGGACGCAATTCCGGGGCGGCGAGGAGCCGGGAAGCCAACTAATTCGCGGCGAATCGTTTCCCGATTTTCTGCGGTTGCGTTGCCGAAATCCCCGCCTCTGGTGGAGCCTGCACGCTCACCCCGAACGCGCGCCAGTAGTCATCTCCGTGTCGCTCCATCCCCTCGATTACGCCGTCATCGCCCTCTACGGTGCCGTCATCGCCGGCATCAGCCTCGTGTTCGCCCGCCGGCAGAAGACCTCGGCCGACTATTTTGTGGCCGGCCGCTCGATGCCGGCGTGGGCGGTCGCCATGGCCATGATGGCTGCCCTCATCAGCAGCAACACGCTCGTGGGGCATCCGGCGACCGCCTATCAAAAGGGCCTGATCCTGCTGCTGGGCAGCCTGACGCTGCCGCTCGTGCTTTTGTTCGTCGCGCGGGTCATCGTGCCCTTTTACCGGAATACGGTCGGCATGAGCGCCTACGAGTATCTCGGCGCGCGCTTCGGGGTTGGCGGCCGCCTCTATGCCTCGTGTTGTTTCATCGCCGACCGCCTGTTTGACGTCGGGGTAACCATGCTCACCACCGCCGTTCCGGTTTGCGTCATGACCGGCTGGGGCCTGCAGGAGGTGATCCTGTGGATGGCGCTGTTCACGGTCGTGTACACGATGATCGGCGGGATGGAGGCCGTGGTCTGGACCAGCGTGGTGCAAGGCATCATCTTTGTCGTCGCCGCGTTCGTCATTGCGGCGCGCCTGGTCTTCGCCCCCGAATGCGGGCCGGCGGGGGCGGTCATTGGCGCGGCGTGGGACGCCGGTCGATTCACGCTGGGCAACTTCGACCTTTCGTGGCGTTCGTTCTTCGACGCCGGCCTGACTTCGCAATGGCTGCTGATCCTGGCGTACACGGCCAACTGGGCCCGGCGCTACATTGCGGACCAACACATGGTGCAACGTTACCTCATCGCCAGGACAGATGCCGATGCCAGCCGCGGCGCGCTCTGGAACGGCCTGTTGTGCGTTCCGGTCTGGGCCATCTTCATGGTCATCGGCTCGTGCCTCTATGGTTACTATGCGCTCAGCGGCGCGCCCGCGCCGGCGGTGAGCGACGAGGTCGTGCCGCATTTCATCGTCCATCACCTGCCGGCCGGACTCATCGGCCTGATGCTGGCTGCCATCCTGGCGGCTTCGATGTCTTCCATCAGTCCCGACCTCAACAGCATTGCGACGGCGTTCACCGCCGACCTGGTCGGGCATTTCAAGCCCGGCCTGTCGGATCGGGCGCGATTGCTTTCGGGCCGGATCGGAGTCGCGCTCTTTGGTGCGGTCGCCATCGGCGTGGCCCTCGTCATGGCGCCAAGAGGCGGCGCCGCGACCATCATGGAGCGGGCCGTCACGGTCGCCGCCATCCTTTCCGGCGGCATGCTCGGGCTCTTTTTCCTGGGTTTCTTCACCCGCACCGCCACCCGTGAAGGTTGTTATGCGGGACTCGCCGCCTGCGCCGTGTTCACGACCTGGGGCACCCTTACTTCCGGTCGCGACCCGATGGTCGATCTCGGGTTCAATTTCCCGCTCAACCCGATCCTCATTGGCCTGCTTGGCCATCTCGTCGTCTTTGGCGTGGGCTACGGCTGGAGCCGGGTCTTCGGCGGCCATCTCCCCACCGGGTTGGATCGCCTTACCTTTCGCCGGCGAATGCCATGAACCCGGCCACCCCCAATCCCCTGCCCCTGCCGGGCTCGGTCACCTTCGGCGCCGGCTGCACGTCGCGTGCCGTGCGCAAGCTCGCGTCGGCCGGAAGTTGGAGGATCTTTGTGGTGACCTCACCCTCGGTGCTCGCTTCCGCCGAGGTCCTGGCCGGAATCGCCCGCTCGACGGGGGCAACGGTCAAGGTGGTCACCGGTGTCCCCCCGGAACCCACCACCCGATGCTGCGAAGAATTGCGCGCCCAGGCCGCGGCCTTCGGTCCGGACCTCGTGCTCGCCATCGGCGGCGGCAGCGTGCTCGACGTGGCCAAGCTCGTCGCCGCCCTGCATGACCGCGCCGAACCGGCGTCCGCGTTCTACGGGGTCAATGTCCTCGCCGGCCGCCGCACCGCGCTCGCCTGCGTGCCCACCACCGCCGGCACCGGCAGCGAGGTTTCGCCCAACGCCCTGCTGTACGACGAGGCCGCCTCCGCCAAGAAAGCCATTATCAGTCCCGCTCTGGTGCCCGACGCCGCCATCGTCGACCCCGAACTGATGCGGTCGCTGCCGCCGGCGCTGACCGCCACCACGGGTCTCGACGCCCTCACGCATTGCCTCGAAACCTACGCCAACCTGGCCGCAAAGCCGGAAATCGATCTCTATTCGCTGGAAGGCGTCAGGTTGATCGGTGCCAATCTCGCGCGCGCCGTCACCGACGGCCGCGACCTCGAAGCCCGCACGGCGGTGGCGCTCGGCAGCCTTTACGGCGGCATTGGGCTCGGGCCGGTGAATACCGCCGCCGTGCACGCCCTCGCCTACCCCCTCGGCGGCGAATTCCACCTCGCGCACGGACTGTCGATCGCGCTGCTGCTGCCGCATGTCGTGCGTTTCAACGCGTCCGCCCTGCCCGAGCGTCATGCCGCGCTCGCCGAGGCGCTCGGCGCCGCTTCCGTCCAAGACCTGCCCGCCAGACTCGCCGATTTGGCCCGGGGCTGCGGCGTGGCGATGGGCCTGTCCACCCATGGCATCCCGCGCGACGCCTTCCCGCGCATGGCCGACACCGCGCTCCAAATTACCCGCCTGCTGAAAAACAACCCGCGTCCCGTCACCCGGGCCGACGCCCTGCAAATCTACGAATCCGCCTTCTGACATGAAAACCTTCCCCACGCATCGCGGCGTCATTGTGCCGCTGGTCACCCCGGTCACCCCGGCCGGAACGCTGGACGAGCCGGCCGCCGCCCGCCTCGTCGATCACCTCGCGGCTCATGGCTGCGGCATGCTGGTGCTCGGCACCACCGGCGAGGTGGCCTCGCTGCCCGCGGCCCTGCGCCTGCGTTACGTCGAGATCGCCGTCCGCGTGGCCGCCAAACGCACGCCGGTCTTCGCCTGCCCCGCGTCGAACTGCGTCAGCTTCTCCATCGAGTCCGGCAACCAGTACCTCGCGGCCGGCGCCGACGCGGTCGTCGGCATCCTGCCCAACTACTTCAAGCTCGAGCCGGCGGAGATGCTCGCCTACTTCGAGCGCCTCGCCGACAACATCCGCGGCCCGCTCATGATCTACAACATGCCCGCCACCACCGGCATGTCGCTCCCCCTCGACGTGATTGAAAAACTCAGCCAGCGCCCGAATGTCACCGGCTTGAAAGACTCCGAAAACACCGCCGGCCGCCGCGAGGAGGTCGCCAGGCGCTTCGGCGGCCGGAAGGATTTTTCCCTGTTCATGGGCATCGCGGCCCATTCGGTTCCCGCGCTGCGCCTCGGCTTCAACGGCTTGGTGCCAAGCGGCGGCAACCTTTACCCCGAACGCTGGCACCAGCTCTATGAGTCCGCCGGCCGGGGCGACTGGGCCACGGCCGAAAAACTCCAGATCGAGCTCGATGCGATTGGCGCGGTCTTCCAGCGCAATCGCACGCTCGGCCAGTCCCTCGCGGCCCTCAAGGCCGGGCTGGGACTCCGTTCGCTCTGCGGTCCGGACATGGTTCCACCGTTGCACCCCCTGCCGGCTGCGGAACAGGATGCCATCCGCGCCGAGCTGGTCCGGCTCGGCTGATGGAGAAGAACCGAAGACAACCACTGATGGCAACAGGTGAACACAGATGCGATAAGTCCTTAGTGGATCCGCTTGGCAGCTTGAAATGTAGGGTCGGACCTTGGGCCGACCTGGCGCGAGAGGTCGTCGCAAGCGATGACCCTGCATTCAAGCCGTCGACGAGCCCGTTCGTATCCCTCCGTCCGGTCCTTCGTGTCCATTTGTGTCCCTTCGTGGCTTAATTGCCTGAATTGCCACCATGTCTTCCCTGCCGCACATCGTCCTCGCCGATGACCTCACCGGCGCGGCGGAGGTGGCGGCCATCGCGCATGAAGCTGGCTTGAGCGCCTTGGTACTCACGCGGCTGCCGCGCAAACCGGTGGCCGCCGACGTGATCGTCTTCGACACGAATACGCGGCTCGCCCCACCGGCAAAGGCCGCGCGCATCGTCCGGACCGCAACCCGCCGGCTGCGCCGGTGGCCCCACGCCGGGTTCTTTGTGAAGGTCGACTCGGTGCTGCGCGGGTCGGTCGGCGCCCAGCTTTCGGCCTGCGCCAAGGAACTTGGCCGGCCGCGGACCGTCCTCGTGCCGGCAAATCCCTCGCTCGGGCGGGTGATCCGGCAGGGTCGCTACGCGGTCAACGGCCGTCCGCTCCATGAAACGGCCTTCGCCCACGATCCGCACCACCCGCGTGTCACCGATGAAGTGGCCACTTTGCTCGGCACCGGTGACGGACCGCTCGCGGTTTGCGCATCTCAAGCCCGCCGCCTGCCGCGCGCCGCACTGGTGGTGGGCGAAACCGCCACGGCAGCAGACGTCAGGCGCTGGGCCGGACGCGTTGACGCCCGTACCCTTCCGGCCGGCGGCGGCGATTTCTTTCGCGCTTGGTTGAAACGGCAAGGTGGCGCCCGCCGCGCCGTTCCCGACTATCAGCTCCCGGTCGGAGGCGGACTCCTGCTCCACGGCACGACTGCCGCCCCGGCCGACGCCCGGGCCTTGCCCTTCCGGGGCCTCCTTCCTCCCTCGCTGGCCGTGGTACGCGCCGCCCTCGCCCAACGTGGCGCCGTGGCAGTGGCACCGGTACCGCGGACCCTCGGCCAGGCAGGCGCGCCGGCTGCCATCGCGCGCGGGTTTGCGCACCTCACGCGAAGCCTGCATCGCACCGGTTCTTTCCGCCACCTGCTGATTGCCGGCGGGGCCACCGCCGCGACGGTCCTGCGTGCGCTCGGCTGGTCGGAACTCCGGGTGGTGCGCAACTGGGACCAGGGCGTGGTAACCCTGCAGCCGGTTGCCGAGCCGGATTTCGCCGTTACCATGAAGCCCGGCAGCTACCGCTGGCCCTCCAACCTGCGCCGCGCGACCCGCGGTTTCCTCCCTTCCTGAAATCATGTCCGCCCCTCCCCTGCTCGCCCTCACCCTCGGAGATCCTGCCGGCACCGGTCCCGAGCTCATCCTCAAGGCCCTCGCCCAGCCGGAAGTCGTTGCGCTCGGCCGCATCGTGGTCGTGGGCGACGCCGCCATTCTCGACCGCGCCCAACGCTTCACCGGCACGCAGTTGAAACTTAACGTCGTCACCGACGCCGGCGGCGTCCGCGGTCAGGCGGGCACGGTTGACGTACTCGACCTGAAGAACGCGGATCCGACCCGCATCGCGCTCGGCAAGGTCGACCCGCTCGCCGGCCAGGCCGCCTACGAATCCATCCGCCGGGCCACCGAACTCGCGCTCGCCGGGACCGCAGGCGCGATTGTGACCTCGGCGATCAACAAGGCCGCGCTCAACCAGGCGGGGCATCACTTTGACGGCCATACCGGCTTGCTCGCCAGTCTCTGCGGCGCGCCCGGCGCGACCATGATGCTCGTGGCCGACAAGCTCCGCGTGAGCCACGTCTCGACGCATGTCTCGCTGCGCCAGGCCATCGACCGTGTCCGCCCCGAACGGATCATGAAGGTGCTCCAACTGACGCACGATGCGGTGAAGCGCCTGGGCATTGAAAGACCCAAACTCGCCGTCGCCGGCCTCAATCCGCATGCCGGCGAAGGCGGCCTGTTCGGCGACGAGGACCAACTCTACATCGCGCCTGCGGTCGCCCAGGCCCGCGCCGCCGGTCTCGACGCCAGCGGTCCCCATCCGGGCGACACCGTGTTCTTCCGCACGTTGCAGGGCGAATTCGACGGGGCGGTCGCGATGTATCACGACCAGGGCCACGTCGCCGCCAAGATGCTCGGCATCTGGCGCGGGGTGAACGTCACCCTCGGTCTGCCCATCATTCGCACCTCGGTCGAGCACGGCACCGACTTCGCCAACGCCGGCACCGGCCGCGGCGACCCACGGAGCCTGATCGAGGCTCTGAAACTCGCGGCGCAACTGGCGCGTCACTCTGCGCAGCCATGACCAAGCCACACACCCCACCCTCCGGGCACCCCTCTCGAGAGGGGACCCAAGACCTCCGCTGCGAAGGCTCCCCTCTATCAAGAGGGGTGGCGCGCAGCGCCGGGGTGTGTTGGTTCGCGCTCGTCGTCACCATCGTCATGCCCTTGGCCCTCCCCGCCGCCGAGCCGCCCGTCCGATTCACCGGTTCGCTCGACGTCGCGCCGACCGCCGATGGTGGCCTGCGGCCGGTGGTCGGCGTCCAGAACATCCAGGTTTACCGCGCCAATCGCACCGAGCCCGCCCATGCCGACAAGCTCGCCCACACCTACACGCACGCGCCCATGCTCTGCTATTGGCGCGGCAAGTTCTATCTGGAATTCCTCAGCGGCGCGAAGAACGAGCACGACAACCCGACGGTCACCTCGCTTACGACCTCGACGGATGGCCTCAACTGGGAGACGCCGCGCACCGTGTTTCCCGCGTTCACGCTGCCCGATGGCTCGCAGACCATTGCCCACCAACGCATGGGTTTCTATGTCGCGCCCGATGGTCGGCTGCTCGTGCTGTCGTTCTACGGCAAACACCCCGAGCCCAACGATGGCACGGGCCTTGGCCGGGCCGTGCGCGAGGTGAACGCCGACGGCACTTTCGGACCGATCTATTTCATCCGGTTGAACGCCAAGCAGCCCTATCAGGGATTCACGCCCCCGTATCCGCTCTACACCGCCTCTCCCGACAAGGGCTTTGTCGCCGCGTGCGAGGCGCTGCTGGCGAATCATCTCATGACCGCGCAATGGTGGGAGGAGGACCAACTCGACACCTCCGGCTTCAACCGCATTGCCGGCAAGGCCCTCTCGTACGTCCATCGCCCCGATGGCTCGGTCCTCGGCATCTGGAAAAACCGCATCGTGGCCACGACGAAGGACGAAGGCGCCACGTGGCAGGACAAAGGCCCCGCTGGCAACCTGCCCAACAACGGCTCGAAATACTGGCTCCAGCACATGGCCGACGGCCGCTATGGGCTCGTGCTCAACCCGACCAACCGCAATCGCTATCCGCTCACGCTCATGACGAGCGGCGACAGCGCAGAGTTCTCCAACCTCTGGACCATCCACGCCGAGCTGCCCGACCAGCGCTTCGGCGGCTACCTCAAGAACATGGGCCCCCAATACGTCCGCGGCATCGTTGAGGGCAACGGAACGCCGCCCGACGCCAAGGAGGCCTTCTGGCTCACGTATTCCGTCAACAAGGAGGACATCTGGGTCGCGCGCGTGCCCGTGCCGGCGACGGCCAACGCCAGCGGGCCGATCAACGACGACTTCACCGCCAGCGCGCCGGGCTCGCTACCCGCTGGCTGGAATATTTATTCGCCGCTCTGGGCGCCGGTGCGAGTGGTGGGCGAACAGGGGCAGCGCGCGCTCAAGCTCGTGGACGAAGATCCCTACGACTACGCCCGCGCCATCCGGGTTTTTCCGGCGACGCACGGCGTGAAAATCGCCTTCAAGGTGCTCGCCCGGCAGGCCAACGCCCGACTCGAAATCGACCTGCTCGATGCCCATGGCTTGCGGCCCGTGCGCCTCGCGTTCGGCGAGGACGGCCATCTCTGGGCCTGCCACGAGGCGCAGTGGCTCGACGCGGGCCCGTACACCGCCGGCCAGTGGCACCCATTCGAACTGGAGATCCCGGCGGATCCCAACGCCGATCGCTGCACCGTGATCGTGGACGGCAAGTCGCCCCTCCCTCGCCCCGCCTTCTTCACCGACCCTGTCGCCACCGTCGAACGCCTGTCCTTCCGCACCGGCCCGTACCGCGAACGCGGCTTCGGCGGCCATGACCTGCCCGGCGCGGACCGGAAAGTCCCCGCCGCCGCCTTCCTGATCGACGACGTCGTCATCACCCCGGTGAAGTAGCCCAATTCAATTTTGCCATAATAGGCACAAAAAACGCAAAAGGGTCCGTCACTCATTCCGGGTTCTGCGCTTCCTGTGCCTTTTGTGGCCAACTTCCCGCCCCATGCCTCGAATTATCGCTCTCTTCCTCACCACGGTTCTGGCGCTCGCCGCGGAGGTCGTCGCGCCTCCCAACGCCTCGCCGCGCGTGCTCTATGGGGTGCAACGGCTGGCGGCGGCCCTGCCTGCCGGCTCGCCGAAGGTCGTTGTCCGCACCGATGGCCGCGCCGCGAAGCCCGAGGGCTACACCATCCTGGGTTCGGACAGCGGCGGGATTGCGATCGTCGGCAATGACGACTCCGGCGCACTTTATGGCTGCCTTGAGCTGGCCGAACGCATCCGCGCCAACGGTGGACACATTCCGGCGAAGATCGATTTCGCTGACGCCCCCGTCATGGTCCTCCGCGGGCCGTGCATCGGCATGCAAAAGACCTACTACCTGCCCGGTCGGAAGGTCTACGAGTATCCCTACACGCCGGACCAATTCCCGTTCTTCTACGACAAAGTCCAGTGGACCGAGTACCTCGACCTCCTCGCCAACCTGCGGATGAACACGCTCTACCTGTGGAACGGCCATCCCTTCGCCTCGCTGGTGCGCCTGCCCGACTACCCCGAGGCCGTCGAGGTGAGCGACGAGGTGTTCGCAAAGAACGTCGAGATGTTCCGCTGGCTCACCGCCGAGTGCGACCGCCGCGGCATCTGGCTCGTCCAGCAGTTCTACAGCATCATCATTTCCAAGCCGCTGGCCGAGAAGCGCGGGCTCTCGACCCAGCTCAACACTTGGAACGACGTCGCCGCCGACTACACCCGCAAGTCCATCGCCGAGTTCGTCCGGCAGTTCCCCAACGTCGGCCTGATGCCCTGCCTCGGCGAAGCCCTGCAGGAACAGGACGCGCAAACGCGCTGGATGACCGAGGTCATCCTGCCAGGCGTGAAGGACGGCATGAAGGCCGCCGGCCTGACCGCGGAACCGCCCGTCGTCCTCCGCACCCACGCGACGGACGCCACGAAGGTCATGCCCGAGGCGCTAAAGGTTTACCACAACCTCTACACCGAGGCGAAATTCAACGGCGAATCGCTCACCACCTGGGAACCCCGCGGCGTCCGCCAGCAGCTGCACCTCGCGATGAGCAAGGTCGGCTCCACCCACATCGCCAACGTCCACATCTTGGCCAACCTTGAGCCCTTCCGCTACGGCGCGACCGAGTTCATCCAGAAATCCGTCCTCGCCATGCGCGACCGGCTCGGCGCGCGCGGCTTGCATCTTTACCCCCTGTTTTATTGGGACTGGCCCTATTCTCCGGACATTGTCACCGGGGTCTCAACTGTAGCCGGGGTCGCTGACCCCGGAAAACCGGCCTCAGCGAGGCCGGCTGCAACGGAAACAGCTACAACACGCCTCAAACAATGGGACCGCGACTGGATCTGGTTCGAGGCCTGGGCGCGTTATGCCTGGAATCCCGACCGCGATCCTGCCGGCGAGCGCGCGTACTGGACGAACCGGCTCGCCGAACACTATGGCGAGGCCGCCGCCGCAAAGATCTACGACGCCTACAACGCCGCCGGCGAATGCGCCCCGCGCATTCTCCGCCGCTACGGCATCACCGAGGGCAACCGCCAGACGATGTCGCTCGGCATGACCCTAGACGAACTGGTCAACCCGCAGAAATACCGCGAGTTTTCCGAACTCTGGGAGTCGCAATCCCCCCCGGGCGAGCGCCTGAAGGAATACGCCGAACGCGAGTGGAAGAACCTGCCCCGCGAGGGCGAGACCCCCGTCTCCATCAATGCGGAGATCCGCGACTTTTCCGCACGGGCGGTCGCCGCCATTGAGAGCGCGGCGCCCCACGTGGCCAGGAACCAGGAGGAATTCAACCGCCTGCGAAATGACATCCACGCGATCCAGGCCATGACCCTGAGCTACGCCGCCAAGGCCACGGCTGCCATGGCCGTGCTGCGCTATGGCTACAGCAAGGACATCGCGGACATGGAGCGCGCCCTGGCCGCACTGGCCGCGAGCCTGGAGTTCTACAAGCAACTCACCGACCTCACCAAGGACTCCTACACTGCCGCCAACTCCATGCAGACCGCCCAGCGGCGCATCCCGTTCCCCGGGGGCGCCGGCGGCAAGAAGGCCAACTACCATTGGACGCAGTTGCTGCCGCTCTACGAGAAGGAGTTGGCCGACTTCAAGGCGCAGGTCGCCGCGCTCAAGTCCCCCGCCGGCCCCAAGTCGCGCACCCACGCGCCGCTCACGCCCGCCGTCTGGACCCTGCACACACCGGGGTTGGAAACCTTCACGGTGCAAATCGGCAACACCGCGTTCAGCGATTCGCCGGCGGTCTTCACCGCCGTCGCGCCCGAGATCGAGGGCCTGCAAGGCATCAAGTTCTCCCTCGCCGACGCCAAGTCCGGCAAGCTGCCGAAGATCGAGATTTCGTCGCGCGACCCTTTCCGCGTGTTCGTCGGCTACTTCAATGCCCCCGGCACCGAATGGCGCCAGCCGCCAACGCTCGAAACCGACGCCACCGCCGCCGACCGCGGCGGCGCCGAGCCGTTCATCGTGGACGGCGCGAAGTTCGACTCGCTGCCCTCGGTGACGGTCCACGCCTTCGACTATCCTGCCGGCCGCCATGTGATAGATCCCCGCGGTTCCGGCGGCTATGTGATCCTCGGCGTCGTGAAACCGTGAGCGGAAATGCCGAGACCGGAGACCTGAAAATTGGGCCGCCATCGCCGGTTCGACCCGGCTCCCCGGCCACGGCGACGACCGGCCTCTGGGAATCACCGGCTCAGTTGCAGGCCCGGCTGGCCTCGATCCGGGCACCGCTGGATTTCCGCTACTCGCTACATGATAGCCCGGGCCGGCCATGCTCGACGAGAATTACAGGCCCGCACTCAATGCGGTCCGCTATCCGGACGCCTACCGGCTCCAGGAGGCTCAAATCACCATGAACAACGATGAAACCTTCCGCGAGGTGGGAACCGTATTGTTCGCGGCCAAGCTCCGTCAGGTGGGCTGCTCGACAGGTATGAAGCCTGTACGCAATACCAGCAGACCCTCAGGACCTGGCGACGCGTCACGGCTGAGCCGGAACAATTCAGTTCGAGGTGGAGCGACCTGCTCCCCAGGGCGCTTCTTTCGCAGCGGACGTCATCAGCGCGTTGGGGAGCAACGCGCTTCACCAATGGTGCAACCGGTCCCAGTCTGAAAATGGACTCAATTGCATAGTTCCGGCTGAATCTATCGATGACACACTGCGAACCCAGCTTCGTTCATATTACAACCGCCTGACCCGCCGGGCTGTCAGACTCGGCTCGCGCGGATATTCGATCGCACCCGGGCGGGCGCATCGATGGTCCGCTTGCTGGGCGGTAAGTAGCCGGCAAGCCCGGCGGCCAAATCGAAGTCAGGGACAAATCAGGGGCAGTCGCTCGCTACGATTGTGCCGGTAGATACGGAAATCGCGGGTGTCGGTGGTCACGACCCGGGCCGCGGGATGCAATTCACTCAGGCGGAGAAGGCAGGCGTCGGCATATTGCACCCTGCCAGCGTGGCGCTTCATTACCTGCCTCAATTTCGATGCCTCCCGCGGCAAGAGCGCGACCACTTCGAGTACGCCGGCTTCTACCATCTCCAGCAGCTTGTCGTCGCCCTGGGCGCCGAGCAGGTAGCTCGCCTCGGAGATCACCGCCTCGCACGTCAGGTAGGGGCCCGGCAGCTCGTTGAAGCGGGCGACCGACCAGTCATGCCACTGGTCGTCAGCGTCCAAAAAACCAACCAAGGGGCCCGTATCGACAATGATCCTAGCGCCGGCCATATCCGGCGAGGCTTTTGACCCGACGACCTGTCTTCACCGAGCCGGCCAGGTGCGCCATCCGCTCCCCGACATTCACACTCGTTTTCAATGCCTTGAATACAAATAGCTTGCCGCTCCTTCCGCGCACCGTGATGTCCTGTCCGCTTTCCGCCGCCCGCTGCATGCGGGAGAAGTTGCGCTGGAATTCCCGGAGGGTCGTAGTCATGCCTGACATCGATGTCAGACATTCTGGCTCTGTCAAGCCGGCGCCCGGGCCTCAATCGTCATCGTCCTCGGACATGCCCGCGCCGCCGCGGCTTTCGCGGGTGCGGCCGCCGTCGCGGCCCTGGCCGGCTTGCAGCGGGACGCGCAGGGATAACGACCAGGCCCGGCCCAGCGGGGAGCCCGCGCGGTAGCCGTTGATCGTGTCGGCGAAGGGCGGCGTGCCTTCGATCAGGTTTTCCAGGTGAAATGCCACCTGGGTGCCCCGGCCCCAGCCACGCCAGATCGGCTTCGTAAACCGGTAACCGAACTGCAGCCCGAGCCGGTGCGTGGCCGCCTGGACAATCGTGCCGCTGCGCACCTCGTCCACGAAACGATAGTTGGCCGAAATCCGCCATCCGCTCTGGCTCCATGACGCCCGGGTCTGCAACGTCCAATCCGGCGGGTTCAGGTCGTTGTCGCTTTCAAAGACAAACGGCACCCCGGGCACGAGCTCGTAGCGGCTTGTCAGCGACTGCCGCGCCGACGCCGAGAAATTGAACATGCCCAGTTGCTCGCTCCGGCGCCGATAACTCAGCTGCCAGGTCAGCCCGCTGGATTCCTGGGTCGCCCGGTCACTTGGCGTGGTGTCCACGCTGATGATCCGACCGGGCTGTCCCAACCGGAGGTCGTCGGCCGTCGGCGCCGCGCGCACCACCCGGCCGGGGAACGTCAGTTCGTTGTAGATGAGGTCCTGCGCCCGGAACTCCGAGCTGGTCAGGTCTTCCCGCTGCTGGTCGTCGTAGGACACAACGAATTGCAACCCGGGCACGGCCGGCGCTTCGAACGTGGCGCTCAGGCGTTTGCGCTCGCTGCGGGCGCGCACCGCCCCCTCGAAATCGTGTTCCGTCACGAACACGTCCGCCGTGGTCGACGGCGACCGCAGCGGGTCGATCAAGGTTTCGCCCGTCAGTGGCGCCGCGTCGGCAATGAAACGGGAGGGCGCATGCTGGGTGACGTCATAGTTGGCGCGGAGGCTCAGGGCCCGGATCGGCGCCCAATTCACGCCGAACCGGCCCGTCAGCGTGCCGCCGTCGATGCTGCTGCGCGTCGCATAGGTTGTATCCACTGATGTCTCGAGGCGCTGGCTCCAGGCGGCTGGCCCCGCGCCGCGTCCGCCGCCGGCTCGCCGGCCTCCGCCATTTCCCCCGAATCCGCCGCCGGCGAAGCCACCACCCCGGGATCCGCCCCCGCTTCGGCCGCCGCGACCAGCTCCGCGCTGGGAGCCGAACCAGGGAAAACTCAATCCCGCATGCAAGCTCTGCGAGTTGTCGCGCCGATGGAGCTCGCCCGTCGGCGCCGAGGTGGGATTTTCATAGCTGCGGTCGCGGGTGCTTTCCTCGAATTGGCCGCGCAACGTCAACCGCATGGGACCGCCCTTGAGTTGTCCGAACTCGCCGCGCAGGAAGGCTTCGGCCTCCAGGCTCGCCGAATCCGTTCCGCTGGTGCGCAGGACCGCGAGTTCCGGATACAGCTGGGCGTTGATCGGGTCGTCGCCGAATGGGTTGAATCGCCGCGCCGGATCGGGCGAAGCCAGCGCCGCCGCCAGGGCCGCGCGATCGAGGTCGCGCACTTCCTGCCGGGATTGCCCCCAACGGCTGCCGAGCGTCGCGTGCCACTGCCAGGCATCGGAGAACTGGTTCACCACGCTCAGCCCCAGCTGGGCGGTCGTGTTGCGGTCGTTCTGGCGGACCGGCCCGAAGCCCGGGTGCACCAGTCCGACCTCCACGTCCTGCCCGAAGGGATTGTAGGCGGCCGGCACGAGCGTATCGCGCGATGCAGAGGTCACCGGCGGCGCAAGCGTGCGATGGCCATCGCGGCGCGTAACCCCGCCGTTGAGGCTGATCTCGCCCTTCTTGCCGAACGTCCGGCTCAGGTTGAAGGTCGCCGACTTCGATTCGGATGGACTCGTCAACATCACGAAATCGGCCGTGTTGAATCGCCGCTGGCCGGCGGCGGTCGCCACCGAGGCCGGGGCAAACACCTGCGCCGACAGGAAGTCCGCCGGGGTGAGACCGCGGCCATCGCTGCCCGTCGGGGCGAGCGCCACCGACGTCGGCTGGCCGTTGGCGTCGAGCACGCCCGCGAGGTTGCCGGAAACTGCCTGGACCACGGCATCTTCGCCCCACAGCAACCGCAGGTCACGTCCGCCCAGCGCGGTGTGATCCTGGTTCCGGGAAAAGGAGCGGTCGGAAGCCAGCAGCGCGTCCTGCTTGCGGTAAGTGAGCGCGTAGAAGGCGCGGAGCTTGCCGCGACTGACCATGCCCGCGTACGCGAGTTGGCGGCTGATGCCGTCGCCGACAAACGAACCGCCGACCATGGACCGCAGAAATTCGCCGCGATAATTCGTCTTCAGCCGGATGTTGATCACGCGGCCGTTGGCAAAGGCGCCGTACTGCGGCAGCGCGCCGTTGTTGGATACCTCGATGCTGGCCACCATTTCCGGTGGGATGTCCGAAATGTTCAGGTAGGTCGGCCGCCCGTCCACCAGTACCAGCTGCTCCGAGCCCGCGGGGCTGATCGGCAATTGGGCGAAGAACTCGTCGAGATCGAAGACGCCCGATTCCTCGATGTCCTGCGTGCTGTAGACGTCGGTCTGCTCCGTGCCGGTCGCGTCCGACGCAGCCGCCGCGCCGCCCGGGGTGACCTTCATGTCCTCCAGTTTCAGCACATCGCGCGAAACGGGCGCGGCCAGTTCCTGTGCACACAGGGCGGCAGGAAGCAAGAGGGCGAACAGGAGTGAAAACCCGGTGCGTGGCAAGGTGCCGACAAGACGCCAGTCGGTCCCGGGCGTTACCGGCGGGTTACGATTCCGGCAAAGCGGGGTTGGGATAGCGCATTTCCTTCATGTAGGGTCGCTGCTTGCGGCGACCTGCGCCTTAGGTCGGCGCAAGCGCCGACCCTACATTGCGAACCGCGAACTCGCCCATTACTTCGCCTGAAAAACCTTCTTCAGATACGCCGCGTTGGCGGTGAAGTTGTATTTCACATCGGTCGGACGCGCACCGTCGCGCGAACGCTCGATCACCAGCCAGCCGCTCCAGCCCATTTCGTCCAGAGTTGCCTTGATCTTCGCCAGGTCGACCTGCGGGTCTTTCTCGAGCCAGAAGCCGTCCTTGTTGGAGGCGTGGATCTGGACGATGCGATCCTTGCCGAGAATCTTCAATTCGGCGCAGGGGTCGCGGCCGTTCTGCAGCGCATTGGCCAGGTTGAAGTAGATTTTGAGTGACGGGGAACCAACCTCGTCCAGCAGCGCGGCGTCCCCTTTCGCGTCGAGCGCGGTCTCCACGCCGAGAACCATGCCCGCCATCGCAGCCTGTCTGCCGGCCAACTTGAGGCGTTCGACAATGGCCGGTCGCAACTCAGGGTGCTGCACGAGATCACCCTGCACGCCCAGCGGCAGGAACAGCACGGTGACGCCCATCGCCTTGGCGGTATCGATCGCATCCTGCACCATGCGATCGACCCCATCGCGCGTGGCGAAGGACTGCGCATAGAAACCGGACAACGCGATCGAAGGAATGCCCAGGTTGAGCTCCTTCGCCTTGGCGAGGAACTGGTCGCGCACCTCCGGCTTGACGAGCTGGTTGTCAAAGGTCGGCCGGTTGCCCAAACCGCCCATGTCCACCTCGACCCCGTTGGCGCCGAGCTCCTTCGCCAACTGGAACGCGCCAAGCTTCTGCCGCTTGAGGATCATCCAGTCGCACACGCCGACGCGGTAGCGCGGAGCCTCGGAGGAGTAACCACTAATGCACACTACCAGGACACTAACCAGGATTAGTGAGGTCTTGGTGAAGATTGGTGGTCTAGGAATCGGATGGCTCATTTCACGAGGAGGGAAACGATCTCGGGTGTACCGGAGAGGATGGTGAGCGTCACGGTGTAGTCGCCAGCGTTCATGCCGACATTGAAGAGGTCGACCGTCCCGACGGCGCCGAGGGCCAGGTCGATCCGCCGCGAACTCATCAGCGTGCCATCCGCAGCGTAGACCTGCAGCTCGACCACGGCCGGCGTCGGACTGGAATAGCTCACGGATAAATCATGCGTGCCACCGAGCCCCAGCTGGACCGGCCACGTGACGCTGGCGCCTTCTCTCCGGGCTGCCGCCAGGGGATAGACCGTCCCCTCCCCTGGGGACGGTTGTGCCCGGGTGGCCGGAGCGGTGCCAGGTTGCACCGGGGTCGGGCCGCCAGGAACCAAGGCTTCGGCGGGAACCCCGGCGCCCCGGTCGGTGGACGCGATGGCGATCGCTGAAATGACCGCCTGATAGGAGGGCACGCGCGGGAAGGAAATCGCCAGCCGGCCGTCCTTCGCCCGACCCGTGATAACTTTTTTCACCGCCCCGGCGAATCCGGCCTCCTTCCACAGGTCGAGGGCTCGAAGTTTGGTCTCGCCGTTCACGGCGACGTCAAACAGCCGCCAGTGTTCGCAATTGCCGCCGCCGCCACCGAACCAGGGTTCGGCAAAATAGAGTTCAATGCGATAGTCGCCAGGGGGCACCGGGAATTCGTAGCGAAGTTTATCCCGCCCATAACGGTAGGACTGGAACAAGGCCTGGTCGTCGGTCCCGCGGACAATCTCGCTGCTCACGCGCTGGCTGCCGAAGCGGCTCGGCGCGTCCGGGTAATCGGCCGCCCACGACCGTGAGCCCCACCCCCCGACCGGCCCAAGGTCGCGGTCCGCCAGCCAACGGTTGCCATTCACGTCAGTGTAATCAGGGCCACCGCAATTGATGCGATAGAGGTAGTGATAGGTCGAAGCGGGCGCAGTGAGGTTGATCATCTGCCCGGACAGCTCCAGGACATGGGGCGCCGCCGGCAGGCCGGCCAGCATGATGGCATCCTGGGCTACGACCTTGCCGCCCACGCGACCCTCGGCCTGGAGCACGTTGTAACGGATATCCATGTCATCCCACCGGAAAGGCACGCCCGGGCCGCCCTGCTGGCGCACGCCGAGCGATTCGCGACCGCCCGCATCGTTGAACAGCTCCACTTCTTCACAGTTCGAATAGACGAGCAGGCCGCTCTTTCTGCCCGGTTTCTTCCAGCGGTCGGGCCAGGTGTGCGACACGATGTAGACCATCGGGTCCGTCGCCGCCGGCACGTAGCTGGCGCGGAAAAGATAAAAGGCATCGGTCGGTTCGCCCCAGAGTGTCAGCAGGCCCTTGTTGTTGGCCGGACCGATGCGATCGAGTTCGGCCCAGCCGTCGCTCCCCTGTTGGAGCTTCGACCCGATGGTGCGGCCGGGATTATCGTGGGTGGCGAACAGCCAGTGGAAATGTCCGGGCACGTGCCCGCGCAGCGTCTCCGCCGCCCGAATCTTCGTGGCAAAGATCGCGTCGGCCCGGTCCTCGCTGCGCGGGCCGTCGGCCACGTAGCCGCCTTCGCTGTGCAGGCCCAGGCTGCGCCAGGCGCCGTACTCGCCGACGAGCCGCTGCTTCTTCAGGTCCTCGGCATAAGTCGCCGGGTCGCCGCCGTAGGTGCCGGTCCAGTTCTGCGGCACATTCCAGTCGGTTCCCTTGCCTCCGTTGCAGGTCGTGATGATCCGCTGGTTCACCGCGGTCGGATCGAGCTCGCGGATGATGGCCACGCATTCCTTCGCGAAGTCCTCCGGCAGTTTGCTCTCGTTGGCGAGGCCCCACATCACGTTCGACGGGCTATTGCGCCGTTCCCGCACCCAGTCGCGCAGCAGGGCCTTGAAGTTCGCCCGGAACTCCGGCGTGTCGTACCAGATCTGCGACACGAACTGCGGCCACCAGAGGATGCCTTCGCGATCCCAGTACTCCTGATAGCGCAGGTTGTGGGGCTGGTGGGCGTCGCGGAAGGCATTGAACCCGGTCGCCTTCACCTGCGCGACGCGCGCGGCAATCTGCTCCGGCGTGAAGGCGTGGCTGGCGCCCAACAGGTGCTCATATTCGCAGGTGCCATTGATGAAGACCGGCTTGCCGTTGAGCTTGAAGGGCGCCGGCAGCGGGGCGTCGGGTTTCGGCCATTCGATCGTGCGGATGCCGAAATCAGTCCGGGCGATGTCGAGCACTCGCCTGCCGTCGGACACCGTCGTCTCCACCAAATAGACCTGCGGTGAATCGGGGGACCAGAGTTTCACCCGTTTGAGTTCGAAATCCTCCCGAATCCGGTGAAGCCCTTCCCCCATCTCGCGGGTGACCGACTTCGCGAACACCCGTTTTCGCTGCTGGTCCCACACGACAATATCGACGGCGAGATTCCGCGTGACCCCGTAGTTTCGCACCTCGGCTTCGAGATGGACCTTCGCGCGGGAAGCCTTCGCGTCGGCGTCATGCCACACATGAAGCCCGAAAGGCTCGACGCGGGCATCGCCGGTGACCACCAGTGAAACCGGCCGGAAAATGCCCATCGGCTGGCTGCCCTCGGAAAAACCCGGCGTCGTCGAGCAGCCACCGCACACCCACGGCAGGTCCGTGATGCCTGCGGGGTGATCCGCCCGGACCGCCACGAGATTGGCGCCGCCGAACCGCACGAAGTCGGTGACATCCAGCGTAAACGTCGTGCGCCCACCCGCGTGTTTGCCGGCAGGCCGGCCATTCACCCAGACCGTCGCGTAGGAGCCGACGCCCTCGAAGAAGAGAAACACGCGCTGTCCCTTCTCCGCCGCCGCGACTTCGAAAGTGCGCCGGTACCACGCGTAGCCATGGCGGTTGCCATGCACGAGCCGGCGCGCCCCGCCGTAGTCGTCCCAGTTGTGCGGTACCTCCACTTTTTGCCAACTGCTGTCGTCGAAGTCCGACGTTTCGAAACCGTCGTATTTCTTCGGATCGGTGTCGTCGGCGACCGTGCGCCAGCCGGCATCGAGGGAGATTTCGCGACGCGGGGATTCGGCGGCGAAAGCAGACCCGGCGATAGCCAGACACAACGCCAAGGTGGAGCGCGTTGACCTCAATTGGAGGGCCCAGCTCCAGCTGGGCCGTGGCTCAGCTGGAGCTGAGCCCTCCACCAAACCTGCGGAAACCCGTCGTACGATGCTCAATGCTGGTCGAGCAGCCGGATGACCAGCGAACCCTTCACGGGCCCGCTGACATCCTGCGGTTGGCCTTGGGGTCCGAGGTTGGACGGGAGCGAACCCTTGGTGCCGATGCCTGTAATGACCTGGTAGACGCCGAGGCCGAGGCGCGGGATGTTCAGCACGGGGTTGTTCTTGCCGTCGCGGGGCGAATACACGCCAACGTAAGGCTGCCCGCCGTCGTTGAGGAAGGCGAAGCGGCCCTCCGTCGTGGTGAAGGCCATCCATTCCCAGCGCGAGAACCAGCCCTTGAATTCGGGATATTCCCAAGACACGCCGGGAATGGGATCGTTGTACTCGGTGTCCCAGCGGTTGATCCACCCGCCCCGGAGGCGGTTGGCCCACACGCGATACGGCCCGGCGCCAAACCATTCCTTGGACTTCATTTTCTCCTCGGGGTAGTCGAAATCCACGCCGAGAATATCCACCATGCCCGGGCCGGTGAATTCGTAGTCGAGCCGCACATCGGCATCGGGCCGGATCGTCCAGCGCACCTCGCGGAAGGCCCCGTCGTATTTCGCGGTGACAACCACCGCATCGCCTTCTTTCTTCGTGGTGAAGGATGTCAGTTTGCCCGCCTCCGCGCCAACGGGCGCGAAGCTGCGCTCGGTGCGTTTGTAGGCGGTGAGCCGGGGTCCGTTGGCGAGGGAGATTTTCCGGCCGTCGCGCTCAAGTCCAACCAGCCGCCCGGTGGCCTTGCTGAAACGGGCGGAATTGCGCCCGGCCGTGACGACCAAGTCTCCGCCTTCATCCACGCCGGCAACCGGCGCGGTCGCCACCGGCACGCCGGGCACGGCGGCCTGGCCGATGGCGGCGGCGCCGCTCTTCCAGCGCCAGGTCCAGGTCCAGATTTCGTGGTCGCGGGAATCGAAGGCGGTCAGTTGCAGCACATCGGACTCGCGCCAGTTCTCCGGCAGCGCAAGGGCCAGCGATCCATCCGTGCGCGCAGCCAGGTCGGGCCCTGCCATTCGGCCGAGGCTCACCAACTGCCGGTGGAACAGCAGCGCGCCAGGCGCGGCATACTTCATGAGGCGCCATTCGAAGGTGACGGTGTTCAGGTTGAGGAAATCGTAGCGATTGCGCACCGGCAGCGTGCCCTTGAAATCCTCCGGCAGCGTCGCGAGCGGAATCTGCACCGGCGACCAGATGTCCTTGATCGCGCTGTAACTGCCTTCCTTCTCGCCGTGCGGGCCGACGATGCCGTCGGGCGCAAGGTCGCGGCGCACGTCGATCCGGCCGCCCTCGTCGGTGCGGACGACGCCTTCGTCGGCCCAGACCCACAGGAATCCGCCCGCGGCATGGGGCTTTTCGCCCATGAGCTTCCAGAAATCCTCGAGGCCGGCCGCGTGGCCGCCGTCGTAGAGGCCGTGCAGGAATTCCGTGGGCATGAAGATGTCGGGCCCGTCGGTGAACTTGTCCGTCTCGGCGTACTCCCGGTAATGCCGGGTGTTCATGCCGCGGAAAGGAAATGGCGGCGACAACGGTCCCGGGTGTAGCACGGGCCGCTTCTGGGGGTCGTGCTTGGCGAACTCGTCGTCGTTCTCGGTATTCCAGCCACCCTCATTGCCATTGTCCCAGAAAAGGATGCTCGGGTGGTTCACATCGCGCGCGATGATCTGCCCGATCAGCCGGCGGCCGGTCGGCGTGTCGTAGGAACCCTGCCAGCCGGCCAGTTCGTCCAGCACGTACAGCCCGGCCTCGTCGCAGAGATCGAGAAATTCCGCGTCGGGCGGATAGTGCGACATGCGTACGGCATTCATGTTGGCTTCCTTGATCATCCGGATGTCCTCGCGCTGGCGCGTGAGCGAAAGCGTGCGACCGGTCTCGGGCCAGAAGCTGTGGCGGCAGACGCCTTTCATCGTGATCTTGTGGCCGTTGACGTAAAGGCCGTCGCCCGGACGCAGTTCAAAGGTCCGGAAGCCGAAACGCTGGGTCACCACATGCTCCGCCGGCGCAGTGGTGCCGGTTCGCAGCGTGAACTCGGCCAGGTGGAGGTTCGGCGTTTCCGCGGTCCAGGTCGCGGGCGACGGCACAACCATGTTCACCTTCACCTGTGTGGCGCCCGCCGGCACCGCCTGCTTCACCGGATTGCCGATCGGCGTGCCGTCCAACCGCCGGAGCTGGAGGGTGAGTTCCGCGGCCGGTTGTGCGCCGCCGAGGAAGACGTCCGCTGCGAAGCTGCCATCAGCCTTCGCGTCGATGGCGACGCGATCGATGTACTGCGCCGGCAAGGCCTCGAGCCTCACCGGGCGGAAGATGCCGCCAAAGTTCCAGTAGTCGCCGATGCGCTCGGCCTTGTTCACGCTGGCATTGGCGGAATGCTTGCTGACCTTGACCTCGAGGCCGTTGGGGCCGTCGAAGTGCAGCTTGTCCGTGATGTCGTACTTGAACTGATAGAAGCCGCCTTGGTGAACCGGTCCGGCCGGCCGGCCGTTGATCGTGACCTCGGTGTCGGTCATCACGCCGTCGAACACCAACCGCACCACCCGGCCGCGCCAGGCGGCCGGCACGGTGAATTCACGGCGATAAATCCCCTGCTCTTCCGGCACCTTGGCCTGCTGGGCCAGGCGATTGGAGGGCCGTGACTCCACGCCGTATTCGTAGGTGCCGAATCCCTGCTGTTCCCAGCAGGACGGCACCGCGATCTTCGTCCAGAACCCGCTGTTGCGCCCCCCCGTGCAGTAGAAATCCCAAGGCTGGGCGTCGTCGCTGCCGCGGCCGGACAGGTAGACGGTTTCGGCTTCGACCGCAGCGGCGCTCCAACCGGCGGCCAGGAACAACAGGCTGGCAATGATTCTCATGGGGCGGGGAATGGGCCCGGCGAGGCAAAAGACCGGGGAACGAAACTTCTCCGCCTCCCCGTCACCTGCAAGCAGTTTAGCAGCCGGGATAAGGTCATGGCCTCACGGTATCCTAACAACGTCCCCGATTTTCTACCGGACGGTACGAATCTCGCCCATGAGGCAGCCCGCGACGCCACAGACTGCACCGCCGAGGTGCGCCAGCGGCACGCTGCGGACCTTGTCTCCAAAATCCGTGACCACCAGTGGCCCACCGGCGACCAATTCGTAGCCGAGCTTGGCCCCGACGAGCGTGAGCACGCCGACCCAGAGCCGCCGTCGTCCGTCCTTCCCCGAGCGCAGATGAAGGCCGGCGAGCAGGACAACCATACCGGCGGCGAGTCCGGACAGCCCCCCATAGCGCAGCAGCGCCGGATCGAGGACAAAGAGAAGGGCCGAAATCACCAACGGTGCTCCCACATAGAACCAGCGCGCCCGCGCCGGCCACACGTACTCCACCCAACACCCCGCAGGCAGCAGCATCGCGAGGTCCCAAAACAGGTGGCTGGGCCCGAAGTGCACCACATGCCCGGTCCAAGCCCGCCACCAGTCACCTTGCAGCAGGAAGGCGCGGTCATAAATGAAACGGTCGGCGAGGGCCGGGGTCGACAACACCAACACCGCCAGCGCCGCCAACGACAGCGTGGTCCAGACCCGGCCCAATCGATGTACCGGCTTTACCGTGGCGGGCGCTGATTGATCGACCTCCACCTCGTCCTGCCTCGATCGATCGTTGGTGGTGGCTGGTTCCATCGCGGCTGAAAGCTGGCCGCGCCTCCGGGAACAGACGAGCCCGAATCCGTCGCCACTTCGCTGAGCCCCGTGAGCGGATTCCCACGCATGATGGTTGGAACCCTCCACGCACCATGAAAACCACGCTCCTGCTTCCCGCCGCGTTCGCCTGCGCGTTGCTCTCCCTCCCCGCCCTCGCCGCCCACGATGTCGCCAGCGCCTGGCGGGCTGAGCTGGACTCGCTCCAGCAGGCCACCGGCCAGAACGCCGGCGGCCGGACCCGGGCCGACGCCATCCTGCGCACCACCCTCGAAGCCGTTCGCCACGGCTTGCCCGACGAACCGACGCCCGCCGATGTCAGCCGGGAAGCCGCTGCGGCCCACGCAGCGCATGCCATGTTGCGCGTCCTCTACCCACAGAGCGTGCCGGCGCTCGAGGCCCGCCTGGCGCAATCACTCGCGACTGTGACCGACAGCGCCGCGGCCATCGCCGCCGGCAAGACCTGGGGCGAACACGTCGCCGAGTCCGTCCTCGCCGCCCAGGACGTTGCCGTGGCGCTCAACCCCGGCAGCTTCGTCCAAGCCGCCAAAACCGCCGGTCCACCAGCGCCCGCTCCCATGCCCGCTGCGGCCGCGGAAGAGGAGACGATCGGTCCGGGCCGGTATCATTTCACCGTCCTCGCCGGCGCGCCGGGCGCCAAGGGCTATCTTGACGGCAGCGGGGACAACGCACGCTTCGACTTTCCCGGTGGCATTGCCGTGGACGGCGCCGGCACGGTGTACGTGTCCGAGACCGCCCTGGGCGTAATCCGGAAGATCACGGCGAACGGGGAGGTGACGACGCTGGCGGGCGCCGCGGGTCAGAAGGGCGGCCAGGACGGCCTGGGCGCCGCCGCGCGCTTTGATTCACCGCGGGGATTGGCGGTCGACCCGGCCGGCAATGTCTATGTGGCCGATTCGGGAAACCATACCGTCCGGAAGATAGACCCCGCCGGCAATGTCACCACCTTCGCGGGCGTCGCCGGAATCGCCGCCCAGGTGGATGGAGACCGCGCGGTCGCCCGGCTGGACTCCCCCTTCTACCTCGCCGTGGACGGCGCCGGCAACGTGTTCGTCACCGAGGTCGGTGGGCGGGGCCGGATCCGCCGGGTCTCGCCAGATGGGATCGTCGCGACACTTTCGATCGCGATTCCTCCCTTTGCAGGCAACAGCGGCAGCCACGACTACAGCGGCGCCTGGCCCTGGCAGCTGGTTGCCGACCACGACGGCACGCTGTACGCCATCTATTCCGATGCCTGGGATTTTGCCGATGTGGTGAGACTCACGCCGGCCGGTGGTATGAATTATTCCGGCACCACCCTGCGACCGCCCGCCTCCATGAGCTTCGCCAACGGCGTAGGCGTGGATGCAGAGGGCAACGTGTATGTGAAATACGACATGAACCCGGTCTGCCTGTTTACCCCTGCGCTGGAGCCCCACGTCCGCTATGCCTCCGGAAACACCGGCGGATCCACTTGGGCCGACCTGGCCGTCGGTCCGTTCGGGACCATTTATGCCCTGCCCTACTCTGACGCGGGCACGAACCTCGGTACGGTGGAGCTTGGGCTGTTCGATTCCTCGGCCACCGGCCCCGTGATCCTGACGCAACCCTTTGAGCGCACCCGCTACCGGAACCAAACGGCGGAGTTTGCCGTGTGGGCCCTTGGCGGGACCGCATTGACCTATCAATGGTACTTTGATTCCACCCCGCTCAGCGGAGCCACCAGTTCCACCCTGGCGTTGCAGGGCGTGCAGGACAGCCAGGCTGGTTCCTACTCGGTGGTCGTCAGTGACGCGAATGGAAGCGTATCAAGCCGGGTCGTCAGGCTTACGGTCCTGCCACCGGTGACGGGGGTCGCCCCCGATAACCCCGGGGGTGGTTCGGTGCCCGACTCCGGGGCTCCATCAACCGGCGGCGGCAGCTGCCACCCGGCCTTCGTCCTTGTCCTGCTCACGCTGGTGGGCACCGCGGCGATCAGGCCTTCCGACCGCCGGGTCCGCGGTGCGGTCCGTACCCAGCCTTCAATTCGATGAGCTCTCCGACTGCCATACTGCGCACTAATGGGAGGCAGGACATGCGCCCCAGACAGACGCCCCCCAACCAACCCAACCGCCTCCTTCCATGAAAACGAAACTTCAGCTGCTCTGGTCCCTCGCCCTCGCCGGGATGATCCTCACCGTCCCGCTGCGGGCGACGTCCGATGTTGCCGCCGACTGGCGGGCCGAATTGGAATCCGCCCAGCAAGCCACCGGCCAGGATGTCGGCGGCCGCACCCGGGCCGATGCCCTCCTGCGCAACGCGCTCAACTCCGTCCGAAACGGCCTGTCCGACGAAACGGTGCCCGCGGGTATCAGTGGCGAGGCCGCCGCCGCCCACGCCGCCTTCTCCGTCCTCGCGGTTCTCTATCCCGGGAACCTCACTGCCTTCGAGGCCCGGTTGGCGCAATCGCTCGCGACAATCGACGGCAGCCCCGCGGCCATTGCGGCCGGCCGGCAATGGGGTGAACACGTCGCCGCGACCATCCTCGCCGATCAAGGCGATGCCGTCGCGCTCAACGCCGACACTTTTGTCCGCGCCGCGAAAGCGCCGGATGTTCCGGTCATCCTCCCCGAAAACATTGCCGAGCAACCCGTGCTGGGCCCGGGACGCTTCCTGTTCACGGTCCTCGCCGGCGAGCCTGGCACCCGGGGCCATGTCGACGGCCCGGCCGCCACCGCACGATTCGACCACCCGGGCAGCATCGCGGTGGATGCAGCCGGCAATGCCTATGTTTCCGAGCTTGAGTTGCACACGATCCGGAAGATCGGCCCGGACGGCACCGTTACCACCCTGGCTGGCACCGCCGGCCAGGCGGGGAGCGCCGATGGTCCAGGCGGCATCGCCCGGTTCAACCAACCATATGGCATCGCGGTGGACGATGCCGGCAATGTCTTTGTGTCCGACGTGGGCAACCACACGATCCGCAAGATCGATCCCACTGGCACGGTGACGACGCTGGCGGGCAAGGCCGGTGAAAAAGGTCACGTCAACGGCCTGCCCGGCGTCTCGCGGCTGGAATCGCCCCATCACCTCGCGGCCGACGATGCCGGCAACGTGTATTTCACGGAGTGGCCGGCGAACGGCTTCAGCCCGCGCTTTCGCCGCATCTCGCCGGATGGCCTGGTGACACAGCCCTCCATCACGTTCCAAACCCACGTCGCCGTCACCTCCGGCATCTCATACACGGATTCTTGGTTCTTCTCGCTGGCCGTCGACCACACGGGCAACGTGTATGCGGTCAACTCCGACGATTTCAGTTTCGTCGACGTGGTGAAACTGACGCCCAACGCCCAAGGGGACTACACCGGCCTTTCCCTCGCCGCCCTGCCCGGGCATCCCGCCGACCCGTTGAAGTCGAACTGGGACTGGATGGTATCGGGCCTCGGCGTCGATGGGGCCAACCAGGTGTACGTCAAGAATGGCTTCAACCAGATCCGCCAGTACGCCCCCGACGGAACCGGCGCGGTCTACTATGTGGGCGGGAACCACGGCGGATACCACTACGACAGCTTGGCGGTGCATCCTTCCGGCCTGGTGTTCACGCTGCCCGAGGCCGGCTCGGAACGGGCGGGGAGCATCGAGGTCGGCTTGTTTGACCCGGCGGCCACCGGCCCCGTGATCATCCTGGCCACCGGCAGCCGCGAGGAAGCCCGGGGGGCGTCGTCCAACTTCCGGGTATGGGCGGCGGGCGGCCCGGGACTCTCGTATCAGTGGTATTTCAATTCTGCGCCGATCGCCGGGGCCACCGCCGACTCCTTCACGGTGGACAGTGTGCAGGACGCCACGGCCGGCCTGTACCATGTAGTCGTCCGTGACAACTCGGGCAGCGCCACGAGCCTGAAGCAGAAGCTCACGGTCCGGCCCGGCCCGTCTGCCGGCACCGGCAGCTCCAGCCGGGCGATAACGCTGCCCGCGCCCGCCACGCCCGGTGGCACCGGCGGCGGCAGTCTCGATCCAGCCACCTCGCTGGCGCTGCTCCTGCTCCTCGCCACCGCCGCGCGCCGGCGCACGACCTGACCATGACTACACGACTCCGAATTCCCCGGCCAGATGCGTCCTCACGAAATCGCGGTTGCCGCACCACCGTGGCGTGGTATGGAGGTGCGCATGAGTGAGGTCACCCTGCTGGCGGCAAAGGCGGGACAGGGCGACCGGGAGGCGGTAGCGGCGCTCCTGCGACTCGTCTATGGCGAACTGCGCCGGCTGGCTGCCGCGCAGATGGCGCGCGAACGGCCCGGCCTGACGCTGCAGCCGACGGCCCTCGTGCACGAAGCCTGGCTGCGGCTCGGCGGCGAATGCCAACCGACGTGGGAAAACCAGGCGCATTTCTTTGGCGCAGCCGCGGAGGCCATGCGTCGGATCCTGGTCGACCGGGCCCGGCGCCGCAACGCGGCCCGCCGCGGGGGCGGCCGGACCCACGTGCCGATCGACGAGATCGAGATTGGCGGCGCGGGCAGCGACCCGCACGTGCTGGAGGTCAGCGAGGCGCTCGAACGCTTCGCCCTGCGCGACCCGAAGAAAGCCGAGTTCGTCCGGCTGCGATATTTCATCGGGCTGCGGCTCGACGAGACCGCCCGCGTGTGCGGCATTTCCGAGGCCACGGCCAAACGCTGGTGGGTCTTCGCGCGGGCCTGGCTCTATCGTGAGCTAAATCCTGACATCTAGTCCTACCGCCGTCGCTTCCACGCCCATGCCCTCCACACCCCAGCGATCCAGATTCTGGCTGGCGGTCCTAGCCGGAGCCTGCCCGCTAGCCGCCCAGACCGCCCCTGCGCCCGGCGGCGCCACCGAAGACACACCGGTCAAGCTGTCTCCCTTCCTTGTGAGCGGATCGTCCGCCGACTACGGCCGCTATGCCTCATCCGAGGCCACCTCGGCCGGACGGACCCGCGCCGACCTCATGGACTCGTCGCAAAGCGTCTCCGTCCTCACGAGCGAACTGCTCCAGGATGTCGCCCCGGGGCGCGTGCTCGATGCTGCGAGGTACGTGGCGGGTGTCGCCGATTCCACCCTGCCCATTGGCTGGGACCGCACCAACGTGCGTGGTTTCCTGGGCGACGGACGGACCGTGGACGGCTTCACGTTCACCACGGCCCCCTACGCCGGCGTCGTGAACATGGACCCCGCGATCGTTGACCGGATCGAAGTGGTGAAGGGCCCGAGTTCCATCCTCGCCCCTCAGCCCACCTCGCCGGGCGGCACCATCAACCAAGCGACCAAGAAGCCGCAATTTCGCGACTTCGGCCTGGTCAGCTTTCAACTGGGCCGCTTCGAGGCCAACTCGGCCATCCTCGACGTGAATCGCGTCGTGAATGGCAGGCTCGCCGTCCGCCTTGTTGCGTCCGGTCGCAACTGGAACCAGTGGTGGCAGGGCGCCTACCTGCGTTCCACCACCTTGATGCCGGGACTGACCTACCGCCTGTCGGACTCGGCGCAGGTCACGCTGCAGTACCTCTATTTCAACGGGAAGACGGCCAACTATTTCGGGCTCCCCCTCGATCCCACCAGCGGCACCACCACCCCCGCGCGCCTGATTGACGGCGTCGCCCGCGACCTCGACGTCTATGCCGCCGATGTGTACCGCGCCGACCGGCAGGACGATTTCAAGGTGCTCCTCACAGCCGAACTCTGGCACGGCATCCAGATGCGGCTGGCGGCAATCCACCACCGGGTGTCGGCAGACGCCCCGCAAATCAACACCGGCCCCAGCACGACCGGCCCCGGGGGCAGCCGCGACCCGCTGACGGGCCAGTGGAACTACGGGCTGGGCTACGGCCAGGTGCCTCCTTTTGCTTCGTTCCCGCTGCCTGCGCCGCCCACCCGCACTTACACCCGCTCGGGGTTCCAACCGTTTGGGGAACCCCGCCAGTGGCAGGTCCAGAATGACTATGTCTACGTGCTCGAGAACAGTTCGCTCAAATCGACAACGCTGGTCGGTTTTGCCTACACCGCCGGTCACGACCACCGGGCGCTGGTCTACAACCTCGCCCTGCCGCCCCTCGACCTCGACCACTATGTCGACACGCCTTGGACCCGCGGCACCATCAACTACTACAATCACACCAGCACCCGTTTCCTGCAGGGCTACCTCTCCGAGAACCTGGCCCTGTGGCGGAATCGCGTGATCCTGAACGCCGCCGGCTCCTGGCAGGGCTATCGCGAGAAGGTCGAAAGCCAGCTCAGGCCCGCGGTGGCCGCCATCTCCCCCCACACGGCGCTGCCGGCCTGGGGCATCGTATTGAAGCCGCACGCCGAGGCGGTTTCGCTGTACTATTCCTACACCGGGCAATCGTCCGCGATCGTGCCGTCGCTGACGGAATCCCTGCCAGAGCTCTCCAACTCGCGGCAGCATGAGTTCGGCGCGCGGGTCAGGCTGCTTGACGGCCGGTTTTATTTCACCGTCTCGCACTACGACATCTTCCAAGACAACTTCGCGTCCATCAACCCGGGGAACCTCGTGACTCCGCCGCCGAACCCGCTGTTGCCCTCGTTGATCTCCGACCGGCGGGCCAGGGGTTGGGAATACGAGCTGCGCGCCCAACCCGCCAGAAACCTGTCGTTGCTGGGCAGTTTCACCCAATTCAAAAACCGCGACCCGAACAACGTCGAGTTCCGGGGCACAGCTGAAAGGGCGGGCAGCCTGCTCGCGAGCTATGAGTTCGAACGCGAGTCCAGTCCCCGGCTCGCCGGTGTCCGCCTCGCCTTCGGCGTCGATTACCTCGGCCGGCGTCCTGGCGACGCCATCGCCGGGGTCACCAAAGCCAGCACCCCGGACCACGTCATCCCCAGCCAGCCCAGCTTTTACCTCGCGGCCCACACCTTGGTGAACCTCACGCTGGCGTATGACTCCCCGCACCGCTGGGGTATCCAGGTGAATGTGGACAACCTGCTCGACCGGGAGTATCTCATGGCCGCGAACACCCGGTTCGCCGTCCTGCCCGGCGCGCCGAGAAACTTCCGGGTCACCCTCCGCCATGGCTTCTAACGACCGTGCCCGACGCTCCTTTCACGCCTTCCCTCAGTCCGATTGACTCTCCCGAAGAGGCCCTCTTCGCCGCCACGCTGGCACTCCCCGAGCCCGCCCGGGCGGCCTACCTGGAACAGGCCTGTGGTGACGACGCCGTGTTGCGGGCCTCGGTCGAGGCGCTGCTGCGCGCCCACGCGGCCTCGACCACCTTCCTGCCGAGCGCCGCCGGCCTCGCCCTGTCGGCTGGCGGCTCCGTCGCTTCGGCCGAGGAAAAACCGGGCGACTGGATCGACCGCTACAAGCTCCTGCAGAAGATCGGCGAGGGCGGCTGCGGTATTGTCTACATGGCCGAGCAGGAGGATCCCGTCCGCCGCCGCGTGGCCCTCAAGGTGATCAAGCTCGGCATGGACACCAAGGAGGTCGTTGCCCGCTTCGAGGCCGAGCGCCAAGCCCTGGCAATGATGGACCACCCGAACATCGCCAAGGTGCTCGACGCCGGCGCGACCGGCTCCGGCCGGCCGTTCTTCGTGATGGACCTGGTCCGCGGCGTGCCGGTGACAAAGTACTGCGACACCCACAACCTTGCGACCGAACAACGGCTGGAGCTGTTCACCCAAGTCTGCCTGGCCATCCAGCACGCGCACCAGAAGGGCATCATCCACCGGGACATCAAACCGTCGAATATCCTCGTGACCCTGCACGATGGCGTGGCGGTGCCCAAGGTGATCGATTTCGGCATCGCCAAGGCGACCCAGGGGCGGCTGACGGACCAGACCTACTTCACGGCGTTCGAACAGTTCATCGGAACCCCCGCGTACATGAGCCCCGAACAGGCGGAGATGAGCGGGCTCGATATCGATACCCGCTCGGACATCTATTCACTCGGCGTGCTGCTCTACGAACTGCTCGCCGGCCGGCCGCCGTTTGACCCCAAGACCTTCCTCGCTGCCGGCATCGACGAGATGCGGCGGTTCATCCGGGAGGTGGACCCGCCCACGCCCTCGTCCCGCCTCTCCACACTGGCCGAGGGTGACCAGACGACCGTGGCCAAGCTGCGCGGAACGGCAGCGGCCGAGCTTTCGACCGCACTGCGGGGTGACCTCGACTGGATCGTGATGAGGTGCCTCGAGAAGGACCGGTCCCGGCGGTACGCCACGCCCTCGGAACTGGTGGCCGACATCCAGCGTTACCTCGCGAACGAGCCGGTGACCGCGCGCCCGCCCAGCAGCTACTATCGCGTGCGGAAATTCTGCCGGCGGCACAAGGCCTGGGTTTTTGCCGCGACCGCTGTCTCGGCGGCGCTGGTCGCGGGCCTGATTGCTTCCGCCGGCATGTACCTCCGCGAGCGCGCCGCCCGCACCCGGGCCAGCGCGGCCGAGCAGGCCGAGGGCCGGCTGCGGCAACAGGCGGAAACCGCCCGCGCGGAGGAAGTGAAGCGCGCCGCCCGCACCGCGCTCGACCTCGCCAACCGCAATCTTGCCGACGGCCACATCGCCGACGGCCTCGCCTACCTCGTCTACGCCGCCCGCAAGGAGCCGGCCAACCAGACCCTCGGGCCGCGCATCGCCTCGGTGCTGGCGTCCCACAATTTCCTGATCCCACAGGCGGCACCGTTTGCCTGTGGCTCGCGTGTGCTGGCGCTGCGGTATGCCCAGGACGGCCGCACCTTTAATGTCGGGACCGAGGACGGGACATTTCGCGTGATGGATGCCGCGACCGGTGCGGTGAAGCGGCAATTCCAGACCGGGCGCGAGGTCGTGCCCGACGGCTGGAAATTTGCCCGCCAGAACGACATGATTGTCGGGGCCCGCTTTCCGGACAATACTTTTGCGGTCTACGATGTCGCGACGGGCGCGCCGAAGTTCCCGCCCCTCCAGCTCCATCCCTTGGTCGGCCTGCCCGAGTCCACCCGCGTGGTCGACCTCAGCCCGAGCGGTCGCTGGATCTACGCCGTTTCCGGCCGCAAGTTCTGGCTGTGGCGCGCCGACACGGGAGCGCTACAGCTGCAACTCAACCTCAGCGACATCATGGTCGACTGCGATTTCAACCCGGCGGAAGATACCCTCGCAGCGCTCCTCCTGGGGCGGACAATCAGGCGCTGGTCCCTCCCTTCCGGCCAGCCGATCGATCCTCCCCATACCTTTCGCGCCGCCTCCCCGATGCCCTTCGGCGCGGCCGTCCGCTATTCCCCGGATGGGCGCCGGCTGGCCATCGTCGACTTTCTCTCGGCGCAAATCGTCGACGGCGCCACCGGGACGTTGCTCCAGCAATTCTCCGGCCTGGACAGCACGCTGGTTCCCCGCCTGGCCGCTTTTGCTTCGAATGATCGGCTGCTCGTGATTTCGCAGACCCAATACGGCGGGTGGGACATCGCCGGCGGCGGGTTCAATGCGGCGCCGCTGCCGCACGTCCTCGAGGTCACTTACGATGCCCGAGTGCGGCGGGGCGTGGCCGTTTCCCTCGATGGCCGGTTGCGCGTGTTCGACGTCGAAAGCGGCGCGGCCCTCGTCGCGCCGGCGTGGCGCCAGGGCGCCGCGCACTGTGCCGCGGTTTCGTCGGACGGCACGCAAGTGATCATGGGCACCGCTGCCGGCTTGGTCCACCGGTTCAGCCTGGGGCGCGGCGCCGCCCGCCCGTTGGTGCTGCCGCGTTCGGTGGCGCCCCCGCTGCCCGCCCCGTTCCTGCCGGAGCTCCCCGCCCGCGTGCTGATGCTGGCGAGAGACCGGGCGAGGGTGATCGAGGTGGCCTCGGGTCGCGAAGTGGCCGGCGGATTCCGCTATCCCGAACCGGTCCTGGAGTATCCCATCCTGGAAACCCACCCGCCGATCCGGCCCGACCTGAAGTTCATGGTCGTGCGCACGCCGGGCCGCGGCTGGCAATCGTGGGAGCTCGGACCCGAGGGGGTCGGACGGGTTTCGCTGCTGCAGGAGGCCCCGAATGAGGACATGATCGTGACGTTCAGCCCGACGCGGGACGCCGTGGCGGTCGCGAGCATGGCTGCGCCGCGAGCGTGGGATCTTCACACCGGCACCCCGCTCGGCCCGGCCCTCGCCTTTCCCGGTCTGATCGCGCCGTTCAGCTTGAGTTTCAGCCCCGACACGAACCGGCTCGCCATGGGGGCCCGCGATGGCTCCGCCGTCGTCTTCGATGTTACCACGGGCCTGCCCCAGCTCAGCCTGAAGACCCGCCGGCAGGTCCGGACCCTGAGGACACAGTACAGCCCCGACGGTCAGCGCCTCCTGACCATCAACCAGGACGGGGAATACCGTCTCTGGAATTCAACCACGGGCGAACCAGTCGGACCGATCGGCCGGGTGCTGGGCGCCGCCGAGAACCCGGTTTTCTCCCGGGACGGCCGTTGGGCCGCCATCCGGATTCCCAAGGCAGTCACCTTGCTGGATGGCCGGGCCGGGATCGCGGTGGGCGAAAGCATCCCCGCCGGCGGCCAGCTGGTGCGTTTCAGCCCGGACGGCAACCGCCTCGCCACGGCTGACGAGGAGGGCAACGCCCAGGTTTGGGCCGTGCCCGCCAACCAGGCGGTGACGGAACCGATGCGACACTCGGGCAGGGTGACGGGCCCCGAGTTCAGCCCGGACGGCCGTTTCCTCAAGACGGAGGAATCCAACCGCTTCAATCTCTGGGCCGTCCCGCCACCCCTGCCCGGAGGCCAGTCGGCACCCGAATGGCTGCTCGCCCTGGCCACAGTATGCGCGAGCCAGGTCGTGGACGACGCCGGCCAGCTGGTCCCCGCCACGGAAGTTGCCAGCCGGATCGAAAGCCTGCGGAACGAAATCACCACCCTCCCCCCCGACGCCCCCCTCGCCGACTGGGGCCGCTGGGTCCTGGACGACCGCCCCGACCGCCCGATCGCCCCCGGTTTCACGATCACACCCGCCGAGGCTGACCAACTGGCAGCGGGAACGCCGTAGCGCAGATTTACCGGGGGCGCAGCTCCTCAACGAATCTCCGAAAAAAGGAGTTTTCGACTCCCCTCATCCCGAGCGGAGCGAAGGATCCAAGCCGGAGGTGGAGCGCGCTGCTCCACCCTCCATTAATGGATCCGGCCAGAAGACTACTTGACGCCGGAAACGGGATCGGGTGCGGGGGTCCAGACGGATATTCTTCACTCTGGCACCACCTCCCAGCGGAAGACGGCGCCGTCCTTTTTGCCCGGACGGGCGCCGGGCGAGTCGGCGGAAGTGAGTTCGCCGCTGTTGGGCTCGGCGTGGATATGGCGGTGCGTCACAAGTGAGAGGAACATGACCTCGTGGCCCAGCAGGTCCTGCCATTGGAAACTGGCGGCGGTGTCGCCGGGTGACTTCAGCAGGCGCACGTCCCCCATCCCACCGATGCCGCTGACGGCGACGGTGCCGCTGCCGTCCAGCGTCTGCAGCGCCACGCGGCCCAGCCCACGGTCCACCACGCGGAATCGGGCGGCGGGGGTCGCGACCTGCGCGGCGCCCGGGGCCATCGGACGCAGGAGCCCGTTCCAGGCGACCAGTCGGGTGTCGTCCGCGACGCTGGTGAGCGTGATGACCTTGCCGAGCGGGATGCGGTTGTTGCCGCCGTTGGCCTGCGGCTCGGCGACCGTGAAGCTGTCGAAGTCTGCGTAACCGCCCGCCCGGCCGTCGGCATTGTAGGCGAACAGCGAGTAACGGATGCCCTGGAAGGTCTTCAGCTGAAAAACCATGGTGAACTGGCGGCCGAAAGGCGTGAATTTCTCGCCGTCGGCGCTGTAGCTGAAAGCTGCCTCCTCCTTGATGAAGTCGCAGGCAGCGCGCAGCCAGACGCGCGTCGTACCGGCGGGCAATGCCGCCGTGGCGCTGGCGCCGCTGCGCTGGTCAAATTGCGTGAGCGTGAGGCCGTCGGCGGTCCGCGCCACGCCGATCCAGGCATGGGGAAGATTGAGCAAGGCAAGTCCGGCCACGTCGCCCGGTTGGAGGCCGGCGAGTTCGAGTTCGGCCGTGGGAATGCCCTCGGGACCGACCGCGCGCTGCGTGAGCGTGTTCCGCGCCGTCCAGAAATCCTTCGCCGGCAGCGTCGACAGGCGCAGGTAACCGGCGCGGGCGCTGAGCGACCACTTTGCGTCGTCGGGCACATGGTTCCATTGCCACACGGGATTGAGCTGCGGGCCGGAGAAATCGTCGTCGCGCCGATAGGGTGCGAATTGCTCCGTTGTTTCTGATCCGGGGTTTTGCCGCGAGTGGGCGTTTCTGTCGCCGATAGGGACATCGGCGACCACCTTGGAGACATTGGGTTTGACCCACGTGCGCGGTGTGCGCTGGAGGTTGCCGGGC
>DASZPS010000198.1:0-3158 GCA_035549955.1 Lacunisphaera sp. | reverse complement strand
TGATGCTCGACGCCCTCCAGATGGCGATCACCCAGCGTCGGCCCAAGCCAGGCCTGATCGTACACTCCGATCGTGGCGCCCAATACGCCAGCGACGATTATCGCCAGTTGCTCGCCCGCCACGGCCTGATCGCCTCGATGATGATCACTGCGTGGCCTATTGCCTGTATACGAACGACGACGTTTGCAGCATCGGACCGGTTGCCAATCGAGCGAGCGCGCTGAAGGCGAGGAGCGGAGATGAGCTCTACAATTATTATCGCTTCAGTGCAGACGAATGGAGCGATTGGGAAGATTACGGGGCATTTCTCGCCGTGAATGCTTGGATTAGCCAGCACGCCAAGCGAAAGGACTATTTCGAATGCGTCGCTCCGAAATTGCTCTCGATCTGCATCGATGCGCTCGCTGAGCAAAAAGCGGCAGGCGTATTCGCTGCCAATCCGGATCAGCAGTTCCTGGCTGTGTGGGTTTCGGATTCGAGTAGCTCCCTCGTGCAAGAATCGGTGGCGCGATTGAATAGTCCGGAGATCTATCGCGCGTTTGCGTTAGAATTCGCAGACTCCGAATGAAAAAGAGGCCGAACAAGCGTCCAGGGCCAATGGCGGTGCTGCGGACCGCCATGACTCATCACTGAACGTTGGGCAGAAGAAATTCCCGATGCGCGATTTTCCATCTCAAGTAAGCGGTCCGCTGGGTCCGTGGTATAAGAAGGTGAATGCGGCGATCGATACGGCATACGAGGCCAAGACGGCGGCCAAGCTCCTCACCGTTCTTGGTGAGCCCGATGAGATCGAAGGAGTCCCAGACGATGACCGTCGAGTCATCGGCGCCTCCGCGATTGATCCACGATATGCGGGAAAGTATTGGGTCTACGTGGACCCTTATCGTCCCCGCATGAGGTATCGCTTCGGGATTTCCGGTGGCAAAGTTGTCGAGAGAGCGCGCGTCACCCTAAGATATCAGCGTTCGCTTCTACCGGAAGCAGAGCGAGCAAGCTTCGATCGCTATACCGGCGTAGACCGTTATGAAGAAATTGGCTAACAAATCGCCACAGACAACTCGGGCCTTCGGCCCTCGTGTCTGAGCTCAAACGTTGATCTAGCTAAAGAACAATGGATGCGGTCATCACGAGCTACTCTCAGCGCTTTCTCGATTTTCTGTCCCGAGAAGATGGCGCTCTCTGTGCCGCGATGAAGCCTGCTGTTGACGCGACTGGTAAGCCGACCGGCTTCCTCCTGGCGGAAGTGCAGCCGCCGAATCCGCGCGCGTCGGCGCCGCTCTGGATCAGAACCGAGGACGATGAGATAACCGTTGGATTCGATGCGTTTCACACCCACTTCTCAGCGTGGGATGAATCTACGACGGAAGCCCAGTCTTTTGTCGGCGCCCTGACGCTGGCGCGAGATATCATGGCTGAGCGAGCTCTCGTCGCTTCATGGTGGCTCGAAGAAAAGTGGAGCGGTTCTCAGCTCGTTGAGCCGGGCTTCAAACCTGAGCGACCTGAGTATGTTGCGGGCTCAGCAGCGGCTCGCGTTCGATCGTGGACTGGAGCGCGCGACCAATGAAAGAGAACCAGGCGCTAGAGCCAACGTCAGGTCAGGACATTGGACAACAATTGCGAACCGCAATCCGGCAGACGGCTCAGTCTCAAGTCCTGACCTGACGTGTTTAGTCGGCCCTCTTCCAGCACGGCCTTGAGGGCGGGCAGTGGCAGCACCAGCTCCCGCAGGTAACGCTGGTGGGCCTCCGACCAGTTGGCCTTGCCGGAGTACCGGTAGCCCTGGCGCAGCAGGAAACTCTTCAGCCGCTGCTTGGCGCGGGTCAGGTCGTGGACCGCGTCGGAGCGGGCGCGCAGGAGGTCGCGGATGGATTCGTCCACGGCATCCGGCACGTGGATGCCGGTCAGTTCCCCGGCGCGGTGCGGGCGCGCCAGTTGCAGCGCGTCGCGCCGGTCGGTCTTTTGCCGGCCGCCCGCTGGCTGCGGGGTCTTCGAGGGCGCCACCACGATGCAATCGATGCCCAGTTGCTGCAGCCGCCGGTGGATCACGTAGCCGGTCGGCCCGGCCTCGTAGACGACGTGCAAAGTGACGCCCGGGCCCCCGAGCTTGCGCAGGACCTTCTCGAGCGCGTGCAGGTCGCTCGAAATCGTGCCGTAGATCCGGCACTCGCCCTCGGGGCCGCCCTCGGCCACAGCCACTACCGTGGTATCTTTATGGACATCCAATCCGGCGTATTTATCTGTGTTCATGTGCTTGTTTCCTTTTTCGTTGTTTCGGTTGTTGTTCGCCCTTCAGCCACAACGCTGCGGCTCTGCGCCTCACCGCGCAACCCGCACACCGGGGACAAGCACACCACTTTTAGGAACCCTGCGCTCTGCACGCAGCTATAGTGTCTCGGCTGGCTCAACAAATCATGCGAGGTAAGCTACAAGATGTTCCAGACGCCATTCGCAAACTTCGCGAGGCCTCCATACCTGTTGTCGAGCGGGCCTACGGTTTCAGTTTGGATCATCCGGAGTGGACCGATCACTACCATGGTTTCGCCCATTGTGGGTGTGAGCATGATGGCTCCATTTCTCTAGCCGTTCGCGTCCACGAGAATCCGTCTATAGCACACTTTTTCCGTTTCGATCTTCTTGAGATGGCAGATTTCATCATTGCCGCATACCATCACACTCCTGTGAAGGCAGCGGCCTCAGTCATTGTTTCAGCCATGAAAGATGAAGATGCCCGATATGACTACGATGCACTTGAGAGCCGGCTTGTGCAGTGGCGGCGTGATTTCGATGACTATTGGCGAGATCGTCCGACCACATGAGCGCATCAACAACCAAACCAAAGGCCGAACCAATCGCCGCAGACAACGCCGCTAACGCGGCGTGTCTGAGCTGAAACGCTCGGCAAAAAAGAAATGTGGCCCTTCACGTCCAAGCCCCAACCGAAAACCGACGAGTATCGCAAACGCCGGTGGTGCGAGCTTTGGAAAGGGCTCGTTCCTGCGGCAGGCGAAGCTGAAACCTGGCAGGGCGAAGTCATGCGGATCATCGCGAATGCGGAAGATGAAGCGAATCGGAATGGTTTCGTGAATTGGGATGAGGAAAATGATTGCGACATCGATCTCTTCGTCGATCGGCTGTGCGGCGATTCGACGTTTGATCCC
>DASZPS010000197.1:0-10576 GCA_035549955.1 Lacunisphaera sp. | reverse complement strand
GCGTTGCGCAGGCTGTCGGGGTATTCCGGCATGAACGTGCGGACCGGCGCCGGCGGTTCGTCGACCTTGGGCGACACGTCCGTGATTTCGGAAACGGACAGGGCCGAGGCGGAGGCCACCAAGGCAAAGCTGCAGAGTGTTACGAGGATGAAGAGACGGATCATGGCTCCATCCCAATCGACCGCCCCGCCGGGAACTGTGGCGGTCGGATGCTGGTTGAAGCACAGCTTTCGTTCCGGGGAGCGCCGCTAATGCGTTTCCGGACGATAGCTATTCTTGACGGGTGGAGGGCCCGACTCCGTGCGGGCCGGGTGTGGGGTTTTGAACCACAGAGACATAAACGATACAGAGGACGGACCACTGAGGCTCTTAACCACTAATGGCCGCTAATCGTCACTAATGAACCGGCTTTGTGGAGGGCCCATGTCCCTGTGGGCCGGGATCGAATGCGTGCCCGGACGGTAGCTATTCTGGACGGCTGGAGGGCCCGACTCCGTGCGGGCCGGTCTGGGGCGAGTTGAACCACGGAGTCACAAAGGCACAGAGGACCGACCACTGAAGCTCTTAACCACTAATGGCCGCTAATCGGCATTAATTGTGGCTTGGTGGAGGGCCCACGTCCTCGTGGGCCGGGATCGAATGCGTGCCCGGACGGCAACTATTCTGGATTGTGAAGGCCCCGACTCCGTGCGGGCCGGTGTGGGATATTGAACCACGGAGTCACAAAGGCATGGAGGACGGCTCATTGAGGCGCTTAACCACTGATGGCCGCCAATCGGCACTAATTGTGGCTTGTTGGAGGGCCCACGTCCTCGTGGGCCGGGATCGAATGCGTGCCCGGACGGTAGCTCTATTCTGGCTTGGTGGAGGGCCCGCCTCCGTGCGGGCCGGTGTGGGATATTGAACCACAGAGGCACAAAGACCCGGCCCGGCAGGTTTCCCGATGCGGGGACCGGGCGCCGCCCCGGTGGCCGCCTGGCCGGCGCAGGAGTCAAATCAGGAGGTTAACTCACTTATCAGGAACTCCAATTTTCCGAAATCCCATGAAACACTCCCTCCTTGTCTCTTTCCTCGGCGGCCTCGCGCTGTTGCCGGCGGCCGTCCTCGCCCAATCCACTTCGACCGCGCCGTCGGTCACGTACCCCGCGCCCAACGCCAATGTCTCGATCACGACCGATGCCCAGGGCAACCGCATCGGGGCCAATATCGGGACGGTCATCCCGGAGGATGCCGATGGTGACGGCCGCATCTCCCGGTCCGAGTTCACGATGAGTTCCACGCTGGCCCACCAGCAGGAGAAGGACGCGGCCAACACGGTAAAGGAGAAGGCCGAGCTCAATCTCCGGGAGCGGACGAACGCCCTCGAACTCTTCAACGACCTCGATCGAGACAAGGATGGCTACCTCAGCGGGAACGAACTCGACACGCACTCTCGGATGAAAGCCACCGGTCCGAGACGCTGAGCCGGAACAATTCAATAGGTGGGCGTCGGTTTCCACACCGACGCCAGGTTCGCCCGCCTCGTGAGTCCTTGTCGGCGATATGGAAATCGCCGACCACCAAAAGGTGGAACGCGCTGACCTCAGCGCGTTGCGGCGAAGCCGCTCCGAGCCAGCGCCTTGGGGTCAAGTCGCTCCACCTTCCATTGCATAGTTCCGGCTGAGAGCGATTGTTTCCGAAGCTGGAGGGTTGGGCTCCAGTCCAACCGGGACCGCGCCGCCCCGCAATGGTGCGGTGCGGGGTAAGGCTGGAGTTGCCCTGATTTGGCGGACCGGCGCCACAGACCGTATGCGCCGGCGCCTTTGTTCGGCCCTGGTTCGGCTCAGTGGGCACTGATCCCGGCGTGAAGGGCCCGCAGCAGCAGCCTTGGTTCGCAGGGTTTCACCAGGAGTTCCTGCACCCCCATGGCCGCCAATTCGTCCCGGCGCTTTATTTCATCAAGGCCGCTCATGCCCACAATCGGCAGCCGTTCGGCCACGAGGCGGATGGCCCGGATCATATCCACGCCATCCATCACCGGCATCATCATGTCGGTGACGACCGCGCGCACCTCGTTGCGCCGCGCCAGGAACTCGCGCACGCCCTCCTCACCGTTCGTCGCGGTGAGCACCCGGTAGCCGTTTTCTTCCAGCACCAGGCGGGTTGCCTCGCGGAGCCCCGGCTCGTCATCCACGAGCAGCACCAGTTCGCCGTTGCCCCGCGGCACATCGGTTGAATCCGGCGCGACCGTCGCCCCAGGTGCCTCCGCCGCCGGCAGGTAAACTTTGAAGACACTGCCCTTGCCCTGTTCGCTGTAAACCGTCACGAACCCCCCATGGTTCTTCGCGATGGCCAGCACCGTGGACAGGCCCAGCCCGGTGCCCTTGCCCTCGGGCTTCGTCGTGAAGAACGGATCGAAAATGCGTTCGATGATCGCTTGGGGGATGCCCTCGCCCGTGTCCCGAACCGTCAGCACGACATAGGGTCCCGGTTTGGCCTGCGGGTTAAGTTTGGCCTGGGCCTCCGAGAGGCGGACATTTTCCGCCGCCAGCGTGAGCTTGCCCCCGTCCGGCATCGCGTCCCGGGCGTTCACGCAGAGGTTCATCAGCACCTGGTGCAACTGCGTCGGATCGGCGTTCACCGTCCATAAATCGGCCGGCACCGTCCGTTCCAGCTCCAGGTTCCGCGGAAAGGTCTCCTGCGCCAATTGCACCATGTCGTTGACCAGATGACGGAGCTGCACGGATTTGCGCGCGGCCTCGGTGCCCCGGCTGAACGTGAGCAGTTGCCGGATGATGCCGGCCCCCCGCTGCGCCCCGTTTTCAATGATGCTCAGGATCGCCTGTTCCCGTTCGCTCGTGAGCTTGTTCTTCAGCAAGCTCGCGCCCATGAGCATCGGCGCCAGGATATTGTTGAGATCGTGCGCCACGCCGCTTGCCAGCGTGCCGATTGCCTCCATGCGCTGCGCCCGCAGGAACTGCTGCTCCAGCTTTTTGCGCTCGGTGATGTCCACCGCCGTGGCCACGAGCTGGCTGATTTTTCCGCCCTCCTCCCGCAGCGGGCTCAGCGCAAAATCCACGATCAGTTCCCGACCGCCGGCCACCCGGAGCGCAACGTCATACCGGATAAACTCGCCCCGAACGGCCCTCGCCAGGGCACCCTTGAGCTGCATCTGCACCTCGGGGGAATGCGACCACCAATAGGTTTGCGAGAAGTGCTTCCCGATAACTTCCTCGCGTTTTAGGCCGCCGACCTCAAGCGGGGCGCGATTCACCTCCAGCAGGATGCCGTCCAACGAGAGCAGGCCGACGAACGCGAACAGGCTGTCCAGGATGGCGCGTAATTGTTGCGCGTTCCGCTGCTGCGCCTCTTCGGCCTTTTTCCGCTCCGTGATGTCGCGGGCCGCGGCGATCGCCATCGGTCCAACCTCGGCCGCGAATGACCGCACGCTCAGTTCCACCGGGATGCTCCGGCCATCCTTGGACTTTAGCGTGCGCTCGAAGAGCAGCCGCTTCTCGCGGCCCAGGCGGTCGGCCAAGGCGGCAATCGTCGGCTCCGCCGCCTCCGCCAGCTCTAGTTCGTGCACCGGCCGGCCGAGCAATTCCTCGTGGGAGTAGCCCAGCAGCTCCGAAGCGGCCTCGTTGGCGTCCACCACCTGGTCGGGCCGGCCCTGTCCGTCCAGGGAAACCAGGAACATGGCGTCGTTGGCGGCGTTGAAGACCTGCCGGCTGCGGAGCTCGCTCGCGCGCAGCGCCAGCGTCTGTTTTTCGAGCTGCAGGCTGCGGTCCTCCAGCTTGTTCACCAGGCCCTGGCTGTATTGGTGCATCGCGCCCAATTCGCCGAGTTCACACGTGACGGGCGGCGCGCTGCGCTGCCGATCCCCCAGCAACTCCCGCAGGGTGCGGATCAACTCCGGGCCGGTCGCCGGTTTGCGCAGAAAGCGGTCGGCCCCGACGGCCAGGGACAGTTGCTCGTCCTTCGCCGAGGTGTAGGTGGCGGTGTAGATGATGATCGGCAGCGACCGCAGGCGCGGGTGGTGCCGGATTTCATGGCAAAGCCGGTAACCGTCCATCCGGGGCATCAGGATATCGGTGACGACCGCGTCGAACGGCGCCTCCAGCAGGGCCTGCAGCGCCACGATCCCGTCCGTGGCCTCCGTCACCTCGAAGCCGTGCTCCTCCAACACGCCGCGCACAATCGCGCGGTTGTCGTCTTGATCTTCCGCCAGCAGGATGCGGTGGGGCATGGACTTCCGGGGAGGACGGCAACCTGCGCCCCCCGCAATCAGAAAGCAAACGCCGAATCCCGGCCCGGCCCGCGTCCGCCCGCTGGCGATGGCGCCCGGTGGTCCGGCGGTGCGGACCGGAATTTGTCAGACGACCGATCTCCGAATAACGCGGAGTCCGCAAAGGTCGCGGAGGTTTTCGAGGTGGAACGGGTTGAATCTTCCCTCACCCCACAACTTGAGGTTGCCCTGATTTGACTGACTGGAGCACAGACCACATGCGGCGGCCGTTTGGATACCCCTGCGAGGTGGATCGGGCTGACCTCAGCCTGCTTAGGTTCGCCGCTCGGCGTAGCTCAGGCCGCTCGAACCAACGGACTGGGGAGCAGTCCGTTCCACCGCCGCCGGGTGGAGCGCATTGCTCCCCAATGCGCTGCTCCCGCTCCCGATAAAGCGCGGAGAATGCGAAGGGCACGGATTCGCCGTTTCACCGCCCGGGCCGGCCAGGTCGTGGCCTGAACGGCCCTATTTGCGGGGTTTCGCCCGGCCGCTGCCGCCGCAGGTGAAGCAATCGCCGATGCGTTTGCTTTGGGTCCAGGTGACGGCCTTCGTGTCACCGGCGCGTCCGCCGATGTCGGCGTAGCGATTCGAGGATTCCTGGGTCGTTTCGAACCGACCGCCGGATCCGTTGCAGGCGGGGCAGGGCAGGTCTTTGTTGGTGGAGGCCATGAAGACGGTCTGGCGGGGATCGCTCGCGTCCCCCAGGATGTTGCCCTCGCGATCGACGGTTTTGAATTGAGTGGGGCGCCCGTGGTCGGAGTTGGTGGCGACCACGGCCTTGCCGTCGCGGAAGGCCCAGACCTGGGCGAACTGCTTCTGCTGGAGGACGGGCTGGAAGTTGCGATCGACCCACCAGCCGTTCCAGCCCGTCGAGACGGGCATCAGGTCTTCGCTGAAATCGCCGATCTCGGCGAAGCGCGGCGGGAGGAGTTCCTTGCCGGTGGCATCGAGCAGGCCGACACTGGAGCCGCTGTAGCGGATGAAACCATCCCGGGTGACTTCGATCTTCGCCGACGTGGCGGGCAGGATGATCTTGCCGGACGACGCGTCGATCAGGCCAAACAGGCAGTGGGAGTACTGGGGCTGGCGCTCGCCGAAATAGAACAGCGTGCCCTGGAGCCGGCCCAGGGATTCATAACGGGTCGGCAGGATTTCCCGGCCGTTCCCGTCGGTCAACCCGTGGAGCTTGAGCACCTGGCCCTTTTTCACGTCCTTGCGCCCCGCCTTCTTCTCGAGGGCGACGATGGTGTAGCCGTCCTCGCCGCGGGACACCACCGTTCCCGCCGGTGTCTTCGCCGCGGCCAGCCCCGCCGCCGCCGCCAGCATCGCCGTTCCTACCGCCAACCCGCGCAAGATTTTCATGGCCCCGGAGGTTGATTCGCGCCCGGCGCGGGGCAAGCGATTCCCCACGAGCCGCGGGGATGCAAGGTGCGAGGCCTTCCCGGCGGACGGGCCTCGTCATCCGTGACCTGACCCCCTCGAGCCGGCTCACCTGTAGGGGCCGACCTTGGTCGGTCCGTTGCTCCCAATCCGATTAACGCGGAGAACGCGAAGGGCGCGGAGAATGCCGAGGTGGGGCGGGCTGACCTCAGCCCGCTTGGCTACACCGGATTTACTGGAGGGCCCGACTCCGTGCGGGCCGGGATTGGGGCGCTGGCGGCAGCCCAAGTCGGGTTTTGGGAAACGATTCCAATCCGTTTAGCACAGAGAGCACGGAGACCCGGTGCGAGGTGAGGCCTGACCCGTTTCGGGTTGGCTTCTGAGCGCGCGCTTCTGGTCGCGCCTTCGTTTGCGGTCCTGAACGACGGAGGGCTCGCGATACGGGGTCTTTACCCAAGGTTGCAGGGCAACTCGGGCGTGTTACGGTGTGTCCTCGTCGACCGGGGATCCTCCCGCAAATCGCTTCCGACCTCCATTCCTCACGCGATGGCCACCCTGCGCATAGTCTTATGGGCCTGCGGTGCCACTGTGGTGGCGACGATCATCAGGCTGGCCCTCGTGCCGTACCTGGGGACAGGCACGGTGCCGTTCTTGTTCTACTTTCCCGCGATTGTGATCGTCTCGTGGCGGGCTCGACTCGTCGCCGGCCTGCTGACGTTGGTGCTCAGCTGCGCTGCCGTGGCCGCGGCCAGCGGAATGCCCCAACCGGGCGGGATCGCAGCCTACGCGCTCTTCATCCTCGTCACGCTGTTGATCCTCGGGGCCATGCACGCGATGCATCGTTCCCGCGACGCGCTGCAACGGAGCGACGAGCGATTTCGACTGGCCCAGCAGATCGCGAAGTTTGGCACCTTTTACTGGGACATTCGCAGCAAGCAGAGCGAATGGTCGGACGACTTCGTCGAGCTGTTTGGCCGGAAACCGCAGTCCGTCGTTTCGTCCTTCGAAACCTGGTTGAGTTTCCTCCACCCCGATGATCGCGACGAGGCGAAGGCGCGCATCGAACAGGCGCTCCAAACGGGGACGTACGTGCAGGATTTTCGCGTCGTCTGGCCGGACGGCAGCATTCGCTGGCTCCACGCCCGGGCCCAGGTGATGCGAGACAGCCAGGGCGAGCCCGCCTACATGATGGGCATCCATCTCGACATCACCGATCGTCACGAACAACAGCAGCAGTTGGAGGCCGCGCGCGACCAGGCGATTGCGGCCAACAAGACGAAGGACGCGTTCCTCGCCATGCTGTCGCATGAACTACGGACGCCCTTGAGCCCGGTGCTCATCACCGCCGTGTCCCGCGCCGATGATCCCCACGTCGCGGATGACGTTAAGCGGGACTTCGAGATGATCGCCCGGAACATCCGCCTCGAGGCGCGTTTGATCGACGATCTTTTGGATATCAGCCGCATCACCCACGGGAAACTGATGCTGGAGAAGGAAGACGTCGAAATCCACGCGGTGATTGCGGATGTTATCCAAATCCTGGATCCGGAGATCCGGGACAAGGCACTCAAGGTACACCTGTCCTTGGCGGCCGCACGGTCGTGGGTCCTCGGGGATAGGGGCCGGCTCCTGCAGGTGTTGTGGAATATCCTGCGCAACGCCGTGAAATTCAGTGTCGGTCACGCGGAAATCATGGTCGCCACCGCGAATGTCGACGGCGCGCTCCAAGTGAGCATCACGGACCGCGGCGTGGGCATGACCGAGCAGGAATTGGCGCGGATTTTCCGGCCCTTTTCCCAAGGCGACAATCTCCTGTCCGCTGCCAACGGAGGCATGGGGCTGGGCCTGTCGATCTGCCTCTCGCTTGTGGAGATGCATGGGGGCACCATCTCGGCTGCCAGTGCCGGACCGAACCAAGGCGCGACCTTTGAAATCATTCTGCCCGATGCCCGGCCGAAGCCACCCGAAGTGGCCGCACCACTCCCGAGGGAGGCGCCGGCCGAGCCGGTCGGCACGCCGAAGCGGGTATTGCTGGTGGAAGACCACGCGGACACGCGGCGTGCCCTGGCAACTTTGCTCAAGCACCGGGGTTGCGTGGTGGAGTTGGCCGCTTCCGTCGCCGAGGCGACTGAGCTGTTCACGCGAAACAATTATGACGTCGTCCTTTCGGATATCGGGCTGCCGGATGGCGACGGGTGGACGTTGGTTTCCGCCCTGAAGAAACTGAAGCCGCAGGTCCGGGCCGTGGCTATGAGTGGCTTTGGCATGGACTCCGACCTGCAACGGTCGCGCCAAGCCGGCTTCGATGCCCACATCATCAAGCCGGTCCAAAGGACGCAGCTGGAAAAGGCCCTCGGGATCGAATCGAAGCCCGCCTGATCTTAGGTGGCCTGGGGTCCGGGCGATTCCGAACAGAACCCCAAACCACGGCCCCTCCCCTGTACCTGGGCGGGAGCAAATATTTGCGTCATCTACTCTCGGTCAGCCGCCGCCGGCCACCGCCAGCCGAACTCCTCGGCCTGCGGACCGCCTTCGCGCCACCCTCGACGAATCGGGAACAAAGCAGCCTGACCCCGTTTGGCCGCCCATTGGATCGCTCTCCTCCGTCCGAACCAGGCTTCCCTCATTGAATTTGCTTCAAAATGGGTGAGACGGCGGTAGGTTCCCGGCATGCCCAGTCAACTCGACGTGGCCGCGCTGTATGGCGATGGTTGGGAAAATCAGGACGAGGAAGATGACTTTGAGACTCGCCTGGTAAAGAATGCGCCGGATGAGACGGCGCTCATCCTCGGCTACAAGGATGTGGATGATCTCGTCCAACAGACCCAGGCACACCTGGCGATCGACCCGGATCACCCCTGCCTGCGCTCGCTGGAAATCTGGGCGCATGGCAATCCGGGGTTGATCAACGACCTGGCCTCCACCGGCGCCGCCACCTGGGGGGCCAAGCTGAAGGCCCTGCCCTGGTGCGACAATGCCGCGATCTATTTGGCCGGATGCAACACCGGCTTGCAGCTCGGGAACAATTATCCGGCAAGCCGGCGGGGTCCGGTGGCGAAAAACCTGGCGGACGCCATGGCGTTTGACCCGGCTTCGTTCGCCGTGCACCTGACCGTGTTCGGATCGGCGGGCTACTTGAGCGGCTGTCACACGACCGCGGATGAAAGCACCAGCGTCGGCCACAGCACCTGGGAGATCAAGGTCGGCTGGGCCCTGCCGCCCATCTGGCGCGAGGTGACGGTGTGGGACGAATATGCCGGCGCCCGCGCCGCCCAAGGCCAGCAGGTCTGGAATCCCTTCAAGAACGGAAACTGGTAGCCGCCATGACGACCATTACCATCGCCACGTTCAAGGGACCGGAAAGCCATCAGCTTACCGCGCGCGAGATCCTGATGTTTCAAACGGAACTCCGTCGGGTCCGGGGTGGGTGGTTCAACCGCTGGCTGGCGCGCCTGCTGGCGCCCCGCGTGCGCCAGCATTTGACGGCACCGGACTGCCTTATCCGCGTCGAGGAAAACGGACAGGTGCAGGAATGGGAGCTGCACGGGGGCTATGTGCTGCGGGAGAAAGGGCACGTCGAGGTCTACACGTTTTATCTGGGCTACCTGATGCTCCGCTGGCTTTACGGCCCGAATCCGTGACCCCTGCCGATTGCCGCCGGGGGTTGGGTGGGGTGGGGTTGATCCATCGGTCACGGCGCCGGGCACAACCGGCCCGGTCAGTGGCTTCCGTCGGGGCCGGCCCAGGGCTTATTTCCGCCGGCCCGGCGAACTTGACCTCATGGGAAGATGGGTAGTCGGCTCCATTTTTTCCGGCGGCCCGATCTGGTAGCATCAAGGGCGAACCCCGAGCGCCGGGCAGCCGGTGGCGGGAAAATCCCACGTTACAACCTGGAGGAGGCGCCATGCCACCAACCCCCGATCCCGAAGACATCAGTCCCCCGTTCTCCGCGAAGGAACGCGAACAGATCAAAAAGATCCTGGAAGAGGCCGAAATCGACCCGGCGGATTATTTCACGCTGCCGCAAAAGCCATCCCCCAATGAGCCCGGCAAGAATGTAAATCCGAACATTCCGGAAGGACGCACGAAGGAAAACTACAACGGGCAGAAGGGTGACGGCAGCTTCAAGCGCATGGATTTTCCCTGGCAGCCGCAGTGCGATGTCGCGTTTGCAGTCGTCGTGTCCGAGGTCTGGACTCCGCCGCCGGCGGGCCTGGCGGCGAAGTTCCGGCTGTGGGCAGCCTTCGCCTGCGTGCGGGCGGTCCTGATTTGTCGGCGGAACAAGAAGTGCCGCCGGCCGATCCCGCTGGGTTGCGAATCGACCTGGGAGATCAAGTTCGCCAACGGCGAAGTCTACGCCCGGGCCCGCTTCGTCTTCGTGTGCGCTGAGACCTAGCGCGTCGGCCGGGCCGCTTTGGTGGACGGCAGCCACAAGCCACCTGCGCCGATCCAAAGCGGCCGGCTCGCCGCCGTCTGCCCAATTTGAGCGTGCCCAGCTTCGCGAGCCTGGCAGACTTTGCGCGAGGAAGATCGTCCGGCGATGGTGTCATCGCTCCTTGAGCAGATTAGGAAGACAGCCAAGCTGGAGTTGCCCTGATTTGACGGACAGGCGCCACAGACCTCAGGCGTCGGCCCCTTGGATGCTTGTGATGAGCGCGCGACCGCAGCACCTGCATGCGCCCGCTGCTATTTCCGGCGACACCTCCGAATACGCGTCCCCTCTGGTCGCCCCCCTGACGTCTTCGTCTCGGTTCAACGTAGCTGACTTCGGTTAACGCACTTTTGTCTGTTTTAGGGCACGTCTTCAAAATCACATGAGCCAGAGACAGACGCAGGCGAGGGCGACGAACGCCATATAGGCCGTGACGTTCTGCTCGTAGCGGGTGGCGATGCGACGGGCTGATTTGAGTCTGGCAAAGGCGTTTTCGATGA
>DASZPS010000196.1:0-6861 GCA_035549955.1 Lacunisphaera sp. | reverse complement strand
GGCCAGGCGATCACGCTGCGCGAGGGCAAGGACGTCGCCTTCCTCGCCAGCGGGGAAACCGTGGTGCACGCGCTCCTGGCCGCGGCGAACCTCGCCGACGCCGGCATTTCCGCCCGCGTGGTCAGCGTCCACACAATCAAGCCGCTCGACACCGCCGCGGTGCTGGCCGCGGGCCGCGAGTGCCGCGCCGTGGTGACGGTTGAGGAACACATGGTGCACGGCGGGCTGGGCGAGGCCGCCGCCTCCACGCTGCTTACCGCCGGTCTCAAGCCCGCCTTCCGGATCGTTGGCTTCCCCGACGAGGACACGGTCACCGGCGCGCAGGCCGATATCTTCCGGCACTATGGCATCTCGATGGAAGGTCTGGCCGCGGCGGCAAGGCAGCTTTTGGAAACCTGAAACCTTAGACCTGAAACCTGAATATGAAATCAGGCAGCAATGCTGGTGGGGGTTTCCTTTTCAGGTTTCAGGTCTCAGGTCTCAGGTCTCGCTCTTAAGCCATGCTCTTTCTCGCCCTCGACCAAAGCACTTCCGCGACGAAGGCCCTGCTGTTCGACGCGACTGGCCGGGCCTTGGATCGCGAGTCGCGCGACCACCAGCAGCACTATCCGCAGCCGGGCTGGGTGGAGCACAATGCCGAGGAGATCTGGCAGAATACGCTCACGGTCGTGCGCGGGTTGCTGGCCCGGCAGGCGAGCCGGGTGGGCGAGATCGCCGCGCTTTCGATCACCAACCAGCGCGAGACGATCGTCGTTTTCGAGCGCGGGACGGGACGTCCGCTGCACCGCGCCATCGTCTGGCAATGCCGGCGCGGCGACGAGTTCTGCGCGGCGCACGCCGCGGCCGGACGCGAACCGATGCTGCACGCGAAGACCGGCCTGAAACTCGACGCGTATTTCTCCGCCTCGAAGCTGCAATGGCTGGTGCGGAACCAGCCGGAATTGCGCGCGAAGCTGGCCGACGGCTCGGCGCTCATCGGCACCATTGATGCCTACCTGATCTACCGGCTCACCGGCGGCAAGGTTTTCGCCACCGACACCACCAATGCTTCGCGCACCCTGCTCTTCGACATCAGCAAGCTGGACTGGGACGACGAACTTTGCGCGCTTTGGGAGGTGCCGCGCCGCTCCTTGCCGGAGGTGCGCGACAGCTCGGGGGCCTTCGGGGAGACCACATTCGACGGGGCCCTGCCGAGGCCTTTGCCGATCCGCGGCGTGATGGGTGATTCGCAGGCCTCGCTGTTCGCCCAACGGTGTTTTTCCCCCGGTGCCGCCAAGGTGACCTTTGGCACGGGCTCCTCGCTGCTCCTGAACATTGGCGACACGCCACGCTTCTCGAAGGTGGGTGTTCTCACGGCCCTGGCTTGGTCCCACGCCGGCCGGCCGACCTACGCGTTCGAAGGCATCATCATCTCGTCCGCCTCGACGCTGACTTGGCTGCGTGACCAGCTCGGCATGGCGGCGGATGTGCCGGCGATCGAGCAGCTGGCGCTTTCCGTGCCGGACAATGGCGGGGTGCATCTCGTGCCCGCCTTCACCGGCCTGGGCCTCCCGCACTGGCGCCCGGAGGCGCGCGCCGCGATCGTTGGGCTTTCCAGCCACAGCGATCGGCGACACGTGGCGCGGGCGGCATTCGAATCCATTGGCTTCCAGGTGCGCGACGCGCTGGAAGCTATGCGGGCCGAGGGGGGCGTCCCGCTGGTGGCTTTGCACGGGGATGGCGGTCCGACGGCCAGCCGGTTCCTGATGCAATTCTGCGCGGACTTGTGCGGGGTCGAGCTGCATGTTGCCACCATGCCCGATTGTTCACCGCTCGGCGCGATGTTGGCGGGACAACTCGGCCTGGGCTTGCATCCCTCGATCGAGGCGCTGTCGCGCCTGTCCCGGGAGGAAACGGTGTACCGTCCCGCCATGCCGCCGGAGCGCCGGGCCGCGCTCTATGCCGGCTGGCAGGTGGCGGTGCGACAGGTCTTGTAGGGGCCGAGTTCGCTCGGTCCTTGGGTTGAGGTAGGGGCACAGGCTTGCTGTGTCCGATCCCGGCGTGCCGGGATTCCGCTCGCACGGGACCAGACGGAAGAATTTTTCGCTTCGCGAAGAATGGGCGCAGCAAGACCGCGCCCCTACGGGCTATCCGAACGGATAACCGTGCAAGCCCGGCTCCAGTCGACGGTACATGACGGGTGTTCGTGAGGATCCCGCGCTGCATATTACGGTAAACCGCAAATCGGGCTCGAATCCCGCGCCAAGTTCTGGGCAACTAAACCCATGAATCGCGTCGCCCCCGCGTGGTTGCTCTCCGCCTGCCTCACCCTGTCGGGCTTCGCCGCCGAGTCGCCCATTCGCGTGCTCATGGTGGACGGTTACAGCAACCACGACTGGCGCCTGACCACCGCGCTCATTCGCGGCATCCTCGAGCCGACCGGCCTGTTCAAGGTCGACGTCTCGACCGCCCCGCCGACCAAGGATGCGCCAGGGTGGGACGCCTGGCGGCCGAAGTTCGCCGACTACGACGTGGTCATCCAGACCTGCAACGACCTGGGTGGCGGTCCGTCCTGGCCGGCGGCAGTGCAGGCGGACTTCGAGGAATTCGTGCGCAAGGGCGGCGGACTCTACGTCTGGCATTCCGGCAACAACGCCTTCGCCGACTGGCCCGCCTACAACGAGATGATCGGGCTTGGCTGGCGAAAAAAGGATTTCGGCTGGGCGCTGTCGGTCGACGCCGACGGCAAGGTTGTCCGCATCCCGGCCGGCGAGGGCCAGAACACCGGCCACGGCGCCCGGCTCGACACGGTGGTGAAACGCCTCGGCGACCATCCGATCCACGCCGGCCTGCCGCGCGAGTGGCTGACGCCCGACATCGAGGTCTACTACTACGCCCGCGGGCCGGCCTTGAACCTCGAGGTGCTTTCCTACGGCTATGACCCGAAGACCGCCATGCAATGGCCGCTCGAATGGACGGTGAACTACGGGCAGGGCCGCGTGTACACCTCCACTTTCGGCCATGTCTGGAAGGGCGACACGCAGCCCGCCCGCATGCGGTGCGCCGGGCTGCAGACCGTCGTGGTCCGCGCCCTGCAATGGCTGGCGCGGCGCCCCGCGGATTTCCCGGTGCCGCCGGATTTTCCCACCGCCGAAAAAATCTCCGTGCGCGGCGAAATTCCCCTGCCGGCCGCGCCCTGATGCCCATCGGCGCCACCGACCCGCCCCCGGGTCGCGACCTCCTTCCTCCCCATGCATAGACCAAACCCGCTGCCAAGCCTTCTGCTGCTCGCAGGCCCCGTCCTCCTGGCCGCGGCGCAGCCCGCCCTGATCAAGGTCGATCTCGACCGCACCATCGGCGCCATCGATCCCAATATCTATGGCAGCTTCCTCGAGCCCGTTGAGCGCCCGCCCTCCGCGACGGGTGCCGCCGCCGGCGGTGGCTTCGGCCGCGGCGTGGTCTACGGCCCCTTGTATGATCCGGCGTCGCCCCGAGCCGACGCGAACGGCTTTCGGAAGGAATACGTCGAGCAGATCAGGGACCTGAAGGTCGCCGCCGTGCGCTGGCCGGGCGGCAACTTCGTATCCGGCTACAACTGGGAGGACGGCATCGGCCCGAAGGACCGGCGTCCAGTCACCCTCGACCTCTCCCGCACCCGGAAGGAATCCAACCAGATGGGCACCGACGAGTACGCGGCCTTCTGCAACCTGGTCGGCGCGGAGAACTTCATCTGCATCAACGCCGGCACCGGCACGATCGAGGACGCCGCCCACTGGGTGGAGTACTGCAACGCCCCGGCCGGCACCCGCTACGCCGACCTGCGGGTGAAAAACGGCCACCCGGATCCCTACAAGGTCAAGTACTGGGCGCTGGGCAACGAGCCCGACGGCCCCTGGCAGGTCGGCCACAAGAACAAGGAGGACTACGCGAAATTCGCCATCGAGGCGGCCAAGGTGATGCGCGCGGTCGACGAAAGCATCAAGCTGGTCGCCGCCGGCGCCTCGAACTACCCGCTGGTCACGAAACGGTACGATCCCAAGGACGGCTGGACGGACTGGAATGACCACGTGCTCGACCAGCTGGCCGGCTACGTCGACTACATTTCCGTGCACCGTTATGTCTTCCAGGTCCTGCGCGGGATCGACAAGCCGGGCTTCGCCGACGAGATGACGCTGGGCCGGGAAATCGACCGCATCATCGAGGTCACGCGGGGCCAGATCCTGAAGGCCATGGTCAAGTCCGAGACGGATCGGCCCATCTACATCTCGTTCGACGAGTACGGCGCGCGCGGCAACAACCTCGCGGGCCCCCTCATCCTGGCCCAGCACCTGAACTCGTTCATCCGGAATGCCGACATCGTCAAGATGGCGAACCTGACCTTCCTGAGCAGCCTCGCCGGCATCACGCCCGAGGGCGGCTACAAGACCTCGCTCTACTATCCGTTCTCCCTCTATTCGAATCACTGCCGGGGCACCGCACTCGACGTGTTCACGCGCTGCGACAGCTACGGCAACAAGGTCTTCAAGGACGTCCCCTACCTGGACGTCACCGCGGTGCTGAACGAGGCCCGCGACACGCTGTTCGTCAACGTCGTGAACCGCAGCGCCACCGACGCCATCGCCACGGACGTCGAGCTGCAGTCCGGCACGTTCACCGGCAAGGGGCGCGTGCACCTCATCAATGCCGATTCCCTCGAGGCCACCAACACCGCCGCAGCGGAAAAGGTCCGGACCGCGACCAGCGAAATCGCCTTCACCGGCAACCGGCTCAACCACACTTTTCCGGCCCATTCCTTCACCCAGCTGGAAATCGCCCTGCAAAAATAAGCCTTCATTCCGCCCATGAAAATCTCCTCCCGCATCCTCCTGCCGGCGCTGCTCGCGCTGGCCGCCCTGACCGGCGCCCGCGCCGCCGAACCGGCGGAAAAATACACCCTCGTCGTCGTCCACGGTGCCACGGCCGGCGCCTGGGAATGGAAGAAGTGCGGCAAGTTCCTGAGTGCCGACGGCCACGAAGTCCATCGCGTCACCCTCACCGGCCTCGGCGAGCGCGAGCACCTTAACAGCCCGGAGATTGACCTGCAGACCCACATCAACGACGTGGTGAACACGATCCTGTTCGAGGACCTCCACGATGTCGTGCTTACGGGCCACAGCTATGGCGGCATGGTCATCACCGGCGTCATGGATCGCATCCCGGAGCGCATCCGCCATGTCGTTTTCCTCGATGCGATGGTGCCCGATGACGGTGAATCGTCGTGGAGCCGGGTGGGGGGGCCGCGGCCGGAGCTCAAGATCGTGGATGGCTTGGTATATTTTCCCTGGATCAAACCCGGCGTGCCGCCGCCGCACAACGTCCCGCAGTCGGCCAAGTGCTTCAGTCAATCCGTCTCCTACAAGAATCCCGCGGCACTGGCTTTGCCGGTGACCTATGTCGCTTTCGTGCCCAAGGACAAATCGGCCGAGGAGCGCGCCAAGACGGACACGAACTGGAAGCATGCGGTCGCCCGCGGCTGGACCATCCGCACCTTCCCCGGCAGTCACGTGGCCATGTTGGAGGACCCGCGCGGCGTCGCGACGCTCATCGAGGAATCGGTCAAGGACCAGAACAAGCCGGTGACAACCAGGTGAAAAAGGTGGAGCGCGTTGCCCGTTCGACGAGCTCAGGGCCTCGAGCCTGCCGAGACGGCGCCCCAACGCGCTGTTGATGTCCGCTGCGGAAAAAGCGCCCTGAGGAGCAGGTCGCTCCACCTCCGATCCATTTCATGAAATCGCGCCTTCTCTTCGCTCCCGTTCTCGCCATCGCGGCCCTTTCCCTCACCGCGGCCGCCGCGCCAACGACCTGGACCGCCGACAACGGGAACGGGACCTACACGAATCCGCTGTTCTTCGACGAGTTCTCCGATCCGGACCTGATCCGCGTGGGCGACGACTTCTATCTGACTGGCACGACCATGCACACCATGCCGGGCCTGCCGGTATTGCACTCCCGCGATTTGGTGAACTGGAAGCTGCTGGGCTACGCCATCGACCGGCTGGACCTCGGGCCGAAGTTCCGGCTCGAAGGTGGCGAGATCTACGGGCAGGGCATCTGGGCGCCGTGTTTTCGGTACCACGATGGAACCTTCCATATCTTCACGAATGTCAACGGCCAGAAGACGCAGCACCTGACGGCCACGAATCCCGCGGGCCCGTGGACCAATCAGGCCTTCGGGAGTTCGCTGCACGATCTGTCGGTCCTGTTCGACGACGACGGCAGGGTCTACGTCGTGTGGGGATACAACGGCCTGCAGTTCGCCGAACTGAAACCGGACCTCAGTGACATCAAGGCCGAGACCAAGCGCACGTTGGTTCCCGCCGGCAGTGGGATGGGCGAGGGCTGCCATTTCTACAAGATTGCCGGCCGCTACTTCATGATCAGCGCCAACTACGATCCGGTTGGCTACATGGTCTGCGCCCGCGCCGACCGGCCCGACGGCCCGTATGAGGTCACCACAATCAGCGCGGAGGAAACCTTCGGCGTAGGTATCGGCCGGCGCCTCAAGGGCCGCGGCGGCCCGCCCTTCGAGCTGAGTTCGCCACAGCCGGAGCGCATGGGCGCCACGCCGATGCACCAAGGCGGGATCGTGCAGACTCCCGCCGGCGAGTGGTGGGGCTGGTCGATGATGGACCACAACTCCGTCGGTCGGCTGACGTGTCTCTCGCCCGTGACCTGGCAGGACGGCTGGCCTTACTTCGGCCTGCCCGGCAACCTCCAGCGCACACCGCGCACGTGGGTCAAACCCAATGTCTCCAAGGTGGTCGCCGATGTCCCTATCGGCGACAGAAACGCCCACTCGCGGCAAAACCCCGGATCAGAAACAACGGAGCAATTCGCACCCTA
>DASZPS010000195.1:0-30293 GCA_035549955.1 Lacunisphaera sp. | reverse complement strand
CTTGAGATCGGCGGGCGTCAGTTTGCCGACGCCGGGCATGTCGCGCTCGATGACGTACATGTTCATGCCGGCGGGCAGGGACTCGGGTTTCGGTTGTTCGCCAGCCAGCACGAAAGAGGTCGGAAGGACCAGCGTGAGGGCGGCGAGGAGGAGGGACTTGATGGATTTCATGGTGGGTTTGGTTGCGGATTGTGGGACAAAGGGTGGGGGCGAAATTTGGGCAGCACACGGTGGTGGCGCCCCGAAGGAGCGTCGTTTCAGTGTATCGCAGGTAGGACCGGTCTGTGGCCGGCCCGGTCCGGTCGGAGACCGGACCTGCTTGCCAATCAGGCCCCGCCCGTGACGGGATCGATGAGGGTCTTGATCTCGAGGATCTTGTTGGCGGGGAAGCCGCCCTGGCGGGCATGCTCGCGGACCGCCTCCTCGTTCACCGCGATGTAAATGCAGAAGAGTTTGTCCTGCGTGACGTAGCTCTGGATCCATTGCACCCGGGGGCTCATCTTTTGGAGCACGTTGCAGGAAGTGCGGGAAGCCGCACCCAGCTGGGCGGGCGTCAGGTTTCCGAGGCCGGGCATTTCTCGTTCGATCAGGTATTTGGGCATAAGTGCGTGGGTTATGGCCGTACTATACCAGAATTCCGGCGGCGCGCATCAGGTCTCGGACCTCATTCGGGCCTCAGGTGCGCCCTGAGGCTTTGACGCTTGTTCCCTGGGGCGGGCCCGTATTTCGTGTCCCCGCGATGCCCGTCACCCTCGGAGCCAACATCCCGTCCCAGCCGCGCCTGCGGGTATACGTGGCCGACAATTCGCCGGCCATGCGCGAGGGCTTGGCCCGACTGATTTCCGACGAGTGCGACATGGCCGTCGTGAATAGCGCGGCCACGGCCGCGGAGTTGCGCATGATCGTTTCGGGAAAGCCACCGGAAGTCCTGGTCACGGACATGGTGCTCGATGACGTGGATGGTCTGGCGCTGATTCAGGAACTGCTGGGAATCGCGCCACAGATGCGAATCGTCGTGTTCACCGGTCTGCCCGGGGAAGTCTATGCCGCGCGGTGCCTGCAGGCGGGGGCGCGGGCATTTGTGGGCAAGCGGGACTCGGTCAGCCAGCTGTTGCGCGCCATTCGGGACGCAGCGGATGGATCCATTGTGCTGCCCTCCGGAGTGTCCGACCGCAACGCGGCGGAACTGACCGGACGCAAGCAGGCGGTCCCGAGCCTCGCGTCGGAGCTCACCAACCGCGAACTCCAGGTTTTTCGGCTCGTTGGCCAGGCGATGGCCACGAAAGCCGTCGCGGCAAAACTCGGTGTCAGCGTCAAGACCGTCGAAACCCACCGCGAGAACATCAAGAACAAGCTCGGCCTCGACTCACACGCCGAACTGGTCGCCTGCGCCGCCCAGTGGTTGCGCGAGCACGACGGGGCGTGACGGGGGATTGGCGGTAGGAGGGGCTATACGCCCCGACATGGCGCCTTGCTGTTGGCTGGTCGGGGCATAAAGCCCCTCCTACGGGGTCGGGCCGAAACCTTGGAGCAATTCGAAGAAGGCGCGTTTGCGGGGCGACGAAATCGTCCAGTCCACCGGCACGCTCTGGAAGCCATCGGTAAACGGTTCGTCCTTCCGGCGAAAATCGAAGAAACCCCAGGAGACGTGGTTTTCCGTGGCGGCGAGGAAATTGTTGTCCGGCTGGTCGAAGGCGTAGTGGTCGTCCTCGTTGAACAGCACGGGCATCGGGCGAAAGCCGGGCAGGGCCCGCGTTTGGGCGATCATCTCCCGGATCCGCGTCGGCGTCGTTTCCACGCCCCGGCGATTGTTGCCGTGGATCAGGATGACGTCCGAGGCAGCGACGATTTCCGGCGTCGGAATTTCGCCGCCCGACAAACTCACGCCGACCGGAAAGTGCCAGCCGTTACGGTTGACTCCGCGCAGATGCTGGAGGAACCGGGGCATCGCGGGCAGGCGCAACAAGTCATGATGGTAGCCAAGCTCAGTGGATTCGTTACATGCTTCGATGATGAGGTTGCGGTAGCCGTGATCGTGCAGCCAGCCCAGGGTGAGGTCGGCGGCGCGCAGGAGGGCGGCCTCATCGCGCAGGTTCTGGTCCTGGCCGAAATAGAACAGGCCGAGGATGACGACCATGCCCAGTTCATCCGCTCGGTCGAGGATCCGTTCCAGCCGGCCGAAGTAGTCCGGCCGCAGGCTGCCATCCTCCGTGAAGGCGGTGTTGATCCAGCCTTTGTTGCCGTATCCGAGCGGGCTGCCGCCTTGCAGGTTCAACGTGATGGCGAGGAGTCCGTTCTGGCGCCAGGAGGGCATCGCAGCGACAAATTCGCGCGTATTGCGGTCCGGATCCCACTTGCCCGTATCCGGGTAGACCCAGAGGTCCCGTGTGGCCGGGTTCAGGTCGTCGAAGATGCCTTGCACAACGCGAGCGTTGGGCAGCAGGCCTTCGACACGATGCCCGCGCCACGTCCGGCCCTTGAAAGTCGGCTCCCCGTTGATCAGGAAGGAATCGCCCACGATCGCCAGGTTGGTGTGCCGCGGCGGAGCGGCCTGTTCGGCGGGAAGAGCCACGGAGCCAAACGCGAGAATCGCCAGCGCGAGGTACTTCATGGTGGTGAGGAAACACAAAGGAGCGAAGAAGCCAAGGAGGGGAGGGTTGGGCGGGACTGCGACCGGTCCTTTCGTCGGGGAACACGTCCAACCCGGCCGGTCCAGAGACCGGCGCTACTTCTTCTGTGCGTCGTCCTCGATATAGCGGATGATCTTCCCGATCGTGGGCGCGATGACGCTGAAGTGGGACTCGCCGGGCACGGGCGTGAACGTGACGCCGGGATTCGTGTTGCGCTTCTGGAGCGCGAGCAGGGAGCTGTAGTTCGAAGGCTGCTTGGTGCCTTCGTACACGAAGGTCGGGCACTTGATGTCCTTGAGCCAATGCTTCGGCGCACGCAATTGGCCTTCCTTCGTGACGGTCGTGTCGAACGCCAGCGCGTCGTCGCCGTACGCGGTGACATCATCCACCGGACCCAATGAAAACACCGCCCGGAAACGGTCGCCGCCGGCCGCCGCCGCCAGCAGCGCCAGCGTGCCGCCCGTGCTGTGTCCGCCGAGGTAGATTCGGGACGCGTCGACGTAGGGCAAGGCGGCGGCGAACTTCGCGGCGGCGAGGACGTCGTCGACCTCGCCGTAGCAGTTTTCGATGACGCCGGGGTTGTCATTTCCGCCCCGCAACGACGGATACATCATCAGGATGCCGGCTTCGCGGATGGCGGACGCCGACTGGTCATTCTGCGGCGGGCCCGGGGTCCAGGCGATGTCACCGATGCTATTGCTGAATCCACCCACCAACCAGAGGATGATCGCGTGCTTTTTGCCGTCCTTCGGATCCGGGCTGACGTACGCTGCGTTGGCGCCCAGCGGTGCAGGGTACTTGACGAGCGAAAGCACACCCGCAGGTGGCGCCACGGCAGCCTCGTTGATCCGATCCTGGCGAAGGAGTTTCGTTTGGAAGCCTTTCCGGGCGGCGAGCAGCGGCGGCAGCTCGGATTGTGCCGATGCGAGGCTGGCGGCGAACACCGTTATCAACAGAGCCAGGCGACATTTGAGGCGAGAACGACCGCGAGAGATTCCCATGCGCGAAGCAGAAGGAGGCCGCGCGGGCGAGGCAAGCCCGCCAATCTCATGGTCTGGGTTCGTTTGCTCAATGTAGGGCCGGTCCTTGGGCCGACCCCGCGCATGAGGTCGGCGCCAGCGCCGACCCTACATTTGAATCTGAGAGACCCTTCCGCTCCCCTCAAAACAGCGTGCCCTGGGACTCCTGCGGTGGATCGGGCAGGCGCAAGACGGGCACCACGCACTCCGGCACGTCGTTCTTGGCGCTGTTCACGATCGAACTGACGGGGTAGGAAGTCATTTCCGCCCCCGGAAAGGGCACGCACAACGGCCGCGCCTGCTCACCCGTGAGCGAACGATCAATCCACTGTTTCGCCCCGTCTTCGGTCAAGATCACGGGCATGCGGTCATGGATGGGTTGCAGCAATTCGTTCGGGGCGGTCGTCAGCACAATGTAACGGGCCGGTTGGTCGCCCTCCGCCGGCCAGGAGAGGCCCGCCATGACGTAGGCTTCGCCGCCCGCGCGCTGGAAATAATATGCCTGCTGGGACCGGCCCTTCCCGTCCCGCTTCCACTCGAAAAAGCCGTCGGCCGGAATCAGGCAGCGTCGCTCGTTCATGGCCCTGGCAAACGTGCGTTTCTGGAGCGCGGTTTCCGAGCGGGCATTGATCAGGAAAGTGGGCGGTGATCCCGGGGCGAACGATGCGAAATGTCCCCACTTCATGGTGGTGGCCCGGGCTTTCTCCCCGCCATCGGGCGCGACCACGACGTTCTGTTGGGCGGGCGCGATGTTGTAGCGCGGCTTTCCCCCGAGGGCGAACCGGTAGCGCGCGAGGACGTCCTCGTACGCTTCGCCCATGATGATCGCGATGACGTACGCCATCCGCTCGATGTCCCGACCTGAATATCGCCCACACATTTGTTTGGCCCTGCAAAAGATGGCTCCAGCTCAAGCTAGGCGACGCAGCCCGCCGGTCAACAGCCGCCACCGGCAATTACCAATAGTTGCCAGGGGGCCTATTGGTCTCTTCCGACCTGCGAATGGCTCACAAAGCCGCCAATATCCCATTCAGCGTCGCGCTCGGTCGCATGGCGGCCGAGGCCTTCGCGTCGTCGGGCTTGTAATAGCCGCCGATATCGGCGGGCTTGCCCTGGACGGCGACCAGCTCGGACACGATCTGCTTCTCGGCGGCGGCGAGCTTCTCCGCCACGGGGCGGAAGAGGGATTGGAGTCCGGGGTCTTGGGTCTGGGACGCCAGCGCCTGCGCCCAATAGAGGCACAGGTAGAAGTGCGAGCCGCGGTTGTCGATGCCGACGCCGACCTTGCGGGCGGGAGACTTGTCGTTTTCGAGGAACTTGCCGTTGGCCTCGTCGAGCGTGTCGGCGAGGATCTTCGCTTTGGCATGCTTCTGGGTGATGGCGAGGTGCTCGAAGCTGGCGGCGAGGGCGAAGAATTCGCCGAGGCTGTCCCAGCGCAGGAAGTTCTCGGTGACGAATTGCTCGACGTGCTTCGGTGCGGAACCGCCGGCGCCGGTCTCAAACAGTCCCCCGCCGTTCATCAGCGGGACAATCGACAGCATCTTGGCGCTGGTGCCGACCTCGAGGATGGGGAACAGGTCGGTCAGGTAGTCGCGCAGGACGTTGCCCGTGACGGAAATCGTGTCCTGTCCCGCCTTGAGGCGGACGAGCGTGGCCTCGCAGGCGGCCGCCGGGGGCAGGATCTTCAGGTCGAGGCCGGTTACGTCGTGTTTCGCGAGGCAGGCCTTGACCTTGGTAATGAGCTGGGCGTCGTGCGGGCGCGCTTCGTCGAGCCAGAAGATCGCCGGCGTGTTGCTCAGGCGGGCGCGGTTCACGGCCAGCTTCACCCAGTCCTGGACGGGCGCGTCCTTGGTCTGGCACGCGCGCCAGATGTCGCCTTCGGCGACGGTGTGTTCGAGCAGGGTCTGGGGTTTGGCATCCGGTGCCTCGGGGATGGTGACCACGCGGACGACGCCGGGGGCGGCGATCTGGAAGGTCTTGTTGTGGGAACCGTATTCCTCCGCGGCCTGGGCCATGAGCCCGACGTTGGGGACGGTGCCCATGGTCTTCGGGTCGAACGCACCGTGCTTCTTGCAGAAATCGATGACGGCCTGGTAAACGCCGGCATAAGAGCTGTCGGGGATGACGCAGAGCGTGTCCTGGCCCTTGCCCTGTGCATTCCACATCTGGCCGGACGTGCGGATCATGGCCGGCATGGAGGCGTCCACGATCACGTCGCTCGGCACGTGGAGATTGGTGATCCCCTTGTCGGAGTTGACCATCGCAAGCGCCGGGCCGGCGGCGTAGGCGGCGGCGATGTCGGCGTCGATGACGGCTTTTTGGTCGGCGGGGAGGGTGGCAATCTTGACCAGCAAGTCGCCGAAACCGTTGTTCAGGTCCACGCCGAGCGTGGCGAACGTGGCCGCGTGCTTCGCGAGCAGGTCCTTGAAGAACACGCGGACGGCGTGGCCGAAGATGATGGGGTCCGAGACCTTCATCATCGTGGCTTTGAGGTGAACCGAGAAGAGAATCCCTTCGGCCTTCGCGCGGGCGATTTGCTGGTCAAGGAAGGTGACCAGCGCGGCCTTGCGGAGCACCGTGGCGTCGAGGATTTCCCCGGCCTTCAGCGGTGTCTTTTCCTTCAACACCGTGACCTTGCCGTCCGCGGCCACGTGTTCAATGCGCACGGTGGCGGCGGCGGACATCGTCACGGATTTTTCATTGGAGCGGAAGTCGTGCGCGCCCATCGTGGCGACGGCGGTCTTGGAGGAGGGTGACCAGGCGCCCATGGAATGCGGGTGCTTCTTCGCGTAGTCCTTGACGGCTTTCGGCGCACGGCGGTCGGAATTGCCTTCCCGGAGGACCGGATTGACGGCGGAACCCATGACCTTGGCGTAGCGCGCCTTGGCGTCCTTCTCGGCGTCGGTTTGCGGATTTTCGGGAAAGGCGGGGAGGGCGTAGCCCTTTTTCTGCAGCTCCGCGATGGCGGCCTTGAGCTGCGGGACAGAGGCGCTGATGTTCGGGAGCTTGATGATGTTGGCCTCGGGCTTGAGCGTCAGGGCGCCGAGCTCGGCGAGGGCATCGGGGACACGCTGGGCCGCGGGGAGCTGGTCGGCGAAGGCCGCCAGAATGCGCGCGGCGACGGAGATGTCCCGGGTCTCGACCGAGATGCCGGCATGCTTCGTGAACGCCTGGATGATCGGCAGGAGGGAGTAAGTGGCGAGCGCCGGTGCCTCGTCGGTCTTGGTGTAGATGATGGTGGACATCAGGATAGCTGAAAGTTGAGAGGTGAGAGTTGAGAGACGGACCAGAGGGGTCAAAGGCATTGTCAGTTACCCGGTGCCTTTCAGGCCGGCTAATCTTCCTTTGAAGCCAGGGAGACATCCGGGACGGCGCCGGGGCGGCCGGTGGGGTTTTATCCCCGTTTGTGCCGGCGCAAAAAGCGCCTACTTTGAAAGGATGAGCAAGGCGTTCACGCGCGAGGATGATACCGGCGATCTGCCGCTGGCGGCGCTGCCGCGCCCGCTCCTGCCGCCGGGGGTGAAAAACTACCTCACCCCGGGAGGCCACGCCCGGCTCCGGGCGGAACTGGGGCAATTGCGGGATGAGGAGCGTCCGGTGCTCGTCGAGGGCAGCCTGACCGACCCGGAGCTGCGCCGCGAACTGGCCCAATTGGACCAACGCATCGCCATCCTGGAAAGAAGCCTCGCCACGGCCGAGGTGGTTCCACCGGCGCCGACTGGCGACCAAGTGAGATTCGGCAGCAAAGTCACGGTCCGGGACAGCAAGGGAGCGCTGTCGACCTACCGGATCGTGGGCGTCGATGAGGCGGACTTCGCCCGGGAAGAAGTGAGCTGGCGGTCGCCGATTGCCAGTGCGCTCTTGAATGCCCGCTTGGGCGAGCGGGTGCCGTTCAAGTTTCCGTCCGGCGCAACCGAACTGGAAATCGTGAAGATCGAGTGAGCAAGACCGGGGGGATTACACCAAGTAGCAAAGGAACGAAGACGGACCGTCGTTCGCTTCGCGTCTTGGTTTCTTCGTGTTTTCCCCCGTCTACGGGGTGATCGCGATCGCGCGTCGGCCGAGCACTTTGCCGCCCTGGCCGGTCATGTAACGGAGTTCGTACGCGCCGGCGGTCTGCGGGGCTTTCAGGTTTATCGGGGAAACCCCGGCCCGCACGGTGACGTAATCGCCGTACTCGCCGTCCTTTTTGGTCTTCTCCACGACAGTCACGTAGTCGCCCGGATATCCCGGACCGGTCCAGCCAATGCTCATCGCCGAGCCGACGGTCGCTTCGGCGGGCGCTGACAGCGCAACCTCGGGCATCACGAGCCGGATCGGGCGCCGGCCCAGCACCTTGTTGCCCTGGCCGGTCATGTAGCGCAATTCCGCGGCCCCGGCCATGATCGGCATGATCACCGGCACGGGCGAGCCCTGGCGGGTGTAGGCATAATTGCCGTACTCGCCATCGGTTGTGCCGCTGGCGACCAGGGTGACAAAATCACCGTTATAGTTGGGCCCTTTCCACTCGACTTGGACCGTGGAGCCTGCGGCAGCCTCCGCCGGGGCGGAAAGGGAGACGGCGGGAACCACCAGGCGGATGGCTCGCCGCCCGATGACCTTGTCGCCCTGTCCGGTCATGTACCGCAGCTCGCCGTCTCCTTCGGTTGTCGGGGCGACCACCGTCAGCGGCGATCCGCCCTTGGTGAAGGTGTAGTTGCCGGATTGTCCCTCAGGCGCGTCCTTGGCCACAAGCGTGACATAGTCGCCGGCGTTGTCGGGTCCGGACCACGCAACCGACACGGTCGCACCAATCGCTGCCTCGGAGACCGCCTCCAGGGTGGCCGCGGCCGCAATCACTTTCACCGGGGCTCGGCCGAGGACCTTGTGCGAATGACCGGTGGCGTAGCGGACCTCGTACTCACCCGGCTCGATGGGCGCCGTCAGCTGCACCGACGGTCCCGTCTTGGTTTCGCGATAATCGGCTGAGGCTTCCTCCGGGGCGCCCTTGCGCACGATGGTGACGTAGTCTCCCGGGTTGTTCGGTCCGGTCCAGGCCACGGTGAATTTGGCGCCGGCCCCGATTTCGGCGGGCGCTTGCACGGTGGCTGCGGTCAGCACCTCATCGGGCACCTTGATTCCGGGCGCTGGCGCCGATGGCTGGGCTGGCGCGACGGCCGCGGGGGCGGGCGGGACTGGAGATTCCTTGGCTGCAGGCTTCGGACGCTGACACTTGATCAGGAGGAGCAGGAGAACGATGATCGCCACGACGATGGCGATGATTCGATTGCGGCGACTGGATTCGGCCATGGCTGGGATTTTGGGGCGGGACTGGGCGACCCGCAATCTCCGAGTAGCACGCGCGGATTCTCGTGCCAGTCACTCCAACACGCGCCGGCGCAGCGCGGCGGCGTCGAGGGTTTGGAACAAGGTGATGATATTGGGAAACATCCTTTCGTGATAGCCGTATCCCCCGTGGCGCAACTCATCCAGCGCCGCGGCTGGCGTCCAATCCTGGAACACGATCCGGTACGCCGCGACCACGGAGCCAGTGCGATCGCTGCCGTGCCAGCAGTGGACCAGCAGGGGCTTGGGCGCGTCCCTGAACTGGCGAAGCGCGGCCACGAGGTCGTCGGTGGTCAGGTCATCGGCTTCCATCCTTTGGAGCAAAGGGACAAAGCCCGCGGCGGTCAGGTTTTTCGAGTCGGAATGATAACGGCGCAGATTGAGAATGGAGCGGATCCCCAGCGCTTTCAGGTCGGCGATGTCCCGCGTGCGGGGTTGTTCGCACCGGTAAAGCTCGGCGCTGACGCGATAACAGTTATCCAGCGTGGTGTTGATGACTGGCGTGGCCCAAGTGGCGGGCCGCTCGCGCGGGGAAGTGGCGGCAGGGGCCAAATTCAGCAGGAGCAGGAAGGGGAGAAGGAGGCGCAGGATCATGGTGCAAAGGGCTGGGATCGGGGAGTGGTGGGTGTGGATTGATGCCGGCCTGTTTTTTCCCCTCCATGAACGACGTAGGTTTCCACGCGAGACTGGCCGAAAGCATGGACGCTTTGCCAACCCTAGCCCGCCTGTTTCACACTCAGAAGTGTGAAGTATGCGCCCTGTCGGGCCGACTTTGTCGGGGCGCGCCGCGACAAGGTCGCTCCGCCCAGAGGGCGGACGGACATTTTGGTGATTGGGTCGTTCATGACTGTTAAATGCCCGGGCTAGTCCTCGGTGACCGTGGCCACGAGAATCACGCGCTCATCGGCCCGACCCAAATCCGGGCCGGCCAACACCGCGAGGACCGCGAGGAGGCGGCAAAACTGCCTTCGGACGAGGTCGTTCATGGACCAGGGCAGGGTGCGTGGGAGGCCCAGTCCTTACAATGGTGAAAACTCGGGCCGAAAATGCGAACTCGATGGCCGCGGGGTCTTGCCGGTGGGGCGTTCGTGGCTACTCTGCCGGCCATGCTTACCCCTATGCTGCGTCGGTTGTTCGCGCTCCTGACCCTGCCGGTTCTCGCCGCCAGTCTGCTCGCCGCTGACGCGAAACCAATGCAGGGCCGCTATCTGTACGTGGCGGTCCCAGGCATCCGCAACTATCTCGAGTACGGCGGCCACGGCGTGCTCGTCTACGCGATCGACGCCGGGCACAAACTCGTACGCCGCATCCCGGCTTCGGGCGGGACGAACGAAAAGGGCGAGCACAGCAACGTGAAGGGGATCTGCGCGAGCGCCGTGACCGGCCGGCTGTATGTGAGCACCATCAAGACGCTCCAGTGTTTCGATCTGCTTACCGATGGGATCCTCTGGGAAAAGACCTACGAGGCAGGCTGTGACCGGATGTCCATCACGCCGGACGGGCAAACGCTCTACGTGCCGTCATTCGAGAACGACCACTGGCTCGTGATTGACGCCCGCGACGGCAGCGTGATCAAGAAGCTCACCTTGAATTCCCGCGCCCACAACACGATCGTCAGCCCGGACGGGCGAGAAGCCTACCTCGCTGGACTCGGCTCACCCTTGCTCGCGGTCGCCGACGCGAAGACCCACGAACTCCAGCGCAAGGTCGGGCCCTTCAGCGCCCCGGTGCGGCCCTTCACGGTCAACGGCCGGCTCACCCGGGTCTATGCCAACGTGAACGACCTGCTCGGTTTCGAGGTGGGCGATCTGCAGACGGGCCGTCTCCTGCAGCAGGTCCAGGTCACCGGCTTCGAAAAAGGACCGGTGAAGCGACACGGGTGCCCGAGCCACGGCATCGCGCTTTCGCCGGACGAAAAGGAGCTGTGGCTCGCCGACGGCCACAACAGCCAGCTGCACATTTTCGATCTCAGCGACGGGCAGTTCCGCCAGAAGCAGTCCATCCCGGTGCGCGACCAGCCCGGCTGGATCACGTTCAGCATGGACGGCAAGATCGTGTGGCCCTCGACGGGCGAGGTGATCGACGCGGCAACCAAGAAGATAATCGCCACCCTGAAGGACGAGAACGGCGGCCCGGTGCACAGCGAAAAGCTGATGGAGATCGACTTCGAAAACGGGAAACCCGTGCGCGCGGGCAACCAGTTTGCACTCGGCGCGGTGAAGTGAGGTTCTCGTAGGAGGGGCTTTATGCCCCGAACTTTTGCGATGCCCCGATTTGTCGGGGCCTAACCCGGACATTTCACACACATGAGCCATCCAATCAGCAAAATGTCCGTCCGCCCTCCGGGCGGAGCGACTTTGTCGCGGCGCGCCCCGACAAGGTCGGCCCGACAGGGCGCATGTTTCACACCTCTGGGTGTGAAATATGCGGGCTAAGGCCCCTCCTACGCTGATGCGCCGACCAGTTGGACGCCGAGAAACGTGGCGACCGGGCGGTTTTCGGCGCGGGATCGATCGAGTGATACCGTGAAGCGCGCCTCCCAGTCGTTCTGCCCGTCGGGATCCACCAGAATCTGTCCCACCGACCAGGTGGCATCGGGGCCATGGGGCGAGGACTGCGGGGCCTCGGCGAAGTAAGTGTGCTTCGCGGCGCGACCTTCGGGGTCGAGCCGGAAACGCCCACGGGCTTCGAAGTAGGCGGCAAATTCCTTTTGAATGCGGTGCACTTCGTTCGAGGCGGGGGAGCTGGCATCGACGCCACCGGCCAGGGGCGGCGCAAGACGTTCCGCCGCCGCCTCCCAATCGCGCGCGGCCACGTCCTGGAGGAAACCCAGGAGGGCGGTGCGCACGAGCCGGCGGAACGCCTCGCGGTCCCGCGTGACATCGAAGCTGGCGGGCCGCGCGGGTTTGGCGGCCGCTTCCGTCGCGACAAAATCCGGATTCTTCAGCCTCTCCCATTCGTCGAAAAGGCTGGAGTCTATGCCACGGATGAGTTCCCGAAAATACTCCTCCATTTCCAGCACCTCGATTGTCTTCGCGGCCGCGGGCACGGTCTGCGCGAGGACCTTCCAGGCCTGCATGAGGTGACGCAGGAGCAGTCCTTCGCTGCGCTCCAGTCCATACTCCCGGACGTAGTCGGCAAAGGACAGGTAGCGCTCGAACATTTCCCGGGCGATGGACTTGGGCCGGACGTTTTCCTGGCCAACCCAGGGGTGCGCGGCGGCAAACGCATTGAAGGTCTCGTAGAGCAGTTCGCGCAGCGGTTTCGGATGCTCGACTTCCTCGAGCCTGGCCATGCGCTCCTCGTAGGGAATCCCCGCGGCTTTCCATTCCTCCAGCTTGAGGGTCTTCTGCCGGTCCACCTGCCGGCGCAGGATCTGCTCGGGATCCTCGACGATGGCTTCGCAAAGCGTCAGGACGTCAAACGGGTAGTCAGGCGAGGCGGGATCGAGCCGCGGGAGGCTGTCGATCAGGTAGAGCGATAGCGCCTGGTGGAGCGAAAAATCTTCCTGCAGGTCGACGTTGACCCGCAGGCGCCGGCCCGAGGGCTGACGGGGAATGATCTCCACGATCTTGCGCTCGAGCAGCGCGCGGAAAAGCTGCCAGGCCCGCCGGCGCAACGCCCGTTTGCGCGTCGGGGTTTCGTGGCAATCGTTGACCAACTGGCGCATCGCCCGGCAGCCGTCGGTGTCGCGGCTCAGGACGAGCAGGAGCATGCCGTGGGACACGTCGAAACGAGGGGAAAGCTCTTCCGGCGGCGCGGTCCGCAGGCGTTCGAAGGTCCGGGCATCCCAGCCGATCGATCCCTCCGGCGCGCGGGCCTTGACCAGCTTCCTTTTCTTCGCCGGGTCATTGGCGGCCTTCTCCTCGGCGCGCTTGTTTTCGATGACATGTTCGGGCGCCTGGACGACGACATGCCCCAGGGTGTCAAAGCCCGCGCGGCCGGCGCGTCCGGCAATCTGCCGAAAATCGCGCACACTGAGGATGGCGGCCTTGGCGCCGTCATATTTCCAGAGCTGCGTGAACAGCACGGTGCGAATGGGGACATTGATGCCGACGCCCAGGGTGTCGGTGCCGCAGACCAGCTTGAGCAGGCCCCGCTGGGCCAGCTGCTCGACGAGAACGCGATACTTCGGCAACAGGCCGGCGTGGTGCACGCCGATGCCGTGGCGCAACCAGCGCTTCATGTCCTTGCCATAGGGACTGTTGAAGCGGACGCGCTCCAGCTCCGCGGCCAGCACGGCCTTTTCCTCGCGAGTGCAAACGGGCAGGCTCATCAGTGCCTGGGCCGCCTCGGACGCGGCACGCTGGGTGAAGTGCACCAGGTACACCGGAGCGCGCTGTTCCGCGAGCAATTGGGTTACCCGTTCGGCGAGGGGCGTTTCGGAATACTCGAATGCGAGGGGCACCGGTCGCCGGTCGCTCCGCACCGTGAGGCTGGCGGCACCTGTCAGGCGGGTGAGTTCGCGTTCGAAGAAGTCCGTCGAGCCCAGGGTGGCGGACATCAGGAGAAAGCGCGCCTGCGGCAGGGTGAGCAGCGGAACCTGCCACGCATGGCCGCGCTCGACATCGGCGTAGTAGTGGAACTCGTCCATGACGACCGCGGCGACGTCGGCCCGCTCGCCGCGGACCAGGGCAATGTTGGCGAGGATCTCGGCCGTGCAGCAGAGCACGGCGGCGTGGGGATTCACCGAGGCATCGCCCGTCATCATGCCGACGTGCTCGGGCCCGAAGTCGCGGCACAGGGCGAGAAACTTTTCGTTCACCAAGGCCTTGATGGGACACGTATAGACCGACCGCTGGCCGGCGCAGAGCGCCTTGAAGTGCAGGGCCGCGGCGACGAGGGATTTGCCGGAGCCGGTGGGCGTGTTGAGGATGACGTTGCGGCCGGCGAAGAGCTCAAGAATGGCCTCCTCCTGCTCGGGATATAGCGTGAGGCCCCGTTGCGCCATCGCCGCGAGAAACGCATCCAGCACCGTGTCGGCATCAGGGCATCCGGGCAGCGGGGCAAGGGGGGCGGGGGGCATTGGTCCCACAACGAGGGATCGGCGCGCCGGTGACAAGGCTGCTTCGCCCGGGCCAACTTCTGTTCGCGAGGGCGACCACCTGGCCGGGCTGCCGGAATGGCATCAATTGCCTGGCCGGGTGCTTCCGCCAGTTGCCTTTTCAGGGGATTTTTGTTCGCCTCGGCGGAAATGTTTCGCCGACTGCTGCCCTTATCCGCGGCTCTCCTTGCCCTTGCCCACAACCCGGTCGCGCTGGCCGGACTCACGCCCGAAGAGCAGCAAATCGTCGCGCGGGTCGACGCCCAGTGGGACGACTTTGCCCGTGACCTGCAGGCGGCGGTCATGGTGGACAGCCCGACGGAAAACTTCGCCGGCGTGCGGCAGATGGCGGCGGTCTTCGGCCGTCAGTTGACGGCCCTCGGCTTCGAATGCCGCTTTGTCGAACTGCCGGCCGCGACCGGCCGCGCGGGACATCTCGTGGCGGAGCGCAAAGGCACGCTCGGCAAGCGTGTCCTCCTGCTCGGTCACCTCGACACCGTTTACCCGGGCGGCAACTACCGGCGTGAAGGAGAGACTGCCCATGGCTCGGGCGTAGCCGACATGAAGGGCGGGGATGTCGTGATGCTTCACGCCTTGCGCGCGCTGCATGCGTCCGGCGTGCTCGCGGACCGGCAGGTCATCGTGGTCATGACGGGCGACGAGGAGTCGCCCGGGTCGCCCCTCGAGGTGGTGCGCCGCGACTTGTTCGAAGCCGCGCGGCGCAGCGATCTTGTCCTGGCCTTCGAGTCGGCCATCGGCCACACGGGCACCATCGCGCGGCGCGGCAGCATCAGCTGGGAACTCGAGGTCCAGGGCACGACCGCGCATTCGTCCGGCATCTTCTCGCCCGCGGTGGGCGCCGGGTCGGTTTACGAAATGGCGCGCATCCTCTCGGCGTTCTACGCAGAGTTGCGCCAGCTCGACGGCGTCACCCTCAACCCGGCGCTCGTGGCCGGCGGCGCCGAAGGGGAACTTTCCCGCACCGGCGGCCGGGTCGCGGGAAAAACCAACATCATCGCCCAGCGCACCCTCGTGCGGGGCGACCTCCGGTTTGTCAGCGCCGGGCAACTGGCCGAGGCGCAGGCGTTGATGCAGGCTATCGTGACGAAGAACAACCTGCCGCGCACTTCCGCCGTCCTGAAGTTCAGCGAAGGCTACGCCGCCATGCCGCCTTCTCCCGAAAACCGGGCGCTTCTGGCCGAACTCGACCGGGCCAGCCGCGACCTCGGCTTCGGGGAAATCACGGAATTTGACCCGCGGGGGCGGGGCGCGGGGGACATTTCGTTCGTGTCACCACCCCTGCCCGGGCTCGACGGACTCGGGCTGGGGGGCAAGGGCGAACACACGCTGAACGAGTCCACCGACCTCACGACCGCGCCCGAGCTCGTGAAGCGCGCCGCGGTGCTGATCTACCGGTTGACGCGCTGATCCATCGCATGAAACCCAATGTCACCCTCGCTGAGACCCGCGCGCCCAACGGCGCCCGGATGACCCTGGTCGAGCATGACGGTGCCTACTGCATTCGCGTCAACGGGCAGCAGCTGATGCACTCCGCCGTATCGACTTCCGAGGTGGAACTGGGCCGGTTGGGCTGTGCCCGGCTGGCGGGTAATGGCACCGCGTCGCGGGTGTTGATTGGGGGGCTCGGACTCGGTTTCACCCTGCGCAGCGTGCTGGAATGCACGGGACCTCGCGCGCAGGTCAGGGTGGTGGAGTTGTTTCCGGAGATTGTCGCCTGGAATCGCGCGCACCTGTCCGGGCTGAACGGCGCCCTGTTGGCAGACCCGCGTGTGGCGGTCACCGTCGGCGACATTCGCCCCCATATCCGGCGCGCAGCCCGCGAACCCTATGACGCTGTCGTCCTCGACATCGACAACGGCACCACGGCCATGGTGAAGCACGGGAACAACCAGCTCTATAGCGACGCCGGCATGCGGCAGATTGCCCTGGCCCTCAAACCCGGCGGCCGGGTGGCAATCTGGTCGGCCTGTCCCGATGCCGTGATCGAGCAACGGCTCAAGCGGGCGGGTTTCCAGGTGGAGGCGGTGCCGGCGAAGCTTTATGCGCAAGCCAGGCGCTCGACCTACATGATTTACGTGGGCGACCTGCCGGCTTCGCCTCCCGGGGCCGCGTCGCCTCGGCGCACGGGAAAGTCGCGGTAACATGGGGGACAAGACGGAATCCCGGTTGGTGGCGCTCGATGGCCTGCGCGGGCTGGCCGTGCTGCAGGTGGTTTTGTTTCACTACTACCTGTTGCAGCCGATCGAGGCCGGCTGGTACCTGCGGCTCCGGCGCCTGGGCACGGTGGTTGACGGGCTCACGTTGTTTTTTGTCCTCTCGGGCTTTCTGATCGGCGGCATCCTGCTGGCGCAGCGCGACAGCCCGGGATTGTTCCGCGTATTCTATTGGCGGCGCGCGTGCCGCATCCTGCCGCTGTATTTCCTGCTGCTGGCCAGCTATGGGGCAGTGAGGTTGATCGACCAGCATTGGCGAATCGGCTTCCTGCCATATTGGTATTCCGAGTTTCCCTTCTGGAACTACCTCGTGTTTTGGCAGAATGAACGGATGGTGCGGGATGCGGCGTTGGGGGCGTCATGGCTGGCGGTGACGTGGTCGCTGGCCGTCGAAATGCAATTCTACCTGATCGCGCCGTGGGTGATGCGCTTCGTGTCAACCCGCGGCCTCATGGTCGTCGGCGTCGGTTGCGTGGTAGCCGGGCCTTTCCTGCGGGCGCCGCAGCGCGACTACCTGTTGGCCGATCGCATGGACGCGCTGGTGGTTGGCGTGCTGTTGGCGCTGTTTGTACGCGCGCCGACGGGGCGCGCGTTTCTTGACCGCCATCGCCAGGGCCTCCGTGGGGTGGTCTGGGCCTACCTGCTGGGCATGATTGCCCTGCGGTGGGTGGGCGGGGAAAGCCCGATTCTTGGAAGCCAAACCCTCGCGGCGCTGTCGTTTGCCGTGTGGATCGCGCTGCTGACGGACGGAACCGCGTGGCCGGTGATGCGACGCGGCATCGAGCTACTGGCGCCGTTCGGGCTTTGGTCCTATTTTCTCTACCTCTTTCACATGCCGGTGCAGTACGTGTTAGGCGTCCTGTTTCCCGCCGGCACGGTGCTGGCGCTCCCCGTCAGCTGCGCGCTGGCGGCGCTATCCTACCGCTATTTGGAGCGCCCCTTGATTGGCTGGGGCCACCGCCAGGCTTATGCGCGGCCCGGTCCGCGGGTAGCGGCGGCCGAGCTCAACCCGCAGGTGCCGGTTTGATTCGCGGCGCCTCCCAAGCGGGAGCGGGTGTGCTCGGGGTGTTCTGGGTCGAAGCGCTGGCGGCAACCGGGGCGGGCGGGGGCGCCGCCGCCGCCGGCACGCCGGGGGCCGACGTGGGACGATCCACCTTGGCCATGAGTTCCCGCAGGTCGCTCGGCACGCCTTTCGGCAGATTCCCGCTGACCCAGCGAAAGAGCTGGCGCACCTCCAACTCCGCCTTGAGCGAAAGTCGCTTGGTGCGCTGGCCCCGGGCCTGGACCTCGAGGCCGAGCTGGTTTTTCCGCCCGATCACGCGGTGTTCGCCGATCGAAAGTTCAAACCGATCGAGCGTGCCGCCGGCCTCGCGCCATTCGGTGAGCTGGGCCTTGCCGCCGGATTTCCAGCTGCGTCGCAGGAAACCCGCCTGGTTGCGCGCCGGCCCCTTCGCGACGAACGACGCGCCAATGGCCACGGCCTCGACGATCTGTTGGTAGGCTTTTTGGACCTTGAAGTCATCGAACTTCAATTGCAGCCCGCAGATGGCGTAGCTGCTGTGGACGCGGAAATGCGCGACGATGCAGGGAATGGCCAGGTCGAGGTCCTCGAGCGTGAGTTGAACGGAGGACTTTTCGCCGCGCACGGTGGTTGCCGCGGGTGAGAGGAGGACGCTCAAGCCGCCGGCGGAAATATCGCCGGCCACGCCACTCCACCGCAGGCCCCGCGCGGCGGCTTCTTCGGCGCTAACTTTGCTCGATCCGACGAGAACCAGGGAAGCTCGCAGCGGAAAGCTCGTGCCCACACGGTGGCGGGGATGTGTCCGCTTGTTGCGGAGGCGGGCAAGGAATGCGCGCTTCAGGTCCAGGATGCGCGTGAATATTGGCATCCCGCCTTGCTAACCGGTGAAGGGGCGTCATTCAAGCCCGGCGGCGACATTTCTCCGCAGATTGACACCGATTTAAACGCCAGCGCGGAGGGCGTCAGCGCTTGTAGCGAAACCGGGTATCGAACGGATCCACGTAAGTTTGGCGCTGCGGCGTGAAACTGCGGAGCGAAGGGAGGCGAACGGGCCTGATCAGCACGTCGAGCGCCACCGGGCGGGAGAGACTTTCCGCACTGGGCGCCGGCACCGTCCAGCCCAGGGCCGGGCCGCCCGCGAACATGATTTCGCCGCGGCCGTCGTAGATCCACACCTGAATCCCGCGCCCGTAGGTTCGGATCAACGGCTCGCCCAGCAGGTCCGCGGCCTGGGTTGCGGTGACTCCGGTCTTGAGTTTTTTCCAGTCGGCCGCTCCCCGGCTCATCGCGGGGACGATCAGGACAAGCAGGAGGAGCAGGCAGGCGACGTGACGTGGCATATCAGTCTATCGACCAGATTTCGCACCATTTCACCGCAATCATCTCCGCCGGACACCGTTAGCCTAACGACACATTTGCGACCGAAGGAATACCGGCTAGCCAGTGGGCATGCCGTTACCCCGTCGTACCCTGTTACTTGCATCCTCGCTGGCCGTTTGCGCCCTGTCCGCCCAGGACGACTGGCTATCGCTTTTCGACGGAAAGACCTTGGACGGATGGAAGGCCTCGGAAAACCCGGGATCCCCCCGCGTCGAGGACGGCATGATCGTCTGTGAGGGCAAGCGGGCGCACCTTTTCTACGTTGGGCCGGACGGCAACGCGGAGTTCGAGAACTTCGAACTCGAGGTGGAGGTGAAGACGGACCCGGGGGCGAACTCCGGCGTCTATTTCCTGACGAAATGGCAGGACAGTGGCTGGCCGGCGGAAGGATTCGAAGCGCAGGTGAACAACACCCAGCCAACGTTCAAGGAGTACGACTACCGCGAGAACAAGAAGACGGCCAGCCTCTATGGCATCCGCAACCTCTACAAGCCACTGGTTCAGGACGGCGCGTGGTTCACGATGAACGTCAAGGTGACGCGGCCCCGCGTGCAGATCCGGCTGAATGGCCGGCTCGTCTCGGACTACATCGAACCCGCCAATCCGGTGCTGCCTTCGCCCGGCCCCAAGTTGAATTTGCTCGGGAAGGGTACCTTTGCGCTGCAATGCCACGACATCGAGAGCCGGGCCTATTTTCGAAACATCCGCGTTCGCCGCCTGCCGCCGGGTGAGGATTCCAGCGTCACGAGGCCGGTGCTGGACGAACAGGACCTGCGGCGGCTGGCGCTGGGGAAGGATAATTTTCCGATCGTGAATTTGCGGGTGCAGGCGGGCGGACCGTTGGGCGTCGCCGAACTAGAAGCGTTGCGCACGAGGACGGGAATCTTCCCGGGCGTCACGTACCGGTTGAACGACTTCGCCCGCAAGCGGTCCGATGCGCCAGCGCGGGCCAGCATTGCCGCGCTCAAAGATGCGCCGGTTTTCGTCGGACTTGATGTCTCTCGCACAGGCAAGATCGAGGTGGGGTTCGGTTCACCCCGTCTCTCCCTCGAAGCCCAGGCCAATTTTGACTACCTTACGGCCACCACAGGCGTGAAGGCACTCTTGGGTACGTCCTCGAAGCCGCTCGACCCGACGGGCGCCCAGGCGCTCATGGAGGAGCAGGTGCTCGTCATGACCGAGATCATCGCGATGGAACCAATTGATGTGTTTGCCAACGTGATGGTGTTGCCGGATCCCCTCGCGGCGCTGGCCGGCGAACTTTGGACCGAGGAGCGCATGCAACGCGTCATCGCTGCGGCCGCAAAGCACGGCGTGGCCTTCGAGATCAACCTGCGCGAGCGGACGCCTTCGGAGAGATTCATCAAGCTGGCGAAGGCGGCCACGGTGAAATTCACCTTCGGCAGCGACACGACCACGGCGGAGAATTACGGTGACTGGTCCTACGCGCTCGAAATGCAGAAGGCGTGCGGCCTGACCTGGAAGGACATGTGGGTGCCGGGACATGCCCCGACGCGGGCGCAGCGGGAGTGGGCGAAGCACCAGCCGTAGGAGGGGCTTTATGCCCCGACATTTCACAGTCCTCCATGCACAACCGATGCACCCCGGCGCTGCACACCACCTCTCTCATAGAGGGGAATCTGATCCTGCGCAGCAGAAGTCCCCTCTGAAGCCGGAACCCTGCAGTCGAAGGTGGAGCGACCTGCTCCCCAGGGCGCTATTCTCGCTACGGGCGTCCTAAGCGCGTTGGGGAGCAACGTGCTCCACCTTATTGTGCGGCGCATGCTACGGTCGGGGCGTAAAGCCCCTCCTACGATGACGCGTCGATGCCGCTCACACCGGACCCAGGACCGCGAAGGTGTTCAACGGCTTGGAACGATTGCGGATGGCGAGCGGGCCCATCGCGCTGACGATGATGCCCGGTCCGAGATCCGACTGCGTCTTGTCGCTGATGAGAATCTGCCCGCCGCGGGCGATGTCCTGGAGCCGGGCAGCCACGTTCACGGTGTCGCCAAGGGCGGTGTAGTCCATGTATTCCGCCGTGCCCACGTTGCCGACGATGGCGGCGCCGGTGTGGATGCCGCAGTTTATCTTCAAGCGAAAGCGTGACTCGAACTCCGCGTGCAATGCCGGCAATGCGGCCCGGATCGAGGAGGCTGCCCCCACGGCGCACCGGGCATGGTTCGCAAGCGGCACGGGCGTGTTGAACAGCGCCATGACCCCGTCACCCATGAATTTGTTCACGATGCCGCCGTGCTGGCGTACCACGCTGGAGACGAGCTCGTGATAGCGATTGAGCACGCGCAGCAGTTCGTCGGGCGGCGTCTCCTCCGACAGCGTGGTGAACCCCTCGAGGTCGGTGAACATCACGGTGACCAGCTGCATGTCGCCGCCCAGTTTCACCCGGGCGGGGTCGCGCAGCATCAGTTCCACCACCTGGGGCGCGACGAAACGCTCAAAGGTCTGCCGGATCACGGCCTGCTGGTCGCGCAGCATCTTCGTTTCCTCGCGGGCCTTGAGGCGCTTCTCGATCCGGGCGGAGAGCTCGCGAATGGCAAACGGCTTGGTCAGGTAGTCATCGGCGCCGATATTCAGGCCGCGAATGCGGTCCTCGGACTCGTCGTTCGACGTGAGGAAAATCACCGGGATCGACTGGGTGGCCGGGTCGCCCTTGAGGATCCGGCAGGTCGCGAAACCGTCCATGCCGGGCATGTTGACATCGAGCAGGATCAGGTCGGGCGGCGGACTGGCCTTCGCCACTTCGATGCCGACTTCGCCATTCGGGGCCTCGATCGACTCATGGCCCATCAAGGCGATCACGTCCGCGATCATTTGGCGGCCCATGGCCATGTCATCGATGATAAGAATTCTCACAAACGAGGGAGATGCCCCAGAAAAGAGACATGATCATAGCGTGTCGAGCGCGTGGTAAATCGGGGTTTTTGGGGCTTGGCTCCGTCGCAAGCCGCTGGCTGCGTGAGGTCATGAATTTGTCGGGTGGACAACTCTTGCTGGCCGGCTGGCTGGGGCTTTCGAGCCTGGCGGCTTTCGTGCTGTTTGGTTTCGACAAGTGGCAGGCCGGGCGAAAGGAAGGACGGATCCCCGAGTCGATGCTGTGGTGGGTTTGTGCCGCGGGCGGATGGCCGGGCGGGTTGCTGGGCATGGGGATCTTTCGCCACAAATCGGCCAAGGCTGCGTTCCTGTTCAAATTCGGCGCGGCATTCGGGGTTTGGCTGGTCCTCCTCTGGACGGCCTGGCGGCTGGGAGGTTTCCGGTGAGAGTGATGTGTTACAGGTGTTTTTGGCCGCAGTCGCTGTGTTGGTGCTCGTCGCTGCGGCCGATGGCGACGCGGACGCGCTTCGTGTTCCTGATGAGCCCGAAGGAATTCAAGGAGGAGAAGGCCGGCACCGGCCGGCTCACGCACCTCTGCCTGCCGAACAGCGAACTGCACATGGGGAAGGGCTTCGAACAGGACGAATCCGTGCAAGCGCTGTTGGCGGACCCGGAGAACTACTGCGTGCTGCTTTACCCGGGAAAGGACGCGAAGAACCTTACCACGGGCGAATTTGCCGCCGCGGACCTGGCCGGTCGGCGGCTGGTGGTTTTCCTGCTCGACGCGACCTGGGGTGGCGCACGCAAGCTCCTGCGGTTGACGCCGAGCCTGCAGCGGCTGCCGCGCATCATGTTCACCCCGACGACGCCAAGCCGCTACATCATCAAACAGCAACCCCAGGAAGGGTGCCTTTCCACGTTGGAAGCGGTGCACGAGCTCCTGTTGGTCCTCGAGCGGAATGGAATGGAGTCGTATCCGGACCACGGGCAGCTGATCTCGATTTTCCACCGGATGCAGGATTTCCAGATGAAATGCGCCGCGGATCCGAATCTCGCGGGATATCGACGCAAACCATACAGCGACCCGGCCACCCGCAAATTCCCGAAGCCGGAAGGGAATCGCCGGGACAACTACCTGAAGAAGGTGCGCTGACGTGGAGGGCCCAGCTCCTGCTGGGCCGCGGCTCAGCAGGAGCTGAGCCCTCCAACAATTTACGCCAGTTTCGACTGCACCAGCTTGCTCACGGCGCCGAAGTCAATCTGCCCGGCCTCCGGACGCTGCTTGAGCGCGCCGATGACCTTGCCCATGTCCTTCTTCGTCGTGGCGCCGGTGGCCGCGATGGCTTCCGCGACGATGGCGTCGAGCTTCGCGGCGTCGAGGCCGGCGGGCAGGTATTTGCTGAGGACCGCAATTTCCGCGGTGTTAGCCGCGACCAAATCAGCGCGGCCGCCCTTCTCGAACTCCGTGCGCGCATCAGAGAGGTTTTTCACCGCCTTGCGGAGGGTGGCGACCACCAGCGCCTCGTCGATGTCCTTGTTGGCATCCATGGCGGCGCGCTTGATCTGGGCGTCGGCGGTGCGGAGGGCCGTGGTGGTGGCCATGTCGCGGGCCTTCATGGCGGTGACGATGTCGGCGCGAAGGGTATCGTAGGTGGAGGGCATAGGAATCCAGGGGACGGGGGTCGGAGAGCAGGGGACTTGGCTGGGCAATTAATCGCTGCCGGAGCAGGAATCAACTCACGGCGGTGATGCGAACGGTGGAACGCTTGCCGCCGAGGTCGAGCGGCACGCTGTCACCCGGGCGACGGCCGAGAAGCTGCCGGCCGAGGGGGGATTGCGGGGTGATGACCAGGACGGTTTCGCCGTTGAAATCGATCTCGGTGCCGCCGGCCCGCGGGCCGACGAAATAGCGCGCGTGCGTATCGAGGGTGACGAGCGCCCCGAGGCCAATGGGTTCATGGGCGGCAAAGTCGCGGGGCACGAGGGCTTGGAATTGCGCGAGGGCCTGCGCGGTTTCCTCGGCCGCCTTGGACTGCCCGTGGGCGAGGTAGGAAGCCTCCAGGCCGCGGGTATCGTACTTGTCCTCGGCCTTGTTCTCCTCGTCGGTCGCCTCGGCATGGGTCGCGAGGGCCGCGGTCGTGAGCAATTCGAGTTCGGATTGCAGCCGGGCGACGATCTGGGCGAGAAGCTCGCGTTTATTCATAACGGCACAGGCTGCACCCTGACGGCATGCAGGCAATGCGGAATGAGCCGGTGGCGTGCCATGCGCCCGTTCCGCGTTCGCCTCGCGTTACTTCTCCAGGCCCAGCGTGCCCAGGAAGAACGCGTAGTTGCGCGCGGTGTCGAAAAGCGCGTCGTACCGGCCGGCGGCGCCGCCGTGCCCCGCACCCATCGTGGCGTGGAGCAGGGTGGCGTTCCTGCCGGTGTCGAGCGTGCGCAGCTTCGCGAGATATTTCGTGCCTTCCCAGTAGGGCACCTGGCTGTCGTTGTACGAGACATTGACCAAGATGTTGGGATAGGCCGCCCGCTTCAGGTTGTCGTAAGGACTGTAGGCCCGCATCCACTCATACTCCTGCTTGATGTTCGGATTGCCCCACTCGATGTATTCCTCCGTGGTGAGTGGCAGGGTGGCGTCGAGCATCGTGTTCAGCACGTCCACGAATGGCACCTGGATCATGGCCGCCTGGAAAAGGTCTGGGCGCTGGTTGAGGACCGCGCCCATCAGGAGGCCGCCGGCGCTGCCGCCGGAGGTGACCATTTGCTTCGGGGTGGTCCAGCCCTGGTCGACCAGCCATTGGGCGCAATCGACGAAATCGTTGAACGTGTTCATCTTCTTGTCCATGCGGCCGGCCATGCGCCATTCCTCGCCGAGTTCGCCGCCACCCCGGATGTGGGCGATCACATAGATCACGCCCCGGTCGAGCATGCTCACGCGGGCGGAGCTGAAGGCGACCGGCATGCTCACGCCATAGGAGCCATAGCCGTAAAGCCAGAGCGGCTGGGGCTTGGTCCGATCGATCCCGGCGCGGTAAACGATGGACAGCGGCACCCTGGTGCCATCGCGCACGGTGGCCCACAGGCGCTCGGACCGGTAGTTTTTCGGATCGAAGCCGCCGAGCACTTCCGTCTGCTTGACCAGCGTCCGCTCGCCGGTGACGAGGTTGGCGGAATAGACGGTCGGCGGGCGAACCAGCGACTGGTAGTTGAAGCGGTATTCGGGCGTATCGAATTCCCAGTTGCGGTCTCCTTCGACCTCATAGGCGGCCTCGGGCATTTCCAAGCGCTGCGACTTTCCCGTGCCGAAATCGAAAACCCGGAGGTGGGGGAGACCGTTTTCCCGCTCTTCGACCACCATGTGGCCGGCAAACAGGTCGAAATCCTCGATCTTCACCGCGGGGTTGTGCGCGATGACATCCGTCAACTGCGACGGCGCGCTTTCGGGCGCGGACGCCACCTTGTAGTTCCTAGCGCCGTCGCGGTTGGTGACGTAGTAGAACTTCCCCTCGCGGTGCTCGGGAAAATATTTCACCTCGTTGGTCCGCCCGAGCAGGCTGCGGAATTCCGCCCCGGTACCCGCCGCCGGCAGCGCCAGCGCTTCCGTGGTGAGTTTGCTCTCGGCCACGCAAAACATGAATTTCCCGTCGCGCGATTTGGTGACCTCCACGTTGTAGAGCTCGTCCTTTTCGTCGTAGAGCAGCTCGTGCTTCCCGCTGCTGAGCGTCCACCGGTGGATCTTGTCCGACCGTTTGGCGTCGTTCTCGGTGCCGTAGTAGAGCACGTCGTGGCCGGCGCCCCATTGCAGGCTCGAAACGAGCCCGATCTTCTGGGGGACGAGCGCCTTGGTGGCCAGGTCCATCACGAACACCTCGTACTGGCGGTAGCCGGTCCAGTCGATCGAGTAGGCCAGGCGGGCGCCGTCGTCGCTGACACGGTATTGCCCCACGGCAATATAGGTGTGCGCGCCAATCATGGCGTTGAGGTCGAGGAGGATTTCCTCCTTGGCGCCGGCCGCCTGGCTTTTGCGGCAATAGATCGGGTACTGCCGGTCCTTCTCGGTCCGGGTGTAGTAGACGTAACCCTTGAACGGCACGGGGGCGGAGGAATCGTCCTCCTTGATGCGGCCCACCATCTCCTTGTACAGCGCCGCGCGCAGTTCCTTGACGGGCGCGAGCACGGCCTCCGTGTAGGCGTTTTCCTGCTCAAGGTAGCTCACGACCTCGGGCGTGCCCTTTTCGCGCAGCCAGAAGTAGTCGTCGATGCGCTTGTCCTCGTGGACGGTGACATCCCGCGGCTTCCTGGCGGCGACGGGCGCCTTGGTTTTGGCCAGGTCAAAGGCCGCGGCGAACATGGAGTTGAGGGACATGAGGGCGATGAGGCCGAGCAGGGTTAGCTTCATGGCGGACACAATGCAGCAATGCCGGGATCCGGGGCAATCCCCGGTTGGAGAGATGACCTCAGGGTTTGCGCGGTTGGTCGCGCGTGAACGTCATTCGTCCGGCCAGGGCAATCAGGCGGGCGGAGAGTTGTTCATTTTCCTGTTCAACGCTCTGGTGGTACGAATTCCGCTGGGTGGATCGCTCGGCCAGTTCCGTGCTCACCACGTAGACATGCCGGTTGCGCACGAAGAGCAGGGTGCCACGTTTGGCCGTGACCGGCTCCTTGGAGCTCGCGCCCACGCCAATGTCCGGCGGGGTGAAGTTCGAGCCACCCGGCAGGAGCGAGTAAGCGATGATCGAGCCCTCGAGCAGGTCCGGCAGGTAACGGGCGCTTTCCACCTTGGACCCGGGAAAACGGGACGTGAAGTTGGCCATGACGACGTCGGTGAAAAAGTACAGCAGGTAATCCCGCCGGCCGCGGGTCTCGAATTCCCAGCGCTGGGTGGCGTCCAGTTCGAAGCAGGCGATGCTCACGTGGGTGCTGAACGCATCGCTGAAGGTCACGACCGACTCGCTGTCCTCGATGTTGCCGCCCAGTTCGGTGAGCACGGGGGCCCGGATCCGGAATTCGCCCGTCGCCGAGACATATTGCTCTCCCTCCATGCGGCCGGTGAGCGGCCCGGCGATCGCGGACAGCCCAGCCAGGGCCAGGCAGGACAAGAGGGCAACGGGCCGTAGCATCGGGTGAATTTGGCAAGCGCGGGGCGCGATTGCAAGAGACCGCTCAGACAGACAAATCCCGCCAGAGTGCCACGGGAATTTGCTCGGCCCGCGACTGCGGTCCATGCCCGGCCGCAGCCAGCCGCCCGAACCAGGCGGCGGCCTTCTCCGGTGGCAGCTTGCCCCGCAGGATCGAGCCGAGCTGCTTGCGGCGCTGCTGGAAGCAGGCGCGAATCAGGGCCTTGGCTGCCGCCGGGAATACGAACGGCGCCGGAAGCTGAACGAGGTTCAGCAAGACGGATTCGATATCCGGCCGGGGATAAAAACAGGATGCCGGGACCTTGTGCCCCGGCTGCACCGCAAAGGCAGACTGCAGAAAGATGGAGATGGCGCCGAACGTCTTCGAACCTTCCGCCGCGACGTAGCGTTGTGCCGCTTCCTGCTGGAGCATCAGCACCATCCGCACGGGCAGCGGCCCGCTCAGGACCGCATCCATCCAGGGCGTCGAGATCGCATACGGCAGGTTGGCGACAATTTTGAAATTTGGAGGCGGTCCCGAGTCCGGGGGATCATGCCGCGGGGTCTCGACCGAGCTGGGGTGAGGGCACCCCGCCTCCAGGAAACCCGCCAGCGGGTGATCCATGGCGTCGCCTTCCAGCAGGTGCAGGCGCGGCTGGTTTGGGACGAGGGTTTCAAGCAAATGGGCATGCAGGTGCCGGTCTTTTTCGACGGCCCACACCTCGGCGCCCGCCTCGAGCAGCGCGGAGGTCAGGGTGCCAAGACCGGGCCCAATCTCGACGACATGGTCGCCTGCCTTGATTCCGGCCAATTCGAGCGATTTGCGGACAATGTTGCCGTCGACGAGAAAGTTTTGCCCGAGGAAGTGCTTCGGTTGGTGGCCAAGCTTCGAGAGGAGTTCGCGGGTACCTGTCGGGGTCAAGGGCATGTGGTGGTCGCCTGCTGGCTGGAGAAGATCGGGGACATCGCCTGCGCGCAGGTTCCGACTAAGAAGATGCTCACGCCTGTTGGAATTCCCGGATCAAGGCCGCCGGATCCGCGGCCTTCATCAGCGCCTCCCCGACGAGCAGCGCGTGGGCGCCGGCCTGGCGCGCCCGCGCGGCATCGGCGCCGGTTGAGAAGCCGCTTTCGCTCACGGCGACGACGTCCTTTGGGAATTGGGGAATGAGTCGCTCGGAAAGGCCGATGTCGGTCTTGAAGATGGCGAGGTCGCGATTGTTCACGCCGATGATTTTCGCGCCATGCTTCACGGCCCGCGCGAGTTCGTCCTCGCGGTGGATTTCAAACAGGGCGTCGAGGCCGGCCGCGGTGGCCGCGGCATGCAGCGAGGCGATTTCATCGTCGTGGAGGGCCCGGACGATGATGAGAATGGCGCTGGCGCCGGCTTCGCGGGCCTGCAACACCTGGATGGGGTGCACCATGAAGTCCTTCCGGAGACACGGCACGGGATTCGACGGGCTCACCCCAGGGGCCGGCGGGGTGCGCGCGAAATCGGCCGTGACCTCGATCAGGTCCGCCAGCGTGCCGCCAAAGAATTGGGTGTCGGTCAGGATCGAAAGGGCGGCGGCGCCGGACGCGCGGTAGCGGCGGGCCTGTTCGACCGCGGAGGCACCGGCCTTGATGTCGCCGGCCGAGGGGGAGCGGCGCTTGATTTCCGAAATGACGGCCAGGCGGCCATCGGGCCGGCGCAGGGCGGACAGGAAAGACGGCGGCCGCGGAAGGCGCCGGTTGACCTCCTCCAGTTCGCGCGCGAAGACCGGCCGCTCGAGGGGGGCGATCTCGCGGCGCTTGTGGGCCATGATTTCGGTCAGCTTATCCATGCAAGGCGGACCACGGAAAACACGGAACACCCGGAAGCCAAACCAAATTGGCCGGATTTTCCGTGTGTTCCCTGGGTTCCGTGGTAATTGCATCGGTCCATGACGCCGATTGAAGAACTCCGCCGAACCATGGCCCGGTTGCGCGCGCCCGACGGCTGCCCGTGGGACCGCGAACAAACCCACCAGACCCTCGCGCGTTGCCTGATCGACGAGTGCAGCGAACTGCTGGACACCATCGACCGGAACGACATTCCGCATATGCGCGAGGAACTGGGCGACGTGCTCATCCAGGTGGTATTCCATGCCCAGCTCGCGGCGGAGCGGGGCGACTTTGACTTCGACGACGTGGCCCGCGAGATCAACGCCAAGCTGATCCGCCGCCACCCGCATGTGTTCGGCGACGGGCGCGCCGACAACTCGGCGCAGGTCATCGAGGTGTGGGAGAAGGTGAAGGCCGGGGAAAAGGCCGCCGCGGGCAAAAAGGAGTCAGCCGTATTCAAGCAATTGCCGCCGCGGCTGCCGGCCCTGATGTTCGCCGAGGAAGTCGTGAAGCGCATCGCCAAGGATTCACTCCCAGCCAATGGAGCCATCGACCAGGCCGGCATCGACCGCCAGGCGAATGGCCTCACCGCGGCGGCCGCGGGACGCCAGCTTTTCGAATTGGCGGCCGCGTGTCGCCAGGCCGGGATCGATCCCGAGATGTCCCTGCGGCAGGAGTGCAACCGCGTGATGCGCGATGTCGAAGCCCGCGTCCAGACTCCCGCCTGAGCCGGCTTTGCCGCCGGTGGTGGCGGCGGAATGGCTGCAGCCCTTTCTCGACTACCTCGCGAAGGAGCGACGTTACTCGGACCACACCGTCCGCAACTACCGCCAGGCCTTCGGAGATTTTCACCACTGGCTGGCGCGCTCGGGACGCGGCGTCGCGAACTTCGGCGTTCTCACGACGCGCGACGTGCGCGACTTTGTCATCGAAGCCCAGCGCCGGTTCGGCCGGCGCACGCTGCACAACCATGTCTCGGGCCTCCGTACCTTTTACCGCTACTGGATGCGCGAGGGGAAATTGGCGCGCAACCCCTTCACCGGCGTGCCGCTGCCCAAGCTCGAGAAACCGCTCCCAAAATTCCTGACCGAGGCGCAGATGCTGAAGCTGCTGGCCGGTCCGGAAAAGCTGCTGGCCAACGAATCGATTGACGCCTTCACGGCGGTGCGCGACCGCCTCGTGCTCGAGCTGCTGTATGGCGGCGGCCTGCGCGTGAGCGAGCTGGTCGCGTTGAACTATGGCGCCATCGACTTTGGCAACGGCGCGGCCCGCGTGCTCGGCAAGGGCCGGAAGGAGCGAATCTCCCCATTGGGCGACGCCGCGATGGCGGTGCTGAAACAATTCCGGACCGCGCACGCCCGCGCCACGGGGCCCAACGATCCCGTGCTCGTCACGCCGGAGCAGCGCCGGCTTGCCGTCCGCGCGGTGCAGCAGTTGGTCAAACGCTACCTGGCCCTTGCCGACCTGCCCATGGACATCACCCCGCACAAGCTCCGGCACTCCTACGCGACCCACCTGCTCAATGCCGGTGCAGACCTCCGCTCGGTGCAGGAATTATTGGGCCACGCGAGCCTCACCACCACGCAGGTCTACACCCACACGAGCGTGGCCCGGCTCAAGGAAATCCACGCCAAAGCCCATCCCCGGGCGTAGGGGGAGAAAAGCCTTTGGTTGGGCGGTAGGGGCGCAGGCTTGGCATGATGCCACACATCGCTGACACTTTAGGTGCCACACATCGCTGACAGTTTTACGGGCATCTATGCCCTGGAAAACTGAAGATCTGGTTGGTGCACGCCGGCGTTTTATTGCAGAGCGCCTGGCCTTGGGAGCGGCG
>DASZPS010000194.1:0-18541 GCA_035549955.1 Lacunisphaera sp. | reverse complement strand
TCGCCGACGGGCAACCGCGTCTTACTGCTCCCAGCGGCGATTAGCCGCTTCCCGGAACCAATCCCTGAAATAGTTGGTCGTCGATGCGCGTATCGACGCCTGGAGGGCCCATCTCCCGACGGGCCATGCCTTGAACGCCTTTACGGCCTGAATGTAGGAGGGGCTTTACGCCCCGACCGATCCGAACCGTCGCCACCACCAATGCAATTTCGCCCACGGCGAAATCTCGAGTCAGCGCCTCCGGCTGATCGCCTCCGCGAGTGGTTCTGGTCCCCCGCTAATCGCGGGCGGATCGAATTCAGGTCTCAGGTTTGTGGCCACCGCCGCCCATTGGGCGCGCGCAGCGTCCACCCTTCTCCCGCGCCTGCGGGATTCAGGGCCAGCCCTTGACGCAAACCGCGGGCTGACCATCTCCGCGCTGTCGCGCTCCGTCTAGTCTTTGGTCCCTGGTCTCAAGACCTCCCCAAAATCCACGACCTTGCTCTGATCCTGCCGGACAAACGCCTCCGCATACTCACACCGCGCCTCCCCGCCCCGAAAACGCTCGATCTGCCCGTGGAGGAATTCCCCCTCGTAACTCTCCGGGGTGATCCCCTGGCTGACATGCGCGAAGCAGGCCTCGTGCTTCTTTTTGACCACCGCGCCGATGTCGACGCGATCCGTCGGTAAAAATCCCATGCTTTGGTGCCCCGTCATCGCCTCCATGTAGTAGAGCGCGAACCGCCGCTTCTCCGACAGCCAGGCCTGAAAAACCAGATTCCAGCAAGCCCGATGATCCGGATGCGCATCGATCGGCCAGTGCGTGATGACGAGGTCGGGTTTCTGCTCCCGCAAGAACTCCGCCATTTTCGCATACCGCGCCTTGTCCACGACCGTCGCCCCGTCGATCTCCCCGAGAAACACCGCCTTGACCCCGAGTATCCCGCACGCGCGCTCGGCCTCCTTTTTCCGAGCGGCTGCCGCAGCCGCGGCATCCGTCCCCGGAATCCCGGCTTCGCCGGTTGTCAGGTAGGCACTCGTAACGTCATGCCCGGCAGCCGCGGCCAGAGCGAGCAGTCCGCCCGCGCAAGTTTCCGGGTCATCCGGGTGTCCGCCGATCACCAGGATGCGCCATTGCCGCTGCTCGCCCGCTTCCGCGCCCGCGACCAAACCCACGAGCAACACCAACACGACCCAAACCCGGGCAAGTTGTGACATGCCCGAAGCCAACCCGTGACCCAGCTCGGTTTCAACGCCGCAATCTGGTCCCCGCCCCGGCAGCGCCCTTTTCAGGTCTCGGGTCTCAAGTTTTCATCAACCCGCTCCGCTTCCCCGCCTTCCCGCCAAGACGGGACGGACGAGCCCTTCGTAGTCCCGCGACCGCGGGACGAAGTAGGGCGCCTTCCGCCGAATCCCCGCCCTCTTCCCCGCAATCCCCGCCTCCCCTGTGGTCAGGTAAACACTCGTAACGTCAAACCCTGCCGAAATCGCCAGCGCCAGCAACCCGCCCGCACAGGACTCCGGGTCATCCGGATGCCTCCCGATCACCAAAATCCGCAACCGCGGCTGTTCTGCGGCTTGCAAACTTAGGACTGAAACCGCCAGCAGGTACGCTACCAACCAGATTCTGACAGCGAAAGTCATGCCCACGTAAGGAAAGGAACACTAAATCGAAGAGAGATCTGGCCACCGGCTAATGATCCACTTCGTAAGCGCCTCCGTTCGCTCTCGAATCTGCAATTTTTTCCACTCCGTATTGTCGTAGAGGTTCGCGGTACTTTTGAAATTTGAACCCTTAAATCGTTTCCGCTTATCTTTCCAAGGATCGTCCTGGACGCTCTTGTTTTGCGACTCAGTGAGGGGCGCAAGGTTACCCAATAATCCGACGTACGCATCGTGCTCGTCTTTGCTAAATTCCAGCTTCCAGTCGCCGCTTAGATTTTGGGGCAGAATGTGCTCTACAGTGCCTGCCACCCGAGGCGCAGGATCAAACTTGTTCGCTTTTACGAAATCACGTTCATACTCCTCCAAGATGAACGGCAAAATCACGCGAGAGTCACTTCGCTCTTCCGTAAGGAATGCCCTGAGTTCCTTATCCGAAGGGATGTCGATGGTTGTGGTTGTGATCTTGTCCAACAGGTCTTCGGGTATACCCTTCGTTTTCTCCCAAAGCACCTTGAACACTGCGTGTAAACCAGTGGGTTCTTTGCCGGTAAGCGCACGCCTCACTAAGCCGGAACGATGCAATTGGAGGTGGAGCGACCTGCTCCCCAGGGCGCTTTCTTCGCAGCGGGCATCCTGAGCGCGTTGGGGAGCAACGCGCTCCACCTTTTGGTGGTCGTTGATTTCCCTCTGAAAGCCGGCCCCAACTGAATCGTTCCGGCTAAGAAGGACTCGACCATATGCAATGATCGCGCCGCATTCTTCTTGGAAAGCTTTTCGTTTTCAACCGCACGAAGGATCTCAATAATAAACGGCCAAGTTACCCGCGAGCGAGGCATGCGAGAGAAACGCTCCATCTGCCCATTCATCGACTTTGGCAAACTGGCGATCGGCTTGTAATCGGACAGTGAGCTAAAAAAAGGCGAGTATCGCTTTAGATCCGCGAGAATCGTTGCGGGGGTTTCCTTTTTCCACCTTCCCTGCAACGCAACAAAAGCCGCAGACTTGGTCACTTTACCTTTGAGCACGATGTATGCGTAAACAGGAAAGAACGCACTCAAGTCCTTAGACGGAATTGTTTTCTCAAATGGTTGCCACTCCTTGTGAAACCAGGAGTCAGCTTTTTCACCATCCTTCGGCCCGAATTTGCTGAAAACTTCGTTGCGGATGAGGTCGGAAAGTTCAAGAGGAACGCCGCGTGAGTTGAGACGACTGAAGATGGCATTTGCATCGTCATTTGCCTCGAGGGTTATGTTTATCAGCTTTAGCTGCTCCTGAATCGCGGTGAGCATCTGATCGAACGAAGCCCGATCAAACCTTCCCTTAGTATCGGCTACAGATTCCGCAACGTGGTTCCGAATACGCTCCCATTGGTTAGTTAACGCAGTGGATTCACGAGGCTTCTTATCTTCGGGATCGGCACTAAAATCCCAGTCAGCATTCGGGAGGGCTAGATCAAGAATCTTGTAGAACGTGTGCCGATCTTGGAGAGTCGGAATCAGCTTCGGCCAACCGAAATATGCGTTGCTCGATTTTTCAACGAGCATGTTGCTCCAGATGAAATCTACGTCGTCTTTCTTTTTGTAGTCTTCAGCAACACTCGCCATGGCGAGCAGAAGCAAGTAAAGCGTCGTCATGCGTTGCTGACCGTCGACCAGTAGGTATACGGAAGGCGACGCAGGCCCTGATTCCCGACCCATGTCTTTGAGGACAATCGCACCGAGGAACTGACCTATCGAAGGGTCAGCGAGTTCAATATCCTCAATAAGCTGATCGAACTGCGTCGCTCCCCACATGTAGTATCGTTGGAAAACCGGAGCCTTGTAGCGGGCTGTGTCTTTGAGAAGTTGCGAGACATTTACTGTGTCAGGGCGTTTCATAAATGATGATGACCGGCGAGCACTACTTCTTGGGTTGGGGTGTTTGCGAACCTACACAATATCGTCGCTCTTGCTCAGGTTGTGCGCAGAACAGAGCAGTTGGATGTTCCTAACCTCCGTTGAGGAACCTCCGAGGGACCACGGAATGATATGGTCAAAATGCAGGTTTAACTTCGACCCACATTGAGCACACTTACCGTTGTCTCGCTTCCACACCTCACGCTTCACAGCTGTCGGGATCATCCGACCGGGATTGGGATCATATGGTACCGGTTTTGCGTCGTCTTCCTCACCCTCGACTGCAGTTAGTTTGAATTTGAAGACATTGCGTTTCTCGGCCTGTTCTACCCAAGCATCCTCGAGGTGGAAGACACCATTATAGGACCAAATACCATCCTTGATCTTCTCGTAAACCCGGACGCGTTCTGGTGGTTGAGCGCCTGATTTGTAACCCCATGCCGCCTTCTTAAATTTTCCGTTTTCTGTAGGACGGCCGGTTCGTGTAAACTCAGGCTGATCGACCAACTCAGGGTACTTGCACAACGCTGTCCTGTTCTCGTTATGACCTTCATAGACTAGCACCTGCCCCTCTTCCTCAACTCGATCCGCATAGGGCGCATTTGGTCGAACCGACATCAAGATCACTGAGTGCTTTCCATGAAGACGAAAGTTCATGCCTCGCTGAAGAGCTGCACCCTCTTTCAGGCACATCTCGGGGTAGGAAATGATGTCATTGGCTCGGGACATTGTCGTCAGCTGTCCACACCCAACAACCATCCAACTGTCTCACCGAGGGCCGCCGCTAAGGCCTTAACCTCGAAATCCGATACGTAGCGACTGCCCCTCTCCAGCTTGGCGATGCCGGCTCGGTCGATCGTAACTCCTCGTGCGGCCAGTTTGCCCGATAACGCGTCCTGGGAGAGCTTCGGCTTCGCTGCCAACCGCGCCTTCTTCACCCGCTTACCGACAATATTGTTGTTCTTCTTTGGAACATCCACCCGGCGAAGTTAACAGGTCTTGACTTGATTAGTGTTCTATTTTGGAACAGTCTCAATTGGTGCTAACAACTCGGCAGCCTATGCGCTCAGCCCATGCCATCTTCACCCGCACAATTTGCGAGGGGCTGGTGCCGGCGTGGTACAATGAGAACAATCTGCCTGTCATCTACGCCACCGAACTCGAAGCTCAGCGTGAGATCGCCGACAATCTCATGGAGCACCTTCGACAGTTCTTGGAAGGAGAACGCGATTTCGAGGATGCGATCAGTGTGGATGATTTTATACTCCCAGTCGACGTCTGGCCCGACGGAAGCATATCAATCGGAGACGGTCGCACCTTCGGCAGGAGGAACTAGCGTGCCGACTCATTTCAACATACACCTTGAAGGCAACGACCTTGGTCAGGTGCTGGACGGCCTCCGTGCTCGTGCTGACGCATGGAGTAAGACCGCTGAGTATCTTGAGACTGGGAATGCCGACGATTCGTTTGTCTGCGAAGAATGCAGCGACTCCCACGAAGCCAAATCCATCGCCGAGCATTACACGAAGATCATCGCCTGTATTGAACGACAGATGCAGGGGCAAGGCGGTCGGGCGTAAAGCGAAACTTCAAACATCCACTTCAACTATCACTCGATGAATGCATCTAACACACAGTTCGCAGTGCTCACCGAGCGCGCGCCAGTTGAGGTGCCATTCTGGCATCTCGAGCTTCCGCTCCGATGGTCAAAAATCACCTATGCCAAGCCGGAGACATTCCGGTTCTTTCCCGGGCCTCAGCGGGCCGCCATCCCCATGGAGAAGCGCGCCTCTATCCTGTCAGCCAAAGCCAAGCGAAAACGGAAGACTCGGCGGCAACGAAAGGCCCTGCGACGCCCCCTGGCATCGTTGTGCTAATTCCTCCGTGTCTCTGTGCCTCTGTGGTTCAATCGGTTCAGAGTCAAAAGTTCCCTTGCCTGACCCCGTCCCACCTAGCTGCGCACGAATCCCAGCAGCAGGGCAAAGTCCCCCCGGTCGGCGGCTTGGAGCGCCGCGAGGTAGCGCCCGCGCGTTTCCCCCGCCGCGGCCAGGTCACTGCGGGCGCCCCAGCTCAGGGCCTCCTCCCCGCGGGCGGCGACCAGGATGTCAGCCATGAGCCGCGCGTGACGCCCGTTGCCATTGGGCCAGGGATGGATGACGACGAGACGATGGTGCAGTCGGACCGCGGCCTCCGGCACCGGGTAGGTCGAGTGCTGGAGCCAGGCCCGCAGATCGGCGAACGCGTTGTGAACGCCCTCGGCCAGGCGGGGAACCTCCCACCCCAGGTTCCTTTCCGTCGTCCGATAACGTCCGGCCCAGCGCCAGACGCGGTTGAACATGCGCCGGTGCAACTCGCGCGCGAAGCCGTCGGTCAGCAGATCGTCACGCCGCAGGTTGCGCGGCCGCATGGCCCAGATGCGCGCCTCGTTGATGTTGAGCCGCTCAAACTGGTTCAGTTCGGCCCGGGTGCTGATGCTGGGCCGCAACGCCTCCTGCTCCGCCGGGTCGAGGGGAGTGGCATCCGGGGGCGGGGGAAAAAGGTCCGTCACGGCTTTGGCCTGGGTGGAAGATCGCCCACCGCCTGATTCTCGAGCGCCATGGAATGCTCGCTCGCTTGCAGGTGCCGGTACGCCGGATCGTGGATTCTCGCGAGTTCACCATAAGTGCGGGCCACGGACTCGCGCGGCACTACAAAGTAAACGAATTCGCAATCCATGGCAGCCGCCGCGCGTTCGATCGATGCCAGGCTGATGGTCCCGCTCTTTTCCGAAGCTTCAAATTGGGCATAGGCTTGGCGGGTCACACCCATCTTCCGGGCGACCGAATTCTGGCTCAGTCCCACCGCCGTGCGAACGGCTTTGAGCCAGCCATGGGTCGGCCTCCGAGGCACGTTCCCAAGGGCCGGCCGATAGGTAGGAAGTCTCTCATCCAATCCTCCAAGAATGATACTCGCTGCTCGGGTTTTCATGCAATCTATAGACTGCATATAATAGCGATTAGACAAGCTATATATTGCTATCTTCATCTAAAATGCATTCCATAGCTTGCATTGCATTCAAAACCAAAGTTCCAGTCTCCGGTCGGTTTGTGTCCTCGCCGCGCCCGTGGGGCGTCACCCGTCGCCAAGGCTGTGGCCGACAGGCGCGCAGTATCCACGCTTCCGTCTCGCGGCGGCGGAAACACCAAGGCCGGAGAGCGTGCGCGACGAACCCGAGAACCCCTCGCTTAGCCCTCACGCAACCCGCGGGCTGACCATCTCCGCGCTTCATCCTTGGCCAAGGCACGGACGACGAGGGCTCGCTGCGTGGGACACGAGTTGTCCCGGAATCGCAAACGCTTGCTCCGTAGGTCGCCGCCCTTCTGGACTGCCAACGACGTCCGACCGGCCTGCTTTCCGTTCACCCGCGTCCTCTTCTGGCGCCAAGCTCGGGTCTCCCGCCCCACTCAGGGATCCAAGTCAATCACGCCCTTGGTCTGGCAGAGGGCCGTCAGCACGCGGAACTCGGCGGTGTGCTCCTCGTACGCAGCCGGGTTGACCTTGAAGCCCTGCGTCAGCACGCGCATCGCGCCGCCATACGTGTCGGACCGCGCCGCGAGCGGGATCCGCTCCAGGGCGCGCGGGCCGGACTGCAGGAAGATCACCGCCGCCACAAAGGGCTGGCCGCCTTCCTTCGCGACGGGCGAGGGCCCGCGCCGCACGGTGATTTCCATCCGCCCCTCGGGTGAATCGAACTTGAAGGGCATGTGCGGCAATTTGATTTCCATGCCCCAGAGTAATCGCACTGCCGCCAACAAGCAACCGGCGCGATCTCGTTGCCGGCCTTCCGCACGTCCCGAATGTCGCAACCTCTTGCTATGGTCACGCCGCTTCGGGCCTATTTTCGACCGAACTCGCTCGCCCGCGAACCGATTGCCCGTTCGCGACGGCTTTTCCGGTTATGCACGTCGCGTCGCGGTTCGTCTCCCCACACGCTTGCTTCACCCACCGGTCACAACGTCTCCACCCGAAGTATGCCTTTCCGTTTTTCACGCCTCTTCCCATGAATCGCACCGTCTCCCTCATCTTTCTTTCGATCGGCACCGTGCTGGTCATCTACTGCTTCAATGCCCTGGGCTCGCTCATTTCGGCCTTCTCCGGATTCCGGTCCGGCGCGCCCACCGACCGCACCGTCTGGCTCATGATCGCGGGTGTCGTTCTGTTCGGCGTGGGTGTCGGTGGCGTCGTTTTCGGCCGCAAGCCCACCTTGCGCCGCTCGTAGGCGGCGCCGCCCGGGGTTTCCTCCCCCGACGTGGAAGCCCTTTGCCAGCCCGCTGCGACCGGGCATGGGCCACCGGAAGATTGGCATCAAATCGTGTCGCACCCCGCTCTTGAAACTCTTCCGCTCATTCGCGCGACAGCCATACACACCCCGTCGCTTTGCGCCACCCCTCTCGAGAGGGGAGCCGGACCTCCGGAGACGACGGTCCCCTTTGGGGAGGGGTGCCCGGACGAACCCGTAGGGGCGCAGTCTTGCTGCGACCATTCTTCGCGCAGCGAAGAATCCTCGCGTTCCGGCGGTCCGGAAGAAAGCCCTGCGGGCTTGGGCGCAGCAAGTCTGCGCCCCTACATTCGCGGCAAGGATCTCGTTCGGTTTGGTTTCCGGATAGCTTCTAGTTCGTTCTCTTAATCCTAATCGTTCTCTCTGGTCAGACCCGATCCGCGGTATCGATTACGAGAACGATTATGAGAATGAGAACGATTCTCCGGACTGACTAGAACCTGTCCAAATTCCTGTTTCTGCCGTAGGGGCGCAGTCTTGCTGCGACCATTCTTCGCGCAGCGAAGAATCATCGCGTTTCGGCGGTCCGGAAGAAAGCCCTGCGGGCTTGGGCGCAGCCAAGACTGCGCCCCTACATTCGCGGCACGGATCTCGTTCGGTCTGGTTTCCGGGTAGCTGCCAGCGTCAATTAGCGGCCATTCGCGGTAAACGCCGCGCGAGATTCCGTGCTGACAGCTGACCGCTGATCGCTGAATGCTTCCGGCACATGCCCGCGCCCGCCCGCAACGCCTTCATCGACCACCTGCGGGTGTTGACCACGGGGCTGGTCATCCTGCACCACACGGCGATCGCGTATGGCGGGTCGGGCGGGTGGTACTGGCGGGAGCAGCCCAATGCCTCGAGCCACCTGCTGCTGCTCTTCAATGCCACGAACCAGTCGTGGTTCATGGGGTTCTTCTTTCTCCTCGCGGGTTACTACACGCCGCGCTCCTTCGACCGCAAGGGACCCCGCGCCTACCTCGGCGACCGCTTCATCCGCCTCGGCCTGCCGCTGGCGGCGTATTATTTCGTGCTTCATCCGCTCACCGTCGCCCTCGCCTACCCGATTGCCGGGCAGTCCTTCGGCCTGCGCTGGTGGAACCTCACCAAGGAACATGAATTCGGCCCGGGACCGCTCTGGTTTGCCGAGGCGCTGCTGATCTTCGCCCTCGCCTACGCCGCGTGGCGGCGGTGGGGCCCGGGGCCGGCGCGCGACCTGGCCGAATGGCCATCCCACCGGGCCCTGCTCCTCGGCGCGCTCGGTGCGGGTCTCGCGTCGTTCCTCGTGCGCTTCGCGGTGCCGGTCGGCCACAATGTCTTCTCGCTCCAACTGGGCTACTTCCCGCCCTACATCCTGCTCTTCGCCTTCGGCTGCCTCGCGGCGCGGTCCGCGCTGCTCGAGCGCGTGAGCTACCCGCTGGCCCGCCCTTGGCTCATGACGTCGATCTTCAGTTTCGTGGGGCTGCTCGTTATGGCGGCAAAGCCCGCGGGCCAGGGCTCGTTCGATGGCGGCTGGAACCTCAACGCCGCGTTTTACGCCCTCTGGGACCCGCTGATCGGCTGGGGCATCACCCTCGGGCTGCTGTGGTTCTTCCGCACGCGCCTGGCCGGGACGAACCCTTTCGCCGATGCCCTGGCCCGCCGCGCATTTGGCGCGTACATCGTCCACCCGCCCGTGGTCGTCGCGCTCTGCCTGCTCGCCCGCGGCTGGACCGCGGCCCCGCTGCTGAAATTCACCGTCGTCGGCGCGCTGGCCTGCGCCGCGTCGTTCGCGGTGGCGTCGGTGTTGCTGCTCGTGCCGGGAGTCAAAAAAGTGATCTGATCAGGCCCCCCGATCATTCTCGTTCTCCTAATCTTTCTCGTTCTCTCGGGATTGCTCCCTCGAGTTGGTGAACGACAACGATTGCGAGCCCGATTCCCACCTACCTGGCGGAATCCAATTCGACGCGATCGAGGTACCCGTCACGATCGCGGTCCAGTTGATGGAAACGCGCCGCGCGCTCATCGGCGCTTTGCTTCCCGTCGGCCGCTGCGGGGGCTTGCCCGCCTGACGCGCGCGAAGCGGCCGCGGACGGTTGGACGAATTCCGCCAGCGAGATCCGGCCATCGCGGTCGGCATCGAGCTGCTCCAATCCCGGCGTGCTTCGGCTGGTCGTCGCAGGAGGAAAAATGGCGCCGCGAGGGCCGTAGAGCGTCGGGCTGCCGCCGGGCGAGGACGGAGCCGGCTCGCCAACGCCTGACGGTGGAACGGGCGCGAGGTTCGAACCCTCGTCCTGGGCCGCCAATGACGCGGCGCCCAGGCACAGGGCCGAGATGAGGAGCGGGATGGAAAAATGGTTGAGGCGATTCATGTTTTTTGGGGGATGCCTCCAGTTTACCCACCGCCATCCCCCTCGCCATCGGGTGCCCGCCCGATAGGAGCGTGCGGCAATTCAACACCAAGAGTGGAAGAAGCGAATGCATACCTCTGTTTCTGCCGTAGGGGCGCAGTCTTGCTGCGCCCATTCTTCGCGCAGCGAAGAATCATCGCGTTCCGGCGGTCCGCAGGAAAGCCCTGCGGGCTTGGGCGCAGCAAGACTGCGCCCCTACATTCGCGGCAAGGATCTCGGTCGGTCTGGTTTCCGGATAGCTTCCCGTCTCTGGTCTCAGGTCTCAACCGGGATCATGCAGGTGAGGTGGAGCGACCTGCTCCTCAGGGCGCTTCTTCCGCAGCGGACGTCCTTAGCGCGTTGGGGAGCAACGCGCTCCACCTCCAGGCCCGATCTCAAATCTCCGGGCTATTTTCCCCCGTACCCCCGCCACACCCACTCGAGCGCCGACGGCAGCGTCTGCTCGCGGACTTTCCGGTCGGTGTGGCCGGAGTTGAGGGAGAAGACGTACTGGTAGTGGTAACCCTTCATCTTGAACACGGCCGCCATGCGGTGGTTGGCGGTCACCCAGTCGTGCATGCCGTCGCGCAGGGCGTTGGAGTTGTAGTTGTCGCGGTCACTCACGTGCATCCAGATGCGGATCGGCTTGGGCTCCGCGGCCAGGATGAGGCGGTTGTGGTATTCCCAGGCGCCGCCGGGTGTCACCGGATCGTAGGGCCACTGCTGGTTGACGTAGGTGCCGGAGTACGAGACGACGCGCCGATACCACTCCGGGTGGTACCACGCCATGGTGAACGCCGCGGCGGCGCCGGAACTGCCGCCCATGGCGGCGCGTCCCTCGGGGTCGTCGGTCAGCTTCACGTGACAGTGCGCTTCGACCGCCGGCAGCACTTCGGCCTGGATGAACTCCGCGAATTTCCCCGACATCGTGTCGTACTCGAGGCCGCGCTCACTGCCTTGGGCGTCGCCGCCGCCGTTGGCGATGCAGATGGCGATCATCGGGGGCACGCGCTGCTGGGCAATCAGGTTGTTGAGCGTGTTCACGAGGACGTTGTCCCATTTGCCGGCCTCCTTGGAGCCATCGTGGGTGACGATGAACGGCGCCGGGGTGCCGGGTACGTATTGGGCCGGGATGAAGACCGTGATCTGCCGCTTGTACGGCGCCGGGTGCGTTTTCACGACCAAGGTGAGCGGGTTCGTGGGGTCGGCAGTCCCGTACGCGTCGCGGGCGATGCCTGGGTAGAACTTGCTGGCCGCGGAATCCAATTCGAATTGTTCCACCCGCCCCTGCGGGACGCCGGCGATCTCTTTCGTCTCCGGTGCGGGCACGTACTCGGGTCCGATGATCCAATCACCCTCGGCATCGACGGGCGGATTCACCCCCGGCGCGGCGCGGAGGGCGGTGTCACCGGGCTTCGCGCCGGGAACCATGAATCGCGGCGCACCGGGCCCGTCGGGTGCACGCGTGGGCGGCGGCGGACGCGGGGGCCGGGGCGGTTCGACCACTGGCGCGGTCGGGGCCGGCGTCGCCGCCGGGGCGGAGTCGGCGCCGGAGACCGGAGACAAAGTTGAAACAACGAGCAGGGCGGCAACCAGCGGGGCGGGGAGTTTCATGGGGTGCCGGCGAGTGAAACGACGAGGCGGCGGTTGGCAAATGGAGGGATCACAACGGCGGACCGACCTGCCCCTGAGATCACCCCTCTCCAGCGGAACTGTGCAGCGCCAAGCCGCAAAACACGTTTTGCTCCCGCTCAGGAAGAAACGGTGTGGTTGTAGCCGGGGTCGGCGACCCCGGACCGGCCTCTCCGGATGTAGGGGCGCAGTCTTGCTGCGACCATTCCGCGCGAAGCGCGGAATCGGGATCGTTTCCTGTCGGAGTCGGAGGAATCCCGCCGAGGCGGGATTGGGCGCAGCAAGACTGCGCCCCTACCTCGGTTTCGGGCCCGCGGCGGCGACCGTCGCGGGCGAAGGGGGCGAAACGGGCGAAGCCTACGGCGTGCTCACGCTCGTGCGATTGCCGGCGGCCAACTCCGTCGCGCTGAGATAGCCATCGCCGTCGACGTCCAGCCGGCGGAATTGGTCGACTGAGTTGCTGACCGGGCTGGTGGGAGGGCTTGAGGTGACATCCGCCGTGGGCGCCGTCGAACGGTTGGTTGGGGTCGTGCCCGTGCCATTGCTCACGGACGTGCTGCCGCTGACCCCGCTCGAGGTGGTGACGGCGGGCACGGACCGCAACGCCTGACCCGAGGCGCGCGCCGAGGCCTGGGTATATTCGGCCAAGGAGAGACGACCGTCGCGGTCGGCGTCGAGCGTGCTCAACGTCGCGCTGGCAACAGCGCCCGCCGGGTTGCCGTTATTGACGGCCGGGATGGTATCATTCGGGAGAACCCCCGCAGGCACCGGGGAGTTCACGCCGGAACTTGTCGAGGTGCTGGTGGTGCTGCTGGTGGTGGGAGTCGCCACGCTGGTATTTGTATTCGTGCTGGCAGTGGGCGTGGTGGCGGAAGGCGTGGTTGCCGTCGTGCTCGAGGTGCTCGTGCTGGGACGAATGCTGCTGCGGGTGGTGGTGGTAGTGCCAGTGACCGAACTGGAGGTGGAGCCGGGCGTGGTGGTTCCGGTCGCGTTGGCGCTCATGCTCCCGGTGGAGTTGGGCTTGATTGACGCGCCGGTGCTCGTGGTAGTGCCGGAACCGGAGCTCTGGGCGAGCGCGGGCCAGGCCAGCAGGGACAGGCTCGCTGCGGCCAGGGCAATGAAATGTCTGGATCGATTCATGATTCTATCCGGGGTTGAGGGTTGAAGGAGTGCTTTGATCTTTGACCGCTAATCTAGCCCGCCGCGCCGACGCCCGCTACCGGGTCCTTGCCGTCCGACCGCCCCGAGGCGGAGCCCGTGGGACGTGTCGGTAATTGCCCGGGACAGGCGCGTCATCAGTGGGGCCCGGATTCACCATCGCAGCTGGGTTCGGCTCCGAAAGCGGCGCTCCAGCCCGTATGTTTCACACTTGGAAACGAACCAACAAAACACGTTTTGCTCCGGTCAGGAAGAAGCGGTGTGGTTGTAGCCGGGGTCGGTGACCCCGGACCGGCCCCAGCGAGGCCGGCTACAGCGCCGCTGTTTCCCAGGAGTAGGCTGACTTCGCGCTGAAGCGAACCGCACCGATAGTGGTCGGCGATTTCCCAGCCGCAGCGTTGGCGGCGCGACTGATCCTTGGTGGCGAGCACGCCACATCAGGAAGCGAACAACAGGACATACCGCCGACAAGGACTCACGCGGCGTGCGAAACCGGCGCCTGTGTTGAAACCGACGCCCGCCAAATGGTGGAACGCGCTGAACCGGCGCGTTGCGGCGAAGCCGCTCCGAGCCAGCGCCTGCGTGGAGGGGACTTCGGTGCGCAGCGCCGGGGTGCGGGTCGCACATGGAAGACTGGAAATGTCCGGGCTGGAGCGCCGATACAGGGGTCACCGATCCCGGCGGTCCCTGTCCTTATCCTTGTCGCGGTCGTCGTCCGATTGTTTTGGCGGCTGCTTTTTTGGCGCGGGCTGCGGCTGCGCGGGAGTTGCCATCCGCGCGCGCGCGGCCTCGGCTTGCTGTGCGGCCCGCGCCTGTTGCTCCCGCACCTGTTCCGCCGCGCGCGCCTGCTGTTCCCGGGCTTGCTCGGCGGCATGCTGCTGCGCCTGCTCCCGCTGCTGTTGGGCGCGCTGCTGCTCACGTTGCTGCTCCGCCTGCCGCTGCTGTTGTTCCCGCGCCTGCTGCGCCGCCTGGGCCTGAGCCTGCGCCTGCTGTTGGGCTTGGGCACTCTGCTCCCGGCGCGATTGCTCGCGGGCCTGCTCCTCGCGGGCCTGTTCGGCTGCGCGGGCCGCATTCTTTTCGGCCTGTTCCTGGGCGTGCGGATTGTAGTCGGAGGAATGCCCGGTGGGTGTGAGAGATTTATCGCGCGACTCCTGTTGCCGAGCCTGTTCGGCGGCCCGGGCTTGCTGCTGTCGGGCCTGTTCCGCGACGCGCGACTGCTGCGCCTGCGCTTGTTGCTGGCGCACCCGTTCCTGGGCCTCGGCGGCAAGCCGCTGTTGAGCCGCCGCCTGTTCGCGCGCTTGATCCTGCGGCTGGGCCACGGCGCGATCCCTGGGTTGCTGCTGTGCCGGCGGATTGACTGCCTGACGTTGCGGTGACTGCGGCGGGCCGACCTGGCTCGGCGGCTTGCCAATCTCCCGGGATTGCTGCGCCTGACGCCGGGCTTCCCCCGCCTGGCGCGCCCGGGCCTCCCGCTCCGCGCGGGACTGGTCTGCCTGCCGGTCGCGCTCGTCCTGCCGGCGCACCTCGGTGGCGGCGGAATTGTCCGCCTGCAATCCACCCGACTCGCGCTGGCGCGCCGGCACATTGGGAGGCGCGGCTCTTTGCGCCGGCTGGGCGACCACCGGCCCCTTGCCCGCCTCGGGCCGGGCTTGCGGTGCCGGGGGAGCACCGGGCGCCGGCTGCCCGGACGTGGCGGCGTTATCGGGAGCCGCGGCGTTCGCCTGCGGGGAATTTCTCCGGCCGCGCTCCCGCGGGGGTGCCGCTCGTTCCTCGGGCGGCGGCGCCTTCGCCTTGGGCGGGGGCTGCGATGCCCCGGCTGCTGGCGCGCGGGCCACGATGGGCGAGGCCGGCAGGGCCGCGCGGGCCGGTTCGCGCTGGGGCGCGGGTTGCGACGGCTTGGTCGCGGCGGACCGGCGCGTCGACTCGCTCGGCGCGGTTTGGGCATTGGCCGGGGCCGCCGGTTGCTGGCGCGACTGGGCGTTCCGCCCCGCGCGCGGTTGCGCTTCGGTCGTGCGCCGCTGGTTGCGTTGCTCCTGCACCTGCCGGGCGAGCTGCGCCTCCTGCTGGCGGCTGGCCGCGGGCGCGCGTTCCACGCGGACCGGGGCGTCGGACGATCGCGCGTATTGTTGGACGGGTTGCGCGTACATCACGCTGCGCGTGCGAGGTGCGCCACTTTGCTGGTTCACGTTGACGTTAACATTGATCACCGTCGAGGGACCGCCCGACCAGGTCCGCGGCGGGCGGGCGTCCACGTGCTGGCGGCGATAGTCATAGGATTCGCGATAACGCCGGTCCCATTCGTGATCTTCCCGGTGCTCCCACCGCTGGTGGCTGTAGAACGGATCGTAACCGTGGCGCGACGACTGGAAGGCGAACGTCGCGTAGATCCCGCTGCGTTCGTAGCGCCGATCGTAGTAGTCGCCGAAGTAGTAGTGGCAGTAGCGCGGGCGCAGGAAGAGATAGTCCGAGAGGATGGCGACGTTCCACACGATGCTGGGCCGGTATTCGTAATGGGGGCGCCGGTGCTCGCGATAGTACACGGGCGCGAAGAGCAGGCCGCGGTTCGCCGGCGCGTAGTCCCAGTAACCGTCCACAAAGACGTGCCCGCGGGGCGTCCAGAGGTAATACGACGGCACCCACACCCAGTCCTGCCGCACCTCGATCCAATAGCCGGGGCGCCAGAGATAGCGCCCCTCGCGCCATTCCCAACATCCCGGCACCCAATCGTAATCCGGCGAAGGCGCCGGCGCGCTGGGGCCGCGCTCGAGCGTGGCGGGCGGCGGCGCCAAGTAGCTGACTTCGCGGCGCTCCGCGTCCTCCCAGTAGCCAGAGATCCATTGCCAGCCATGCCCGGAGTCGCGCCAGTAGCCGGCGATCCAGGCCCGGCCGGGCGGCAATACGCGCCACGTGCCGCTGATCCAGATGAAGTCATGGCGTTCGTCGTCCCACCCCCAGTAGCCGGGAATCCAGGCGACGTCGCCGCCCACCGGTTTTTCCTCGGGCGGGATTTCCTCGATCGGTTCCGGCGGCTCGCGGTCGACGATGAGGCCGGCTTCGGGATTGTAGTTCACCACGGCGGCAAACGCCTCATGGACCGGACCGCGGGTCAGGATCTCGCCGTCGGCGGACTCCGCGCCAATCGGCTGGGATGATTCAGCGCCGATGACCTGCGCGGAAAGGGAGGGTTGAAACAGCGCCAGCCCGGCAGCCAAGGCTGCGGCCGGCAAGGAAGGTGCGAAAGCTTTCATGGGGGAGCGGGTTGAAAGGACGAACAGCAGTTCTCTAGCTCTTGGGAATGGTCGGCAGGCCGCGATGTTCCGGTAAATTCTCCGGTGGCGGGCCTCGGGCATTTTCCGGGACCGCAGCGCCGAAAGGCATGCGCGCCCGATTCGGGTAGGGGCGCAGCCCTTGCTGCGCCCATACCGCGCGAACCGCGGAATCGGGATCATTTCCTGTCGGAGTCGGAGGAATCCCGCCGGGGCGGGATTGGGCGCAGCAAGACTGCGCCCCTACCGGACATTTGCGAACTGACGGCTTCCGCGGCTGTCAGGGTAGTGGTGCCGATGAACTTGACCGATGAACTGAACAAGCTGGCGGGACTCCATCGCGACGGGCAACTGAGCGAGGCGGAATTCGCGGCGGCCAAGAGCCGGCTGTTGGCGGCCGACTTGCCGGCCGCGGTTCCGCGCGTGCTGGCCGCGCCCCCGCCTGTCGCCATCAAACGCAAAGCCTACAAGTCGAGCCGCTGGTCGGCGGGCAACCTGTTCTTCCCGGATCGACTCATCGTGGCCGAGGATGGGCTGCATTTTCGGAAGGGCACCTTGTTCGGTTCGCAGGAGGAGCACATCAACTACCGGGCGATCGCCTCCCTCCGCATCAGCCGGGGAATTTTTCTCGCCAACCTCGACATCGAAACGTCCGGCGGGAGCCAGCCGATCCACGTCAACGGCCTCTGGAAATCCGCCGCCCGGGAAATCCAAGCGGCAGTCCAGGCGGCGCAGCGGATCGCGAGGTAGGGGCGCAGGCTTGCGATGACCATTCCGCGCGCCGCGCGGAATCCGGATCGTTTCCTGTCGGAGTCGGAGGAATCCCGCCGGGGCGGGATTGGGCGCAGCCTTTCGGCAGGCTCAAGGCCCTGAACTGAACGGGCAAGACTGCGCCCCTGCGTGCGGTGTTCTCCGCTATTCCTTCATCGCCTTGATGAAGGCCTCCGATTCCCGGATGGATGCTTCCATGTCGGCTATGAGGCGGGAAATGTCGGTCTCCAGTGTCCGCGTCGTGATGTCCAGCGAGGCGATCGCGCGGGCATTGAGGTTGTGCTTCAGGAACAGCACCTGGTCCCGGAAGGTCGCCAGGATCGGGTCCATCCGGCTGGCGGCCCGCCGCATCAGGCGCACCAACTCGTCATAACGCTGCCGCGTGACATCGAGCTGCCGCTGGCTTTCGCGGCGCAGGGACGCGTCCGTGTATTGCGACAGCTCCTGCTTCCATTCCTTGAACAACGCTTCCGCCACGTCCTCCACCGCCGCGATGCGCTCCTTCACTTCCTTCGCGCTCGCCTCGCTGTGCTCGAACTCGCGGTTGAGTTCGCTGTACTTGCGCTGCAACTCCCCGCCGTCGACCCTGGTCACCGCGATGAAGTGTTCGAGCGCGCTGGCAAACTGCTCCTTCGCCTTCCCCTGCGCCTTCCGCGTGTCGTCCACGCGGTCGACGAGGATGTCCCGCTTGGCGAACCCGATTTTCTCCATGGCGCTGTAGTAAGTCGAGGAACAACCCGTCCCCAGGCCGATCAATCCGCAGGCAATGAGCACGAACAGAGGTTTCATGATCGCTTGGACCCGCAAAATCCGCGCCGGTGCATTCCTACCAAAAATCCGGCTCGCGTCGGGCCGCTTACCGCTTTTCCTTGGGGGAGGTCAGGAGATTAAAAGCATGAAACCCCTGAAATTCCGAAAGTTCGCAGCGGGGTTGGGCGTGATGGCAGCACTCGCCCTGACGGCGGGGGCGGCCGACCCTTCTGTTCCGACCCCGAAGCCCTCCCCCCAACCCGCCCCGCCCGCCAAGCCGGCGGTGCCCCAGAAGAATTTTTCGCCGTTGTATGACTACGACGCCGTCGACGAGAAGCCCCGGCCGATTTCCCAAGTACCGCCGGTTTATCCTGCCGGTCTCAAGGAGAAGGGCGTGAAGGCGACCGTCATGGTGGAGTTTGTCATCGGCAAGACAGGCATCGTCGAGCACGCCCAGATCCTCTCGTCCACCGACCCTCGTTTCAACGACACGTGCGTCGAAGCGGCCCTGAAATGGCGTTTCACCATCGCCAAGAAGCACAACCAGGCCGTCTTCTGCCGGGCCGCCCAAAACCTGGCGTTCGAGTGATTCCGTGAATGAGGTAGGGGCGCAGTCTCGGCATGATGCCACACATCGCTGACACTTTAGGTGCCACACATCGCTGACAGTTTTACGGGCATCTATGCCCTGGAAAACTGAAGATCTGGTTGGTGCACGCCGGCGTTTTATTGCAGAGCGCCTGGCCTTGGGAGCGGCGG